>NZ_CP046565.1:2335833-3062500 GCF_012769535.1 Methylococcus geothermalis
GGCCCGGCCTGGCGCTGAAATCGCCGTCTAGACCCCGTCTTCCATTTGGCTTTGCAAATAGTTTTCCAGGCCGACCCGCTCGATCAGCCGAAGCTGGGTCTCCAGCCACAAGCTGTGATCCTCCTCGGTGTCTTCGAGCAGGATTTGAAGGATGCGGCGGGTCTCGTAGTCGCCCTTCTCCTCACATAAGCCGATCACCTCGCGCAGATGGCCGATGACGGCATATTCAACGTCCAGGTCGTGCTTCAGCATTTCCGGCACGTTCCTTCCGACGTGAATCGCATCCCGGCTCACGACGTCCGGAATGCCTTCCAGAAACAGGATTCGCTTGATCAGCGCACTGGCGTGGGTCTGCTCCTCCTGCATTTCGTGGGCGGTGTGCTCATACAAAGCATGAAATCCCCAGTCCTGGTACATCATCGCGTGGATGAAATACTGGTCGATCGCGGCCAGCTCGCCCGCCAGCAGCCGATTCAGCGCCGTTATCACTTCAGGTTGACCTTTCATTTCCTTATCTCCCGGGACGCGGCCCTTCGGGGCCATTGTGGTTGTCGTACGTAATTGAAACAGAATTACGTATACTAGTCAGCTTAGGAAAGGCACCCCGCTTCTTTCAAATTTACGCCCGATCCGCCGCGCTGGCGGCAAGAAAACAACAACATCGGCGACCGGAACACCTTGACAGATGAACGAAATCGAATACGAACTGCGCGAACAGGACTTGCTGGCCTTCAGCGAGCATCAGATACGGGAAACCAAGGCACTGCGAAAGCGGCGGCAGCGGCATCAGTCGACGATCCCGGCTTTCTTCGTCGTCATCTCGCTGTTTCTCTGGTTCTACTACAAGGACATGGTGTCCGCAGCCTACGTAGGCGTCATCGCGCTGTCCTGGGGCTTCCTGGTTCCCGCCTACATGCGATGGACCACACGCAAGCAATTGCTCGCCATGTACTCCGACGAAGACAAGCAGCGTATCCTGGGTCGCTACCGGTTGAGCGTGGCGAAAGACGCGCTGATCGAGAAGAAGCTGGACGGCGAGGAAAGCCGCATTCCCTGGAGCGAGATCCTGCGGATCGAGCTGACCGACAAATACGCTTTCATTTTCGTGGCGATCGATGCAGCGCTGATCGTGCCACGAGCCACCGTCAAGGCGGGCAAGCTGCGCGATTTCGTGCGGGCGGCCGACGAACGGATTGCCGCGGCGGACTGAGCGGCTGAGCCATTCGCTATGATCGGGTTTCGCGACGTCACGCTGAGAATCGGCGGCCGAATACTGTTCGAGCATGCCTCGTTCAGCATATTCCCGGGTCAGAAGGTCGGTGTCACCGGCGCCAACGGGGTCGGCAAGTCCAGCCTGTTCAGGCTGGTGACCGGCAGCGGTCAGGCCGACACCGGAGAAATCCAAACCCCGCCGGACTGGGTGATCGCCCATGTCGCCCAGGAGACGCCAAGGGATGCGCGGGCGGCGATCGAATTCGTCATGGATGGCGACGCCGAACTGCGCGAAATCGAACGGGAGATCGCCGCGGCCGAAACTTCGGGAGACGGCCTCGCGCTGGCTCGCGGCCATGCCCGCTATGAGACCATCGGCGGCTACCAAGCCAGAGCGAATGCAGCGCGGCTGATCGCGGGTTTGGGCTTCGCTCCGGGCGACGCCGAACGTCCGGTCGACACCTTCTCCGGCGGCTGGCGCATGCGCCTGGCCCTGGCGCGGGCGCTGATGTGCCGCTCGGACCTCTTGCTGCTGGACGAGCCGACCAACCACCTCGACCTCGATGCCGTGCTATGGCTGCAGGAATGGCTCGCCGCCTATCCCGGCACCCTGCTGTTCGTCTCGCACGACCGCGATTTCCTCGACGGCCTGGCGGACCATATCCTGCACATCGAAAACGGCGAAGTGGTCCTGAACACCGGCAACTTCTCCGCCTTCGAACAGGCCCGGGCCCAGCGGCTGGCACAGAACCAGGCCGCCTTCCGCAGGCAGCAGGCCGAAATCGCGCGCTTGCACGGCTTCGTCGACCGGTTCCGGGCCAAAGCGACCAAGGCCCGCCAGGCCCAGAGCCGGCTCAAGCTGCTGGCGAAGATGGAGGTCATTTCGCTGGCGCATGTGGATTCACCGTTCGAATTCGCCTTCCGCACGCCGGAAAAGCTGCCCCGGCCATTGCTGCAAACCGATGAGGTGGCGGTGGGATACGACGGCGTTCCGTTGCTGGCCGATATCGGCCTGTCCTTGATGCCGGGCGATCGCGTCGGGTTGTTGGGCCGCAACGGCGCCGGCAAATCGACTTTGATCCGGTTGCTGGCCGGATTGCAGCCGCCCTTGTCCGGCGAGCGCAGAGTCTCCAGCGAGCTGCGGCTGGGCTATTTCGCCCAGCACCAGTTGGAACTGCTGCGTCCCGACGAAAACGCGATCTTCCATGTCCAGCGGTTGGATGAAAAAGCGTCGGAAAAGGATATCCGCGATTTCCTCGGTGGATTCGGCTTTAGCGGCGAGCGGACCTTCGAAGCGGTCGCTGGGTTTTCGGGTGGTGAGAAAGCCCGCCTGGTGCTTGCCCTGATCGTCTACCAGCGTCCGAACCTGCTGTTGCTGGACGAGCCTACCAACCACCTGGACCTGGAAATGCGTCTGGCGCTGATCCGGGCGCTGCAGGATTTCGAAGGTGCGGCGGTACTGGTGTCACACGACTGCTACCTGCTCAGGGCGGTGGCGGACAGCTTTTTCCTGGTCGGCGACGGCCGGGTCATGCCTTTCGACGGCGATCTGGACGATTACCGCATCTGGCTGCGCAACCGGAACTCATCCGAAACCCCCGCGGACAACCGCCGCGACACCGCACCTTCCCGCCGCGACGCCCGCCGGGCCGACGCCGAAAGACGCCAGCAGCTCCGGCCTTTGCGCCTGCAGCTCGAACGTGCCGAAACCGAACTGGAACGCTGCTCGAAGCGGCGCGACGAGCTCGAGGCGCAACTGGCCGATCCCGGCCTTTACGCCGAAGAAGCCAAGGACCGTCTCAAGCGGCTGCTGCTGGACAAGGCCAAGGCCGAAGAAGCCCTGACCCGTGCGGAGACGGCCTGGTATGCCGCCACCGAGATGCTGGAACAGGCTCAGACCTTGCCGGATATGGCCTGAATCTGGAGAAATCGCCGCATGGCACTCATACGACTGTTCATCGAAATCTGCCTGTTTCGCAGAGGCCCGCAGGATGTCCCATCATCCATGCTGCTGTTCTGGCTGGTGGCGGGTGCCTATCTGCTGGTCGGTTTCATCCTGCTGGGGTTGGAAGTGGCATGGCTGCCGGCGATCGTCGAATCGCTGGTGGAACTGGCGATGCTTCTGGGATTCGTCTGGCTGTTGCTGGCGCTGTTCAAGAAGACACCGCGTTGGCAGAAAACGGCGACCGCCATGCTGGGCAGCGACGTCGTCATCAGCACGCCCGCCATCCCTTTGGTGGGCTGGACCCTTGCAGTCCCGGATGCCACCGCCATCCATCTCCTGCTGTTCGGCATGATGCTCTGGCACGTCGCCGTGGTCGCGCACATCTTCCGTCATGCGCTGTCCAAGCCCTGGGCCACCGGCCTGCTGCTGGCCGTCGCTTATGTGGCGGGAAGCTACAGTGTCATGATGACGCTGTTCCCGCCTTCGGCCGTTTGACGGCATCGGCAGTCGTCCCCCTCCGCTCCTGTCAAGTTTCACCTGCGCACCGCCGCCTTCGCTACATGACCGCATTCCTGCGCCAGCCACATCACCGTTACGAAGATCCCCTGGCGCGAATCTGGATCGCCTGTGCCGAAAACGTGGGATTCCGCATCGTGCGCAGCCCCGATGTGTACGCATCCACCGATGGGCGCGGCACGATCCTGATCGGTAGCGACGATTCGCTCGACCCGGACGACTCGCTCGCCCAGATGATTTTTCACGAGCTGTGTCATGCCCTGGTGGAGGGCGAGGCGGGCGAAAACCGGATCGACTGGGGATTGGACAACACCAGCAACCGGCATCTGTGGCGCGAGCAGGCGTGTTTACGGCTCCAGGCCTATCTGGCCGACGGCGTGGGCCTGCGCGATTTCTTCGCCCCGACCACCGATTTCCGCGTCAAATTCTGGCCGACCCTGGGCGAAGATCCGATGGCGGCACCGGCCGATAAAGGCGGCCGCCGCGAACCTTCCTGCGTCGCCGCACGGGTGGCCGCATGGCGCGCCTCGCAGCCGCGCTGGGCGCCTCATCTTCAGGCCGCGTTGACGGCGACCGCGACCATCGCCGCCGTTGTTCCCCGCCGTACCCGGAGCGATGACGCCGGCGGCGCGCGGATGCCCTCCTTGTGGGGCACGGTCGCCCCGTCGCCGCCGCGACATCCCGCAGGCCATGCCATTGTCGCACTCCACCGCGCCGGCGACGCCTGCGTGGGCTGTGCCTGGTCATACGTCGAGCGCAAGGGAATTCGCTGCCGACATGCGCCGAAGGTTCGCATCGCCTCCGATGCGCCGGCCTGCAGCCGCTGGGAGCCGGCGAAGGAGCTGGATTGCCTGACCTGCGGCGCCTGCTGCCGGGAAGCCTATCAGGCCGTGGAACTATCGGCGCGTGAAAGGGTTGCCCGCAAACATCCCGAATTGGTCATGGTCGCCGACACGCGCCGGAAACTGCGCCGCGACGGCGAGCGCTGCGCCGCCCTGGCCGGCGGCAACAGTCCAACTGAACCGTATGCCTGCCGGATATACCAAGACCGCCCGCGGACCTGCCGGGAGTTCACCCGCGGCAGCGCGAATTGTCTGGACGCCCGGCGGAGAGTCGGCCTGTCCCTATAGCCGTCCGCACCGGATGACAACGCCAACAGATTACGGAGCTGATACTTGCTATGGCCGCTCCGGACAAAAGAGGGCTTCCTCATGGCCCACGCCCTCGATGCCACTCTCGCTTTCGATCACGTCGAGCAGAAGGGGCATAGCGTATGCCCGAGAAACCGATCAGTTCCGCCTTGCCCCGCAACTCTGCCGGCTTGCGGGATGGTGACCCCTACCTAGATTACCTATTTGTCAATCTTCCATGGCGGCGATGGGCGGAATAGGGTTTGTCAATATCTTTGATTGAGAGGCGTCAAATGGAATACCCAGCGTCGAACGTCCCGAACCATCAATGGGCCGTCTCCTTGGGAACGATGAATCTGACGGACGTACGATTGCTCTTGTAGCCATGATCGTAAGCCTGCCCGTTGTATTCCAAAAGGGTGTCCGCCGGGCGACCGAGAGTTATCTTGAAGGGGGCCTTCCCCTGGACGGTCCTGACCTGCCCTTTGGCCACCGTCTGATAGAGCAGTTTTTTTCCGTCCGCATCGATTACGCTGGCCCAAGAGTCGCCTGAGAAACTCAGCACGAGGGTAGCCACCTCCGGCTGCCCGGATTGGCCGGACGGCTGTGCTAGCCCAGGCGCAGGCGCGGGCGTATCCGACCGAACGCTCGGCGCCGGAGACGCGCCGGCAACCTCCAATGGCCTCACGGCGGTCGCCGGCATGTTGGAAGGATGCGGCGTTTCAGCGTCCGCCGGCAAGCCGGCTCCCCTCGCCGCCGACTCCTCCGGAGCAGGTCCGGAAAGCCCCACCGGCGAAGGAACCGGTTCGGATGTTTGGGACGAACGCCAGTACTGGTAGCCCCAGATTCCCAACATGCCTACCAGGAGCCATCCCAGCGGACCGGCCCAGGAGGCAGGTCTTGCCTCGCCCTGCCCGCGCGCCGCGGGATGTAACGCCGGCTCAGCCCCCTCGCCTACGACGCGATGGTAGGCATCGACCGCCTCCTGCTCGGGCAAACCCAGCAGACGGGCGTAACTGCGGACGTAACCCCGTACGAAAGTCGGCGGCGGCAATACGGAGTAGTCATCCCGCTCAAGTGCCCCGACCGTCTCCACGGGAAGGTGCAGCTCCCGGGCGATCTTGTCGATCCCCCAACGGCGAGCTTCCCTGGCGGCCTTGAGGATCGCCCCCAGGCTCCTTCCCTCGCCATCCTGCCGGTCTTCAAGATCGTGACCCATCGCTTCGCTCATATCTCATTCCGCCTTCCCAAAACGACGTATTGCAGTCCACCTGTTGGCTCTAAGATTCGCGTTCATGTGCATCTACCAATGGCTTTGCAAACATGATGCTACCCTGCAAACCTTGCGAAGGGATATCTGATCGTAGTTGCGGCCGATCTCATTGATGTCAAAATGGTTCCGCCGGGCAAGTGTTCCGGCGAACGGCTATGCAGTCTCCACTCCCAAATAACAAGGGCATCTCGGCCCGATCACAGAACGAGGAGGAAAATGATGGAAGTCGGCACCTGCGCAAACTGCGGCGCGAAAATATCTGTGCAAACGCCCCTCTGTCCCAGTTGCGGAAAACCGATCGAATCGTCCGGTTCCGACAGCGAGCCGCCCATCCGGAAGCTTGGAGGAAAATTCCAGGCCGTCGGTATTCTGATCTTGGCGGCAGGTATCGTGGCGACCCTTGTCGGGGCCTGGTGGGGACCTGCGCTGGGCATGCCGGGCGTGGTGCTTTTCATGCTCGGAAAATTATAGAACACTGCCGGATAGGAAGGGGGCATGGCCCCCTTCATCGCTTCGCCAAGGGAAGTACGCTTCGTTCCTCTGAAATAGCCCGTCGCCACGAGCCGGAGAAGTTCATTCGAGCAGTTCACGATAGCCTTGACGTCTTGGTTGAAATTTCGAGGGATGGCTCGACACCGTCGAAGGCTTAAGGCATGCTTGAGTCGTGTTGCGGGCCAAGGCATCAGGAACCGGTCATCCCGAATCAGCCACGGGCTGAAGCCCGCTCCCGCGCGCGCTTCGCCCAAGTGTGCGTGGTGGATGCCGCCAACCGATCAGCGATCATTTCCAGGACCTTGACTCAGGCAGGATTCCGTACAGGATGGAACCCAGAATCGATGCATTCAAATCCGCCGGAATCCGGCTGCTTCTGATCCTTCCGGCACTTCTTGCCGCTGGCTGCACCAATAAGATCGGGCCGGACTACCAGACCCCCGAAACCCAGGTATCGCCCGACTGGCTCGAAAGCGACGACTCTCGGGTCTCCAAAAAGGAGGGCAATTTCCGCGAATGGTGGCGGGTGTTCAAGGACCCTGTCCTGAATCAACTCGTGGAAACCGCTTATTCGCAGAATCTCCCGCTCCAAATCGCCGCCGTCCGCGTCCTGGGTTCGCGCGCGGAACTGGGCGTCGCGACCGGCAATCTGTTCCCGCAGAGCCAGGGCTTCCAAGGCCAGACCGAAAAAATCAGCCTGCCTTTCCTCCGGGATCTGGGGCTGGGAAGTGGCGACAGTCTCTGGTACACCCGCATCGGCGTCATGTCGAACTGGGAAATCGACATATGGGGCAAGTACCGCCGGGCCATCGAGTCGGCCGATGCGCAGTTGATGGCCTCCGTCGCCGAATACGACGACATCCTGGTCACCCTCACCGCCGACGTGGCCAACACCTATGTGCAGATCCGGACCCTGGAAAAGCGTTTGGACATCGCCCAACAGAACGTCAAGACCCAGAGCGAGAGCCTGCGCATCGCCGATGCCAAGTTCCACGGCGGCACCAGCACCCAGCGCGACGTGGAGCAGGCGAAGACCGTGCTCGCCAGCACCCAGGCCACCATCCCGGTGCTGGAAGGACAGATTCGGCAGGCAAAAAACACGCTGTGCTACTTGCTGGGCATGCCGCCCAACAAGCTCGACAAGCCCTTGGGGTCGGAAGACCGGTTCGGCAAGATTCCGGCCCCGCCGGTCCAGGTCGCCGTCGGCATTCCCGTCGATCTGCTGCGGCGGCGCCCGGACGTGCGCCGCGCGGAACAGAGCGCCGCGGCGCAATCGGCCCGCATCGGCATCGCCAAGGCGTCGCTCTATCCGGCCTTCTCGATCAGCGGCAGCTTCGGCTTCGTCTCCACCAATTCCCAGGGCCATAGCCTGGGCGACCTGTTCAACTGGGGCCAGCACTTCTACCGCTTCGGGCCCTCGGTGCAGTGGAACCTGTTCAATTACGGCCAGCTCACCAATCAGGTCCGGGCCCAGGACGCCCGCTTCCAGGAGCTCGCACTGAGTTACCAGAACACGGTGCTGAAGGCGCAGCAGGAGGCCGAGAGCGCGTTGATCGGCTTCCTCAAAACCCAGAATTCCGCGGAGTTCCTGGCGGAGAGCACCGCCGCCGCCCAGCGCTCGCTGGATCTGGCCACGCTGCAGTACCGCGAAGGCATCACCGATTTCACCACCGTGCTGACCGCGGAGCAGGATCTGCTCAAACAGCAGGACAATTTCGCCCAGACCCTCGGCAGCATCGCCACCCATCTGGTCGGCGTCTACCGCACCCTGGGCGGCGGCTGGCAAATTCGCGAAGGCAAGGACTTCGTGCCCGAACCGATTCAGGCAGCCATGGCCGAGCGGACCAACTGGGGCGATCTGTTGAAGCCGGGGGCAGTGCCCGCAGCGCCGCCATCCAGCCTCATCCGGGCACCGGACTGGTGAGGCCGGCACCCTCGCAAGCCTCATGACTCAAGACCTCGCGGCGAGCGCCTCCTCACACGGTCCCGCCGCCGCTACCGGAAACGACTTCAGGGAGACTCTTCCAGTGATTCGCACGACTCTTTGCCGCTCGGGGACTCCATGGCGAGCGCTTATCGGTACGGGCACGTCCATGCTGCTGCTGGCTTCCGCCGGCTGCGAGAAACCCAACACCTACGTGCCGCCGCCGGCACCGAAAGTGATCGTCAGCCAGCCGGTCGAAGGCCCGGTCACGCCTTACCTCGAGTTCACCGGCAACACCCAGGCGATCAAGACCGTGGAACTCCGGGCCCGCGTCGAGGGCTACCTGGAAAAAATCCTGTTCCGGGAAGGCGAAATCGTCAAGGAAGGGCAGTTGCTGTTTCTGATTCAGCGGAACACTTACGAGGCCAAACTGAAGGAGGCCAAAGCGCAAGTGCTGGCGGACAAAGCCCGCCTGATGCATGCCGAAACCGAGTTCGCCCGTTTCTCCGGACTGCTCAAGCAGAACGCCGCGGCCCAGACCGACGTCGACAAATGGCATTACGAGCGGGATTCCGCGCAGGCCGCCGTCATGGCCTCGGAGGCCAACGTGGACCTGGCCCAGCTCAATCTGAGCTATACCGAGGTCAGGGCGCCCTTCAACGGCCGCGCCGGCCGCCGCCTCGAGGATCCCGGCAACCTGGTCGGCGCCGGCGAGAAAACCGTATTGGCCGAGATCAACCAGATCGACCCGATCTATGCCTATTTCACGATCAGCGAGCAGGACTTGCTGAGAGTCCGGGGGAGGCGCCAGAATGAAGCAGCGAACCCCCGGACGCCCGACGTGCCGATCTTTCTGGGCCTCGCCAACGAGGACGGCTACCCGCACCAAGGCAAGCTCGACTTCGCCGGCATCCGGCTGGACCCCACCACCGGCACCCTGCTGCTGCGCGCCGTCTTTCCGAACCCCGATTACGCCATTCTTCCCGGCCTGTTCGCCCGCCTCAAGGCCCCGGTCGACGCGGCCCAGTCCGCGCTGCTGATCCCGGTGGAAGCCATCAGCTACGACCAGATCGGCCCTTACGTGCTCGTGGTCAACGACAAGAATCTGGTCGAACGGCGCACCATCACCACCGGCCCGCCTTCCGGCCGCATGATGTCGGTCAGCGACGGCTTGAAGAACAGCGACTGGATCGTCACCGACGGCCTGCTGCGCGCCATTCCGGGCAAGGAAGTGGCGCCCGTCCGGCAGCCGCTGCCCGCCGCCGCGGCAAGCGACACCGGTGAGCCGGCGGGAGCACCCGCCCGATGATCTCCAAGTTCTTTATCGAACGGCCTATCTTCGCCAACGTCATCGCGATCATCACGATCATCCTGGGTGTCGTCAGCCTCATCAATTTGCCGGTCGCCCAGTATCCGGACATCGTCCCCCCCACCATCCAGGTGACCACCCGCTATCCCGGCGCCAGCGCCGAGATCATCGCGAATACGGTCGGCATCCCGATCGAGCAGGCCGTCAACGGGGTGGAAAACTCGCTGTACTTGTCCTCGACCAGCGGCAGCGACGGCTCCTACACCTTGACCGTCACCTTCAGGGTCGGCAGCGACCTCAACACCGCCCTCGCCCTGGTACAGAACTTCGTCAACGGCGCCCTGGCCCAGTTGCCTGATACAGTGCAGAAACAAGGCGTTACGGTACGCAAGGTCTCGACCGACATGCTGCAGGTCATCAGCCTGTATTCGGACGACGACCGCTTCGACGAAACCTATCTTTCCAATTACGCCGTCATCAACCTGCAGTATCCGTTGGCCCGCATCCATGGCGTCGGGCAGATCAAGGTCGTCGGCGCCGGCTCCTACAGCATGCGGGTATGGCTGAATCCGGAGAGGCTGCGCTACTACGGCCTCACCGCCAAGGATGTGGCCGACGCGATCCAGCAGCAGAACGTCGAGGTCGTGGCCGGCCAGCTCGGCGGCCCGCCAGTGCCCGAGGACCAGCCCTACCAGTTCACCATCAACGCCTTGGGCCGTTTGGCCGATGTCTCGGAATTCGAGAACATCATCATCAAGACGAGCCGGGGAAAACCACAGCAGTCGGTCACGAATGAAGATACGGCCCGGATGGTGCGCGTGAAGGACCTCGCCCGAGTCGAATTGAGCCAACAGACTTATACCAACTACGCCGAGGCCAGCGGCCATAGATCGACCCAGATCGTGGTCTATACCCTGCCGGGGGCCAACGCCATCGACGTCGGCGAAAAGATCAAGAAATCGATGGAGGAAATGAGCCGGGACTTTCCGGCAGGGCTCAAATACGCGATCTTCTACGACACCACCAAGTTCATCGATCAATCGATCCACGCGGTCTACGAGACTTTGTTCGAAGCCGGCGTGCTGGTGTTGATCGTCATCATGGTGTTCCTGCAGAACTGGCGGGCCACCCTGGTGCCGGCCACGACCGTCCCGGTGACCATCATCGGCGCCTTCGCCGCGATGGCGATGCTGGACTTCTCGGTCAACCTGATGACACTGTTCGCCTTGATCCTGGCGATCGGCATCGTCGTGGACGACGCCATCATGATCGTCGAGAACGCCTGGCACTACATCGAGAAGGGATTGACGCCGAAGGAGGCGTCGATCAAGGCCATGAGCGAGATGACCGGCCCGGTCATCGGCATCACCCTGGTTCTGACGGCGGTATTCCTGCCTTCGGCCTTCCTGCCCGGCATCACCGGCCAGATGTTCCGGCAATTCGCCCTGGTGATCGCTTCCACCGCGGTCATCAGCGCCATCAACGCCTTGACCCTCAAACCGGCCCAGTGCGCCCTCTACCTCAAGGCCAGGCCGGCCGATCACCGTCCGAATGCGTTCTACCGCGGTTTCAACAAAGTCTATGGCGCAATCGAGGCGGCCTATACCCGGCTGGTCCGCTGGATGGTGAACCGGACCGGAACGATGGCCGCGGTTTTCTTTGCCGTCATCGCCGTGGGCGGCTGGCTGTTCAGCATCCACCCCACCGGCTTCCTGCCCAGCGAGGACCAAGGCTATGCCATAGTCATGACGCGCCTGCCCGACGGTGCCGCGCAGCCCAGACTCCGGCAGGCTAGCCGTAAACTGGATGAGGTTCTGAAAAAAACCCCCGGCGTCAACGCCTGGGTCGTGATCGGCGGCTTGTCGATTCTCGATACCGCCAACCTTTCGAACACCTCCACGACCTTCGTCATCTACGACGACTGGGACAAGCGCGGCGAGGCGCTGACCCAAGCGCACATTCTCGGCGGATTGAAAAAACAGCTCGACGCCATTCCCGAGGCCCAGTTCGCGATCATGATCCCGCCGCCCATCCGCGGCCTCGGCCAGGCCGGCGGTTTCCAAATGATGGTTGAAGACAGGCGCAGTCTCGGCCTGCCCGAATTGCAGAAAGACGTACTGGAACTGACCCGCGCCGGCTCCACGCAATCCGGTATCGGCTTCGTGGGCTCGACCTTCAGCAACCGCAGCCCCCAGCTCTATCTCGACATCGACCGGACCAAGGCGCAGTCGCTGGAAGTCCCGATGAACAACGTATTCGCCACCTTGCAAAGCTATCTGGGATCGACTTACGTCAATCTGTTCAATAAGTTCAACCAGTCGTTCCAGGTCTACGTCCAGGCCGACGCCCCCTACCGCCTGCGCCCCGAAGACATCAAGAATCTGTACGTGAAGAACGTCCGCGAGGAAATGGTGCCGCTGGGCACCCTATTGACGGTGAACCACAAGCTGGGTTCCGAACTGGTCACGCGCTACAACCTCTATCCGGCTGCGCCGGTGTTCGGCACCGCCGCCCCCGGGTTCAGCTCCGGCGAGGCGATCGGACTGATGGAGCAGGTCGCCAAGAACACCTTGCCGCAAGGCATGAACTTCGAGTGGACCGCGACGGCATTCCAGGAAAAGCAGTTGGGCAACCAGGCGTATTACATCTACGCGCTTTCCATCGTCCTGGTGTTCCTGGTGCTGGCGGCCCAATACGAAAGCTGGGCCAGCCCCGCCGCAGTCATCCTGGTGGTGCCGATGGCGCTGGTGGGTGTCATCGTTTCGCTCATCATCCGCCACTTCGACAACAACCTCTACACCCAGGTCGGACTGGTCCTGATGATCGCGCTGGCCAGCAAGAACGCCATCCTGGTGGTGGAATTCGCCCGGGAATTGCGCGCCGAGGGCATGGCCATCGCCGACGCCGCGGTGGAAGCCACCCGCCGCCGGTTCCGGCCCATCATCATGACCTCGTTCGCCTTCATCCTGGGCGTCGTCCCGCTGATGAAGGCTGGCGGCGCAGGCGCCGCCAGCCAGCAGGCGATCGGCACGGTGGTATTCGGCGGCATGCTGGCCTCGACCATCCTGGCCATCCCCTTCGTGCCGGTGTTCTACGTCATCACCCAGCGCTGGAGCGAGCGGAAGACAAGAGCGGGGGCGACATCTGCAACGGCCGGCTGAGCGCACGTCTCGGCTTGCCGGTGGCTGCAGGAACGCCAAGGGAGGTCGGCTTTGACCCGCTCCCATGATTGCGGTTGACAAGCAGGCTTAGCTTGACGAAAGTGTAGCCAGCTTGGTGGTACCTCCCCCGCCTCGGCGGAGGATGCTTACGCGAACATCGGGAGACATGAGCACATGAGTTCCGCTGGCGTTCCACATACCGATCTTTGGCCGCTCCTGCTCTACTTCGGGCTGGTGCTGGTCGTGGTGGGCACCATGCTCGCCCTGCCTCCCTTCCTGGGGGAGCGCCGCACCCGCCGCACCCAGGCGACCGGGCAGCCTTACGAATCCGGCATCGTCGCGGTGGGCAGCTCCCAGCTCCGCTTCTCCGTCCGCTTCTATCTCATCGCGATCTTCTTCGTCATCTTCGACCTGGAAGCCGTTTTCATCTTCGCCTGGGCCATCGCCTTCCGCGAAAGCGGTTGGCCCGGCTACATCGAAATCCTGATCTTCATCGGCGTCCTCGTCGCCACGCTGGTCTATCTGTGGCGGATCGGTGCGCTCGACTGGCGCACGCCACGCCAGCGCATCGTCGAAGCCAAAATCCACCTGTAGGAGCCCCCCATGCGCTGGAGCCTGACACGAGCGGACCAAAGCCCGATGCCCCAGCCGGGCCGGCAGACCTACGAGGAAGCCCTGCGGCGCAACATCCTGTTCGCCCGCCTGGACGACCTGGTGCGCTGGGGCCGCAAGAATTCGATCTGGCCGTTCAATTTCGGCCTGTCCTGCTGCTACGTCGAAATGGCGACGGCCTTCACCAGCCGCTTCGACATCGCCCGCTTCGGCTCGGAAGTGATCCGGGCCAGTCCCCGCCAGGCCGACCTGATGGTGATTTCCGGCACGGTGTTCCGCAAGATGGCGCCGGTGGTCAAGCATCTCTACGACCAGCTGCTCGAACCCAAGTGGATCATTTCCATGGGCTCTTGCGCCAATTCCGGAGGGATGTACGACATCTACAGCGTCGTCCAGGGGGTGGACAAGTTCCTGCCGGTGGACGTCTACGTGCCGGGCTGCCCGCCGCGACCGGAAGCCTTGCTGGAAGGCCTGATCATGCTGCAGGAATCGGTGGGGAAGGAGGAACGGCCGTTGAGCTGGCTGGTCGGTCCGCAAAGCATCGAGAAGGCCCCGCTGCCAAGCCGGCGCGACCTCAAGCAGGCCGAACGCAATCGGGCCTTCGAACTGCACGATCCGTTCAGCCTGGATTGAACGAGAAGGAACCCGGACATGGCGGCCTCGATGACGGAACATGCTGGAACCATCGTCCCGGACCTGTGCCGGCGCTTTGGCGGCGAGACCTTCATCCCGCAAGTCACCGCCGACGGCATCCCGACGCTGTGGCTCCCCTCCCAAACCATCGTGGAGATGGTCCGCTACCTGCGGCTGGAAATCGACCGGCCCTACGCCCTGCTGTTCGACCTGAGCGCCATCGACGAGCGAGTCCGCCAACACCGCGACGGCTTGCCGGCCAGCGCCTACACCGTCGTCTACCATCTGATTTCCCTGGAGCGCAATGCCGACGTCCGGCTGAAAGTCGCCCTCCCGGAGTCCGACCCCGCCCTGCCCAGCATCACCGCGGTCTGCCCTGCCGCCGACTGGTACGAGCGCGAAGTCTGGGACATGTTCGGCATCCGCTTCGACGGGCATCCGAACCTGCGCCGCCTCATCATGCCGCCGACCTGGCAGGGCCATCCCTTGCGCAAGGACCACCCGGCCCGCGCCACCGAGATGGAACCGTTCAGCCTGCCGGACGACGTGCAGCAGCGCGAGCAGGAAGCCCTGCGCTTCGTGCCCGAGGAATGGGGGATGCGGCGTCAGAGCGAGGATACCGATTTCCTGTTCCTGAACTTGGGGCCCAACCATCCCAGTGTGCATGGCGTGTTCCGGGTCGCCCTCCAGCTCGATGGCGAGGAGATCGTCGACGCCGTACCGGACATCGGCTATCACCACCGCGGCGCCGAAAAGATGGGGGAGCGCCAGTCCTGGCACAGCTACATCCCCTACACCGACCGGGTCGACTACCTCGGCGGTTCGATGAACAACCTGCCTTACGTCATGGCGGTGGAGAAGCTGGCCGGGATCGAGGTGCCGGAGCGCGCCCGGGTCATCCGGGTCATGATCTCCGAGTTCTACCGGATCGCCAGCCACCTGCTGTTCTACGGCACCTTCGCCCAGGACGTGGGGCAGATGTCGCCGATCTTCTACATGTTCACCGACCGCGAGAAGGTGTTCGAAATCATCGAATCCTTCACCGGCGCCCGGATGCATTCCAGCTTCTTCCGCATCGGCGGGGTGGCCATGGACCTGCCGGAGGGCTGGGACAGGCTGATCCGCGAGTTCATCGCCTACTTTCCCAAGCGCCTGGCCGAGTACGACAAGGCCGTGATGGCCAACAAGCTGATCCAGCGCCGCACCCGCGGCATTGGCGCCTACACCACGGCGGAGGCCATCGACTGGAGCGTGACCGGCGCGGGGCTCAGGGCCACCGGCCTCGCCTGGGACTACCGCAAGGCCCGGCCCTATTCGGGCTACGAGAACTTCGAATTCGAGATTCCCATCGGCGCGAACGGCGACTGCTACGACCGCTGCGCGGTGCGGGTGGAAGAGATGCGGCAGAGCCTCCGGATCATCGAGCAGTGCGTGAACCACATGCCGTCCGGCCCCTACAAGGCCGAGCACCCGCTCACCACCCCACCGGCCAAGGAGCGCACGATGCATGACATCGAGACGCTGATCCAGCATTTCCTCGGCGTTTCCTGGGGCCCGGTGATCCCGCCCGGCGAAGCCTGCATGACCATCGAGGCGACCAAGGGCCTGAACGGCTATTACCTGACTTCCGACGGCGGCACGATGTCGTACCGTACCCGCATCCGCACCCCGTCCTTCCCCCACCTGCAGATGATTCCGCTGATG
The DNA here is from genome assembly GCF_012769535.1 of Methylococcus geothermalis. Lineage (NCBI taxonomy): Bacteria > Pseudomonadati > Pseudomonadota > Gammaproteobacteria > Methylococcales > Methylococcaceae > Methylococcus > Methylococcus geothermalis. The sequence goes on from NZ_CP046565.1 coordinate 2,351,745, forward strand.
AGCCGCGGCATGATGGTCGCCGACCTGATCGCAATCCTCGCCAGCATCGATTTCGTGATGGCCGACGTGGACCGCTGAAGGAGCTGAAAGACCGTGATCCTCAACCCCGACGAAATCCAAGCCATCCGCCAGGAAGCCGGGCACTTCCCCCACCCTTCCGCGGCCGCGATCGAAGCGCTCAACATCGCCCAGCAAGGCCATGGCTGGATTTCCGACGAACTGCTGAAGGAGATCGCCGACGTGCTGGGGATGTCGCCGGCGGAGCTGGACAGCGTCGCCACCTTCTACAACCTGATCTATCGACGTCCGGTGGGCAAGCGCGTCATCCACTACTGCAACAGCGTCAGCTGCTGGATGCTGGGCGCCGAGGACAACCGCCGCCACTTGAGCGAAAAGCTCGGCATCGGGCTGGGGGAAACCACCGGCGACGGCGAATACACCCTGCTGCCCATCGTCTGCCTGGGCGCCTGCGACAAGGCGCCGGTACTCATGATCGGCGATGAGACCCATTTCAATGTCGATCCGGCCAAGCTGGACGCCATTCTCGGCGATACCGGAGCGCCCTGATGGACAAGCCGCTCACCCGCAACATCAAGCCCGACGGCTCCGCCGCCAGCCTGGCCGAATACCGGGCCGGCGGCGGCTACGAGGGATTGAAAAAAGTCCTCGCCGAATTCGCCCCGCTGGAGGTGCAACGGCAGGTCAAGGACTCGGGGCTGCGCGGCCGGGGCGGCGCCGGCTTCCCGACGGGAATGAAATGGAGCTTCGTGCCGATGGGCGAGGACGCGCCGAAGACCAAATACCTGGTGGTCAACGGTGACGAGATGGAGCCCGGCGCGTTCAAGGACCGGCTGCTGCTGGAAGGCGATCCGCACCAGTTGATCGAGGGCGTCGCCATCGCGTCTTACGCCATCCAGGCGAACATCGCCTACGTCTTCCTCCGCGGCGAATACCGGCTGGCGGCGGACCGGCTGCGGCGGGCGATCGCCGAGGCCGAAGAACACCAGCTGCTCGGCGAGAACATCCTCGGCTCGGGATTCAACCTGGACCTACGCCTGCACACCAGCGCCGGACGCTACATCTGCGGTGAGGAAACCGCCCTGCTCAACTCGCTGGAAGGCAAGCGCGCCAACCCCCGCGCCAAGCCGCCGTTTCCGCAGGTATCCGGCCTGTTCGGCAAGCCCACCATCGTCAACAACGTCGAGACCCTGTGCAACCTGCCGCACATCCTCCGCAACGGGGTGGAGTGGTACAAAGGACTCAGCCGCACCGGCGAGCCGGGCACCAAGATCTACGGCGTGAGCGGCCGGGTCGAGCGTCCCGGCGCCTGGGAGCTGCCCATGGGCACGACGGCGCGCGAGATCATCGAGGAACACGCCGGTGGCATGCGGGACGGCTACCGCTTGAAGGGCTACCTGCCGGGCGGCGCGTCGACCGACTTCCTGCTGCCCGAACACCTGGACATCCCCATGGATTACGGCTCGATCGCCAAGGCCGGCAGCCGGCTCGGCACGGGCACCCTGATCCTGCTGGACGACAGGACCTGCCCGGTGCGGATGGTGCTCAACCTCGAACAGTTCTTCGCCCAGGAATCCTGCGGCTGGTGCACGCCCTGCCGGGACGGCCTGCCCTGGACCGTCAGCCTGCTCGAAGGACTGATCGCGGGGCGCGGCCGGCCGGAGGACCTCGAGACCTTGGAGCGATTGTGCGGCCTGCTGGGTCCGGGCAACACCTTTTGCGCCCTCGCTCCGGGCGCGATGGAGCCGCTGCAGAGCGCCCTCAAGCATTTCCGCGCCGATTTCGAGCGCTATCTCCAGCCGCACAGTATCAGCGGAGGCGTGCATGCCTGACAAAATCGTAGGGAACGATTTTGGACAGCCGAAGGCTGGTCCGGAGGACGGACGCCAGGGAAGGAGTCCGCACAAAATCGTCGGGAACGATTTTGGACAGCCGAAGTCTGGTCCGGAGGACGGACTCCAGGGAAGGAGTCCTCACATCGACATCGACGGCAGGCGCTATCCGGTCAAGGCGGGAGACAATCTGCTGCAGGCGATACTCTCGCTCGGCCTGGACCTGCCCTATTTCTGCTGGCACCCGGCCATGGGCTCGGTCGGCGCCTGCCGCCAGTGCGCCGTGATCCAGTACCAGAACGCCGACGACAGCCACGGCCGGCTGGTGATGGCCTGCATGACGCCGGTGACCGAAGGCATGCGGATTTCGCTGCAAGGCGAGAGCGCCCGGCATTTCCGCGCCGGCATCCTGGAACTGCTGATGACCAACCACCCGCACGACTGCCCGGTGTGCGAAGAAGGCGGCGAATGCCACCTGCAAGACATGACCGTGATGACCGGTCATACCTTCCGCCAATACCGCGGCCTCAAGCGCACCCACCGCAACCAGGACCTGGGGCCGTTCATCAACCACGAGATGAACCGCTGCATCGCCTGCTACCGCTGCGTCCGCTATTACCAGGATTATTGCGGCGGGAACGACCTGCAGGTGTTCGCCTCGCACAACCACGTCTACTTCGGCCGCCATGAGGACGGGGCGCTGGAGAACGAATTCAGCGGCAACCTGGTCGAGGTCTGCCCCACCGGGGTGTTCACCGACAAGACCTTCAGCCGGCATTACAGCCGCAAATGGGATCTGCAGACCGCGCCCTCGGTCTGCGTCCACTGCGGGATCGGCTGCAACACCAGCCCCGGCGAGCGCTACGGCAGCCTGCGGCGGATCGTCAACCGCTATCACGGCGAGGTCAACGGCTATTTCCTGTGCGACCGCGGGCGTTTCGGCTACGACTTCGTCAACGGCCCGGCGCGCCTCCATCAGGCCCGCTCGGCCGAGGAAGGTCCGCTGGACCCGAACATGGCCGCCGGCCGGTTCGCCGCCGCGATCCGGGACGCTCAGGGGATCATCGGCATCGGATCGCCCCGCGCCAGCCTCGAGGCCAATTTCGCACTGCGGGAACTGGTCGGCGCGGAGCGTTTCCATGCCGGCATCGGCGATACCGAACACGGCTGCCTTCGAACCCTCCTCGGTATCGTCCGGGATTTCCCTGTGCACCTCGTGTCCCTGCGGGAAGCCGAACAAGCCGACGCGGTGCTGGTGCTGGGCGAAGACCTGACCCAGACCGCGCCGCGGCTGGCGCTGGCGCTGCGCCAGGCGGTGCGCCAGCGCGCCCATGCCATTGCCGAAGGGCTGGGCATCCCGCGCTGGCAGGACGCCGCCGTGCGGGAAGCGGCCCAGGCCGAAAAAAGCCCGCTGTTCGTCGCCAGTCCAGCGCCGACCCGGCTGGACGAGGTCGCCGCGCGAACCTGCCGCGCCGACCCCGGCGCCATCGCCCGGCTGGGCTTCGCGGTCGCGCACAACATCCACCCCGAGGCGCCGGCCGTCGCGGGGCTGACGCCCGAACACGAGGCGCTGGCCGCGGAAATCACCGGAGCGCTGGCGGGCGCCGAACGGCCCCTGATCGTGTCCGGCACCGGCTGCCTGAGCGAGGACGTGCTGCGGGCCGCCGGGCAGATCGCCGCTGCGCTGGCGGCGAAACGGCCGGGCCAACCCACGGCTGTGCATTTCGCGGTGCCGGAATGCGACAGCCTGGGGCTGGCGATGATGGACGCGCAAGCTCTGGCACACGCCTTCCAGACCATCGAGTCCGGAATGGCCGACACGCTGCTCATCCTGGAGAACGACCTCTACCGGCGGGCGGACAAAGCCGCGGTCGACGCCCTGTTCGATCGGGCCAGACGGGTGATCGTGATCGACCATACCCTGCACGAGACCGCCGAGCGCGCCCACCTCGCCCTGCCGGCCGCGAGCTTCGCCGAGACCGAAGGGACGCTGGTCAGCAGCGAAGGCCGCGCCCAGCGTTTCTTCTCGGCGATGCAACCCATCGGGGACAGCCGCGACGCCTGGCGCTGGCTCGGGCCCTGGACCCGCATCGACGATCTGACCCGGGCGCTGGCCGAATCGCTGCCGGTGTTCCGGGAAATCACCGATTGCGCGCCGGGAGCGGCCTTCCGCATCGCGGGCCAGAAGATTCCGCGCCAGCCGCACCGCTACAGCGGACGCACCGCGATGCTGGCCGATGTCCGCATCCATGAACCGAAGCAGCCGGACGATGCGGATTCGGCCCTGGCCTTTTCCATGGAAGGCGCGGCGCTGGACCATCCACCGGCGCTGAATCCGTTCGTGTGGGCGCCGGGCTGGAACTCGAACCAGTCGGTCGGCAAATTCCAGGACGAAGCCGGCGGTCATTTGCGCGGCGGCGATCCCGGCATCCGCCTGATCGGCGACGGCGGAGTCGGCGAGGCCTCCTGGTTCGCGCCGCCGGAAGCCGAGGCGCCCCCCTCGGACGCCCTGCGGCTGGTGCCGCTGCACCACATCTTCGGCAGCGACGAGACCAGCATGCGCTCGGCCGCGGTCGCCAAGCGGGCGCCGCACCCGTATCTGGCCCTCAACCCCGAGGACATGGCGCGCCTCGGTCTCACCGAAGGCGAAGAACTCGAACTCGCCAAGGACGTCTGGCTGCCTGTAAAGCGCCTCCCCGGTCTGGCGGCCGGCGTCGCCGGCGTGCCGGCCGGCCTGCCCGACCTGCCTTTCCTGGAAACCGCGTCGCGTCCGTGGACGCCGAAAAAAACCGGAGAAGATGCGCCATGACCGTCGGATCGCCCTATGCCGTCGTCGGCATCCTGCTCTCGGTCGTGGTCGTCGCGGCCTGGCTGATCTGGGTGGAGCGCCGCCTGATCGGTATCTGGCAGGACCGGCTCGGGCCCAACCGGGTCGGTCCGCTGGGGCTGGGACAGGTGGTGGCGGACATGGTCAAGATCTTCTTCAAGGAAGACTGGATTCCGCCTTTCGCCGACAAGCCGGTGTTCGTCATCGCGCCGGCCATCGTCATGGTGACCATGCTGCTGGGCTTCGTCGTCGTGCCGTTCGCACCGGGGGTCGGGGTCATCGACTTCAATTTCGGCCTGCTGTATTTCTTCGCGCTGTCTTCCCTGGCGGTCTACAGCCAGGTGCTGGCGGGCTATGCCTCGAACAACAAATACTCGCTGCTCGGGAGCCTGCGGGCCGCCGCCCAGAGCATCAGCTACGAGGTGTTCATGGGCCTGGCCGCCATGGGCGTGGTGATGCTGTCCGGCAGCTTCAACCTGCGGGAGATCGTCGAGGCGCAAAAGGATTGCTGGTACGTGCTGCCGCAGTTCGCAGGCTTCCTTGCTTTCCTGGTGGCGGCCGTGGCGGAATGCCATCGCGCGCCCTTCGACCTGCCGGAAGCCGAGCAGGAGATCACCGGCGGCTTCCACACCGAATACTCCGGCATGAAATTCGGCATGTTCTTCGTGGGGGAATATCTGGGGATCACCTTGAATTCGGCCATCCTGGTGACGCTTTTCTTCGGCGGCTGGCTAGGGCCGGGCTTCCTGCCGCCTTTGGCCTGGTTTGTCCTGAAGACCCTGGTGTTCATCCTGTTCTTCATCCTGCTCCGGGCAGCGTTGCCCCGGCCGCGCTACGACCAGCTCATGAGCTTCGGCTGGAAGGTGATGTTGCCGCTGACCCTCGTCAATATCGTCGTCACCGGGGCCGTCGGCCTGTCGGCGCCATGAAGGAGGAAGCGAGATGATCAGCCAACTGCGCACCCTGTGGATCGTGCTCAAGCACACCTTCACCCGGGCGGACACGGTCCAGTACCCCGAACAGCGGCCCAAGCTCTATCCGCGCTATCGCGGCCGCATCGTGCTCACCCGCGACCCCGACGGCGAGGAGCGCTGCGTCGCCTGCAACCTTTGCGCCGCCGTATGCCCGGTGGCCTGCATCGCGCTGCAGAAGACCGAGGACGTCGACGGCCGCTGGTATCCGGAGTTCTTCCGCATCAATTTCTCGCGCTGCATCCTCTGCGGACTGTGCGAGGAAGCCTGCCCGACCTACGCGATCCAGCTCACCCCCGATTTCGAGCTGTGCGAATACGACCGCCGCAACCTCGTGTACGAAAAGGAGCACCTTTTGATCCAGGGCACCGGCAAGTATCCGGGCTACAGTTTCTACCGGGTGGCGGGGAAAGCCATCGCCGGCAAGGACAAGGGGCAAGCGGAAAACGAAGCGCCCCCGATCGACGTCCGGAGCCTCCTGCCCTGACCGCAACCCCACAGGCATCGACATGGAACTGACCCTCTTCTACCTCGCCGCCCTGGTCGCTATCGCCGCCACCTTCATGGTGGTGATCCAGTGCAACACCGTGCATGCCCTGCTCTACCTCATCGTCTCGCTCCTCGCCTCGGGCTTCATCTTCTACCTGCTGGGGGCGTTTTTCGCGGCGGTGCTGGAAGTCATCATCTACGCCGGAGCGATCATCGTGCTGTTCGTGTTCGTGGTGATGATGCTCAATCTCGGCAGCGAGACGATCGAGCAGGAGAGACAATGGCTGTGTCCCGGCATCTGGCACGGACCCGCCGTGCTCTGCGCCATCCTGTTCGCGGAGCTGCTGGTCGCCCTGACGCGCTCCGGCGCCCATGAGGCGGGCCGGATCGTCGAGTCCAAGACGCTCGGCATCGCCCTGTTCGGCCCCTACCTGCTGGCGGTCGAAACGGCCTCCATGCTGCTGCTGGCGGGGCTGGTCGGCGCCTATCACCTCGGCCGCCCCCTCAAGTCTTAGGAGCTGAAGCGATGGCGCCGATTCCGTTCGAACACGCACTGCTCCTGGCCTCGGTCCTGTTCGTGCTGGGCCTCGTCGCCCTGCTGATCCGCCGCAACCTGATCGTGATGTTGATGTCGGTGGAGATCATGTTGAACGCGGCGGGGCTGGCCTTCATCGCCGCCGGCTCGCGCTGGGGCCAGCCCGACGGCCAGGTCATGTTCCTGTTGATCCTGACCCTCGCCGCCGCCGAGGTCGGCGTCGGTCTGGGGCTGGTGCTGCAGATCTACCGGCGTTACAAGACGCTGGACGCGGATCGCCTGAGCGAAATGCAAGGCTAGGAGTCGTCATGCTGAATCTGTTGTGGCTGGTTCCCTTCCTTCCTCTGGCGGGCTTCCTGATCCTCACCGGGACCGAAGGCCGGCTGCCCAGGGCCTGTGTCCCCTGGATCGGCGCCGGCTCGGTAGGCCTCTCGGCGGCCCTGGCGGCATCCCTGGCTTTCGAGCTTCTGGCCCTGGCGCCGGAAGCCCGGGTGTTCCGGCAGACGCTGTGGCACTGGATGGCGGCGGGCGATTTCGGCGTCGATTTCGCCTTCTACCTCGATGCCCTGTCGCTCAACATGCTGCTGGTGGTCACCGGGATCGGCTTCCTGATCCACGTCTATTCCGCCGGCTACATGGCGGACGATCCCGGCATCAGCCGCTTCTTCGCCTACATGAACCTGTTCGTGTTCGCCATGCTGATCCTGGTGCTGGCGGACAACCTGCCGCTGCTCTACCTCGGCTGGGAAGGCGTGGGGCTGTGCAGCTACCTTCTAATCGGATTCTGGTACGAGAAACCCGAGAACGGCTACGCGGCCCGCAAGGCCTTCGTCGTCACCCGCGTCGGCGATACCGCCATGGCGCTGGGCCTGTTCCTGCTGTTCGCCCAGCTCGGCACGCTCGACGTCCAGGAGGCCATGGCCAGGGCGAATGCCCAATGGCCGGCGGGTTCGACCCTGGCCACCGCAGCGGCCCTGCTGCTGCTCGGCGGCGCCGTCGGCAAGTCGGCCCAGTTGCCGCTGCAAGTCTGGCTGCCGGACGCCATGGCCGGCCCCACGCCGATCAGCGCCCTGATCCACGCCGCCACCATGGTGACCGCCGGCGTCTACCTGATTGCCCGCACCCACGCCCTGTTCATGCTCGCCCCGGCCGTGCAGACCCTGGTCGCGGTCATCGGCGCGCTCACCCTGCTGATGTCCGGCTTCAGCGCCCTGACCCAGACCGACATCAAGCGCATCCTGGCCTATTCCACCATCAGCCAGATCGGCTACATGTTCCTGGCGCTGGGCGTGGGCGCCTGGTCCGCAGCGATTTTCCACCTGACCACCCATGCCTTCTTCAAGGCCCTGCTGTTCCTCGGCGCCGGCGCCGTCATCCTGTCGCTGCACCACGAACAGGACATCTTCAGAATGGGGGGCTTGCGGCGCAGCCTGCCGCTGGTGTTCTGGACCTTCGTCGTCGGCCTGGCGGCCCTGGTCGCCCTGCCGTTCACGTCGGGCTACTACAGCAAGCACGAGATCCTGCTGGGCGCCTACGGATCGGGCGATGCCGGGCCGTTGCTGTGGGCCGCGGGCACGGCGGGCGCGATCCTCACCGGCCTCTACAGCACCCGGCTGCTCCTGATCGCCTTCTTCGGCACGGAACGGACCCGGGCCCATCCGCACTACGGCTCGAACATCGGCGTGCCGCTGATCGTCCTCGCCTTGCTTTCCCTGGCCGGGGGATGGGCAAAGCTGCCGCTGTTCCCGGCGCTGCCTGAAACCGGAACCGAGCTCGCCCCGAGCGGAGCCGAGGGGGAAGCCGGTGGCTCGATCGGCCTGGCGACCACGGCGGCGCCCTTCCTCGGCATCGCGATCGGCTTCCTCGTCTACCGCACCGGAACCGCTTCCGCCGAGGCCCTGCTGAAGCTCCCCGGAGGAGAGGCATTGCGCCGCCTGTGGTTCAGCGGCTGGGGCATGGACTGGCTGTACGACCGGCTGTTCGTCCATCCCTTCGTCGCGCTCGCCCGGCTGAACAAGGCCGATGGGGTCGACGGCCTGTATCGGGGCGTGGTCGCTCTCGCCCGGCTCGGCCATCGCCTGTTGGTCCCCACCCAGACCGGCCAGCTCCGGCGCTATGCCGCCGGCATGCTGTTCGGCGCCGCGCTGATCCTGGCCGTGGGGGTGTGGGCATGATCCTGCTCTGGCTGATCCTGATACCCCTGATCGGCGGGCTGTTGTCGCTCCCGGCCGGGCACTGGCGGGACCGGGCGCCGGGCTGGGTCGCGCTGGCCGCGCTGGCCGTCGACGCCGTGCTGGTCCTGACCCAGTTCGCGGACACCGGCGCCGCCCCCCAAACCGCCTGGCTGGCGCAGATCGACTGGGCCTGGATCCCGCGCTTCGGCATCCGCTTCCATCTGGCTTTGGACGGGCTCAGTCTGCTGTTGATCGCGCTGACCGTGTTCCTCGGCTTCGCCGCGGTGCTCTGCTCCTGGACCGAGATCCGCGAACGGCAGGGTTTCTTCCATTTCAACCTGCTGTGGACGCTGGCGGGGGTCATCGGCGTGTTCCTCGCCCTGGACCTGTTCCTGTTCTTCTTCTTCTGGGAAGTCATGCTGATCCCGATGTATCTGCTGATCGGCATCTGGGGCCACGAGAACCGGGCCTATGCGGCCATGAAGTTCTTCATCTTCACCCAGGTCAGCGGCCTGTTGATGCTGATCGCGATCCTCGCCCTGGTGTTCCTGCACTACCAGACGACGCGGACCCTGAGCTTCGACTATTTCGAGCTGCTCGAGGCCGATCTGTATCCGGGCGCGGCGCGCTGGATCATGCTCGGCTTCTTCGTCGCCTTCACGGTCAAGCTGCCGGCCATTCCCTTCCACACCTGGCTGCCGGACGCCCATACCCAGGCGCCGACCGGCGGCAGCGTCATCCTGGCCGGGGTACTGCTGAAGACCGGCGCCTACGGCCTGCTGCGCTTCGTGGTGCCGCTGTTCCCCGGCGCCGCACAGGATTTCGCCCCCATCGCCATGGCGCTGGGCGCGGTCAGCATCCTCTATGCCGCCAAGCTCGCCTTCGCCCAGAGCGACATCAAGCGCCTCATCGCCTACACCAGCGTCAGCCACATGGGCTTCGTGCTGCTCGGCGTCTTCGCCGGCAACGCCGCGGCGCTGCAAGGCGCGGTGATGACCATGCTGGCCCACGGCGTCAGCGCGGCTGCGCTGTTCATGGTCGCCGGCGCCCTGCAGGAGCGGCTCCACACCCGCGACATGGACAAGATGGGAGGCTTGTGGACGCTGGCGCCCCGCATCGGCGCCATCACCCTGTTTTTCTCGGTCGCCGCGCTGGGCATGCCGGGGCTGGGCAATTTCGTCGGTGAATTCCTGGTGCTGCTGGGGAGCTTCCGCGTCGATACCGCCATCACCGCGTTCGCCGCCCTCGGCCTGATCCTGGCTCCGGTCTATGCGCTTTACGTGATACAGCGGGCATTCCACGGACCGGCCTCGCCCCGCGAAGTCCGGGACTTCGGCCTGCGCGAAATGGGCGTGATGCTGTTCCTGGTCGCCGCGACCGCCTGGATGGGGCTCCATCCCCAATCGATGCTGGCCTACACCGATGCCACGGTAAACGGACTGACCCGGACCCTGGCTCAGCGAGGAACCTGACGTGACCGCCGACGCATTCACTGCCCTGCTCCCCTTCCTCGTGCTGTCGGCGGCCGCCGTCGCCGTGATGCTGGCCATCGCGATCCGGCGGAGCTTCCGCCTCATTTTCTGGCTGACGGTCGGCGGGCTGCTGGCGAGCCTGTCCACCCTGCCCCACGCTTTGGCCGTCGCACCGCTCCGGGTCACGGACCTGCTGCTGGTCGACGCCTACGGCCTGTTCTTCCATGCGCTTTTGCTTCTCGCCGCGCTCGCCGTCGCCCTCCTGTGTCTGGCTTATTTCCGCCGGCGTGAAAACGAGAACGAAGAAATCTTCGTGCTGCTCCTCACTTCGACCCTGGGGGCCCTGCTGCTGGTATCCAGCGCCCATCTCGCCATGTTCTTCCTCGGCCTGGAGGTGCTGACGATCTCCCTGTTCCCGATGATCGCCTACAGCGTCCGGGCCTCCCGCCCCCTGGAAGCGGGCATCAAATACCTGATGCTGTCGGGACTCGCCTCCTCCTTCCTCATGTTCGGCATGGCGCTGGTCTACGGCGACCTGGGCGGACTCTCGTTCGAACAGATCGGCGCGAGTGGGGCGGCACTGGAGCAAAAACCGCTCGCTCTCGCCGGCATGTTCCTGATCCTGGCCGCGATCGGCTTCAAGCTGTCGCTGGTGCCGTTCCACCTGTGGACGCCGGACGTCTACCAGGGCGCGCCCGCGCCGGTCACCGCCTTCCTGGCGACCGTGTCGAAGGCGTCCGTGTTCGCCCTGCTGCTCAGGTTTTTCACCACCGTCCATGCCGAGCGCTCGGAAACCTTTCTCTGCGTGCTCGGCCTCCTGGCCGTCGTGTCCATCCTGGCCGGCAATCTCCTGGCGCTGCTGCAGGACAGCCTGAAACGCCTGCTCGCCTACTCTTCGATCGGCCACATGGGTTACCTGCTGGTGGGATTCGTCGCCGCCGGGCTGCTGCGGCGGGACCTGCAGGCGGAAACGATCGCCTTCTACCTCGCCGCCTACACGCTCACCAGCCTGGCGGCCTTCGGCGCCATCTCGGCCATTTCCGACGACGCCCGCGAATCCGACCGGCTCAGCGACTACGCCGGCCTGTTCTGGCGCTCGCCCTGGCTCGCCGCGGTGCTGACGCTCTCCCTGCTGTCTCTGGCGGGAATCCCGCTCACGGTCGGCTTCGTCGGCAAGTTCTACGTCTTCGCCGCCGGCGTGCAGGCGGAGACCTGGCCACTGGTGGCCACCGTCGTCGTCGGCAGCGGCATCGGCATCTACTATTACCTACGGGTCGTGCTGGCCATGATCCAGCCGGCTGACGCCGGGCATCGGCTCGCACTGCATCCGGCGGCCGGAACCGCTTTGGCCGTCACGGCGCTGCTCGTCCTCGCGGCCGGGTTGTTCCCGCAGCTCCTGATCGACGCGGCGGCGAATACGCCACATTCGCCCACCACCGCTGACAGCCCGCACCAGGCCGCCGCTTCGCCGGCCGCCAGCCGCTAGCCCGCCCCAGGGCTGATCTTGGAACCCGTCGGCAAGCTTGCCGACGGGCGGCGTCCGGGAGTCGGAATGCTATGATCAATCACCAAAGCAACAAGACATCGCTCGCTAAATGACTTGGCCTGGTCTCCCGCTCGCCCATTACCGATTCGAATTCTCCGCCGACCATCCGATCCGACTACCCGACTATCCCGGCTCGGCTTGGCGCGGCGCCTTGGGCCACGCCCTCAAGCGCACGGTCTGCGTCGTGCGTGGCACGTCCTGTCCGGACTGCCTGCTGTACCGCGCTTGCGTCTACTCCTATGTGTTCGAAACGCCACCACCGGCAACGGCCATCAAGATGCGGAAATACAACGCCGCTCCGCATCCTTTCATCCTCGGCATGCAAACCAGTCCTGCGTCCCAAGCCTTCCGGCTGAGCCTGACGCTGATCGGCCACGCAGAACACCAGCTTCCCTACCTCGTGCACGCCTTGCAGCAAGCCGGGCGTCAGGGTATCGGCAACCGGGACAACCGGCTGGAACTCCAGGCCGTTCGGCAGACGGACTCGGACGGCGACCCGCGCCTGATCTGGACCGCCGAACAGCCGCTCAGCCCCTTGCCAGCCAGGACTCCCGCTGTCCCGCCCGTTCCGAAACGCTGCTTGGTTCACCTGGAAACGCCCTTGCGCCTGCGCCGGGAGGGGCGCCAGATCGGTCCGAGCGAATTCGGCTTCGCGGACCTGTTCGGAAACCTCCTGCGACGCATCTCCATGCTCAGCTACTTCCACACCGCCACACCGCTGGAAATCGACTTCGCCGGCCTCAATGCCCAGGCGCGCGGCATCGCCGTGGAGGAGCCGGAGCTGGTCTGGCACGACTGGACCCGCTACTCCTCGCGCCAGGACACGACCATGCAGATGGGCGGCCTGATCGGCAGCTTCGCGCTCGACGGCGCGGCCCTCGCGCCTTTCTGGCCCTACCTCTGGCTAGGCCAATGGACTCACGCCGGCAAGGCCACCAGCATGGGGCTGGGGCGCTACCGGATCGAAGCCGTTTCGGCAAGCCGGGTCCCCGCCCCCGCGGAATCCCGGGCAAACTTGCCGCAGCCCGCAACGAACGCTTGATCCCCCGAGCGACCATCGCCCCGGCATCGCATGGAAACGCCAGAACCTCGTCATCCAAAGCGCATCCTGCTTGCAGTGACCGGCCTCACCCCGCAAGTCGTCACTGAAACCCTCTATGCCCTTTGGCGTTTAGGGGATGAAGCCCTGCCGACCGAGATCCACCTGCTCTCCACCGCCGAAGGCATAGAACGCGCCCGGCTCACCCTGCTCAGTGACGAACCCGGCTGGTTCCATCGGCTGCGGCGGGATTACGCACTCCCTGCCATGCACTTCACTGAAGCCTGCCTGCACGTCCTCGTAGACGGCACCGGGCGGGCGCTGACCGACATCCGCACCGAAAGCGACAACATCGCCGCTGCCGATACCATCACCGACTGGATCCGGCATCTCACCGCCGACGATGCCTCCCAACTCCACGTTTCGCTGGCCGGCGGCCGCAAGTCCATGGGGTTTTACGCCGGCTACGCCCTCTCGCTGTACGGCCGGCCCCAGGACCGGCTCTCCCATGTGCTGGTGATGCCACCCTACGAGTCGCACCCCGACTTCTTCTACCCCACGCCGACCAGCCGCATCATCTACACCGCTGGCGCCGACAGCCGCCCGCTGGACACCAAGGCCGCCGCCGTCACGCTGGCCGACATCCCCTTCGTTCGGCTGCGCCAGGGTCTCCCCAAGACCTTGTTGAAGGACCGCACGCCGTTTTCGCAGGCCGTCGATGCCGCGCAATCCTCGCTGAGCGAGCCGAAGTTGACGATCGACCTGGCACAGCGGCGCATCCAGGCCGGGGGCGTCATCATCAACCTGCCCCCCACCCAGCTAGCCTTCCTCTCATGGCTGGCCCGCCGCCGGCTGGCGGGGGCACAGGCTCTCTCCTGCCCCGCCGACGGCGTACCGGAATCGGAGTACGCCGGCGCCTATCTGGCCGAATACATCAAAATCATTGGCGCCATGGGCGATGGCGACCGCACCAACGAACGGCTCCGCCACGGCATGGACAAAGCCTTCTTCGAGCAGACCAAATCCAAGCTGCATCGCCATCTGAAAGACGCGCTCGGCCATGCCGCCAGCCCCTACCTCATCGATCACGACGGCGATCGTCCCCGCCGCTTCGGCCTGACTCTTCCGGCGGAGGCCATCAAGTTCGGAGCAGCGGGTGGCTGATCCCATCGCGGAGGTCACGGCGGGCCCGATCAGCGGGACGGGTTTGGCGAACACGGCGCACGTCAATCCATACGGCGCATCAACCAGGATGACACGGCATGCTCTGGCGGACAGCGCGCGTCAAGCCAACCAAGGCCCGCTACCAACCGACCGAACGGCGCCTTTGGGTCCCGTGCAAGTCGGGCGGACTCCCCGCCGTCCTCACCGTACTCACGGCGGCAAGCTTGCCAGCATCGAATCGGACCGATGCCCTGTTGTAGACTTCACCGGAACTCAACGCCACAGGAGCGAATCCCCTTGACCGACCAACCACGTCTGGCTGCTTCGAGCCGGGTAGCTCTGGCGGCCTATCTGCACGACTTGGGCAAGTTTGCCGAACGCGCCCGTATCGGCGAAGCAAAGGAACAATTCGCCGATGGCACTGTTCGCGTCGAATTGGAGAAACAGCTCCACTGCCCCAGCTTCAACGGACGCCATACCCACATTCACGCGGCCTATACAGCCATCGGCTTCGATCTGCTGGAACAGCACCTGCCCGATCTGGTAGGCGAAGACATGGCCCCATTCGCCCCCTGGCGGGACCGCAACGCCGACGATTCCATCATCAACGCCGCGGCGCGGCATCACCGTCCCGGCACCTATCTGCAGTGGATCGTGGCAACGGCGGATCGTCTGGCGTCCGGCTTCGAGCGGGAGGAGTTCGATACCTACAATGCCGCGCCGGACGAAGAGACGCAGAAACTCAATCACTACACCAAGCGGCAGCTCACCTTGCTCGAACAGATCCGGCTTCAGGCGCATCAGAATGGCGAGGTGCCGAAGTTTCGCTATCCGCTGGCGCCGTTGTCGCCGAACTCCCTTTTTCCGGTCCGGGCGGAGGAGCATGAGAGGCCAGATAACGCGGCCGCACAACGGCTTTATGCCAAGCTGTGGGAAGGTTTCAAGACAGCGCTAGGCCAGATTCCGCAAACTCACCGCTCCAGTCTGCCGCTGTGGCTGGATCATTTCGACTGCCTTTGGCAAACGTTCACGCATGCCATTCCGGCGGCGACGGCGGGACAGGTCAAGCCGGAGGTGTCTCTGTACGACCATTCCCGCACCACCGCGGCGCTGGCGGTAGCACTGTGGCGCTACCACTCGGATTGCGCTCATGACCTTGGCGCGGTGCATGATTCCTTCCGCGCCCTGTGGGACCGGCAGCGGGAAGGTTCCGATATCGCGCGAGAGGCATGGAAGGAGGAAAAATTCCTGCTGATTCAGGGCGATTTCTTCGGAATCCAGGATTTCATCTTCGCCACCGGCGGGGAGACGCAAAGGCGCGCCGCCAAGCTGCTGCGCGGCCGCTCGTTCTATGTGTCGCTCCTGACCGAACTGGCGGCGCTGCGCTTGCTGGAGACACTGGATTTGCCTCCGACCAGCCAGGTGGTGAACGCGGCCGGCAAGTTTCTGATCTTGGCGCCCAATACCCCGGAAGCGCGCGAGACGGTCACGGCGGTTCAAGCGGAATTCGACCGTTGGTTCCTGCAACACACCCATGGGCAGTCCGGCATCGGTCTGGCGATGCTGCCGGCGCGAGCGCGGGATTTCCAGGCCGGCAAGCGGGGCGAGGAAAGCCCGTTCCGCGCGCTGACGAAACGGCTGTTCGAGCAACTGGAAGAAACCAAGCTGCGGCGCTTCGGGCTGTGTAGCGGCACGCCTGCCCCGCCGCTGTTCCAGGGTTTTCTCGATGCCTTCGACTCCAACAAGGGTGCTTGCGCTGTCGACGGACGATCACCCGCCAAGGCGGCTTTGGAGGGAGAGGAAAACCTCTTCGTTTCTGATCTGGCGGCGGATCAGATCAAGACCGGCCATTGGTTGGCGACCCAGCAGCGAGTGTTGATCACCGCCCAAACCTTAGACCATCACACCCTGGATCTGCCGATCTTTGGCTACCGAGTGAACTTCACCGAGGGCGAGGACGATACGGGCCGCTTCGGGCGCGAGGCGAAAACCGGCAATCTGCGCCGCTGCTGGGATTTTTCCTTGCCGGCGTCCTTCGATGCGCCGTTGTGGAACGGCTACGCCCGCCGTTACATCAACGCTTACGTGCCGCGCTTCCACGCCGTCAACGAGTGGGAAGCGGAACGCTACCGCGGCATGGAAAACCCGGCAACGTTCGATCCCCACCCGGATGAAATCAAGACCTTGAACCATCTGGCGCGGGATGACCGGCAGGTCGACCCGAACGGACACTGGTATGGGCAGGAAGCCCTGATGACACTCAAGGGCGACGTGGATGATCTGGGTTTGATCTTCCAGAAGGGCCTGGAGCGGCCGAGCTTCGCCAAGATGGCAGCGCTGTCGAGGCAGATGAACGCCTTCTTCGCCGTGTATCTGCCCTGGCTGTGCGCACACGGCGAGGAAGACGGAGTGAAACGCTACCGCAATACCTACACGGTATTCGCCGGCGGCGACGACTTCTTCCTGATCGGGCCTTGGCATTCCACATTGCGGCTGGCGCAGCGCATGAAGAAGGATTTCGCCCGTTACGTGGCCGATAACCCGGAGATTCATTTCTCGGCCGGGTTATCCATGACCAAGCCGGGTTTGCCGATCCGGCAACTGGCCGCGCTGGCGGAAGAGGGGCTGGAAGCGGCGAAGAGCTACCCGCCCTCGCGCCCCCCGGACACTTCGCCGACCAAGAACGCCGTGAGTTGCTTCGGTCAGGCGGTCAGCTGGAGCGATTTCGACGCCATCCTCGCTCAGGAAACGGTGCTGGAAAGGCTGGCCGGCGAGTTCGGCCTATCAACCGGCTATCTTTACGGCCTGCTGCATCTGACCGACATGGCGGCGCAGGTGAGCCAGCGTCCGGAAAACGCACTCTGGCACGCCTATTTCGCCTATCGCACCCGGCGCATGCTGGAGTCGCGGGTCAAGGGCGGCGAAGACCGGGAGGCCACGGAGCGCAAGCGGCGAACCCTGCAAAGCGAACTGGCGCTGGAAATCGCGAACAAAGGCATCGCGCAGTTCGGGGCGGCCTACAAAATCGCCCTGTTTACCTATTTGTATCAGCAACGGGATTGAGGACACCCATCATGGATATATTCTCGTTTAACCTCGCTACGAATCCGCCACTATGCAGTTGCAACACCAAGATATTCCCTTTGGATAAACCTGACGCTAAGCTTTTTGACGAAACCGCGAAAGCGGTTGCCGAGGAGTTAGCAAATCCGCAACTAATAAAAGAAATCGGCCAAGGTAAAAATAAGCAGTGGAAGGTTATCGAAGACAAGAACAAGAAAGCCAATGCACCGACGCAGATTCGGAAATTCTATGACGAAGTCTGTCTTTGGGCTGAGAAAACTCAAAGCGTCGAAATCTTCGAAAGGAATCTGCCATTTATCAAAATGATGAATGCCAAAGCTGCCTATGCCCGCGGCAGAGAATTGGTGGATGATAAATTTGTGGCTTGGTTTTCCAGTTGTCTTGGCCAGATTACTACTGCGAACTCCGAAGGTTTAATAAGGCTTCACAATTTCAGAACCTTGTTTGAAGCTTTCGTAGGTTTCTATAAACTTGCTCGGCCGAAGTGAGGACAGAATAAATACCATGAAACTCATCGCAATCCAAAAACTCACCGGCGTCATCGAGCTGGTCTCCGGCCTGCACATCGGCTCCGGCAACACCGAGATGCACATCGGCGGCACCGACAACCCGGTCATCAAGCATCCGCTGACTCAGCACCCCTACATCCCCGGCTCCAGCCTCAAGGGCAAGATCCGCAGCCTGCTGGAATGGGAACTGGGGGTGGTTGGCATCACCGACGGTCAGCCGTTGGGCTTCAAGCACATCGGTAAACTGGCGCCGGACCAGCAGGAGGCCGCCAAAAGCCTTCTGCGCCTGTTCGGCGGCGCGCCGGAGAGCGGCAACCACAACAGCGACCTGGTGAGGGAGATCGGCCCGACCCGCCTGGCCTTCTGGGACTGCGCGCTGGATCCCGCCTGGGTGGACGAAATGAACCGCCGCAACCTGCTGCTGACCGAAAACAAGTCGGAAAACATGATCGACCGCATTCGCGGCGTGGCCGAGCATCCGCGCAACACCGAACGGGTGCCGGCCGGTGCGCGCTTCGAGTTCAATCTGACCGTGCGGGTGCACGACACCGACACCGGTCTGTTCGATACCGTGTGGAAAGGCCTCAGACTGCTGGAACTGACCGGCCTCGGCGGATCCGGCTCGCGCGGCTACGGCAAGCTGAAGTTCAGCCAGCTGGAGCTGGAGGGTGAGAACGTGTTGCCCGAGCTCGACAAAGTCAGCTTCAGCGTGGCGGCTTGAGGCCATCCCGTCGATGTCAGGTGAGGAGTTCGACATGCCACCGATTCGCCAGATCATCAACGATGCGCCGGAAAGCATTTCCGTCCCGGAAGCCCCGAGTCACCATCGGGTGGAACCGACATGAATGGGTACCGGATCGTCATTCTCCCGTGCTCGGCCTTCGGCTCGGAACCGCTGGGAGACATGCTGTTCGGGCAACTGTGCTGGACCGTGCGCAACCGTTACGGCGAAGACCGGTTGCGTAACCTGCTGGAGGGCTACACTGGAAACCGGCCCTTCGCGGTGATGTCCGATGCATTGCCTTCCGGCTACCTGCCGCGTCCCGCCCTGCCCGGCCACTGGTTTGAAAGCGCGCCCGACCAAGACCGCAAATCGGCAAAGAAGCGGGTCTGGATGCCGTTGAATCTCGCCGCCACCACACCTGTGGCCGAGTGGCCCAGGCACTGCCAAACACCGGCCGAGATCCCCGGCGCGATCCCGAGGGAACACTCCCAGCCTCACAACAGCATTCACCGCCAGACCGGCACCACCGGGGAAGGCCGCCAGTTCGTGCCCTACGCCATGAACCAGCTCTGGTACGGCGATGACGCGGAACTTGACATCTATGTGGTGCTGGATGACGCGCGATTGAACGCCCAGGAACTGGAAACCCTGTTCAACGATATGGGCGCCTTCGGTTTCGGCCGCGATGCCAGCGCCGGTCTGGGCAAGTTCCGGGTGAAAAGCCTCGAGCCTTTTTCCTGGCCTGAGCCGCTCAGCGCCGATGCCTGGCTGACCCTGGCCCCGTGCGCACCGCAAGGACTGGGGTTCGACGCCAGCCGGAGCTTTTACCGGGTGTTCACCCGCTTCGGCCGACATGGCGACATGGGCGTGCACCAGGGGCATCCCTTCAAAACGCCGGTCCTGCTGGCTCAAACCGGGGCGGTCTTGACGCCAACGGCGGACGGCAAGGGCCCGGCGGAACGGACGAGGCTTTTCCTCGGCCAGGGCCTGGGCGGCGACGGCCAACTGTCCCGTTCCCTGCCCGCCACGGTGCACCAGGGTTATGCACCCGTCATCGGAATCCAACTGCCGCGAAGGGAGGCGGCCGTATGAAGGCTTTCACCAGTTACCGGCTGCACATCACGCCACTGTCGCCCCTCCACATCGGCACTGGCGAAAGCTACGAACCGACCCACTACGTGATCGAGGACGGCGTCCTCCATGAATTCGATAGCGTGGCCGTGATGGATGTGTTACCGATGCAGGATCGGAAAGAACTGCTCGCCATCGTCAGCCGCAAACCGAACCCGGACATGATCAAGGCGATGCAAGGCTATTTTTATAAGCGCCGCGGCGCCCTCATGCCTTGGGCCATCAACCGGATCCCGGTGTTGCCTGGCGTAGCCCGTTTGTATGCCAGCCGGGTGGGACAGACCGCCAACCCCGAGAGCCAAGGCGGACAGGATAACAACTGGTTGGAAATCGACCGTACCGCCTTCAACCCCATCAGCCGGAAACCCGTATTGTTCGGCTCTTCGCTGAAAGGCGCGATCCGGACGGCCTTGCTGGACAAGGCCAATGGCGGCGCGCGGGCGCACGAACCCAAAGGATTGCACGAGTTTCAAGGCCGCGTGTTCGGCTATCCCCCTCTTGAACTCGATCCCCTGCGCCTGGTGCAGTTGTCGGACGCAAGCTGGCAGAGCGAGTCCGGACTCACGGCCACCGAGGTTCATTGCGCCGTCAACCGCAAGAAAGCACCGGTCAGGGATGAAAAAGGCCAGCTGCGCAAGGCCCTGGGCGAGAACAAGAATCTGTATCAGATCCTGGAATGCGTATCGGCTTGGCGCTACCGGGCGTTTTCGGCCCAGCTCAATCTGCAACGAGTCGATGACCTGCCGCAGCAGGACAAACTGCCCGCCCGGAAATTCCGGTATTCCCTGGAGGCGCTAGCCCACGACTGCAATAACTTTTACCTCCCCGTGCTTAGCGGAGAAATCCGGCTGTTGAAAGAACGAGCTTTCATCGACAACGATTGGTTTGAAAGCATCCAGCAACTATTGAAACTGTGTCAGGACAAGCTGAAAAGCGGCCAGGCCTTCCTGCTGCGCGCCGGACGTCACAGTGGAGCCGAGTCGGTCACGGTCAGCGGCGCCCGTAACGGCAACATCAAGATCATGAGGGGCAAGGGGCAACAGCCCGAATACGCCGACGCGCCCAAAACCCTCTGGCTCGCCGCCCAAACCAAGGAACAGCAAACCGGCCTGCTGCCGTTCGGCTGGCTGCTGGTGGAAGTCGAACCCCTGGACGCTCCCGAAACCGACTGGCCGGAACTGCAAGCCTTGTGCGAGGCGCGCCTGGGGGACGCGCGCAAGCTGGCGGAACGGCTCGAAGCGCAGGCGTCGAAGGCTGCGCAACAGCGGGCGGACACCGAGGCAAGACGCCGCGATGAACAAGAACGGGCGCGGCTGGAAGCCGAAAGGCAGGCGCAAGCCGCGCGTGAACAGGCGGAACGCGAGAAGCGGCTGGCGGCGATGGCGCCGGAACGGCGCGCCGTCGAGGAATTCCGCGCGTATTACGAGGAACAAAAACACAAAGGACGCTACCAGCCGGGCAGCCAGTTCGACGAAAAGCGCCGCGCCTTCTTTCAGACCGCGCAGGCCTGGACCGATCAGGAAGCACGCCAGGCCGCGGCGGCCCTGCTGCGCGAAACCATCAAGGACTGGACCGATTGGCCAGCGAAGAAGGAGCGCAAAGCCGAGTTCCGCAGTGGCCTGGAAGCGCTGGAGGGGACCTTCCGCGCATCCGGCAACCCCTAGGGATGGGAACCCGGCACGACCGCTCTCTCGCCGGCTTTAGCCATGCATCGTTTTTTCCGAATGACCACCTTCTTCATCACCCGTCATCCCGGCGCCCGAGTTTGGGCCGAGCAGGAAGGCATCCGCGTCGACCGGCTGCTCGATCATCTCGACCCGGTGGAAATCCAGGCCAACGACGCCGTGCTCGGCACGCTGCCGGTCCATCTCGCCGCCGAGGTCTGCGCCCGTGGCGCCCGCTATCTTCACCTTACCCTGGCCTTGCCGCCGGAATGCCGCGGCAAGGAGCTCTCCGCCGAGGATCTCCGCCGCTTCGGAGCCAGCCTGCGGGAATTCGAGGTAAGGGCCGTCGATAGTGCTTGACGCCTGCCGCCACCCCGGCTTGGATAGCGAAACCCCGCCAACACCTCCGCACCGACGAGCAGGAAACGCATCATGAAAATCCTCATCAGCTTCCTCGGCAAAGGCCGCCTCGACCCGGCCACCGGCTATCAGACCGCGACCTACCGTTTCGAGGACGGCAGCGAACGCACCTCGCCGTATTTCGGCCTTGCGCTCGCCGATCATCTCAAACCGGAACGGTTGGTGATTCTCGGCACCTCCGGCAGCATGTGGGATGTTTTCATCGAGCACCAGAGCCAGGGCAACGAACATGAAGACGCCCGCTGGCGGCTGCTCGAAGCCGCCCAGGAAAATCGGGTCGACGATGCGCTCCTGGAAGAGCTCGCGCCCCTCGTGCAAAACCGGCTGGGCATCCCCGTGAACTTGGCCATCGTGCCTTACGCGGTCAGCGAGGAAGAACAGGTCGCGGTGCTGCGACGGCTCGCTGCCGCCGTGAATTCCGGCGATGAGGTTTTTCTGGACATCACCCACGCATTCCGGACCCTGCCGATGCTGGCGCTGGTCGCCGCGCAATATCTGGAACGGGTGAAAAAGGTCCGCATCGCGGACATTTACTACGGGGCTTTCGAAATGCAAAGGGAATCCCCAACCCCGGTCGTCCGCCTGCGCGGCTTACTCAAGCTCATGGATTGGGTACAGACCTTGGCGGCCTATGACAAGGACGGCGATTACGGCGCCTTCGCCCCCCTGCTCGAAGATGAAGGTCTTCCGCCCAAAATAGCCAGACAATTGCACATAGCCGCTTTCCAGGAACGAACCGGCAACCCGGGGCAAGCGCGTCAGTCACTGCTTACGGCGTACCGATCCATCGAAAACCTGGAAACCCCCATCGGCGGGCTGTTCCGTCCGGAATTACTCCGCCGGCTGGCCTGGTGTCAGAAGGCGAACCGCGCGGACTGGGAACTTGCGCTGGCGGATGCCGCGCTGGAGCGATCGGATTTGATGCGCGGCGCCATCTTTTTACAGGAAGGCTTCATTACCCGTGAAGTGTACAACCGCAAGGAAGACACCAACGACTATGCCGCCCGGGAAGCTGTCAGGAAGGAGCGTCAAACGCTGGATGAATTCAAACTGCTCAGCCGCCTGCGCAACGCCATGGCGCACGGTTTGCGTGCCAACGATCACGAGGACGTGCAGCGGGCGCTGAAGGATGCCCCCACGCTCACGAATAAGCTAAGGGCAATTCGGAAAAAACTCTTCGGTTGATCTTGCCGGACGCCGCCTGCCCCCCCGAGTGGAACAGCGCCACGAGACGGCAAGCTTGCCACCCCACCCTTTTCCCTTCCCGCCGGGTAATCTTGCCCCATGGCCAAACGCACCCTGTACCTCGGCGCCTACGACGTCTCGGACGACAACCGGCTGCGGGCCGCGCTGAAAGTGCTGCGCAACTACAGCACCGGCGGCCAGAAATCGGTGTTCGAGTGCTTTCTGAGCAGCAGCGAAAAGCGCGAGCTGATCGAGGAAATCGGAGCCGTCATCGACCCCAGCGACGACCGGTTCTTTCTGATCCGGCTCGACCCGGCGCACAAAGTCGCGGTCCTGGGCATCGCCGTACCCCCGGCCGATCCAGAGTATTACTACGTCGGATGACATTCCCATGGGCACACTGTATCTCGACCGCAAGGACCTCGAACTCCGCCATGAAGGCAAACACCTCTGTCTCTACGAAAACGGCGCAAAAAGCGGCACCGTGCCGATCAATCTGATCGACCGCGTAGTGATCCGAGGGGCCGTGACCCTGAGCGCCGGCGCCATCGGCGCGCTCACCGAAGAAGGGGTCGGCCTGGTGCTGCTCAGTGGCCGGCATGGCAAACACATGGCCACCGTGCTCGGGCGGCCGCAAGGCGATGCCTGGCGCCGCATAGGCCAGTATCGCTGGTACCACCATGCCGAAGACCGCGGCCGCTGGGCCCGCAGCCTCGTTCTGCTCAAGCTGCGCGCGCAGCAGCGCATGCTCACCGACGCCCTGTCGCTGCGGCCCGATTGCCGCAAGCCCATCAAGGACGCCCAGCGCACCTTGACTGAACTCCTCGGCAAGGTGCAAGCCCTTCCGCTCGATACCGGCACCCTGGCCAGCCTGCGCGGGCTCGAAGGCGCCGCCGCCGCCGCCCATTTCAACGCGCTGCAAAGCCTGTTTCCCCCGGCGCTCGGCTTCACCGGACGCAACCGCCGGCCCCCGCGGGACCCGGTGAATGCCGTCCTGTCGCTGGCCTATACCCTGTTGCATTTCGAAGCCGTCGCCGCCTGCCATGCCGGCGGGCTGGACCCGTACATCGGCTTCTACCACGAACCCGCCTACAACCGCGAATCGCTTGCCGCCGACCTGATCGAACCGTTACGCGCCCACATCGACGGCTGGGTCTGGCGGCTGTTCGCCGACCGCGTCCTGCGCGACGAGCACTTCACCCGCGCCGGCGACACCTGCCTGCTCGGCAAGGCCGGACGCGAACGCTTCTACAGCGCCTTCGAAATCCGTTGCCGACCGCTGCGCCGCCTGCTCCGGCGCTATGTCCACCGCATCGCCATGCGCCTCGTCGACGACCATGACACCCCGAGGAACGCCGCCGCATGAAACCGCTCTACCTGTACGGCGCCGGCCTTCAGGTCACGATCGACGGCGCGGCGCTACGAATCCTCCAGCCCGAGCACGCCCCCCGCTGGTATCCGCTGGTCCGGCTGTCGCGGGTGATCTCCGCCCGCGGGGTCGATTGGAGCACCGCCGCCCTGCTTCTCTGCGCCGAGGCCGGCATCACCGTCACCTTTCTCGGCGCCGATGGCGCCGTCGCCATGCGCTGCATCGGGCCGAGCCCCTCGCCCAACGACGGCTTCGCCCAGCGTTTCGCCGAATTCCTGCAACACCCCGACCGCGACTCGCTATACACCGACTGGCTCAACGGCGTGGAGCGCAGCGCCATCCACAGCCTGATCCGCCGCGCCGGACTCGGCGCCGCCCCCGACCTCACCGCCCCGGAACTGCGCCGGTTATTCTTCGAATCGGCCCGGGCAATGGGAGGATATGAAGCCTACCGGACCATCGGCGCGCAACTGCGCACCCTGCTCGCCTCCCACGTCACCCAGGCGCTGCAAGACCTCGGCGTCGACCTCAGCCTGGCGGCCGCCCTCGGCTTCGACCCGGTGGCCGGCTGGGTGCGGCTGCTGCGCTGGGAGTTCGAACTGCCCTGCGCGGCCTGGCTGGAATACCGGCTCCAGCACAACCTGATCGGCCAGCCCCCGGCGCCAGGCGAAATCCTCGCCTGGTACGAACAGCGGACCGAACGGCTGGATTGGCTCACGCGCAGCATCACCCGCCGCATGCACCGCTGGCTGGTCGAAATCGGCTGAACCATGGCCCACAACGCACCCCGGCTTCACCTCATCAGTTACGACATCGCCGATCCCCGGCGTCTGACCCGGCTCCATCGTTACCTCAGCGGCGTCGGCATGCCGCTGCAATATTCGGTCTTCGTGGTGGAACTCTCGCCGCGTAAGCTGGCTCGCGTGCTCAAAAGCATCGAAGACATCATCGACCCGCGCCGTGACGACGTCCGCGTCTATCCCTTCCCGCGCAACGGCGAACGCATCCGGATGGGCCGCCAGAGTTTTCCGGAAGGCGTATTCCTCATCGGCCAAGGCTGCGACCTCCTCTCCCTGGCCAAATGCTGAGTTTCCCCCTTGCCCGGCATGCCGGCCGATGGTTAACTACCCAAGACCCCCTCAGCCACCGCGAAACGGACCGAAGACGCGCCCCGCATGAGAGTCAGCTTTTCAAGCGCGCGATTTTTTGCCAACCCCCTTTACAACCCATTGACTCAAAAGGAGAAAAAAGACGAAGCAGTAGTAATCGAGACCTGATGAAGAAGGGATTAAGACGACTCGATTTTGAAGTAAACAGTTATGTTTTTTGTAGTAATCGAGACCTGATGAAGAAGGGATTAAGACTCCAAAGCATTGATATTCCTCCAGTTTTACAATGTAGTAATCGAGACCTGATGAAGAAGGGATTAAGACATTGGTTGTCAGAGTAGTGATTGTCCGCTGCATAGGTAGTAATCGAGACCTGATGAAGAAGGGATTAAGACATTCCCGCAGCTCGCGGGCCGAAAGCTCGATCTGTAGTAATCGAGACCTGATGAAGAAGGGATTAAGACCCCAGGGCGGCTGGCCTAGTCATTGGGCCGGGCCGTAGTAATCGAGACCTGATGAAGAAGGGATTAAGACAGTTTAAGCACCGGACGCGTAATCGTCGCGATGCGTAGTAATCGAGACCTGATGAAGAAGGGATTAAGACCAATTTTGACAATCCGCTTCAAACTCCGACTCCAGTAGTAATCGAGACCTGATGAAGAAGGGATTAAGACCTGCTATGTGCGCTCTATCAATACGCATAATTCGTAGTAATCGAGACCTGATGAAGAAGGGATTAAGACGGAAGGGTTCGCGCTCCCATGATACTGATACATCGTAGTAATCGAGACCTGATGAAGAAGGGATTAAGACATGTCAGATTCGACAGTTTCAACGATATCGCCGGTAGTAATCGAGACCTGATGAAGAAGGGATTAAGACATCTGCTCGTCCATGAGTTTCGCTTCCGGGAAGTGTAGTAATCGAGACCTGATGAAGAAGGGATTAAGACGTCTTTTTTGACGTGCTTCTGAAGCACTGGGTAAGTAGTAATCGAGACCTGATGAAGAAGGGATTAAGACCGTATGCAGAGCCGTAGCTATAATCGCCCCAATGTAGTAATCGAGACCTGATGAAGAAGGGATTAAGACCAGGCAACGCTGCTCGATGTCGCCACAATCAGGGTAGTAATCGAGACCTGATGAAGAAGGGATTAAGACCTCAAAGATGCGGGCGACCTTACGGCATTCGGTCGTAGTAATCGAGACCTGATGAAGAAGGGATTAAGACGACAAAACAGAATCAACAGATTTAAAATGACGGTAGTAATCGAGACCTGATGAAGAAGGGATTAAGACGCACTTTTTCGCGGTCGTAGGGCGAAATTTCGGCGTAGTAATCGAGACCTGATGAAGAAGGGATTAAGACCCTTCAGACTCGGGCATCTTTGCATCTCCGGTGAGTAGTAATCGAGACCTGATGAAGAAGGGATTAAGACGGTGCGAATGGCTTGCAATAATTGATTCATGCCGGTAGTAATCGAGACCTGATGAAGAAGGGATTAAGACTCTCAATTCCATAGTCATCGCAATCTCCTCGAGTAGTAATCGAGACCTGATGAAGAAGGGATTAAGACCGAGCTTCAGTAATAGGCTTACCGGTTTTTTCAGTAGCAATCGAGACCTGATGAAGAAGGGATTAAGACTTGCTTAGTTTGCGGAGGCCGTCTACGATTAAACGTCGTAATCGAGACTTGGTAGAAAAAGGATTAAGCCATTCATGGCAGGGGCGGGTTTCAAACCTGCTCCTGCGATAGGTAGCAATCGAGACATGCCCCTGATCGATTTTCACCATCCGCGCGCCGGTTCGACACGAAGACCGAACGAGCCGATGCCGGGCAGCGGCCACCCGCCGGCATCTCGCCGAAGATATCCCGGGCCGAGCGATGCGTACTGAATGGCAAAATCTCAGCGTCGCGCTGGCCTATGCCGCGGCGGGGTTCGGCACCTCGGCACTGCTCTCGGGATTCAGCTTTTTCCCCTCGCCTTTCTGGCCCCCTGCCGGCATCGCGCTGGCGGCGGCACTGCTGGGCGGCACCCGGCTATGGCCCGGCATCTTCGCCGGCGCCTTCTTCGTCAACTGGCGCCTGTTCGGCTTACCTCTTCCGCTGGCGATCGCCATATCCGTGGTCAATGTTGCCGCTCCGGTTTTCGGCGCGCAGCTCGTCCGCTGGACGACGCACTCGAAGCTGCCATTTGCCCGGCTCCGGCAGGTGGTCTGCTTCGTCGTTTTCGGCGCGATCGTGCCGGCTTGTCTTGCCGCTTCCGTCGGGGTCGCCCTGGCGGTCGCGGCCAGCCTCGTCCCCTTGAAGGGCATCGACAGCGCCTGGTGGCGCTGGATGCTTTCCGAAGCGGGCGGCATATTTCTTCTGGGACCGACGCTGATCCTGTGGCTCGCCCATCGCCGCGAGCGCCGGCGTCGCGGCATGCCTTGGGAGGCCGCCGCCGTGGCGACCGCGACGCTGGTCTTCGCCGTGGCGGTTTTTCTCGGCATCCGTGCGCCGGAACATCCGTTCGAGGGACTGCCCTACCTGCTGTTCGGGCCGGTTCTGTGGCTGACCGTGCGCTGCTCCCTGCGTGCGGCGACCACCCTGCTTTCGGCCGTGGCGCTGATCGCCATCGGCGGAACCCTGCTCCGGCATGGGCCGTTTCATCTCTTGGGGAATTCGCAGCCCTTGTTGAGCGTGGGCCTGCTGGTGGTCGCCCTGGGGATTTCCACCTTGGCCATGGGAGCCCTCGTCAGCGAGCGCCGTGCCGCCGAGGAAAAACTGATGCGGTTGAACGAGACGCTCGAAAAACGCGTGGCGGAGCGCACCGAAGAACTTCACCGCCGTGCCACCCGCGACGGCCTCACGGGGCTATGCAATCGCGCCTACTTTTTCGAGCGGGGCGAAACGATGCTGGCCGACGCCCGCACCTCCGGCCGGCCGCTGGCGGCCCTGATAATCGACGTGGACGGCCTGAAAGTCATCAACGACAGCTACGGCCATCACATGGGCGATGCGGCCATCACTCGGGTCGCCGAGGCTTGCCGGACCGGCCTGCGGGAAGGCGATCTGGTCGGGCGGATCGGCGGCGACGAATTCGCCGCGCTCCTGCCGGCCACCGACGAGGCCGGCGCACGCAAGGTGAGCGCCCGGATCGAGCGGACGCTGCGGTTGGCCGCTACGCCCGGACTCGATGTGGGGGCCAGCATTGGCGTGGCGGTACGTGCCGAATCCGACACGGCGCTGGACGCATTGCTGCGCCGGGCCGATGCCGCCATGTATGCGGAAAAGCAAAACCGCCCCGGGGCAGGCGCGGAGACGTAGGATGGCCCAGGCCCATGCCGCCCGCCGCGAACTCCGCCTGGCCTGCAGGCTCGAACTTCCCGGCAGTTCGACGATCACCGGCAACACCCGCGACCTCTCGCCCCAGGATGTCTCTCTGCAAAGCGCCGCCCTGTTGACGCCCGGACCTCGCCGGCCCAAGCCGGGAGACCGGGGCATACTCACCCTCATCATCCGCGGCCCCGGCCTGCCCAACGCGCTGCTGAAAATCCCCTGCCGGGTGACGTTCATCAACGGCAATATGCTCCATTTGCAGATCACGACCGCCGGCCTGGACACCCGCCAGCAGGAAACCTTCGATCTGCTGTTCAAACGCTGAACTAACGGTTTTCGAGGCGATTGAGGTCGAACAGCGCCGCTTCCACCGGCTCGGCCTTGCGGAAGGCCTCGTGCAAGGCATCGCTGTGGGCCCAAAACCGCGGATTCGTGCGACGCACGGCGAAGCGGGCGGCGAGCGCGGCATAGTCCTGTTCCGAGCGGAGACGGCCGACCCGATCGACGAACGCCGCCAGCCGGTTGCTCCGGAGCCGATAGTAAGCGTTTGGATAGGCGCCGATGAATCCGCGCGCCACCAGCAAGGTATCCTCGTCGGGCAGGCGCCGGTCTTCTTCGGAAAACAGCTCGGAAATGTTGCTGTGGGCGCTGTTTCGGATCAGGGTGTAATGGCGGTCGACGCCGTCCGCGCCCTGGACGGTCAGGAAACTGGATTCCGGAAGATAGGAGAGCACCCTGCCCCGCAAGGCGGCGAGCGTTTTCAGCAGCTCCGCATTCGGATCGTCCTGCGCGCTTTCGGCAAGATCGTGGCGATGATCCAGCACCGGCGACAGATGCGCTTTCCACAGACCGTAGAGTTCCGATAGCGAGTCGCCGGTTCGGTAGGCGATGCCCGTGCGCTGGGTGAAATAGGCCTTGCTGCCGTTGAGGTAGGATTTCACCGCATCTCCCGCTCCGCGATACCACAGGTCGCGCACCTCGTTGCGGTCGCCCGCGGGCAGCAGCGCAAGAACATTCAGCTCTCCCTCCATGCGCAGGAAATCCATGTATAGCCGGGCCTCGAGTTGATGCGCGGTGTTGCCGTAGACGTCGAACCCGGCCACCAGCAGGTAGTGGATGCGCTCCAGCAAGGGATAGCCCATGATGAGGGCGGTCTGCGGCCGATCGCCGAGCAGCCCCTTGACCACGCTGGCACTGTCGAAATGGCGGAACACCGTGAGCGCGGCATTGCGGTTGGTCCCGTCGCCGTCCCACAGCATGGACAAGCTGGGACTGTTCTCTCCCGTGAACTGCCGGTTCAAGAGTTCGGATTTGCGCTTCAGGTATTCGGTTTCCCCGCGGGAATACGACAGCCATTTGGTGAGGAGCGCATCGCTTTGCTGTTCCGTCGGCAGACTGACTTCCTTGAGGACGTCGGCCAGGAAGGCCGACGTTTCGTTGGACGTCGGAGCGTCGGGATGCAGGAAGCCGATCCAGAAGTGATCGGTGATCACGTTGAGCGCCACCTGGCCGCGGCAGACCGGCCCCTTGATGAAATTCATGATGGTGAACTGGGCCTCGTCCAGCAGCAGCCGATAGCGCGAACGCACCGGAATCTGCTCGAAGGCGAGGAACGGATTCGCCGCGACCTTCGGATCGTAGGACGGCAGCGCCTTGACGGCATAGGGCTGGTCCAGGAACCACGCCCGGATGCGCGCCATTCGTGCCGCGTTCAGGGCATAGGGCATGTGGGTCTTGGAGACCAGGGTCGGGCGATGCTGGCGCAGGCGGTAGTAGACCCGCGCCACGCCGGGATCGTCGTAGGGGCGGCGGGTCACGATGAGGTCGATGGGCTGGCCCGGCGGGGTGCGGGAGCGGACGAGCTCGAAGTAGTCGCCGGGCGGAAGGTCGTCGAAATAGAGATGGGCCAGGAACCAGTGTTCGTACAGGTACCGGCTCATCAGGCGCGTTTTCGGATCGGCGCCGTTGAGAAATGCCTCCCAGCGGGCGATCCGATCGCGCTGCGCCTCGCTCGGGGAAGGCTCCGGAGCGGCGGGGGCGCCGGCCTCCAGCCAGGCCGTCACGGCGCGGTTTTCCCGCTCGGAGAGCGGTGGCAGGCCGTAAGGCATGCCCCATTCGGGGTGCTCCGATTCGAAGCGGCCGATCTCTTCGATGGCCGGGCATTGCTGACTGCGGTCCAGGGAAAAATCGTAGCGGTCCTGCGCCAGCACGCCGTATGGGGGAAATTCATATCGGCGCTTGAGCGCCAGCAGGCGCGCCAGCACGCTGGCTTCGCGATTGGCTTCGGCGCCGGGGCTGCGCTCGTTGAGCACGGGGTGGAATCCCTTGGTTCGCCATTCGGCGTTGCTGGCGGCATCCTGGAACAAGCGGGTCGGCTCGGCCGCCAGCAGGCGGGCGGCGTCGTAGACCCGTTCGCCGTTGGCGCCGCGCGTCACTCCCTGGTAGCTGCCCAGCTGCAACTGGCAGGGCGCGTCGTAGCAGGCGTGGCAAACCACGCAGCGGCTGTCCAGGATGGGTTTGATGTCGCGCCGGTACTCGATGGGCGATGCCGCCGTAGTCCGGGATCCGTCGAAACGTCCCGGATCGGGTGCGCCGTAGCGCTGATCCCACGGGTACCGGCCATAGGCGGCGCAACCCGCGACGAGCACGACGAGGATCGACGCGAACAAGACACGCATTGGAAGTCTTCGGAAGCAGTCCACGGCACTTTCCCCTCTGGGTCACGCATCTGGCCCGGAAAGGTAACAAAGATGCCCGAGCGCGGCTAATGCCATTCTTGGTTTCGCCGAAGCGATCCGCTATCCTCCCGCCTGCATCGAGCCGGCATCAGTCGCACGGACAGGTCGTCACTACCCGCGAGGCGACCGATGACAACGCCGTTTCCGCGCCGGTCGAAACGAAACTGGACGACATCACTCCAACCGTCGCGTTTTGAAACCGCATCCCGCATCCCGCCATCCCGGCGGATCGCAGCCGACCATGAAGGAAAGCCCATGAACCCACAGCATCCGCTGGCGGCGAAGCCGGCGCTCCGCCTCGAAAGCCCTTCCGGTCTGGTCTTCCGGCTCACATCCAGCGGCTCGATCCGGCGCATGGATCACGGGGATATTCTCATCAACCTGTTCCCCGGCTCGGAAGCCGAGGGCGGACCGGCCAATCTCTATCTGCGCCGCCTCGGTTCCCCCTGCGAGGCCGTGCCGCTGCTCGGTCCGCGCGGTCCCGGCCGCATACGGTGCGACGGTCGAGGGCTATCGATCGAGGGGGAATGGGCGGGCATCCGGTTCGGCGTCTGCCTGGTGCTGGCCGAAGCCGCGCCCGCCTGGTTCTGGCACGTGGCGCTGGAGAACACCGGCCGGACCGCCTCAACGGTGGAGCTGGTCTACGCCCAGGACCTGGGGCTGGCGCAATACGGGGCGGTGCGGCTCAACGAATACTACGTCAGCCAGTACCTCGACCATACACCGCTCCCTCACCCCTCGCGGGGTACGGTCCTGGCCTCCCGTCAGAATCTGGCGATGGGCGGCCGTTTTCCCTGGGTCGCCATCGGCTCGCTGAACCGGGCTCGGAGCTTCGCCACCGACGCGCTGCAATTTTACGGCCTGGAAAGCCGGGCCGGGCGCCCGCCGCGGGGGCTGATGGAGGGCCTCCCCGGCTCGCGCCGCCAGCACGAACACGCCATGGCCGTGATCCAGGATGCCCCGCTGACACTGGCACCTGGCGAGGCATCGGCGGCGGGGTTCTTCGGCTGGTTCGAACCGGATCACCCGGAGGCGACCTCCGAGGCCGATCTGACCTTGGCCGACCGGGCGCTGAGCCTGCCGGAAGCCGCGCCTCCCCCGGCAAGGCCGGATCGATCCGAAGGTTTCGCGCCGTCAGCCAATCTCTTCAGCGCCGCACCGCTCCTCGAAGCCCTCGAGCTCGGCGATGCCGAGATCGCCGAGCTGTTCGGCGGCATCCGGCGGGAGCCGGAATCGGAGCATGGCCGCCTGCTGTCCTTCTTCGCCGGCGACCGCGGCCACATCGCGCTCAGGGCCAAGGAGCTCGAGGTGCTGCGCCCCCACGGCCACATCCTCCGCACCGGCAACGGCCTGGTGCCGGACGAGGCCGGCCTGACCTCCACCGTCTGGATGGCCGGCGTGTTTCATTCGATGGTGACCCAGGGCCATGTGAGCATCAACCGCTTCCTGTCCACCACCCACAGTTACCTGAGCCTGTTCCGGGCGCACGGTCAACGGCTGTTCGTCGAGATCGAAGGCCGCTGGCAGCTGCTCGACGTGCCCTCCGCCTTCGAGATGAAGCCGGAGGGCTGCCGCTGGATTTATAAACACGCCGGCGGATCGTTGCAGATACGCAGCGAGGCCGCCACCGGAAGTCATGAACTCTCGGTAACCCTGGAGGTACTGGAAGGACCGCCCGTCCGCTGCCTGCTCAGCAACCATGTCGCCCTCAACGGCGACGACGGCGCCGAGGCCGTCCCGGCGCGGTTCGTCCGCGACGGGACGGGGGTGTTGGTTCGCCCGGTACCCGGATCCGACCTCGGCCGCCGTTTCCCGGACGGCGGCTTCCGCATCGATCCGCTGCCCGGCACTCCGCTCGAGACCGTGGGGGGGGACGAGCTGCTGTACGCCGACGGCCAGTCCCGAGGGGAACCCTTCCTGTGCCTCGTCACGGCCCCGGTCTCGTCGGCCGGCTTCCGCATCACCGGCAGCCTGGTGCCGGCTCCCCCGGCCACAGCCGAAACCGGCGCGGGCCACTATTGGCGCGACATGACCGCGGGATTGCGGGTCCATCCGCCGGCCGGCAGTGCGTTGGGGGGAGACATCGAGCGCCTGCGGGAAATCCTGCCCTGGTTCGCCCATGACGCCCTGGTTCATTACCTCAGTCCGCGCGGGCTGGAGCAGTATTCCGGCGGCGGCTGGGGTGTCCGCGACGTCTGCCAGGGACCGGTGGAAATGCTGCTGGCCCTGGGCCGGTTCGAGCCGATTCGCGACCTGCTGTGCCGGGTGTTCAGGAACCAGAATCCGGATGGCGATTGGCCGCAGTGGTTCATGTTCTTCGAGCGCGAGCGCAACATCCGCCCCGGCGACTCGCACGGCGACATCGTGTTCTGGCCGGTCCTGGCCCTCGCCCAATACCTGCTGGCCTCCGGAGACGGCGCGCTGCTGGACGAGGTTCTGCCCTTCTTCCATCCGGAAGGCGGCGACAAGGCCGAACGGGCGACGCTCTGGGAGCACGTGGAGCGCGCGCTGCTGGTCGTGGCTGCCCGGACCATCCCCGGGACCCGGCTGGCCGCCTACGGCCACGGCGACTGGAACGATTCCCTCCAGCCGGTCAACCCGGCCATGCGCGAGCGCCTGTGTAGTTCCTGGACGGTGACCCTGCACCACCAGACCCTGGCCACGCTGGCGGAGGCGCTGCGCCGCTTGAAGCGCGATGACCAGGCGGCGGCCTTCGAGGCCGCGGCGGCGGAAGTGCGCGACGACTTCCAGCGTCTGCTGATCGTCGACGGCATCCTCGCCGGCTATGCCCATGTCAGGGAAGATGAAAGCATCGACTATCTCGTGCATCCGCTTGACCGGGCCACCGGACTTTCCTATAGCCTGCTGCCGATGATCCATGCCATCACCCACGGGCTGTTGACGCCCGGACAGGCGGCGCGGCACCTGCAACTCATCGAGGACCACCTGCTCGGGCCCGACGGCGCCAGGCTGTTCGACCGGCCGATGGCCTACCGCGGCGGCCCGCAGACATACTTCCAGCGGGCCGAGAGCAGCAGCTTCTTCGGCCGCGAAATCGGGCTGATGTACACCCACGCCCATCTCCGCTATGCGGAAGCGCTGGCCCGCTACGGTGACGCGGAGGGCTTCTTCAAGGCGCTATGCAAGGCCAATCCCATCGGCCTCCGCGCGCTCGTACCCACCGCGACCTTGCGCCAGGCCAACTGCTATTACTCCAGCTCCGACGCCGCCTTCGCCGACCGCTACCAGGCTTACGCCGAGTACGAGCGGGTTCGGAAGGGGGAAATCGCCTTCGACGGCGGCTGGCGGGTGTATTCGAGCGGCGCGGGCATCGGCATGGGCCTGATCTTGCGCGGATTGCTGGGGTTGCGGCTGGAAAGCTCGAGGCTGGTGATCGACCCGGTCATCCCGAAAGCGCTGGACGGCCTCCGTATCGAACTGGATCTCGCCGGCTGCCAGTTCGAAGTCGTCTACTCCGTCCGGAGTTCCGGCTGCGGTCCCCTGGCGCTCAGCCTGAACGGTGCCGATCTGCCGTTCAGCCGGGCGGCCAATCCTTACCGGATGGGCGGCGTGGAAGTCGCGCTGGAGGCGTTACGGGCGAAGTCGACGGAAGACCGGAACCGGCTGGCCGTGACCTTGAATTGAGACGCCCGCGCCGGCATCGAGACCGTTTCGCCGCATCCGCGGACCGCTTCGGTTCTTGCGCTGTCATAATGGCGGAGCAAAATAGGCAGCGTCATCCGGGCCCTGCCCCCTGCTCAAACGCTCCTCTGTCACGCAGTTCACCACGGAGAGTACCGATGGAAACCCAGCTCCCCCCTTCTTCCGAATTCGAGCAGCTCAGCGTCTACGGCCCGACCCGCGCCACCGTGAGCGAAACGCCGCTGGATGCCGAAGAAGTCCGGAAAATCCACGCCTTCTGGCGGGCCTGCAATTATTTGGCGGTGGGGATGATCTACCTGCGCGACAACCCGCTGCTGCGCGAACCGCTCAAGCGCGAGCATATCAAGAACCGCCTGCTCGGCCATTGGGGCTCCAGCCCCGGCCTTTCGTTCACCTACACCCACCTGAACCGGGCCATCAAGAAACACGACCTGAACATGATCTTCATGGCCGGGCCCGGCCACGGCGCCCCCGGTGTGTTGGGACCGCTGTATCTGGAAGGCAGCTATACCGAAATCTACCCGGACAAGGACCTGAGCGAAGAAGGTTTGTTGAATTTCTTCAAGCAGTTCTCCTTCCCCGGCGGCATCGGCAGCCATTGCACCCCGGAAACGCCGGGCTCGATCCATGAAGGCGGCGAGCTGGGCTATGTGCTATCGCACGCCTGCGGCGCGGCCTTCGACAACCCCGACTTGATCGTGGCCGCCGTGGTCGGCGACGGCGAGGCCGAGACCGGCCCGCTCGCCACCTCCTGGCACATCAACAAATTCCTCAACCCGATCCGCGACGGCGCGGTGCTGCCTATCCTCAACCTCAACGGCTACAAGATCAACAACCCCACCCTGCTGGCCCGCATCAGCCACGACGAGCTGGAAAACCTGCTCAGAGGCTACGGCTACACGCCTTATTTCGTGGAAGGGTCGGAGCCGGAAAGCATGCACCAGGCGATGGCCGCCACCCTGGACCGCTGCATCGAGGACATCCGCGCCGCCCAGACCGAGGCTCGCGCCTCCGGCATCGCCCGGCGACCGCGCTGGCCGATGATCGTGCTGCGTTCGCCCAAGGGCTGGACCGCGCCGCGCCAGATCGACGGCCGCAACGTCGAGGGCTTCTGGCGCGCCCACCAAGTGCCGGTAGCGGACGTGCTGAAAAACCCCGAGCACCTGAAGCTGCTGGAAAGCTGGATGCGCAGCTACAAACCGGAAGAACTGTTCGACGCCGAAGGCCGGCCCGTCGCGGAAATCCGGGAAATGGCGCCGGCCGGCTTCCGCCGCATGGGACTCAATCCCCACGCCAACGGCGGCTATCTGCGCAAGGCCCTGCGCATCCCCAATTTTCGGAACTACGGCATCGAGGTCGCCAAACCGGGCCAGATCGAAGCGCCGAACACCCAGCCGCTGGGGGTGTTCCTGCGCGACGTGATGAAGGAGAACATGCACAACTTCCGGGTGTTCGGCCCGGACGAGAATACCTCCAACAAGCTGGACGCCATCTACGCCGCCGCCAAGAAATTCTGGATCGCCGAGTATTTCCCCGAGGACCAGGACGGCGGCGAACTGGCCCCCGATGGCCGGGTCATCGAAATGCTCAGCGAGCATACGCTGGAAGGCATGCTGGAGGGCTATTTGCTGACCGGACGCCACGGCTTCTTCTCGACCTACGAAGCCTTCGTGCATGTCATCGACTCGATGTTCAACCAGCACGCCAAGTGGCTGTCCATCTGCAACCACCTGTCCTGGCGCCAGGACATCGCCTCGCTCAACCTCCTGATCACCTCGACGGTCTGGCGGCAGGACCACAACGGCTTCACCCACCAGGACCCCGGCTTCC
This sequence comes from Methylococcus geothermalis, assembly GCF_012769535.1. Classification (NCBI taxonomy): domain Bacteria; kingdom Pseudomonadati; phylum Pseudomonadota; class Gammaproteobacteria; order Methylococcales; family Methylococcaceae; genus Methylococcus; species Methylococcus geothermalis. Next base: position 2,388,560 of record NZ_CP046565.1, read on the forward strand.
TGGACGTGGTCGTCAACAAGAGCGCGGACGTCACCCGCATCTACCTGCCGCCGGACGTCAACAGCCTGCTGTCGGTCGCCGACCACTGCCTGCGCAGCCAGAACTACATCAACGTGATCGTGTCGGACAAGCAGTTGCACCTCCAGTTCATGGACATGGACGCCGCGGTTGCCCATTGCACCGAGGGCTTGGGCATCTGGGAATGGGCCAGCAACGACGAGGGTCGGGAGCCCGACGTGGTCATGGCCTGCGCCGGCGACATCCCGACCCTGGAAGCCCTCGCCGCCACGACCCTGCTCCGCGAGGAATTCCCGGAACTGAAGATCCGCTTCATCAACGTGGTGGACCTGTTCAAGCTGCAGCCCGAATCCGAGCATCCGCACGGCCTCAGCGACAAGGATTTCGACAGCCTGTTCACCAAGGACAAGCCGATCATCTTCAACTTCCACGGCTACCCCTGGCTGATCCACCGCCTGGCTTACCGACGCACCAACCACGCCAACATGCACGTGCGCGGCTACAAGGAGAAAGGCAACATCAATACCCCGCTGGAACTGGCGATCAACAACCAGATCGACCGCTTCAGCCTGGCCATCGACGTCATCGACCGGATTCCGGAAATCGCGGTTTCCGGCGCTCACGCCAAGGCCAGGTTCCGCAAGCAGCAGATCGCCTGCCGCCAGTACGCCTACGAACATGGCGTCGACATGCCGGAAATGGTCGAGTGGCGCTGGCCGTATTGATCCCCCATGAACCCTATCGCCGTCGTCAATGCCGGTTCCTCGACCGTCAAGTTCTCCCTGCTGAACGGCGAAAAACGGCTGCTGGGCGCCCTGCTCGACCGGCTCGGAGGCAAATCCGGCAGCAGCGCCTGCGCCAGCTTGCGCGATGCCGAAGGCGCCATGCTGTTTCAAGGCCCGATTCCGGCGCATACCCATGAGGAGGCCCTGGTCTGGCTGTTCGATTGGCTGACCCGCAACGACGGGGGATTCAAGCCCGCCGCGGTCGGCCACCGGGTGGTCCACGGCGGCGACGGCCTGGTTCGACCGGAACGGGTGACCGACGAGATCATCGGGCGGATCGAGGCGCTGATCCCGCTGGCGCCGCTGCACCAGCCGCATAACCTCGCTCCCATCCGGCTGCTGGCGGCGAAGTTCCCCGACTTGCCGCAAGTCGCCTGCTTCGACACCGCCTTCCACGCCACCCAGTCTGCCGTCGAAAAGCGCTTCGCCCTGCCCAGGGAATACGAGGCGGCCGGCATCCGCCGCTACGGCTTCCACGGCCTGTCCTACGAGTACATCGCCTCGCGTCTGCCGGAGGTCGACCCCGTCGCGGCGGAAGGCCGCACCATCGTCTGCCATCTCGGCAACGGCGCCAGCCTTTGCGCCATGCGGGCGGGCCGCAGCGTCGCCACCACCATGTCGTTCACCGCCCTGGACGGCATCCCCATGGGCACCCGCTGCGGCGCCATCGATCCCGGCGTGCTGTTGCACCTGATGACCCAGCCGGGCATGGATGCCGCAACGCTCTCGGACCTGCTCTACAAGCGCTCGGGACTGCTGGGGCTGTCCGGCCTGAGCGGCGACATGCGCGATCTGCTGGCCAGCGACCGCCCGGAAGCCGCCGAAGCCGTCGAGTATTTCTGCTACCGCATCGCCCGCGAAATCGGCTCGCTGAGCGCCGCATTGGGCGGGCTGGACGCCCTGGTCTTCACCGCCGGCATCGGCGAACACGCAGCGCCCGTGCGCGCCCGCATCTGCGAGCTTGCGGCCTGGCTCGGGGTCGTGATCGATCCGGCCGCCGACCGAATCCTGCACACGCCGGACAGCCGTGTCCGCGTGCTGGTGATCCCCACCAACGAGGAAGCCATGATCGCCCGCCATGTCCGGCAAACCCTGGGGCTGGCGCGAGGTTTCGCGGAACCCCCTTAAGCCTTAATATTCGCCCCTCCGAGATCATTCAAGCCTACAGGACCCCCTCCATGAGCAACCCCCTCCAGGAGCAGCTGCGCAAGGCAGGCCTGGTCAACGACAAGCAACTGAAGAAAGCGCAAAAGGACCAGCGCAAGGAGCGCCAGCGCGCCATCGAAAACAAGGGCGCCGATGCCGACAAGGCCAGGATACAGCAGGCCCAGGCGGAAAAAGCCGCGCGCGACCGCGAGCTGAACCTGCAGAAGAAGGAGGCCGACGATCGCAAGGCCCTCGCCGCCCAGATCCGCCAGCTCGTCGACGCCAACCGACAGTCCGCCGAAGGCGATGTGGCGTTCCACTTCGCCGATGGCGGCTCCGTCAAACGCATCTATGTCGACGAGGCCATGCGCAAGCGGCTCGCCGCCGGCCAGGCCGCCATCGTCAAACTGGACGGCAAGTACCAGCTTGTGCCCGCGGAAATCGCCGATCGCATCGCCGCCCGGGACGCCTCATATATCGTTCTCAAGAATGAATCACGGCAGACCGGCGAGGACAATTCGGACGACCCCTACGCCGCCTACCCAGTGCCGGACGATCTGAGGTGGTAATCAGAATGGCTATTGCGTCCTTGTGCAAGGCCTCGCTAACAGGCATAATGCCCCTTCTCTGATGAGCACCCGGCTCACCGATTCTATGGCAAGCCGCATCGGTCCCCTCGCAATGATACGCTGTGAACCCCGCCAGGCCCGGAAGGGAGCAACGGTAGCAGCGGATTCGTGTGCCGGGGTGTGGCTGATGCGGTGAGCCACCCATTCCCTACTCTTTCGCCGCAACTCCATGCTCTACCAGGCACTTGCGCGTAAGTGGCGACCCCACAATTTCACCGAAGTCGTCGGCCAGGAGCACGTCGTCAAGGCGCTGACGCATGCGCTGGAAGCCGGCCGCATGCACCATGCCTATTTGTTCACCGGCACCCGCGGCGTCGGCAAGACCACGCTGGCCCGGATTCTGGCCAAGGCGCTCAACTGCGAAGACCTCCAGGGGGCGAATCCCTGCGGCCACTGCCTGATCTGCCGGGAAGTGGACGAAGGCCGTTTCATCGATTTGATCGAAGTCGACGCCGCCTCCCGCACCAAGGTCGAGGACACCCGCGACCTTCTGGACAACGTCCAGTACGCTCCCAATCAGGGGCGCTACAAGGTCTACCTGATCGATGAAGTCCACATGCTCTCCGGGCACAGCTTCAACGCCCTGCTGAAGACCCTGGAAGAGCCGCCGCCGCATGTGAAATTCCTGCTGGCGACCACCGATCCGCAGAAGATTCCGGTCACCGTGCTGTCGCGCTGCCTGCAGTTCAACCTCAAACGGCTGACGCCGGAGCAGATCCGCGCCCAGATGACGCGGATTCTGGCATCGGAAAACCTGGACTTCGAACCCGGCGCCGCCAAGGCTCTGGCCCGTGCCGCCCAGGGCAGCATGCGCGACGGCCTCAGCCTGCTGGATCAGGCCATCGCGCACTGCGGCGGCCGCCTGACCGAAACCGGCGTCAGCGCCATGCTCGGCACCGTCTCGCGGGAACCGGTCTATGGCCTGCTGGACGCGCTGGCCGACGGCGCCGCCGACGCCCTGCTCGCTGTGTCCGCCGCACTCGCCGAATTCTCACCGGACTACCAGGACGTGGTCCAGCAACTGCTGGCGATCCTGCATCAGGTCGCGATCGCCCAGTGGGCCCCCGAAGCCGCCCGCCGCGACGACGAAGCCGAGCGGATTCTGGAACTCGCCCGCCGCCTGTCCCCGGAGGATACCCAGCTCTACTACCAGATCGCGCTCCAGGGGCAGAAGGACCTTCCGCTGGCGCCGGACCCGCGCGACGGCTTCGAGATGCTGCTGCTGCGAATGCTGGCCTTCCGCCCGCACTCCGCCGAAGCCGCGCCGAGGATCGTCCCGCCGGCGGCCGCCCCGGCGATGCGGGCACCCGCCGACGCCGGCATTCGGGAGCCGCACCGCGCTCGGGAAGTCACCCGGCAGGCCCCTAACCCGGCCGCTTCCGAAGCGTCTCCGGCGGCGGCGAACCCCGTGGCGACGAGCGATGCGCCGAACTGGCCGAGGATGATCGATACCATGAACCTCGCCGGCATGACCCGCCAGCTCGCCAGCCATTGCTTGCTGAGGAGCTTGACCGAGCACGCGTGCGAACTGGTGCTGGACCCCCGACAAGCGCAGATTCACACGCCCACTGTGGCGAACAATCTCGAAAACGCCTTGCAAAAGCTCCTCGGCCGCCCCATCAAATTGACGATCCGCAGTGAATCCTTGAACGAGGAAACGCCCGCTGCCGCCGAGCAACGGACGCAGGCCGAAAGGCAGCGCGAGGCCGAGCTCGAAATCGAAAACGATGCGACCGTCAACGCCCTGAAAGATATGTTCGGTGCACAGATCCTGCCAGGCTCGACCCGGCCGCTAGACAGTCACGAAAACTCAAGGTAATTCCATGAAAAATCCATTGGCCCATTTGATGCAGCAGGCGCAGCGCTTCCAGGAGAGCTTCCAGAAGACCCAGGAGGAAATCGCGGCGACCGAAATCCAGGGTGAATCCGGCGGCGGCCTGGTGAAGATCCGCATGACCGGCAAGCGCGAGGTGCTGAAGGTGGACATCGATCCCAGCCTGCTGCGGGAAGAACGCGAAGTGCTGGAAGACCTGATCGCCGCGGCCTTCAACGACGGCGTGCGCCGGGTCGCCAAGCTAAAGCAGGAGAAGATGGCCGCCCTGACCGGCGGGTTGGGCATCCCGCCCGGATTCAACATGCCGTTCTAGCCCCGCATGCGGCAATCCGGCGCCATTTCCGAGCTGATCGACGCATTGCGCTGTCTGCCCGGCGTCGGGCCGAAGACCGCGCAGCGCATGACGCTGCATCTGCTGCAGCGCGACCGCGATGCCGCCCGCAGGCTGAGCGAAGCCCTGCATGACGCCCTGACGAAGGTGGGCCTGTGCGGCCAGTGCCGCACCCTGACCGAGAGCACCCTGTGCGAGCATTGCGCCAACCCCGCCCGGGACCGGTCGCAGTTGTGCATCGTGGAATCGCCCGCCGAGGTATACGCGATCAGCCGGGCCACCGCCTACAAGGGCTTGTTCTTCGTCCTGAACGGCCGGCTTTCTCCGCTCGACGGCATCGGCCCGGCCGAACTGGGCCTGGGCGCCTTGGAGAAACGGCTGAAGGAAGACGGTGTCGCGGAGCTGATCCTGGCGACCAATACCACGGTCGAGGGCGAAGCCACCGCGCATTACCTCAGCGACATGGCCCGGCGCCACGGCATCCGGACCACCCGGATTGCCCACGGCATCCCGTTCGGCGGCGAGCTGGAATACGTCGACGGCACCACGCTTTCGCACGCCTTCGACGGCCGCAAGGATTTCTAAACCCCCTTACCCCAAGGAGCCGAACTATGCCGCAATGTATCTTCTGCCAGATGGTCGCCGGGGAAATCAAGCCCGCCGTCGTTTATGAGGACGATCTGACGCTGGCGTTCCGGGACATCCATCCGCAGGCGCCGGTGCACGTGCTGGTGATTCCCAAGGCGCACATCGCGAACCTCAACGAATTGCCCGCTGACGCGCCGGGATTGGCCGCGGCGCTGTTCGATACGGCCAAGAAGGTCGCGGCGCTGGAAGGGATTGCCGAATCGGGCTACCGCACGGTGGTCAATTGCCTGGGCGATGCCGGCCAGGCAGTCGACCATCTGCATCTGCACGTCCTCGGCGGCCGCCGCCTGCACTGGCCGCCGGGCTGAGCCGCCCGTTCATTGCAGGAGGGACGGTCAAAAACTACTCGGCGCCGCCCTCGGCGGGATTCAGCTCGGTGCCGAGGATGGACCAGCTGTCCGGATTCGCCTGGTCGTCGCCCGTCATGCGCAACTTGCACACGAATTTCTGGGCAATCCTTCCCTCCTGGGAGTCGGCCAGAACTTCGGACCTCAGGATGTAGTTCCTGCCGCCCAGCGCCCAGGCTTCATACTTGTCGCTCGGGAACTCCGAATTCTCGGGCACCACATGCTCATCCAGCATCGCCGCCTTGCAATGCATGAAAGCGAAGTCGGTGCGCTCGTTCCTGATCTTGCCGAGCTGTTCTTCCTCCTCTTCCTTGACATCGAAGAGATCCGACTCCAGAACCTTCATCACGAACGGAACGACACCCTTGTTCTGCAGCACGTAAAGGCCAATGATGAATAAAACCAATAATACGAGGGAGATGTTGCGGCGCATGATGCTCCTCTTGTTTTGTTCTGCTTTTGTTCTGATTATGAGGAATCCGGGAACCCCTTGAGGGGCCGCCGCGGAATCACGAAAAACGCTCAATTGTGCGGCACCGGCGTCCAAATGTATACCGGCGATGCCGAAACCCTCTGATTTTCAAGCCATGAACCCACCCTCCAAGCTTGTCGTCGCCATTTCCTCTCGGGCCCTCTTCGACCTCGACGAATCGCACCGCATCTTCGAACAGGAAGGCCGAGAAGCTTATTGCCGCTACCAGATCGAGCACGAAGACGAGATCCTGACGCCAGGTGTCGCCTTCCCGCTGGTCCGCAAGCTCCTGGTCATGAACGAACACCTCGGCACGCCATTGGTCGAGGTCATCCTGCTGTCACGCAACAGCGCAGACACGGGCTTGCGAATCTTCAACTCCATCCAGCACCACGGCTTGGACATCACCCGCGCCGCCTTTACCGGCGGGCGATCTCCGTTCAAGTACGTCGCGGCCTTCGGCGCCCAACTTTTCCTGTCGGCGGATGCCGGCGACGTCGCCGACGCACTCAATGACGGCCAGGCGGCCGCCACCATCATCACCGCGCCCGCCCGCGGCAGCGAATCCGACCAACTGCGCATCGCCTTCGATGGCGACGCGGTGCTGTTCTCGGACGAATCCGAACGCATCTATCGCTCGGCAGGACTGGAGGCTTTCGCCGAGAACGAACGCGCCAGCGCCCGCGAACCGCTGCCCGGCGGTCCGTTCCGGAACTTCCTGGCGGTGCTCCACCACATTCAGACCCAGTTCGACGCCGACAGTTCACCGCTACGCACCGCCCTGGTGACCGCCCGGGGCGCCCCCGCGCACGAACGGGTGGTGCGGACCCTGCGGGCCTGGAACATCCGGATCGACGAGGCGCTGTTCCTGGGTGGCCTGGACAAGAGCCAGTTCCTGGCAGCCTTCGGCGCGGACATCTTCTTCGACGACCAGAAAAGCAATTGCGAGGCGGCCAGCCGCCATGTCGCGACCGGCCATGTGCCGCACGGCGTGGCCAACCCGCCTCCGCCTAGCTGACCGCCTGTTTGTACGGCTGCCCCTCGATTTCCCGAACCAGGCGCGGCACCAGGTATCCCGGCAACCGCCGGCGCAAGGCTTCGTGCAGCTCCAGCGCTTCGGCTTCGGACACTTCGAAATGGGCCGTACCGCGCACCCTGTCCAGCAAATGCAGGTAGTAAGGCAGCACCCCGTGGTCGAACAGGCATTCGCTGAGGTCGCACAGGGTCTGGACGGAATCGTTCACTTGCCGCAGCAGCACGGCCTGATTCAGCAACGTCATGCCCGCATCCCGCATCCCGGCCAGCGCACCACCGACGTCGCCGCCCAGTTCCCGGGGATGATTGGCATGAATGACCACGACGGTCTGCAGACGGTGGCCGGACAGGATTTCCAGGAGCCGCCCCTCCATTCGGGAAGGCAACACCAGCGGCACCCGGGTATGGATACGCAATCGCCGCAAATGGGGGATGGCCGCCAATTGGCCGATCAGGTGGGCCAAACGGGCGTCGCTCAACAGCAGCGGGTCGCCCCCGCTCAGGATGATTTCGCTCAATTCCGTATCAACGGCAAGGTAATCCAGCGCCTTCTTTTCCCTCTGGGGGGTGAATTGGCTCTCGGCGTAAGGAAACTCGCGGCGGAAACAATAGCGGCAATGGATCGCACAAGCCCCCGTCGTGATCAGCAAAGCCCGCCCCCGGTATTTGTGCAGCAGGCCGGGCGCCTTGAGCGCATGCCGGTCGCCGACGGGATCACTGACGAAGCCGTGATGCGACGCCAGTTCCTCCTCGATCGGCAGGACCTGGCGGAGCAGCGGGTCATGCGGATCCCCCGGCCTCATCCGCAGGGCATAGGCGCGCGGAACACGAAACGGAAATCGTTGCGCGGCCTCCGGCGAGAACGCCGCGGCAAGGCCGAGATAGCCGAACAACTCGTGAACGGTGGCGAAGCCTTCGGCCAGTTCGGCCTGCCAATTCTTGCTCATGTCGATGATCGTGTCTGACAAATTCAGCGCTGTTTCATGGGAAACAGCCATCCATTATAATGATTTACATTTTTTTCCAAGCACCGACTCGAGGTACGCATGGCTTTTGTTAGCACGAGTGAATTCAAAAATGGTTTGAAGGTAATGCTGGACGGCGATCCCGCCACGATTCTCGAGAGCGAATTCGTCAAGCCGGGCAAAGGCCAGGCCTTCAACCGGGTCAAGCTGCGCAACCTCAAGACAGGCCGGGTGATCGAGCGCACCTTCAAGTCCGGCGATACGCTGGAGACCGCGGACGTGGTCGATGTGGAGATGCAGTATCTTTACAACGACGGCGAGCTTTGGCACTTCATGGTGCCCGAATCGTTCGAACAGTACGCCGCCGACTCGAACGCGGTGGGTGACGCCAAGAAATGGCTGAAGGAGCAGGATATCTGCATTCTGACCCTGTTCAACAACATCCCGCTGGCGGTGCAGCCACCCAATTTCGTGGAACTGACGATCGTCGAAACCGACCCCGGCGTCCGTGGCGACACCTCGGGCGGCGGCGGCAAACCGGCGACCCTGGACACCGGCGCCGTGGTCCGGGTGCCGCTGTTCGTCCAGACCGGCGAAGTCATCAAAGTGGACACCCGCACGGGGGAATACGTCTCTCGTGTCAAATAGGGCGCCGTCCGACTGGCGTCCGTCCTGCTCGCCGGCGATGCTGCGCCGGCGGGCGGAACTCCTGCGGAAAATCCGGCAGTTTTTTGCCGAACGGGAAGTTCTCGAAGTCGAGACCCCCCTCCTCTCGCACGGCACCGTCACCGATCCGCACCTGAGCGTTTTCTCCACGGCCTACGGCGGCGACCCTTCGCAGCGGCTGTACCTGCAAACCTCGCCGGAATTCGCCATGAAGCGGCTGCTGGCCGCCGGCACCGGGTCGATCTACCAGATATGCAAGGCCTTCCGCAACGAGGAATACGGCCGTTTCCACAACCCCGAGTTCACCTTGCTGGAATGGTACAGGGTGGGCTTCGGACTCGATGAACTGATCGAGGAGACCGATGCGCTGCTGCGCATGGTGAGCCAAGCAACGCGCAACCTGGCGCCCTCGGAACATACGAGCTACCGGGGGGCTTTTCTGACCCACGCGGGCCTCGACCCGCTGGACGCGGGGTTGGAGGATTTCGCCGATTGCGCATCGCGCCACGGGTTGCAGGAGGCCGCGGAAATAGGCGGGGCGGATCGCGCGATCTGGCTCGACCTGCTGTTCAGCCACCTTGTCCAGCCCCGTCTGGGGCGAAACCGCTTCACCTTCGTCCGCGATTTCCCGGCGATCCTACCCTCATTGGCCAGGTTCAAGTCGAACGATGAGCGGCTGGTGGAGCGGGTGGAAGTCTTCCTGGACGGGATGGAGCTGGGCAACGGCTTTTTCGAACTCAACGATCCGCTGGAGCAGGAACGCCGCTTCGACCGGGACATCGCGGCCCGCCTCGACGCCGGACGCCCCGTTCCGGAAAAGGACGGCCGCCTTCTGGAGGCCTTGCAAGCCGGACTGCCCGATTGCGCCGGCATTGCCATCGGCGTCGACCGACTGCTGCTCGGCCTCAACCGGCTGGAGGCGATCGCCGAAACCCTGGCGTTTCCGCTGGCGACGGCATGACTGGGCGGGGCCTAGGACGGTATTCGCACCCGGCGGTGCCCCTCCGGCGTCCAGCACAGAAATTCGCCTTCGTCGCGCCACTCCGCCAGGACGATCCGGCGGACCGGACGGCCGCCGCAGGTCAGCTCGTGATCCGCCGGGCGGTGGGTGTGGCCGTGGATCATGGCGTCGACGCCGAAGCGCTCGAACACCCGCTCCACCTCGCCGGGGTTGACGTCCATGATCTCCGGCGCATTGCCGCGCTTATCGAGCGCCGAGCGCAGCCGATACCAGCGCGCGTAGAGCCTGCGGGCCCACAACGGCTTGCCCAGGGCATGGCGTTTCCATTCGTCGGTGCGAATCCGGGCCCTGGCCCGTTGATATTTGAGATCGTCCGTACAGAGAAGATCGCCGTGCATGACCAGCACGTTGCAGCCGTACAAGCCGATCACGGCGTGATCATCGAGCAGGCTCGCCCCGGTGGCCGCGGCGAAACCCGAGCCCGCCAGGAAATCGCGGTTGCCCTGCTGGAAGAACACCCGGGTGCCGGACTCCGTCAACTGCCGGAGACTCCGCCGAACCGCGCCGGCAGGAAAAGCGGTGTCGTCGTCACCGACATAGGCATCGAACAGATCGCCGAGAATGTACAAGGCCTCGGCGCCCCGGGCATGTCCTGCGATGAAATCCTGGAACAGCCGGACCCGCTCGGGCCCCGCCACGCTCAGGTGCAAATCGGCAATGAACAGCGTCTCCGGCCTCAAGGGCGACTCCATGATTCAAACGGGAACGCGCCGATCCAACCGCACGGCGCCGCAAAATACTTGAGAAATTGGGGGTTTATCTCGGTGTGGCGTTTATGTTAGCATACGCGGACTGATGAGACGGGTCTTCAGACCGGAGACCTCCGTCCCGAGCGGCGCCCCTTGCGGGCGTTTTTAGTTTCTGAAGGAACGGGATAATAACATTGGGCCTTGCGCCCTTTTTTTGTGGGCCGGAAACTGACCATGCGGATGCCCGAACACTTGCAGCGTTTGATCGAACCCGTCGTGACCGGACTGGGTTACGAACTGGCGGGAATCGAATTTGACGCTCGCGCCAGGATTCTGCGCGTTTATATCGACCGTCCCGAGGGGATCGGTCTCGACGATTGCTCGAAGGTCAGCTACCAGCTCAGCGGCATGCTGGATGTGGAAGATCCCATCCCCGGGCAGTATCAACTGGAAATATCCTCGCCCGGCCTCGACCGTCCGCTGTTCACCATCGAGCATTTCGAACGCTTCACGGGCCGCCAGGTGCGGCTTCAGACGGTACGTTCCCTGGATGGCCAGCGGCGGTTCAAGGGCCGTATCGCCGGCGTTCGCGAGGGGATGGTCGACATCGAGGACGAGAACGGCCTGCATGCCATCCCTTTCGACGCGATCGACAAGGCGCGATTGATACCCGAATTTGACATTTGAATTTTTGTAGGACGACCTGATGGCGAATAAAGAAATCCTGCTGGTAGTCGACGTGGTGTCGAATGAAAAGGACATCGAAAAAGAAGTCATTTTTTCCGCGATCGAAGAAGCGCTTCGCACCGCCACGATCAAGCGGCACGACGGCAAGTACGACGTGCGCGTGAGCATCGACCGCAAGACCGGCGACTACGAGACTTTCCGCCGTTGGCTGGTGGTGGAACCCCGTGAAGAATTCGGCGGCGGCGTCGAATTCCCGGAAAAGGAGATCCTGCTCGAGGAAGCGCGCAAAACCCATCCCGGCATCGCGGCCGGCGAGTTCGTGGAAGAGCCTTTCGACTCCATCGAGTTCGGCCGCATCGCCGCCCAGACCGCCAAGCAGGTCATCGTGCAGAAAGTGCGCGAAGCCGAGCGGAGGAAGATCGCGGACGCCTATCAGGGCCGAGTCGGCGAGCTGATCACCGGCGTCGTCAAGCGCATCGAGCGGGGCAACGTCTTTCTCGACCTCGGAGGCAATGTCGAAGCCTTCATCCCGCGCGACGAGATGATTCCCCGGGAATCGGTCCGCTCCGGCGACCGCCTGCGCGGCATCCTGAGCGCCGTCCGGCCCGATGTCAGGGGACCTCAGTTGTTCGTCAGCCGCACCGCGCCGGAACTCCTGATCGCCCTGTTCCGGCTGGAAGTCCCGGAGGTCAGCGAGAACCTCATCGAAATCAAGGGCGCGGCGCGCGATCCCGGCGTACGCGCCAAAGTGGCGGTCAAGAGCAACGACCCCCGGCTCGACCCGGTCGGCGCCTGCGTCGGCATGCGCGGTTCGCGGGTACAGGCCGTGTCCAACGAACTGGCGGGCGAGCGCATCGACATCATCCTGTGGAACGAAAACGAGGCCCAGTTCGTGGTCAATGCCATGTCGCCGGCCGAAATCGTGTCCATCGTCGTGGACGAAGACCGCCACAGCATGGACATCGCCGTCGCCGATGAAAACCTGTCGCAAGCCATCGGCCGCGGCGGCCAGAACGTGCGGCTGGCTTCCGAACTCACCGGCTGGACGCTCAACGTCATGAGCTCCACCCAGGCCAACGCCAAAACCCTGGAAGAAACCCAACGCCTGATCCAGACCTTCGTCGAGCAACTCGGCGTCGACGAAGACGTCGCGGAAATCCTCGTCAGGGAAGGCTTTTCCAGCGTGGAGGAATTGGCTTACGTGCCGAGCAAGGAATTGCTCGAAATCGAGGAATTCGACGAGGATATCGTGGAAGAATTGCGCAACCGGGCACGGGACGCGCTGCTCATCAAAGCCATCGCCTCCGAGGAAAAGCTCGAGGACACCGAGCCCTCGCAGGATTTGCTGGAACTCGAGGGCATGGACCGCGAACTGGCCTACCGCCTTGCGCGCCATGGCATTCGCACGCTGGAAGACCTGGCCGACCTGGCCGTCCCGGATCTTTTGGACATCGAAGACATGGAAGAGGCGAAGGCCGCGGCGCTCATCATGAAGGCGCGCGCCTCGTGGTTTTCCAAAGACTGAGGACGATTACCGATAAGGGGCTGAATCATGAGTGACGTAACAGTGAGACAACTGGCCGGGATCGTGGGCATTCCCCTCGACAGGCTGCTCCATCAGCTGGGAGACGCAGGTCTTCATATCTCCGACGCAGACGATGTGCTGAGCGATGCCGAAAAGATGAAGCTGCTCAACCATCTGCGGCAGAGCCACGGCAAGGTGCAGGAGAGTGTGACCGAGCCCAAGCGGGTCACCCTTCAGCGCCGCTCGGTAACCGAACTCAAGCAGGGCACGGTGCCGGGCAAGGGTGCCAAGACCATCAGCGTCGAAGTGCGCAAGAAACGCACCTATGTGAAGCGCAGCGAGCTGCCGGAAACCAGTGAGCGACTCTCCGAAGCCGAACAGGCGCGGCGGGCCCTGGAGGAGCAACAGCAGCGCGAACTGGCCGAGCAGGAAGCCCGCCGGCAACAGGAAGAACTGCGCCGGCAACAGGCCGCTGAAGAAGAGCGCCGCAAACGGGAGGAAGCGGCCCGAGCCGCCGAAGAACAGGCGCGCCTGAAAAAAGAGGAAAGCAAGCCGACTGCCGAGCGCGAAGCCCCGCCGTCCAAACCGGCCCCGGCCACCCCCTCCGCCCCGCGCCCCGCGCCGGAAGCTCGCCCCGCGGCTCCACGTCCGGTCGCCGCCAAACCCAAAGGCGAAGCGCCCCGAGGACACCTTGCCGAACGCGAAACCGAAGCCCGCGGTGAAAAACGGGGGGCTGGCCTCAGCCGCAAGGATGAATACCGCGAACTCCAGGGCGACGATTTCCGCAAAGGCGGCGGAAAAAAGAAAAAAACCCGATTCGGCAAGCCCATGGTCATGCCGGAGCAGAAACACGGCTTCGAGAAGCCGACCGCACCCATGGTGCATGAAGTCGCCGTTCCGGAATCCATCACGGTGTCGGACTTGGCGCAGCGCATGTCGGTCAAGGGCATCGAGGTCATCAAGACCCTGATGAAAATGGGGATCATGGCCACGATCAACCAGGTGCTGGACCAGGAAACCGCCATGCTGGTGGTCGAGGAAATGGGCCACAAGGCGTCCGCGCAGAAAGAAGACGATCTCGAGGCGGAAATCATGGCCAATCTCGCCGCCGAAGCCGAAGCCCCGCATCTGCCGCGTCCGCCCGTGGTCACCATCATGGGCCACGTCGACCACGGCAAGACCTCGTTGCTGGACTACATCCGCAAATCCCGGGTCGCCGCTGGCGAAGCGGGAGGCATCACCCAGCATATCGGCGCCTACCAGGTGAAGACCGACCACGGCTCGATCACCTTCCTCGACACCCCCGGCCACGCCGCCTTCACCGCGATGCGCGCACGCGGCGCCAAAGTCACCGACATCGTGGTGCTGGTCGTGGCGGCGGATGATGGCGTCATGCCGCAAACCAAGGAAGCCGTGGAGCATTCCCGCGCCGCCGGCGTGCCCATCGTCGTCGCCATGAACAAGATGGACAAGGCTGACGCCGATCCGGACCGGGTCAAGCAGGAGCTGGTCGGACTCAATGTGGTTCCGGAGGAGTGGGGTGGCGACGTGCAGTTCGTTCCGGTATCCGCCAAAACCGGCACCGGCATCGACGCCCTGCTGGACGCCATCCTGGTTCAGGCCGAAGTGCTCGAACTCAAGGCGCCGACCGATATTCCGGCCAGCGGCGTGGTTCTGGAATCGAAGCTGGAAAAGGGGCGTGGCCCGGTGGCGGACATCCTGGTCCAGCGCGGCACCTTGCGCAAAGGCGACTTCCTGCTGTGCGGCAAGGAAATCGGCCGCGTTCGCGCCATGTTCAACGAGAACGGCAAACCGCTGAAGGAAGCCGGCCCCTCGGCGCCAATCGAAGTGCTCGGCCTATCCGGCGCGCCGGACGCGGGCGACGAATTCATCGTGGTGGCCGACGAGCGCAAGGCCCGTGAAATCGCCATGCACCGCGAAGAGAAGCTGCGCACCACCAAGCTCGCCGCGCAGCAAGCCGCCAAGCTGGAAGACGTGTTCTCGCTCATGGGCGGCGAGGAAACCATCGATCTCAATCTGGTCATCAAGGCCGACGTCCAGGGCAGCCTGGAAGCCCTGCGCAGCTCGCTGACAGAGCTGTCCACGGACAAGGTCAAGGTGAAGGTGATCGGCGGCGGCGTCGGCGGGATCTCCGAAACCGACGCCAATCTGGCGCTGGCCTCCAACGCCATCCTGATCGGCTTCAACGTTCGCGCCGACGGCAGCGCGCGCAAGCTGATCGAGGAACGTGGCATCGACCTCCATTACTACAGCGTGATCTACAACGCCATCGACGACATCAAGAAATCGATCAGCGGCATGCTGGAACCGGAGTTCCGCGAGCAGATCGTCGGCATCGCCCAGGTCCGCGAGGTGTTCCGCTCCACCAAGTTCGGCACCGTCGCCGGCTGCTTGGTCATCGAAGGCCATGTCCGCCGCAACCTGCCGATCCGCGTGCTGCGCGACAACGTGGTCATCTTCGAGGGCCAGCTCGAATCGCTGCGCCGCTTCAAGGACGATGTCAACGAGGTCAAGTCCGGGATGGAATGCGGCATCGCCGTCAAGAATTACAACGACGTGCGCGAAGGCGACCAGATCGAGGTGTTCGAAAAGATCCAGGTCATACCGCATTGATACGGTGATCCCAGAAAATGCCTAGAGAATTCAGCCGCAGCGACCGGGTATCCGCCCAGATGCAACGGGAAATCGCGGAGTTTCTGCGCACCGGCATCGATGCGCCGGAACTCGGCATGATCACCGTCAGCGACGTCGAGGTCAGCCGCGACCTCGCCGTGGCCAAGGTGTTTGTGACCTTCCTGGGCGGGCGCCTGGAAACCAAGGCGGCCGTGAAGCGCTTGGGAGAATTCGCGCCTCAGCTCCGGCAAGCGCTGGGACGGCGGATGCGCATGCGCGTCCTTCCCGAAATCCGTTTCGTCTATGACGACTCCATCGAACGCGGCCTGCACATGGACCAGGTGCTGCGTTCACTGGACGGGGACGGCGAAACCTAAGACATGGGTTTGGCGTTGACGAGCCCGCTGTCGGGAATTCTGCTGCTCGACAAGAGTTCGGGGCTCACCTCTAACCGCGTCCTGCAATGCGCCCGTAGGCTGTTCGGCGTACGCAAGGCCGGCCATACCGGCAGCCTCGATCCCCTCGCCAGCGGCATCCTGCCGCTCTGCTTCAATGAGGCCACCAAGCTGTCCGGCTATCTGCTGGATTCGGACAAGCGCTATCGCGTTCTGGCCCGGCTCGGAGCCACCACCCACACCGGCGATGCCGACGGCGAGGTGCTGACGCGGTCTGCGATCCCCGCCCTCGACGAACCGGCGCTTCTCGCGCTCCTGGCGAGGTTCACCGGTCCCATCCTGCAGGTGCCGCCGATGTTTTCGGCCCTCAAGCACCAGGGAAAACGGCTCTACGAATTGGCACGCAAAGGCGTGGAAGTCGAACGGCAGGCGCGTTCGGTCACGATCTTCGGGCTCGCACTGACCGGTTGGGGTCCCGATCATCTGGAGCTGGACGTGCATTGCTCCAAGGGCACCTATATCCGCACCCTGGTGGAGGATATCGGCAACGCCATCGGTTGCGGCGCACATGTCGAAGTGCTGCGGCGGACGGCCGTCGCCGGATTTTCCGTCGATCAAGCCGTTACCCTGGACGAACTGGAAGCGATGACGCCGGCAGCCAGGCTGGCATGCCTGCGCCCGATGGACAGCATGGTGCCGCATTGGCCCGCGGTGCGGCTTGATGCCGAAACCTCCCGGCTTTTTCTGCACGGCCAAGCCGTTGCGGTCACCGACGCGCCCTGCGGCGATCTGCTGCGGGTCTATGACGAAGAACACGCGTTTCTCGGCATAGGCTGCAGCGACGGTCATGGCCGGGTGGCACCCAGGCGCGTGATCACCCCGCATGGTGGCGACGTGGAACCAAGGTCTCGATAACATCGTCTCGCTCGACTGCACCTTGTCCTTTTCCCGCCCCTGACGGTACAATTGGCGATTGTTCAAAAGGTTTTCAACGAGTTTTTTGGAGATTATCCCATGGCTTTCACAGCAGCAGAAAAAAGCGCCATCGTGCAGGAATTCCAACGCGCCCCAGGCGATACCGGTTCCCCCGAGGTTCAGGTGGCCCTGCTGACCAACCGCATCAATTACCTGACCCCGCACTTCGTCAAGCACAAGAAGGACTTCCATTCGCGCCGCGGCCTGCTCCGTCTGGTCAACCAGCGCCGCAAATTGCTGGACTACCTGAAGAGCACCGACAACGAACGTTACCGCACGCTCATCGAGCGGCTGGGTCTCCGTAAATAACTCTCGCCCGCCGATACCCCCAAGGAGAACCCGTGAACCCGATCCGGAAGCAATTTCAGTACGGCGATCATACCGTCTCGATGGAAACCGGCGAGATCGCCCGTCAGGCCGACGCCGCGGTCATGGTGGACATGGCCGGCACCGTGGTGCTGGTCACCGTCGTGGGGCGCAAAGAGGCGTCTCCCCACGTCGATTTCTTCCCCCTCACCGTCAATTATCAGGAAAAGGCCTACGCTGCCGGACGCATTCCGGGCGGTTTCTTCAAGCGGGAAGGACGTCCCAGCGAAAAGGAAACGCTGACCGCCCGCCTGATCGACCGGCCTATCCGGCCCCTGTTCCCGGACGGATTCACTCACGAAGTCCAGGTCGTCGCCACCGTCATGTCGCTGAACCCGGAAGTGGACCCGGACATCCCGTCCATGCTCGGCGCATCGGCCGCGCTGACGCTGTCCGGCCTGCCCTTCAAGGGTCCGATCGGCGCGGCCCGGGTCGGTTTCGTGAACGGCGCCTATGTCTTGAACCCGGACAGATCCGGCATGGAAGCTTCCGAACTCGACCTCGTGGTGGCGGGTACCGCCAACGCCGTTCTCATGGTCGAATCGGAAGCGCGGATACTCCCCGAGGAAGTCATGCTGGGCGCGGTCGTCTTCGGCCACGAACAGATGCAGGCAGCCATCCGGGCCATCAACGAGTTGGCCGCCGATGTCGGCGTCACCGCCTGGGACTGGGCGCCACCTGCCGTAGACACGGCGCTGGCCGCGGCCGTCGACGAACTCGCCCGGCCCGCATTGTCGGAAGCCTACAGCATCGCCGACAAGCAGATCCGCCAGCAGAAGCTCAAGGACGCCCGCAAGAGCGTGATCGATGCCCTCACCGCCGAGGGCGCCTACGAGGAAAACTCGGTAAAACGGCAGATCGAAAAGCTGGAAGAAGAGATCGTCCGCGGCAACATCCTCCGCCACGGCAAGCGGATCGATGGACGCGACCTCGCCACGGTCCGTCCCATCAGCATCCGCACCGGCATCCTGCCGCGGACCCACGGTTCGGCCCTGTTCACCCGCGGCGAAACCCAGGCCGTGGTCGTCGCGACTCTGGGCACCGGCCGCGATGCGCAGCTCATCGACGCGCTGGAGGGTGAGTACAAGGAAAACTTCATGCTGCACTACAACTTCCCGCCTTACTGCGTGGGTGAAACCGGCGCCATCGGCTCGCCCAAGCGGCGCGAGATAGGCCATGGGCGCCTGGCCAAGCGCGGGGTGCAGGCGATCATGCCGACGATGGACGAATTCCCCTACGTCATCCGCATCGTCTCGGAAATCACCGAATCGA
This sequence comes from Methylococcus geothermalis, assembly GCF_012769535.1. Taxonomy (NCBI): domain Bacteria; kingdom Pseudomonadati; phylum Pseudomonadota; class Gammaproteobacteria; order Methylococcales; family Methylococcaceae; genus Methylococcus; species Methylococcus geothermalis. The sequence goes on from NZ_CP046565.1 coordinate 2,407,000, forward strand.
ACGGCTCCAGCTCCATGGCCTCGGTCTGCGGCAGCAGCCTGGCACTGATGGATGCCGGCGTGCCGACCAAGGGCGCCGTGGCCGGCATCGCCATGGGCTTGATCTTGGAGGGCGACGAATTCGCCGTGCTTTCGGACATCATGGGCGACGAGGACCATCTGGGCGACATGGATTTCAAGGTGGCCGGCACCCGCGACGGCGTCACCGCGCTGCAGATGGATATCAAGATCGACGGCATCACGCCGGAGATCATGCGTCAGGCGCTGCATCAAGCCCGTGACGGACGCCTGCATATCCTCGACAAAATGGCGCAATCCCTGCCGGCGCCGCGCAACGAAATGTCCGATTATGCGCCTCGCATCACCAGTTTCACCATCGACCCCAGCAAGATACGGGAAGTGATCGGCAAGGGCGGCGCGACCATCCGCGCCATCACCGAAGAGACCGGCACCAGCATCGACATCACCGACGACGGCGTCATCAAGATCGCCTCGGTCGACAAGCAGGCCGGTTTGGAAGCACGCCGCCGGATCGAGGACATCACGGCGGAAGTCGAGGTTGGCAAGGTCTACGAAGGCAAGGTGGCACGGCTCATGGACTTCGGAGCGTTCGTCACCATCCTGCCGGGCAAGGACGGACTGGTGCACATATCCCAGATTTCCGACGAGCATGTGGAGAAAGTCAGCGACAAGCTGGCGGAAGGCGATGTGGTTCGCGTCAAGGTGCTGGAGATCGACCGCCAGGGCCGGGTCCGGCTCAGCATGAAAGCCGTCGACTGATCTACCGTCGTCAGCACAAAAAACCCCGGCCTAGGCCGGGGTTTTTTGTGCCCGAAAGATCGGCGCGATCAATCGTCGCTGTTGAACACGCCGAGCAGCTGCAGCAGGCTGGTGAACAGGTTGAAGATCGTCACATAGAGCGATACGGTGGCCAGGATGTAATTGGTTTCGCCGCCGTGGATGATCGCGCTGGTCTGGAACAGGATCATCCCGGCCATCAGCACCACGAACATCGCCGATACCGCCAGGCTCAGACCCATCAGGCCCGGCACGAAAGCGGCGACCAGCCCGGCCAGAAAGGCGACCAGGATGCCGGCGGCCAACATGCCGCCGAGGAAGCCGAAGTCCTTGCGGCTCGTCAGCGCATACGCCGAAAGGCCCAGGAACACCGCCCCGGTGCCGCCCATGGCCATCATGACGAGCTGGGTGCCGTTGGCGAAGTGCGTGACATAGGCGTTCAGGATCGGGCCCAGGGTATAGCCCATGAAGCCGGTCAAAGCGAAGACCCACAGGATGCCGACGGCGCTGTTGGAAAACTTGTTGATCAGCCACAGCAGGCCGAAATAACCCACGAGGGTGATGACGATGCCCGGATGAGGCAGGGCGAGCGCCATGGAAGCGCCTGCGGTCACGGCGCTGAACAGCAGCGTCAGTGACAGCAGTGCATAGGTGTTGGTCAGAACCTTGTGGCGGGGCACGACGGCATAGACGCCGCGGCTCACGACCTGTTCACGGGGTGTACTCATGCTATCTCCTCAAGTTGTTTTACATTCACCCAATAGACCGCCTTATGTTAGCGGAGTTTCGTTGCAACCAGGCGCGATTTCACACGCCGATGTCCTCGTTCCATAGCGCGGGATAGGCGGCGATGAAATCCTGCATCAGCGCCATGCACTCCGCATCGTCCAGCACGGCCAGCTCCACGCCGCGCGACCGAAGGTAGGATTCCGGCCCCTGAAAGGTCCGGTTCTCCCCCGCGACGATGCGGGGAATGCGGTACAGCAGCGCCGCGCCACTGCACATGTCGCAGGGCGACAAGGTGCTGTAAAGCGTCGCTCGCCGGTAGTCCGCGGCACTCAGGCGCCCGGCGTTTTCCAGGCAATCCATTTCCGCATGCAGAATCGCGCTGCCCTGCTGGACCCGACGGTTGTGGCCCCGGCCCACGATCTCGCCGTCGATCACCAGCACCGAGCCGATCGGAATGCCGCCTTCTTCCAGCCCTTTACGGGCTTCGGCGAGGGCCGCCTGCATATAGATGTCCATGTCACCTCCATGGAACGGGGATAAACCGGCTATTCAACCAACCGCAAGCCCGGCGGCAGACCCTCGCCGAAGATGCGCTTTTCGTCTGCCGCGTCCAGCATTTTGACAACGGTCACCAGTTCCAGCCAGGATTCGGGCGAGCGGGATGCGGCCAGCTTTTCCGCCACCCGGTTTCTCAGCGAGGCATCGAGGTCGCGCTCGCGGTCGCCGGTGAGCCGCGCCATCATCGTCGCGGCGAAGGCGACGAAGCTCTGCTTCTTCCAGTCCCGCTGCAAGGCTTTTTCCAGCCAGCCTTCGACGACGTCGCTGCCGACCAGATTGTGGGCACTGCCGTGGAAGGGCGCGCGCGCACCGACCCTCCCCAAGGCCCACCACAGCTCCGCCGAATCCGGCGCCTTGTCCAGCCGCTGGAGGAGCCAGTCGCCCAGCATGGCCTTGTCCCCGGACGGCAGCCGCTCCAGCGATGCCGACAGCCGTAGCATGTCCTCGAAACCGCGCTTCCTGGCCAGCGCTTCGGCATTGCCCCGCCGTGCCCGGACCGGGTCGATGAAACCGGCCATGTCGGCGAAGATGCGCCGCTGCGCCTGCGCATCGAGGCCGCCGGCGACCCGCCGCCACAGTATCCACCACTCGGACCAGTTCTGCGCCTCGTTCACGAACTGCAAGCCTTGGGAATACAGGTTCCAGAGCTGCCCGACCCGCCAGTCATCGAGCGGCGCGCCGAATCCGGGCCTCAGGCAGTAGCCGGTCAGACTCAGCCAAAGCCTTTCGTGATCGGCCGAGCGGCGCCGGTGCGGGGCGCCTTCGAGCAGGGCCGCGAACAGCTCGCGGCACAGCGCGGTGTCCCAGTCCTCGCGTTTGCCCAAGATCTTTTCGAGATCGTTGCGCAAGGTTTTGACGGCCTTGGGATCGAGCTGGCGGGTCTTCTTGCCGAAAATCAGCGCGATGTGCTCCAGCGCCTCGGCGGCGCGCGGATGCAATCCCGTTGGCAGCGACGGTTGGGCGGCCCCCGGCCGGAGTTGCAGTTCGACGTTCCAGCGCCGGGCGGCATCGGCCACCGCCACGCATTGCAATTGCAGCGTGCCGATTTCGGTGAGATGCGCGGCAAGCCGCACCTCGATCTCGCCACCCTCCCCGCCCTCGAAAACCACGGCCAGCGGCGGCAGTTCGCCGAAGACACCTTCATCCAGCGCCACCAGGTCGCCGGGGGCGTGGCCGGAATCGACGGTCGAGGAGAACACATGAAAGCGCACCGGCTGGCCGACGCTCAGCAGAAAATGCCGCTGCTCCACCACCCATTCCCGCCCCTCGCCGGCGCCGCGCGGCAGGATGCACACGCCGCGGCGGGCGTCGCTGCCGCCATCTCCGACCAAGAGGTAATAGCTGCGGGCCGAACCGCTCTCGATCCGCTGCACCGCCAGTCCACGCCTAGCAAGTCCATAGGCTACGGCGCCGAAGGCGACGGCCTGGTCGGGGCGCTGATTCCGCAGCAGGACCGGCGCGCGCCCCGCCCAGGAGCCGACGACTTCGGCCATCCTTCCGGCGATCACCGGACTATGGAAAGCGCCGCCATTGAACAGCAAGCCGTCGGGCACGGCCGTCCCCGTCTCGCTCCGATGCTGGGCCAGGAATGCCGCGGCATGCCGGGTGATCGCCGGATCGGACGCATATGGCAGGCCGAATTCGACCACGCCGCTGCGCCGCTCCGGCACCGCCCCGGCTTCGACCCGCGGAAAGAATCCATCCAGGACGACCTCCAGCACTTCGCTCCGGCTCAATTCGACGGAACGGGCACCGCCCACGAGGCCGCCGCCCTTGCCGAGCAGGGTGACGGTCACGGCTTCCGGCCCCTGCTCCGCCAGCAGTTGCTCCTTCGCCGCCCGGCACCGTTCCGCCAGCAGGATCACATCGGTGGCCGACAGGCTGCGCTCCGCGCCGGTCAGGCGCGGCTCCAGCCGGTACGCCAGGGTCAGGTCGATGTTGTCCCCGCCCAGCATCAGATGGTTGCCCACCGCGATGCGTTCCAGCTTGGGTTCAGGCGCGCCCGCCCCGATGCGGATGAGGGTGAAATCGGTGGTGCCGCCGCCGACATCGCAGACCAGCAGCAGGCTCACGCCTTCCAGGGTCTCGGCGAGGCGGTCGCGGTGGGCCCACAGGAAGTCGTAACAGGCCGCCTGCGGTTCTTCGAGCAAACGGATTTTGGCGAGGCCCGCCTGGCGCGCCGCCTCGACCGTCAAGGCGCGGGCCGCATCGTCGAACGATGCCGGAATGGTGACGATGACTTCCTGCGCCTCCAGCGGATGACCCGGAAAGCGCAGGTTCCAGGCCTGCCGCACATGCAGCAGGAAACTCGCGGACGCCTCCACCGGCGAGACCTTGGGCACCGTATCCGGCGCGCCCCAGGGCAGGATCGCGGCGGTGCGGTCGACGCCTGCATGACACAGCCAGCTCTTGGCGCTGGCGACCAGCCGGCCCCGACTGCGGCTGCCGAGCTGGCGGGCCAGCTCGCCGATCACCGGGCGGCAACCCGGCGCCACTTCCTCCACCGGCCAGGGCAGCGCATAGTCGGCTTCGGCCAGTTCGCCTTCGGCCGGGTGGTAGCGTACCGAGGGCAGCAGCGGCCGTTCGGCGACCTGTCCCGGCGCCACCAGCTGTTCGATGGGAAACAGCTCGATCCGCGCGGCGTCCGCACCCTCGGCGTAGGCGACGACGGTGTGGGTGGTACCGAGGTCGATGCCTACGATGTAGCGTGGCGCGATGGAAGACATGCGAAATGCTGGCGCCCGAGAGAGGCGATGCCGGCCGCCGCCCCCCTTCGGTCAAAGTTTATTTGTTGAAGGACCAGAACGGCTTCCTCTCGCCCGGTTCGCCTCCGGCCTCCGGTTCTGGGTCGGCAGTGCCCAGATAAGGCGCTTCCGGAACCGCCTCGTCGAAAGCTTCCGCCGGCTTCTCGCCCTGGCGCACCTCGAACTCGACCTTCCAGCGCTGCTGGCCGTCGCGCGCCACGGCTTCGAGCTGGAGCGTGCCGACCTCGGTCACCTTCGCCGCCAGCCGCACCGGCACCACCTCGCCGGGCTGATGGCCTTCGACGGGCAGGGTCACCTCGATTTCGTCCAGTTCGTCGATCTCGTCCTCGCCCCAGTCTTCCATCCGCGTGCCGACCAAGTCCTCGCGGCGCAGCGTCGAGGCGAAGAAGCGGAAACGCACCGGCTCGCCGACCACCAGGCCGAACTCTTCGGGCGGCAACTCGGCTTCGGTGCCCTCTTCCATGCCGAACGGGGCGATGCACAGCGCTTGCAGCGGCGCGGGGAAGCCGGGCACGGCCGGCATCGCGCTCTCCACGCCGACGTAATAGGCCGCCGCCGTGCCTCCTCGGATGCGCACGCCCCGGCCCTTGCGCACATAGCCGTAATAGGCCGCGCCGCGGGCCACGGCCAGATCGAGATCGGCGCCGTGCAGCATCCTCGCTTCCGGCGCGCCGTCGGCCTGCAGCCAGCCGTTGAGCACTTCCAGCAGCCGCCGCCCCAGCGCCTCGGACTTGAAAACGCCGCCATTCAAGAGCAACGCGGTGGGATGGATGAAGCGTGCGCCGTCCGGCGACGAGAACCCTTCCAGCTCGTTGGCGGCGTTGACCTGCTTGCTCAGGAACCCGGCCAGATGGCAGGTGATGCGGGCGTCCTTGGCGTAGGGCAGGCCGATCGTGGTCAGACCGGTGCGGGCCTGGACCAGCGGCTTGTCCGCGATCGAAACCTTGGGGAAGAAGCCTTCGATCAGCGTCCGGTTGACTTCGTCCTTCGTCAGCGCGGTGCGGAGCGTCCCTCCGATCAGCGAGGAGCCGCGGCTGGGCACCACCACCGCCACCTCGGAGAGGTCCGGATCGGACAGCAGCGATTCCTTGGCGTCCCGGCAGCCGTGCATCAGCGCCTGCACCTGCCAGGCTTCGAGCTTCCTGCCCTCGCCTTCCAGCTTCAGCTTGAGACCGTAGGCCAGCGCCAGATCCATGTTGTCGCCACCCAGCAGGATGTGGTCGCCGATGGCGACGCGGTTGAGTTCCAGGTTGCCCTCGGCTTCGGTGACCGCGATCAGCGAGAGGTCGGTCGTGCCGCCGCCGACGTCGACCACCAGGATGATGTCGCCCGGCCGGACCTGCTCGCGCCAGCCGCCGCCGCTGCTCTGGATCCAGCTGTACAGTGCCGACTGCGGCTCTTCCAGCAGGATCGCCTGGCGCAGGCCCAGAGCGTGGGCCGCTTCCACCGTCAGCTCGCGCGCCGCCGGGTCGAACGAGGCCGGCACCGTGATGGTCAGGTCCTGCTCGCTCAAGGGATATTCGGGATGGCGCGCGTTCCAAGCATCGCGCATGTGGCGCAGATAGGCGATCGAAGCCTGCAAGGGCGAGACCCGCTGCACTTCTTCCGGCGACTGGATCGGCAGGATCGGCGCGCGGCAATCCACACCGCTGTGGCACAACCAGCTCTTGGCGCTGGCCACCAGGCGGATCGGGGTCTTGGAGCCGAGCTGGCGGGCCAGATCGCCGGTGATGGTCTCCGGATGCTCGTCCCAGGGCAGGACGACATCGCCGGGCGCCAGTTCGGCCTCGTGGGCCTGATACATGAAGGACGGCAACTGCTTCTTGTCGCCGACCGTACCCGGCGCGGTGAGCTGCGGAATGTCCAGGACTTCCAGCGGCGCGTTTTCGCCGTCGCAGCCGCTCAAGTCCACGTAGGCCACCACGCTATTGGTGGTGCCGAGGTCGATGCCGACCGAAAAGCGGGTCTCGCTCACAGTTCCACCTCTGCCGGGGCGATGATGCGGGTGTCATGGCCCTCCGCGACCTTGGGCAAGCGGATGTTTTCCACCTTCCAGCCGCGGTGCACCAGGGTGCCGGTGAACGGCGGCTCGCCCACGACGTTGCCGGCCAGCCGCACGCTGGCGGCATCGAAACCCTTGGGGAGCGTCAACCGGCTGCCTTCGGTCTCGGTGCGCACCGGCGCCAGCTCGAAGACCTGGCCGATCACCTTGCGGCAGCCCTCGTGCACCACCCGCGCCGCCGCGCCGATTTCGGCGTCGGAATACTGCGCCACGTTTTCCTGCACGAAATCCACGAAGCGCGCCTCCTTCTGCAACAAGGCCAGAAGCTGCAACGCGGCATCGGGGGTCGATTCCTTCAGCACCACGGTTTCCTTCTTCACCACCGGCTCAGGCAGCTTCGCGGGCTCGGCTACGGGGACGGCGGCGGGTGCAGCAGCCGCGGGCTCGGGCCTGCGCCGCAGCAGGGCGATCACTGCCACCGAAAGCAGGATGACTTGCACCAGCAGCAAGGCCACCACCACGGCGGCAAGGCCGACGTGCACCGCGTCCAGTTTCGCGGGAATCAGATTCAGATCAATTTCCATGGATTTCCCTTCGGGGTTTTTTTGAGGATTTTGGGAGGGCGTCTCGGCCGCGGCCGGCGGATTCGACTCGGACGCGCCCGCCGCCGCACGCATCGCCTGGGCGGACATCAGCAGTCGAACCAGCTCCCGGGCGCCCCGGGTGCGATGCGAGCGCATGTAGCGTTCACTGATCGAATCCGGCACATTCTCGGCATCGAACGCGGCTTTCATCGGCGCCAGCCGGCTTTCGCAGGTGTGCAGAATCCGGTCGGCCTGAAGGCGCGAATCCACACCCTCGTCGCCATGGGCGACGAATTCGCCGTTCAGGCAGTCCTGGTACGCCTTAGCCGCTTCATGCACCTTGGCCAGGGTCGCCTCCGACAGCGTCGACGGCTGCCACTCGCCCTCCGCACGGACGAGGCTCGACGCTGCCAGCGCCGCCACCAGCGCAGCAGAGGCCACGCATCGGGTATGCAGTCTTGTGTTTATCAAGGTTCGTCTAATCTTCGACAACAGCGGGGGGCGATTTTACGCCATGTCGGAGTGCTTCTCATGCACCTTGGGCCGATATGAGGCTGCCGCATCGGCATTGCAAGCATGCTAGCGGGAACGGTGCCGAATTCGGGAATGCGCCGTTTCCGGATCGGGGCTTGCTCGCCGGACCGAGCTGGTGAGGCTTTCCGGCCCAAATCCGCGACCGACGAACCGCACCCGATGAAACTCTACATGACCCCGGGTTCCTGCTCCACCGGCATCCCCCATCCTGCTGGAAGACTGGACATTCGTTTCGAAGCGTACCTCCTGAACCTGCCGGCAGGCGATCACCGCAAACCGGAGTATCTCGCGATCAATCCCAAGTCCACCCTACCGATGCTGGTGCGCGACGACGGATCGGCGCTGACCGAATGCCAGGCCACCGCCTCTTGGCTGGCGCTGGCGTACCCGAAAGCCAAGCTCCTGCCGGAAGACCCCGACGGTGCGGCCAGAGTGATCGAAATGCTGGCCTATGTGGTCGGCACCTTGCACGGACACGGCTTCGCCCGGATATTCACCACCGAGAGCTTTACCACGTAGTCCAATCGAGCGCCTGGAGGCTCCAGGTTTCCGAGTCGGAGGTCATCGCGCCGTCGCAGGACATCGACCAGCTCACCGTATACACCACCGTGGCGTAGAGCGGCGTCAGAATCTGGTCGTGGCCGAAGGGATCGGCGGCGAAAACCGGGACGCTGACGGAGAACACCCCCGTGTCGGACGACAGGTTGTAGCTCTGGATCTGCCCCGCGGCATCGACGGAAAAATACTGAAGCCGATAATGGTTGACGGTCATGCCGTAAACGACAAAGCATTTCCCTTCCACGGTCTCCCAGGCATTCGAGCGGTTGGCCGCGCTCAGCCTGATTTCGTAGTCGAATTTGAGCGTATCGCCTTCGACCCGGTCGAAAGTGGCCACGACGGACCGAAACGGCGCCGGCGGCGACGAGGTCGACTCCTTGAGGATGCGCGCTCCCTGCCCCGTGAGTCGGCCCGACTGGAACAGCTCGAAGGTCGTTCCACGATACTTCCATCTGTCCGTGCCGCCGAAACTCGCCTCCACGGCCGAGCGTTTCACGAGGTAGTAGGATTCGCCCGCATCGAACAGAGACACACTGGCTTCCTGGGCCTGGTCGTCGTAGCCTCGCTTGGAGAGGGCCACGATGTAGGTCTCGTAAGGATGCACCTGATCGAAGACGAACCGCCCCGTGGCATCCGTCGAGGTACTCCTTTCGCCGGGATCATACCGCCCCCCTCTGAGCACGACCGACACCCGCGCCACCGGCTTGTGGCTCTTGGAATCGTAGACCCTGCCGTGGATCCGGGTGCGCCAGCCGTCGAAGGCCTGCGCGGCCGCGTTGTCGGAGGTCTGCAGGCCGGAAACCCATACCCGCCGGCCCGTGCGGATCTGGCCGGAATAGAAGGTGGTGCCCGCCGTCTCCTCCCGCCGGATGGCGAGATAACGTTCGAGCACCCGCCGGCCGTTGACGAAATACCGCCCCACCGTTTGCGGCCTGCCGTCGCGCCAGACTTGCAGCGCCCGTCCGCCGCCGTCGGCATCCGGACTCAGATACATGAATTCGTTGGCGACCACCCACCAGCCCATGACGTCATCGGCCGGCGCGTCGTTGCACGCCGTCCCGTTCAGGTATCCCCAGGCGGCGTTGATGAATTCGTCGGTACAGGCGTCGTCCGTGCCCGTGGTCGGGATGAGCGTGTCGTAGCCGACCTCGCCGATGCAGGCGTCATGGGCATAGCATTCCGCCGTGACGGTGTAGTCGCTGTTGCCGAGATAATCGCCGAACGAGCCGAAGCAGCCCGGTCCGCACCGACCGACGCAGAAGGCGTCCGGCGGATTTCCGGGATAAAGGCGGATATGCCCGACGGGCATGTTGCCGCCATGCATGCGGGTACGCCGCCGCCGGTCGTGCGCGGTGGCCGCGTCCAGCAGCGGCAGGATGCTGACGTAGCCCGGCCGCCCCCGGTATGGCCGTCCGATCGTGCCGCACAGCCGGGTATAACCCAGCCCGCAGATTTCCCTGCGGCCACGGTCATAGGTCCAGCCGTGGTCCATCAGCCATACTTCCATCAGGCCCTGCTCGATGAGCGTGGTCGGCACCTCGCCGAGGAGATAGGACAGGGTGACCCCGAGTTCCACGCACAAACCGGGCGCGGCCTGCATCGGCTCCACCGGAACCTTGCGGAAATGCAGGGACAGCGGCACGCCTTCCGGCGCCTTGGCGATCGCGAATTCGACGAGCCTTGCGAAAGCGGCGCGGCCCGTGTCGCCGAACGACTTGCCGAGGGTCCGAAGGAACGATCGCAGCAGACGCTTTTCCTCGTCGCTGACGGCGGTGACGGCGCCGTTCCCGGCGATAACCTCGACCCGCAGGATGTCCCCCTCGGCATCCAGCTCCCCGAACAGCCGCTTGCCGCCGGGATGGAGGACGATGGCGATTTCCGTGGTTCCGCTGAAGTCCCGCGTAGAGGCGAAGGAGATCGTCACCGGGCCGTTCGCGCTCGCTGCGATGCGGACTTCGCCGTCGATCATCTGGTCCGTGCGCTGGCTGATGTGCAGTTCGCCCGGCGCGACGTCGACACTTTCGCCGAGGGACCATGGCTCGACCGGATCGCTTTGTCCCGCCCCTGACGATTGCATCGCCAGAGCCGCGATGAACGCCGCTGCCGCCAGGCAAACCGTTCTTAATTTCGACTGCTCCGTGCTCATTGGCATGCCTCCCAGATCCGGACCTTGGTAGGGTAACGATACGCCTCCGGGACCGTTTTCGAAATTGGCCCAAGACATTGGTTGGCATTGGCTACGGCGCTACGCCTCCCCCGAATCTCCCCCTTATGACCTTGTTTGCCTTCCCAAGCCCCACGCCACATGCTCGCGCACCAGCGGAGAGGCGGCATCGAGCCGCTGCCTCAAGGCTTCGGCCAGGTCCGGATGGGGCGGCGCATTGCCGATGGCCACCGCCAGATTGCGCAGCCAGCGCTCATGGCCGATACGGCGAATGGCCGACCCCTCCGTGCGGCGCAGGAATTCGGCCTCGTCCCAGGCGAAGAACTCCAGCAGCAGGGCACGATCGAGGCCCTGCCGGGGCAGGAAGTCGGCTTCTTCCGTCAACCGCGCGAAGCGGTTCCACGGACAGACCATCTGGCAATCGTCGCAGCCGTAGATGCGGTTGCCGATGCCGGGACGCAGCGGCTCCGGGATCGGGCCCTTGAGTTCGATGGTGAGATACGAAATGCAGCGGCGGGCGTCGAGCCGGTAAGGCGCGACGATCGCCCGGGTCGGACAGACGTCGATGCAGGCCCGGCATTGGCCGCAGTGGTTCGCGACTGGCCGATCCGGAGCCAGCGGCAGGTTCGTGTAGATCTCGCCGAGAAAGAACCAGGAGCCGGCCTCGCGGTTGATGAGATTGGTGTGCTTGCCGATCCAGCCGAGTCCGGCGTTCTCCGCCAGCGCCTTTTCCAATACCGGCGCGCTGTCGGTGTAGACGCGGTAGCCGAACGGCCCGACCTGCTCGGCGATGGTCTCGGCGAGCCTCTGCAGGCGCCGGCGCATGAGCTTGTGGTAATCCCGCCCCAGGGCATAGCGGGACACGTACGCGGCCGCGGGGTCCGCCAGCGCCTCCTTCATGTTCCGCATGGACTCGGGCAGATAGTCCATCCGCACGCTGATGACCGACAGCGTGCCGGGTTCCAGCTCCGCGGGACGGCTGCGCTTCACCCCGTGCCGGGCCATGTAGTCCATTTCGCCGTGAAACCCCGCCGCCAGCCATTCGATCAACCGGGTTTCGTGTTCGCCCAGATCGACGCCGGCGAAGCCGATCTGCTGAAAGCCCTGCGCCCTGCCCCATTCGCGGATGCGCTCCTTCAGCTCCGCGAAGTCGGGGGATGAAATGGCGGCATGGGGCACTCAGGAATCCTTGGCGTAGTCACGGGGTTCGGCCAGAATAGCGCCTTTCCCATCACTCCGCACAACGTAGCCTCGCCCAGCCGATGCCGTCCCATTCGAACGACACCCTTCCCACGTCACTTTTCACCGCGGCCCAGGTGCGAGCCATGGATCGCCATGCGATCGACGGCCTGGGCATCCCGGGGCTGGAACTGATGCACCGGGCCGGCACAGCGACCTTCGCGGCGCTGCGCCGGCGCTGGCCGGATGCGAAGACCCTGTCCGTCGTCTGCGGCCCCGGCAACAATGGCGGCGACGGCTATGTGATCGCCCGGCTGGCGCTAGCGGCGGGCTTCGACGTCCGCGCCTATCCGGTAGGTCCCCTCGAGCGGCTGCGCGGCGACGCCGCGGCCGCTTTCGCCGAATACCGCGACGCCGAAGGGCCGGTGCTGAACTTCATTCCGCCCGGCTTCGAAGGCGCCGAGATCCTGGTCGACGCCCTGCTCGGGACCGGGCTGGACCGGGACGTGGCCGGTGAATACGCCGCCGTCATCGAGGCGATCAACGATTTCCCCGGCGGGGTGGTCGCCGTGGACATTCCGTCCGGACTCAACGCCGACACGGGCGCAGTGATGGGAAACGCGGTCCATGCCGATCTGACGGTCAGCTTCATCGGCCTCAAGCAGGGCCTGTTCACCGGCGCCGGTCCCGCGCATTGCGGCGAAATCGTCTTCGACGATCTGGACACGCCGCCGGAGGTCCGGCTGGAGCAGACGCCTTCGTCGCGCTTGCTGCGGAGCGGCGATTTCGCCCTGCCCCCCCGGCGCCGGGATGCACACAAAGGCCAGTGTGGACACGTGCTGGTGATCGGCGGGGAATGCGGTTACAGCGGCGCGGCGCGGATGGCGGGCGAGGCGGCGGCACGCATCGGGGCGGGTCTGGTCAGCATCGCCACCCGCGCGGCCCATGCAGCCCTCATCAACCTGGGCCGGCCGGAGCTGATGGCGCATGGCGTCGAATCCACCGAACAGCTCCAGCCGCTGCTGCAACGCGCATCGGTGCTGGCGGTCGGCCCCGGCCTGGGCTGCTCGGACTGGGCGAAGACCCTGTTCGACGCCGCCATCGCCAGCGGCAAACCCCTGGTGGTCGACGCCGACGCGCTGAATCTGCTGGCGGAGCATCCCCGCTCAAGCGATCACTGGCTACTGACGCCGCACCCGGGCGAAGCAGCGCGTCTGCTCGGGCTCTCCGCCGCCGAAATCCAGCGCGACCGCTTCGCCGCCGTCACGGCACTGCAGCGCCGCTACGGCGGCATCGCCGTGCTCAAGGGCGCCGGCACGCTGATCGCCGGACCGGCTGGCGTCCCGCATGTCGCCCGCTGGGGCAATCCCGGCATGGCCAGCGGCGGCATGGGCGACGTGCTCACCGGCGTGATCGCAGGGCTCTTGGCCCAGCACCTCCCGCCGTTCGAGGCCGCCTGCCTGGGGGTGCGGATACATGGCCAGGCCGGCGACCTGGCCGCCTCGGCCGGCGAGCGGGGCCTCCTCGCCGGCGACGTGATCGAAGCCTTGCGCACCTGTGTCAACCGATGATGCTGTACCTGCCCGACGAGGAGGCGACGCTGGCCTTCGCCGCCCGCCTGCAGACGACTCTGCCGCCCGGACACGTGGTGTTCCTCCACGGCCATCTGGGCGCCGGCAAGACCACCCTGGTGCGCGGTTATCTGCGCGCCGCCGGCTATCGGGGCACGGTCAAGAGCCCGACCTACACGCTGGTCGAGGAATACCCTCTGGCCGACCGCACCGTCTATCACTTCGACCTGTACCGCCTGAGCGACCCGGAGGAACTCGAATGGATGGGCATTCGCGATTATTTCCGGCCGGACAGCCTGTGTTTCGTGGAATGGCCGGAGAAGGGCGAAGGTTTCCTGCCCTTGCCCGACCTGGAGATTTACCTGGAACCGGAAAACACGGGAAGGCGGCTCAGGATCAGCCCGAAACCGATCTGATCCCGCCTCCCTCCCCGCGGCACGGTCAGCGCCGTTGAGCCTTGCCGGAAACCCACGCATCCATGCTGTATCGCCCGGCGCCGCCGAACAACAGCGGAAGGAGCATGACGAGGTACATCAGCGGCAGCTTGAAGTTGCCGTGCCCTTCGTCGGTCATCGCATACCCTTTGGCCAAGTCCTTTCGCTGGACTCCCCCGACCGTTGAACCTGCGCCGACATGGCGGCAAGCAGGGTCTCCTGAACCAGATCTTCGGCCGTGCTTTCGTTGCGCACGCGAATCAGGGCATACCGGAACAAGTAGTCGCCGTGCTCGTCGAGCCAGCGCTCCGGAGCGGATGGCTGCGGAGATCTGCGATTTGTCATGAAATTTGCTCCGCGCCTGGCGGGTTTACCCGCTTACTCGCTCAGCCGCCGGGTCTGCTCGACCGGCGTGACCCACACGATGCCATCGCCCAGCCGGCCGGAATGGGTGTTCTCGTAGATGATACGGATGATTTCCTCGACCTGGGCTTCTTCCGCGAGAATTTCGATCCGCACCTTGTGCGAGAAATCGGTCAGCTCGCAACGCAAGCTGTCATGCACTTCCTCGCCTTCGTGCGAACTGCAACCCTCGACCCGCCACACGCTCATGCCGGGAAATCCGCTCATGCGGCGGAAGGCGTTGCGCAGGGCCCTCAAACGGTAGGGTTGAATGACTGCCTTGATCTCTTTCACATCATCACCTGAAGTTTCTTGATTTTATGGTTCGCGCTCAGGCTTCGATCCGCTTTTCCTCGAACCAGCGATACACGGTCGGCAAGACCAGCAGGGTCAGTGCGGTGGAAAACACCAGTCCGCTGATCACCACGATCGCCAACGGACGCTGGATTTCCGAACCCGGACCGGTGCCGAACAGCATGGGGATCAACCCCAGCAATGCGGCGGATGCGGTCATCAATACCGGCCGCAAGCGCTGCATGCAGGCTTGCACGCAAGCATCGTACTGGCTGTAGCCGTCCTTGCGCAGATCGATGATGCAGCTCACCAGCACCACACCGTTCAGCACCGCGACGCCGAACAGGGCGATGAAGCCCACCGAGGCCGGCACCGACAGATATTCGCCGGTCGCGAACAGGCCGAAAATCCCGCCGATGCAGGAAAACGGCAGTTCCAGCAGGATCAGCGCTGCGTAACGCAGGGAGTTGAACAGCACGAACAGCAGGAAGAAGATCATGGCAATGGTGATCGGCACCGTGACGCCGAGCCGGGCCATGGCCCGCTGCATGTTTTCGAACTGTCCGCCCCAGTCCAGCGAATAGCCGTCCGGCAGGTCGACCAGACGGGCGATCTTTTTCTGCGCTTCCGCGACATAACCGCCGACGTCCCGGTCCTCCAGATTGGCGCCGATCACGATGCGGCGCCGTCCCGTCTCGCGGCTGATCTGGGCCGGACCGTCCTGCAGCCGGATCTGGGCGACATCCTCCAGCGGCACGACGGCCCCGTTGGGTGAAACCAGGGCGATGGTGCGAATGTGTTCGATACTGTTGCGGAAGCGCTCCGGATAGCGCACCACCGCGTCGAACCGGCGCTGGCCTTCGTAGATTTCGGTCCCTTTCTTGCCGCCCACGGCGGTCTCGATGATGTCGTGGACGTCCGAGGCATTGATTCCATGGCGCGCAATGGCTCCGCGGTCCACCTCGATGGTGAGATACTGCTGGCCCGTCACGCGCTCGACCCGCAAGTCCTTGGTGCCCTTGATGTCCTTCAACACCTTGGCAATCTCGTCGCCCTTCTCCTTCAACACGACCAGATCGTCGCCGAACAGCTTGATGGCGACCTGGGAACGCACCCCGGACACCATTTCGTCGAGCCGGTCGGCAATGGGCTGGCTCATCACCAGCTGGATGCCCGGCAACACGTCGAGCTTGCGCCGGATTTCTTCCTCGATGCGGGTCTTGTCCCAGCCGTCCGGCATGTCGTTTTTCGGCAGCAGCGTCACCACAGGATCGGCCTCGTTCGGCCCGGCCGGATCGGCCGGACTCTCGCCGCGGCCCAGCTTGGACACGGCCATCTTGACGCCCGGGACTTCCATCACCAGCTTCATGGCCTCCATTTCCATGCGCAGCGATTCGTCGAAGGCGATGCTGGGCACGCGGGTCACACCGGGCGTGATCGTGCCTTCGTCGAGCGTGGGGATGAATGACGTGCCGAGGAAGGGGACCATCCCCAGCGCCGCGATCAGCAGTGTCCCCATGACCCCGCAGACCAGGACGCCGCGCGGCATCAGCCAATGCAATGCCTTGGTGTACGGACGCTTGATCAGGGTGATGATCCGGGTTTCCGCATGCGCCTGCGGCTTGAGGACATAGGACGACAGGACCGGCGCCAGCACCATGCCCAGGACCAGCGAAATCGCCTGGGCGATGGCGATGGTCAGGGCCAGCGGGGCGAACAGCTTGCCCTCCATCCCTTCCAGCATGAGCAGGGGCAGGAACACCAGCACGATGATCCCGACTCCGAAGATCACCGGAATGCCGACTTCCAGGGTTGACTCGAACACGATGCGAACCTGGCTTTCGCCGCTGTCCCGGCGCTCGCTCAACTGGCTCACGGCGTTCTCGACCACTACCACCGAGCCGTCGACCACCATGCCGATGGCGATGGCGAGCCCGCCGAGTGTCATCAGGTTGGCCGAGATGCCGTAGTGATTCATGACCATGAAGGTCAGAAGGGGAGTCAGGACCAGTGTGGAAACCACGATCAGGCTGGAGCGGATTTCCCCCATGAAGACGAAAAGTACCCCGATCACCAGGAGGATGCCTTCGGTCAGGCTCTTGGTGACGGTGTTCAGGGCCGCATCGACCAGGTCGGTCCGGTCGTAGAACGGCACGATCTTGAGTCCTTCCGGCAGCACGTCCTTGTCGTTGATCTCGGCCACCCGCGCCTTGATCCGGGCAACGATTTCCTTGGCGTTGCCGCCGCGCACCATCATCACCACCCCGGCAACGGACTCCGTGTAACCGTTCTTGACGATGGCGCCGGCGCGCTCCTCATGACCGAACCGGACTTCCGCCACGTCCCCCAGATGTACCGGCACGCCGCTGATTTCCTTGAGTACGATGCTGCGGATGTCGTCCAGGTTGGAGATCAGGGCGACGCCGCGGATCAGATATTGCTGGGAGAAATGCGGCAGCACCCCGCCGCCGCTGTTGGCGTTGTTACGGGCCAGGGATTCGTAGACTTCCCGCAGGCTGATCTGGTAGTGGCGCAGCCGGTCGGGGTTTGCCAGCACCTGGTATTGTTTGACGAAACCGCCCTGGGAATTGATCTCCGCCACGCCCGGGATGCTCCGCAGCAGCGGCCGCACCACCCAGTCCTGCACGGTGCGGCGCTCCACCAGCTCGTCGTAGCTCAGCGCCCGCTGGCCGTCGTCGGGGCGTTCCAGGGTGTATTGGTAGACCTCCCCCAGCGCCGTCGACACCGGCCCCAGCACCGGCGTGACGCCCTCCGGCATGCGCGAGGACACCTCGATCAGCCGCTCCATCACCAACTGGCGGGCGAAGTAGACGTCGGTGGCATCGGTGAACACCAGGGTCACGATGGCCAAGCCATTCTTGTTCAGCGAGCGCAGCTCGGTGAGGCCGGGCAATCCGGTCATGGCGACTTCGATCGGCACCGTGATGAAGCGCTCGATCTCCTCCGGCGAGCGGCCGGGCGCTTCCGCGGCGATCTGCACCTGGACGTTGGTCACGTCGGGAAAGGCGTCGACCGAAAGTTTGCGCGCCGCATCGAGACCGAAGCCCAGCAAGGCCAGGGCCACGACCAGCACCACCAGCCGCTGTTCGAGCGCGGCGCGCAGCAGAGCGGCGATCACGGATTAGCGCTCCAGTTCCTTGCGGAGCCGTTCGTTGTTGAGATGGAACGAACCCTCGGTAACCACCTCTTCGCCGGCGGCGAGGCCCGACAGCACGGGCCGCAGCCCGCCGATTTCCTTGCCCAGCTTCACCGGCTTCAGCCGGAACCGGCCGTCGCCGGCCGGCACGAACGCGGCATCGTGATCGCCGTCGCGGACCACGGCTTCCGCCGGCAGCATGGGAAGCCGGCTCACCTTGCCGGAAATCAGCATGGTCGCCAGCATTTCGGGCTTGAGCGAGCCGTCCGGATTGGCCACCTCCATGCGGACGGTGACGGTGCGGGTCTCGGGATCGACGGTGGGCGCGATGTAGACCAACTGGCCCTTGACACGGCGGTCCGACAATGCGGGGATTTCTGCTTCGACCTGCTGACCGACGCGTGCCCACTCGGCCTGCTGCTCGGGCACTTCGGCGACGATCCAGAGCTGCGACAGATCGGCCACCACGAACAGAACATCCGCGGGCTGGACCACCAGCCCCTGGCTGACATGGCGCTCCATCACAATGCCGTCGATGGAGGAGGCCACCGGCACCAGCGGCTGGATCGTCCGGTTCTTTTCCAGCACGGCGATGGATTCGTCCGACATGCCGAGTACCTGCAATTGATCGGCCATCGCGTTGTACTCGGTTTCCGCCTGGGACAACTCGCTGGCGCGGCGCTGGAACTCCAGCTCGCTGATCACGCCGGATTTGTAGAGCTTGCGCGCCCGCTCGACGATCACTGTGTGCAACTGTTTCTGGGCGAGCGCCTTGAGGAACGCCCTTTGGGTATCGGAAAACTCGGTGCTGTTCAGGACGGCGAGCTTCTGGCCCCGCTTCACGCGTTGCCCTACCGAGGCATCGATATGGGTGATGCGCCCCGTCACCGTCGCACCGATGCGCGCAAGGCGGCTGAATTCTTCGATGCTGACCCGGCCCGGCACCCGCAGCGGCTCGTGCAGTTCGCCTTCGGACAGCACCGCCACGCGCAGCCGTTTCAGGAGGTCCGGTGCCGCTGTGACCAGCGTGGAATCCTGCGCCGTGGATTCCTGTTGAGCCACCATACCGGGCTCTTCCGCCTGCGCCGTTTCGGGAGATTTTTGTTCAGGTTCGCCGTGGCAAGACCAGAGAGGGACGGCGGCTCCGATAAACAGCGCCACGCGCATCGCACACGCCAACGCGAACCTCATATCGCCAACTCCTTCACCCATGGAAAAACGGACGGCGGCCATCATGCCGCGGTCCATTATAGCCATGCCGGCTTCCGCGTCCTGCACGGGACGTCGAAACCGGTCGCCGTTGTTGCGCGACGGCAACGCACTTTTGTACGATGAGCCGTTTGAATCCGGGGCGCTGTTGCGGGCCCCCAATACGCGGAGTATCGTTACCCGTCCTGCCTGACGCTGCCAATGATGCGATATTCCTTCATAGCCGCTCTCGCCTTCGCTGCCCTCGCCCTGCTCTCGCCCGGCAGCGTCGCGGACTCGGCTGCGAACGCCTCGCTGAGCATGAAATCCGGGGCGAATGTCACGCGCCTGCTGCTGCGGGGTCCGAAAGGCGCGAGCTTCGACCTGCGGGCCACCGGCCGCGCCGACCGTTTGATCGTTGCGCTGGGCGGCGTCGAAGCGCTGCCGGGATTGCCGAACCCGGCGGGCGACCGTTACGTATCCGCCCTGCACACCCGCAGCGAGGCCAAGGGCAAGCTCGAATTGATCGTGGAACTGCGTCCCGCCGCCCAATGCCGCACCGCGCTCTCGATCACCGAGAGCGGCGGCCCCCTCCTGATCGTGGACGTGACGGCAAGCACCGCGGCGGCCTCCAAAACGCAGCAACCCACCCTGGTCAAGCCCGGAGACGGGCCGCTCCGCAAACCCTTCGTGGTCGCCATCGATGCCGGCCACGGCGGAAAAGACACCGGGGCAGTGGGCGGGGAAGGCACTCAGGAAAAAGACATCGTGCTGGCAATCGCGCGGAAACTGGAGATTCTGCTCAAGGCCGAACCGGGCATCCGTCCCGTCCTGATACGCCAGAACGACGAGTTCATCGATCTACGGCAGCGCATGGAACGGGCCCGCAAGGAACACGCCGACCTGTTCATCTCGCTGCATGCCGATGCCTATTACGATACCCATGCCAAAGGCGCGTCGGTATTCACGCTTTCGGAGCACGGCGCCACCAGCGAAGCCGCCCGGCGCCTGGCTGACCGCGAAAACGCGGCGGACCGGATAGGCGGCGTCGCCCTGCACGACAAGGACGAAGTCCTGGCGTCGGTGCTGCTGGATCTGACCCAGAACGCCACGCTGGAAGCCAGCGACCGGGCTGCGGCCAGCATCCTGCAGGCGCTGCAGAAAACCCACGCACTGCATCAGCCCGGGATACAGAAGGCCGGTTTCGTCGTGCTGAAATCGCCGGACGTGCCGTCGATCCTGGTTGAAACCGCCTTCATTTCGAATCCCGAGGAAGAGGCGAAACTGCGTACCTCGGCGTATCAGGATCAGATCGCCGCCGCCATTACCGAAGGGATTCGCACCCATTTGAAGCATACGCGTCCCGCTGCCATGCCCCCGAGCCGGAACGCCCGTCAGGACCTAGCTGTCTCGGCAACGGAAAAAATGGTGAAATAACGGGCCCTTTCAGGCTTCGTTTCCGCGCTCGCGGTCACCCTGCAAAACGAAGAGGCCCAGCGCAACCGCCGCCACCCCGCCGGCCAGTATGGCGACTCCCTCGACCGTGCCGTCCGCGTAGCGTTCGTAGTGGTGCACGGTCCCACCGTAAACCAGGCGAACACTCCAGTCGACGAACATGTATATGAAGTAATACGCCACAATCCCCATGATCGCCGCGGTGGCGGGATTCCGCTTGCGGACCATGGCGCGATGAAAGAACCAGGCGGCGATGCCGAGAGCAACCAAGAGACTGAGCATGACACACCCTCCCCGATGTGGTTATGTCGGCCAGTCTATCGGGGCAATATTGCAACGGCTTTACTCGGAACGACCGCCGGCGAACTCTGCCTGGCCACCATGCGATAATTCTTCTTCTTTGAAAACATCCAGCGCAGTTCGTGCCTGCGGCGCGAACGCGCGATCGTTTTCCATCCCGATGGAAACCTTCGGACAACCCGACGATGAATTTAGCCGAACTCGCAAAATGCCTTCCCGATGCAACGCTGATCGGGAAGGCCGAAACCGGTTTCGACGGCGTATCGACCGATACCCGCACCATCCGGCCCGGCTCGCTGTTCTTCGCCTTGCGCGGAGATCGCTTCGATGCCCACGATTTCATCGCTGACGCGGTGAATCAGGGTGCCGCCGCACTGGTCGTGGAGCGTCCGGTCGATGCCGCCCTCCCCCAGCTTGTCGTTCCCGACAGCCGGCGGGCGCTGGGCTCGGCGGCGGCCGCCTGGCGTGCGCGGTTCGACGTCCCGCTGATCGCGGTCACCGGCAGCAACGGCAAAACCACGGTCACCCAGATGATCGCCGGGATTCTGGCAGCCGAATTCGGCGAGGAACATCGTCTGGCAACGCGCGGCAACCTCAACAACGACATCGGCCTGCCGCTGATGCTGTTCGAGCTGAAAGCCGACCACCGGATCGCCGTGCTTGAACTGGGCATGAATCATCCCGGAGAAATCGCCTACCTCGCGGGCCTGGCCCGGCCCACCGTGGCCCTGGTGACCAATGCCCAGCGTGAACACCAGGAATTCCTGGCCAGCGTGGACGCCACGGCCCACGAAAACGGCGCGGTGATCTCGGCACTGCCGGCCGATGGAACCGCCGTATTCCCGGCCGACGATGCCTGCGACGGCATCTGGCGGGAACTGGCCGGCGCACGCCGGGTGATGGACTTCGCGCGCAGCGGGGCGGCTGCGATCACCGGAACATTCCGGACCGGAGCCGGCTGCACCGAAGTTTCGATCACGACGCCCGCCGGCGCTTTTCAGGTCAATCTCGCACTCGCCGGCGAACACAACGTCCACAACGCGCTGGCCGCGACCGCGGCGGCACTGGCCGCCGCCATCCCTCCCTCGGCGGTGCGGGAAGGCCTCGAAGCCTTCCGGCCAGTTGCCGGCCGCGGCGTCCATCTGCGGACGCGAACCGGCGCGCGGCTGATCGACGATACCTACAACGCCAACCCCGATTCCGTCCGGGCAGCGATCGACGTGCTCGCCGGCTTCCCCCCGCCGCGGATTCTGGCCTTGGGCGACATGGGCGAAGTCGGCGCGCAGGGCCCGGCGTTCCACCGCGAAATCGGGCGCTATGCCCGCGAGCGCGACATCGACGCCCTGCTCGGCCTCGGCGACCTGTGCTACGAAGCGATCCGGACATTCGGCGAAAACGGCGGACGCCACTTTGGTTCGATGGACGAACTGATCGACGCGCTGGCATCCGCCGACAGGCCAGACGCCACGCTGCTGGTCAAGGGTTCGCGCTTCATGAGGATGGAGCGCGCGGTCAAGGCGCTGGCGAAACCCGAATGAAGCCGTCCCGTTTCACGGTTCTCCTGGAGCTGCTTCTATGGCTGGGAGGCGTCCCCGCCTGCATGGCCGTGCCCATGGAAGGCATCTTCAACGCCGACCGGGATTGCCCGGCCTACGTCTCGAAAAACAAGCAAACCAACCCGGATGGCGCCCACATCAATACCGGAAAAGCCTATCCGGTGATCGAAGCCAACAAACCGGATGCGGCCGACTGGTACCGGCTCCGCCTGCCGATGGCCGATCCGCCCGAGCGCTGGGTGAGCCGGGACTGCGGGCGGGCGCAGGCAAGCGCGGGGCCAGAGCCGGTCGCGGGCCGCTGCGATCTTGCCGGGCAGGCGGACGCTTATGTCCTGGCCCTGAGCTGGCAGCCGGCTTTCTGCGAACTAAAGGCCGGCAAGCCGGAATGCCGTGACGCCGGCCCCGCGGCCTACGCCGCCCGCAACTTCAGTCTGCACGGACTTTGGCCGACCAAAGCGAGCTGCGGGCAGGACTACGGGTTCTGCGGCGAAGTGAAGCAGCCCAAGCGCGAATTCTGTGACTATCCCCCCGTCGCACTCGACGCGGCCACCCAGGCCGTACTGGCCCAGGTCATGCCCGGTACCGCTTCCTGTCTGGAGCGTCATGAATGGCATAAGCATGGCACCTGCCAAACCGCATGGTCGAGCGATGCCTATTTCGCCTTGGCTGCGGACCTGACCCGACAGTTCAACGGCTCCGGCATCGCGGATTTTCTCGCGCCCCGCATCGGCCGGACGGTGCGGACGGAGGATTTTCTGGCTAGACTGGATACGGACTTGGGTACGGGCGCGCGCGACCGGATTCGACTGAACTGCGAGCGCGGCATGCTGGTCGAGGTGCACCTGAACTTGCCGCCCAAGCTGGAGCCCGGCGCCAGGCTCGAATCTCTGCTGCGGCTTGCCGGAAGGAACAGCGGCTCGAACTGCGGAAGCAGCTTCCGGCTGGACCCGATGGGCCCCTAGCTCGTCGTCTCAATCGAAACAGAGGGCTGACATGATGCGCCTGATCGTCGCGCTGTTCGGAATGCTCATCGCCTCGTTCGGGGCTTTCGGCCTGATCAGACCGGCGGATTTCGTCGGCCTCGTCCGCCATTTCTGGGCTACGTCGCGGGGCGCGCATTACGCCGCAGCGCTGCGTCTGGCGCTCGGCCTCGCCCTGCTCCTGGCCGCGGCCGACTCGGCCTATCCCAGAACCCTCACGGCGCTCGGCTATCTGTCCATCGCCGGTGCCGTAATCATCCTCCTCCTCGGCCACGTCCGCCTTGCGAAGATCATCGAGTGGTGGGCGCAGCAACCGGAAACCGCCGTCCGGCTGTGGGGCTTCCTCGCGCTCGCCGTCGGAATTTTTCTCATTGCCGCAGTACGCTGACGATGCCGATCGGGCTACCATGGCGGCCGTTCCGAGCGGAGCCCGAACTCGAGGCAGCGCCGGCAGCACACTTTCTTCACCTCAAGGAGTCCACGAATGGCAGAACTCATCTCGATCGTATATCCCGACGAATTCCGCGCCGCCGAAGTCATGGCCACGCTCAAGCGCCTGCAGCGCGGCTACCTGGTGGACCTCGAAGACGCCTGCGTCGTGGTGCGCGACAAGGAATCCGGCAAGATCAAGCTGCACCAGGCGGTCGATCTCACCACCATCGGCGCCACTTCCGGGGCGCTCTGGGGCGCGCTGATCGGCCTCATTTTCCTCTCACCGCTGGCGGGCATGGCAGTCGGCGCCGCGGCGGGCGCGATCGGCGGCTCGTTAAGCGACTACGGCATCGATGACGGCTTCATCAAGAACATCAGCGAGAAGATGCGGCCCGGCACCTCCGCCATCTTCATGGCGCTGCGCAACATCACCCGGGACAAGGTCGAACCGGAACTGGCCCGGTTCGGCGGCGAGATTCTCTATACCAGCCTGCCGAAGGAAAGCGAGGAGGCGTTGCGGAAACTGCTCGCCGAGCACCGCTCGGCCAACCTGTCCGCCTAACCCATGGGCGATGAAATGCCCGCATCCGCGAAGCAGCCCGTCGCCCCTGGCCGTTCCTTGAATATTCCACGATTTTCCGCCAACCGTGCTCAAGCAGCTCTTTTCGTCCGTCCTCGCCTTGCTCGTCCTGTTCGAAGAATGGCTGTGGGACCTCCTGACCGCTCTCGGTCAGTGGCTCTCCCGCATTCTGCATCTGGAACGCTTCGATGCCTGGCTGTCGCAAGCTTCGCCCAAGCTTGCGCTGATGGCGTTCGTGATCCCCCTGCTCGTGGTCGCACCGCTAAACGTCGGTGCGGTCGTGCTGATGGTTCACGGCGCGATGACTGCCGGCATCCTGCTGGAGGTCGTCGCCAAGCTGCTTGGCACGCTGCTGGTCGCCCGGGTATTCAGGCTGACGCGGCCGGCTCTGATGTACTTCGCCTGGTTCGCCCGGCTTTATGAAGGGATCATGCGGATTTTGCGCTGGGCCCACGCCATGGTGCAGGAATCGCATTGGTACCGCGCGGCTCTCGCTTTCAAGGCATCCATCGACCGCTCCGTTCGCAATCGCCTGGATCGATGGCCGCACTGAGCGCAAAGATGCCGATAGTCTCGTTGCAATGATTTCAAGCCCCTAAGACAGATCAGGAAATATTGCCGGGGGCGGGTTTCCGGCTAAACTGCACTTGCACCCCTTCGGCAAGCGGTTCATCGAACGAGGGCTGCCGCAAAACTTACCGGCCTTGCCCTAAGGCCCTGCTGGGTATTTTCCGGCTTCCGCCAATCGGAGGATTCAGCCATGCTGAAAACCATCGACATTCTGTTAGGGATCACCGTGGTCATGCTCATCGCCAGCATGGCCGTCACCGTACTGACCCAGCTCATCACCGATTTGGCGAATACGCGGGGAAAACATCTGGCGCGCGGGCTGGGCGATCTCCTGCGGCAAATCGACCCCAGCC
Organism: Methylococcus geothermalis; assembly: GCF_012769535.1. Lineage (NCBI taxonomy): Bacteria > Pseudomonadati > Pseudomonadota > Gammaproteobacteria > Methylococcales > Methylococcaceae > Methylococcus > Methylococcus geothermalis. The sequence continues at coordinate 2,432,142 of NZ_CP046565.1, forward strand.
TCAGCAGCGAGATGGCCGAGCAGGTCTCCCGCGCCGTGCTGACCCACCCGATGATCAGCGATGTCGGGCAGCGGTTGGGAGCCACGATACACCGTGAGGAATTCACCAAGTTGCTGCTGGACATCGCCAGCGGCCAGACGCCGAGAAACGACAAGAACCGTTTGTCCGACCCGGCCAAACAGATTCTCGCCAAACTGATAGAAAATAACGGCATCCGAGACCCCGCCGCCACCCTGGAAAACGTCCGGGCCTATGCCTTGCAGCTCGAAATGAGCCGTCCGGAACTCGCCACCAACGTGCGCCACAACATGGCGCTGCTGCAGGAGGCCAACAGCCGGCTGGTGGCCAAGATCAACGCCTGGTTCGATCAGACCATAGACCGGGTTTCAGAACGCTTCACCGCCTCCACCCGGATGATCACGGTGGCTTGCTCGGTGGCAGTGGTTGCCGCGGTTCAGCTCGATACCATCGACATCATCAACCGGCTGTCCATCGACGAAGGACTGCGAAACGCCCTGGTCGAAAAGGCCTTCGCGCTGGATGAGCGGCCGAGGGATCCCGGCAGACCCGAGAGGTCAGGTGATACCTCCAAACCGAGGGTATCTGCCGGCTCCTCCGGCAACGCCAGCCCCGTCCCGAGTCCGTACGCCAAGGGATCGAACGGTACGCCGGCCAGTCCGGGCCGGACGGACGAAGCCAAAGGCAAACCCCCCGTCGTTTCGACGGCGCCGGCGAGCGCATCGATGCCGCAGCCCGCCGTGTCCGCCCCGGACCCCACGGGCAAGCCGGCCCCGGCCAGCGTCAGGACAGACCTGGAATATCTGCAGGACCTCGGCCTCATCAACGTGTTGGGTAGCAGTAAGAGCTGGTACGGACGCTGGCGCGAGGTCAATCCCATCGGCATGATCCTGTCGGTCTTCCTCCTCAGCCTCGGCGCGCCATTCTGGTATGCCGTGCTGCAGAACCTGCTCAAACTCCGGGGCATTCTGGCCGTCAAGGACGACGAGCAACGGCGCGAACGGCAGAATCCCCAACCCCCCGCTGACCTGACCGCCGGCGGTACGCAGGCCGCACCGCCCCTCGTCGGCGAGCGCGGCGTACTGGGATAGGAGACGGCGCCATGCTGAAGCAATGGATCGGCTGTCCGTCGGACAACTTCACCCAAGGCCGGCGCGGCCATAAGCCGGTGGCGGTCGTCATCCACGCCTACCCGAGCCTGGAAGCCGCCGAAACCCTGTTCGCCAACCCGAAATCCAGCGAGTCCTGCCACTATGTGGTGGGCGCTGCCGGTCAGGTCCAACAATACGTGGACGAAACGGACACGGCCTATCACGCCGGCCTGGTCGTCAACCCGAGATGGACACTGTACCGCCAGGGCATCAATCCCAATTTGATGACGGTGGGGGTCGCCGCGGCCATCCAGGCAGGCGCAGCCTGGCCCGATGAGCTGTATCGCGCGGTGGCGGAGCTGATAGGGGAGATCGCCGCCCATTGGGGCTTTCCGCCGGACCCGGACCACATCGTGCTGCACTCGGAGGTACGGGCTTCCCGAGACTGCACCGGTCCCGGCTTCGACCGCGCCGAGCTGCTGACGAGAATCGCCTCCCAACCCGCTCCGCCTCCGCCGTCCCCGTTGACACAGCACTTCGTGCAGTTGGTCAGCGCCGCCCACCTGCGCGACGGTGCGCCCAATACCCGCGCCCGCATCCTTCGCACCCTGCCGAAAGGGACCGACGTGGCGATCGCGGGCTTCAGCGACCGCGGCGAACGGATCGAGGGGAACGCCATCTGGTACGAGACGCCGGAAAACGCCTTCCTCTGGGCAGGAGCCACGGACAGGCCGCAGCCGCTGGCGCCTCCGCCGGTGACTCCCGAGCCGCCGGCCCCCCAACCGATGGCCGGCATCGAGTGCGGGATTCCCCGGATCGACGCCCTGTTCGGCGGGCAAAGCGGCGAGGCCATCGGCGCCCAGGAGCCGGCAAGCGATGCCGTCGGCGCCATCCAGGACCTGCTGTCGGGCCACGGCCATATCGGCCTGCCCAACCTCCTCGCCGCCAGCTACGGACGGTTCGGCAGCAAGACCGCAGCCGCTGTGCAAAGCTTTCAGGCCAAGCACGGACTCCCCGTTTCAGGCGAAGTGGATGAAGCGACCCTGCGGACCCTGATAAAAACCCCCGCGAGCAAGCCCAGGATTTCCCAGGTCTATCTCTCCCTGGTCTTGGGAATGCCTTATCGCGGCCTGTACAAGATATTGTGCATCGTCGCGCAGATGGAAGGCGTCGGCAAATTCGGCGCGCTCAATCTCAATACCGACGCCGCCGGACTGTCCTATGGCATCATCCAATGGGCGCAGCGCCCCGGCCGCCTGCCGGAGCTGCTGCGGGCATTTTCCGCCGCCGACAGGGAGCGTTACATCGACATCTTCGGCGACGGCGATGCCGGGCTTGCCGACAGTCTCATTGCCTATACCAGCAGGGCCAACGGCGGCGTCAACGCCAGAACCGGCGTCACGCTCGATCCGGCTTTCGATCTCATCCATGCCCCATGGACAGAGCGCTTCGAGAAAGCCACCCTTCACCTGCCGTTCCAGCGAGCCCAGGTACAAACCGCCGTCGGCGCGTTTCGACAGTCCCTCAAGAAAATACGAAGCTATGCCCAGGACCTTGGCACGGAACGCGGCATCGCCTTCATGCTGGATGTGGCCAACCAGTTCGGAGATGGCGGGCTGAAAAAACTCTACACGGCGACTCACCGCGAGGGCATGCACGAAAGGGACATCCTGGAAGCCATCGCCGACGAAAGCGTGGAACGCATGCCTGACAAGTTCAAACAAGGCGTGCGGGCCAGGCGCGATGGCTTTCTGCAAACGGCCAGACTGTCTGACGAGGCCGTCGATAGGGACAACATGGGTTGAACCGAGAAACCGCGATCGGCTCGCAGAACCGACGTCGCAGACAAAGCCCGGAAATGATGCAGCGGGAAGCGTGCACTGCCGGTGATACAGAACGGCCGTTGAATACGGTTTTGTTTACCGAAAATAAATGTCAAGCATGGACATCATAAGAAACTCTGATACTAAAATGGGTTGAATTAGGTATAATTTATTCAACCTCAACGGAACGATGCGGTTCGGCTTGACGAGGACCGGTGGTTGCGCGGTTTTTGTTCTCCTCCTCCTGGGCGACATCCGAGGTCGCCTTATCTCCCTCCTGGCAGGCATAAGAAAGCCCGCCAGGGGCGGGCTTTTTAGCGTTTTTTGTTATTGTTGTTGTTTCAACGCTATCGCCGAGTTTACCTGCGAAGCGCATCGGTAGTTGCGTTATTGTTGTAATTATCAGTTGCCCCGAAGGGCTCTCCTCCTCATTGACGACTCTCTCTGAGGCCCCGTCCCTGACGGCTGGGCAAAGTATAGCGGAAAAGTTCCCGGTGTCCAGGTTTTTTTACAAATTTGAAACAACCTCTTTCCTGCAACACTTTCGCTTTTTAATTCAATAGGTTGCGTTTCGTCTCAGCCTCCAAAATGCGATTTCCCAGCCTGGAGCTAGGTTATTTTTAACGGCGCATCTTGCCGCTAACGATACACGACGTCGACCCGGCCGTTGCCGATGCATTTTTGCAAGCGCCCTATCAGCTCATCCCTGGGATAGACCCGCCAACGCTCGCCGAGACGAAGCAGGGTCTCCGCGCCGCGCCCGTGATAGGCGATCTGGACGGGACATTCCCCCCCGGCAAACTGGCCGAGCAAGTTCTTGAATTCATTCAAGAATGACGGGGGTACACCATCCGCTGCCATTGCGCCGGGCCATTCGATCCGAAGACAGCGGGCATAATGCGCCCGCGCCTCCTCGATACTGAAAATCCGTTCGGCGGTGATACGGGTCTGGCCGGCATACTCGTCGAATCCCAGCATCCCCTCGGCGACGACGATGCCGTCTTTCGTCAGATGGTGTCCGTCGCGTTGGAAGGTTTCCGTGTAGACGGCCAGCTCCATGCGCCCGGTGCGGTCGTCCAGCGAAACGAAGCCCATCTTCTGACCGTTGCGGGTGAGGCGGGTGCGGATGTCGACGATCAAGCCCGCCACCACCACCCGCGTCTCCCCCCGGCTGCCCTCGCCCTCTCCCATGAGAGGTCCGAGCCGGGTGGTGACGATCTGTTCCAGTTCATGTTCGTGCGAGGTGATCGGGTGACCGGTCAGATACAAACCCAAGGTCGCCTTTTCCTGGGCCAGCCGCTCGGCTTCAGTCCAGGGTTCGACGTGACCCACCGTGACATTGACGCTTGCCGCCACCGCGCTTGCGGCGGCGAAGCCGCCGAAAAGGTCGTCCTGACCGGCCGCACTCATGGCGCCGTGCTGCTCCGCAGCCTTGAGGGCATCCGGCAAAGCAGCGAACAAGGCAGCCCGGTTCCGGTCGAAACAATCGAGCACGCCCGCCCGGATCATCGCTTCCAGCACGCGGCGATTGGCTTTTCTGAGATCGATGCGCCGGCACAGGTCGAGCAGATCGGCGAACGGCCCGTTTTTCCCCCGCTCCTGCAGGATGTCCTCGATCGCGGTCTGGCCCACGCCCTTGACCGCCCCTAGCCCGTAAAGGATTTCCCGCGGACTCTGAACGGTGAACCGGTAGTCCGAAAGATTGACGTCGGGTGGAAGGATGGACAGCTTCATCCCGCGGCATTCGTCGATCAGCACCACGACCTTGTCGGTGTTATCCATGTCGGCGGACAGGACGGCGGCCATGAATTCGGCCGGGTAATGCGACTTGAGCCATGCCGTCTGGTAGGACACCAGGGCATAGGCGGCGGAATGCGATTTGTTGAAACCATAGCCGGCGAACTTCTCCATCAAATCGAAGATGTACGAGGAGATGCTTTCCTCGACCCCTTGCGCGGTGGAGCCGGCGACGAAAATCTCGCGCTGTTTCGCCATCTCCTCAGGCTTCTTCTTACCCATGGCGCGCCGCAGCAGGTCGGCACCGCCCAGGGTGTAGCCGGCCATATCGCGGGCGATCTGCATCACCTGCTCCTGGTAGAGGATGACGCCGTTGGTCGGCTTGAGGATCGGCTCCAGCAGCGGGTGGGGATATTCCGCCTTGGTCCGGCCATGCTTGACGTTGATGTAGTCGTCCACCATGCCCGATTGCAAAGGGCCAGGGCGGAACAGTGCGACCAGGGCGATGATATCCTCGAAGCAGTCCGGCTTGAGCCGCTTGATCAAGTCCTTCATCCCGCGCGATTCGAGCTGGAACACGGCGGTGGTCGCGCACTTCCCCAGCAGCTCGTAGGTCTTGGGATCATCGAGCGGAATCCGGTTGATGTCGATCGGTTCCTCGCCTGCCGCCCGGCGCTTTGCGTTGATGTCGGCCAGCGCCCAGTCGATGATGGTCAGGGTCCGCAGCCCCAGGAAGTCGAACTTGACCAGGCCGACCGCCTCGACGTCGTCCTTGTCGAACTGGGTCACCAGGTTGCCGCCGCCCGGCTCGCAATACAGCGGGCTGAAATCCACCAGGCGCGAGGGCGCGATCACCACGCCACCCGCGTGCTTGCCGGGATTGCGGGTGATGCCTTCGAGCGACCGGGCCAGATCGAGCAGCGCCTTGACCTCCTCGTCCTCCTGGTACAGCTTGCGCAGGTCTTCGCTGTCGTCCAGCGCCTTGCTGAGGGTGATGCCGAGCTCGAACGGGATCAGTTTGGCGATGCGATCGACGAAGCCGTACGGGTGGCCCAGCACACGGCCGACGTCGCGCACCACCGCCTTGGCCGCCATGCTGCCGTAGGTGATGATCTGGGACACCTTGTCGCGGCCGTACTTGCGGGCGACGTAGTCGATCACCTCATCGCGCCGCTCCATGCAGAAGTCGACGTCGAAGTCGGGCATGGAGACGCGCTCGGGATTCAGGAAACGTTCGAACAGCAGATCGAATTCGATCGGATCGAGGTCGGTGATCTTGAGCGCATAGGCCACCAGCGACCCGGCGCCGGAACCGCGTCCCGGCCCCACCGGGATGCCCTGGCTCTTGGCCCACTGGATGAAGTCGGCGACGATCAGGAAGTAGCCCGGAAAGCCCATTTCGCGGATCACCGAGAGCTCCAGTTCGAGCCGTTGCCGGTACCTTTCGGTCCGCGCATCCAGCGGCCCCCGACCGGACGGTGGGCGCACGGCCAGCCGCTCCTCGAGCCCTTCGCGGGATTGCTGGATGAAGAAATCGTCCAGCGTCACGCCCTCCGGCACCGGAAAATCCGGCAGGAAGTTCTTACCCAGCGTCAGGCCGAGGTTGCAGCGGCGCGCGATCTCGACGCTGTTTTCCAGGGCTTCGGGCAAATCGGCGAACAGTGCGAGCATCTCCTCCTCGCTGCGCAGGTATTGCTGCTCGCTGTAATCACGCGGCCGACGCGGGTCGTCCAGCACCCGCCCCTGGTAGATGCAGACCCGGGCCTCGTGAGCCTCGAAATCCTCGGCCGAAATGAAACGGACGTCGTTGGTCGCCACCACCGGCAGTCCGAACCGGGAGGCCAGCGCAACCGCAGCGTCGATGTAGCGCTCCTCGTTGGCGCGGCCGGTCCGGCACAGTTCGAGATAGAAGCGGTCCCGGAACACCCCGCCCCAGTATTCCGCCAGCCGGCCGGCCTCCGCCGCATGGCCGCCGATCAGCGCATGGCCGATGGCGCCTTCGCGCCCGCCGGACAGCGCGATCAGGCCGGCATTCCGGTCGGCCAGCCATTCCGGCATCAGCATGGGAACGCCCTGGTGCTGGTTTTCCTGATAACTGCGCGAGATCAGCTCGGTCAGTGCCAGATAGCCTTCCTGGTTCTGGACCAGCAGGGTGAGCCGGTGCGGAGCGCCGGCTTCCTGCGGATTCTGGATCCACACGTCGGCGCCCGCGATCGGCTTGATCCCGGCGCCCATGGCCGCCTTGTAGAACTTGACCAACGAGAACAGATTGGACTGGTCGGTCACCGCCACGGCCGGCATGCCGAATTCCGCCAGCTTCTTGACCAGCGGCTTGATCCGGACCACCCCGTCGACCAGGGAATATTCGGTGTGAATCCGGAGATGGACGAACTTAGGCTCCATGGACGACTGCCGCCAAATATTGCGATATGAAAGATTGGTAAAGAAACGCTGCGCGAAGCTTGTTTAAATGGGGGTTTTCGGACCCACGGCCGACGCACTTTCTTTTGTGGGGCCAAAAGAAAGTACGCAAAGAAAAGGCCGCCCGACAGCCGCGAAAGCCCTTGCGCTTCTACGAAAACCATCCTTGGTTTTCGCCCTTCGGGCCAGCCTTCGGCGGTTCAACTTTGCTCCCAGCAAAGTTGTCGCTTGCCAATCGGGGTCGACAGAGGGGGCTTCCATGCCCATCTGTCGACGCGCCGCCTCCTTGCGGCGCCCCTGCGGGTTGATCCGCTTGGCAAGCTGCGATGCTCAGCGCGGCTGAACGGGATTTCAAGAGCGAAAACGGCCCCGCTTCGCGTGGCCTGCGCCTAGCCGATTTTATTGACCGGCAAGATCAGCCAAACAAAGCTCCAAGGCGTGTCGCCAATCGGGAGGCGCAATACCAAAGCGCTCCTCGAGCTTGCTCAAATCCAGCACCGAATAAGCCGGCCGCTGGGCGGGGGTCGGATACTCCGAGGTCGGGATGGGCTCGACCCGGGCCGCGGTGTCGGGGAGCAAGCCGGCAGCCACGGCCTGCTCGCGGATGGCGCAGGCGAAGCCATACCAGCTCGTCTGGCCGCTGCAGGTGAGATGGTAGACACCGCTCGAACCCGACAGATCGGCCAGACCGGCACGCAGCGAGCGCGCCACCAGAATCGCAGTCGCCTCGGCGATCATCCGCACCCAGGTCGGCGCCCCCCTTTGGTCGTCGATGACCCGCACCAGCGCGCGCTCGGCCATGAGCCGCAGCATGGTCTTCATGAAGTTCTGGCCCCGTACGCCGTAAACCCAAGCGGTGCGGAGGATGACATGGGCGGCGCCGGATTCGGCGATGGCCTGCTCCCCGGCGAGCTTGCTGCGGCCGTAGACGTTCCGCGGACCGACCGGATCGTCCTCCCGGTACGGCACGGCGCCGTCGCCGGGAAAAACGTAGTCGGTCGAATAGTGAATCAACCCTACGCCCAAACGCGCCGCTTCCGCCGCCAGTACCGACGGCGCCTCGGCGTTCACCTTCCACGCCAGCTCCGGCTCCTGCTCGGCCCGATCGACCGCGGTATAGGCAGCCGCGTTGACGATCAGATCGGGCCTGACGGCACGCACCACGGCGGCAACGGCACCGGGCTCGGCCAGATCGATAGCCGGTTCCGAATGGCGATCGAGCGCGACGACCTCGCCGAAACAGGCGAGCGTCCGCCGCAGCTCCCAGGCCAGCTGCCCGGCTCTGCCCACGACCAGTATCTTCATGGATACGCCGGCAGCCTGTCCTGCGGGAAGTCCCGGAGCAGCATGGCGTCCCGGTCCTTGGCCGAGAGCTCGGGCGCGGACGCCAGCGGCCAGTCTATGCCGATGTCCGGATCGTCCCAGCGCAGCGAACAATCGGCGGACGGTTGGTAATACTCGGTGCACTTGTAGGCGAACATGGCGGCCTCGCTCAGCACGCAGAAACCGTGAGCGAAGCCTTCCGGCACATACATCTGCAGATGGTTCTCCGCCGACAGCACCGTGCCGAACCAGCGGCCGAATTGGGGCGATCCGCGCCGGATGTCCACCGCCACGTCGAAGACTTCGCCCTGCAGCACCTGCACGAGCTTGCCCTGGGGCCGCGGATTCTGGAAATGCAGGCCCCGCAGGATGCCCTTGCGCGAAAAGGAAAGGTTATCCTGCACGAAATCGGCCGGCAGTCCGGCATCCTGGTAACGCTGGCGGCTCCAGGTTTCCTTGAAATAGCCGCGGGCGTCGCCGAATACCTTGGGCGAAATCAGCATCACGCCCGGCAAGGAGGTCTGTTCGACTTTCAAACCGGCATTCCCCCTTCGATCAGCCGGCGCAGATAAGCGCCATAGCCGCTCTTGCCCAGATTGTCGGCCAGTCGGCCGACTTCTTCCGCATTGATCCAACCCTTGTTCAGCGCGATTTCCTCCGGACAGCAGATCTTGAGGCCCTGCCGCTCCTCGATGGTCTGGATGAAATTGGAGGCCTGCAGGAGCGAGTCGTGGGTACCGGTGTCCAGCCAGGCGACACCGCGCCCCATCTTTTGGATGTGCAACTGGCCTTGCTCCAGGTAAAGCCGGTTGATGTCGGTGATTTCCAGTTCGCCCCGCGCCGAGGGCTTGAGCGTCGCCGCCATGTCCACGACCTGCCGGTCATAGAAATAAAGGCCGGTGACGGCATAGTTCGACTTAGGTCTGGCAGGCTTTTCCTCGACCCCGATCACCCGGCCGGTCGCGTCGAATTCGGCGACGCCGTAGCGCTCCGGATCGCGCACCCAGTAGCCGAACACCGTAGCTCCTTCTTGGCGTGCCGTGGCATTGGACAGGAAGCCCTGGAAATCGTGGCCGTAAAAGATATTGTCGCCGAGAATCAGGCAACTGCGCCGGCCCTCGATGAAATCGCGGCCGATGAGAAAAGCCTGCGCGAGGCCTTCCGGCTTCGCCTGCGCGGCGTAACGGATGCTGATACCCCATTGCGCGCCATCGCCGAGCAAGGCCTGGAACAGCGCGGCATCATGCGGCGTGGTGATCACCAGGATGTCCCGGATGCCGGCCAGCATCAGCACCGACAAGGGGTAGTAGATCATCGGCTTGTCGTAGACCGGCAGCAGTTGCTTGCTCACCACATGGGTCAGCGGATACAGCCGGGTGCCGGAGCCGCCGGCCAGGATGATACCGCGGATACCGCTCATTCCGACTCCTTGGCGCTTTCGACGCCCAGACGCTCGCCACCGTAGTTGCCCGACTTGACGTGCTCCACCCAGTCGCGGTTGTCGAGGTACCAGCGCACCGTCTTCCGCAGGCCGGTCTCGAAGGTTTCTTCGGGCTGCCAGGCCAGTTCACGGCCAATCTTGCCGGCGTCGATGGCGTAGCGCAGGTCGTGGCCGGGCCGGTCCTGCACGAACTGGATCAGGTGGCGGTGCGGTTTGTGGGGGGAATCGGGCAGAAATTCGTCGAGCAGGGCACAGATCGTCTCCACCACTTCGATGTTGGTCTTCTCGTTGTTGCCGCCGACATTATAGACCTCGCCCGGCCGGCCGCCGGCCAGGACGGTCTCGATCGCCCGGCAATGGTCTTCCACGTAGAGCCAGTCGCGGACGTTGGTACCCGCGCCGTACACCGGCAGCGGCAGACCCTGGAGCGCGTGGTCGATCATCAGGGGAATCAATTTCTCCGGAAACTGGTACGGCCCGTAATTGTTCGAGCAGTTGGTGGTCAGCACCGGCAGGCCGTAGGTGTGGAAATAGGCCCTCACCAAGTGGTCGGAGCCGGCCTTGGACGCCGAATACGGGGAGTTGGGCCGGTACGGCGTCTCCTCGGTGAACTTGCCGGTCGGGCCCAGGGTACCGTAGACCTCGTCGGTGGAGACATGCAGGAACCGGAACGTCTTCCGGCGTTCGCCGTCCAGCTGGCGCCAGTACCAGCGCGCGGCCTCCAGCAGTTCGAAAGTGCCGGTGACGTTGGTATGGACGAAAGCGTCCGGGCCGTCGATCGAGCGATCGACGTGGGTCTCCGCGGCGAAATTGACGATCGCGTCCGGCTGATAGCGCTCCAGCAGGTATTCGACCAGCTCGCGGTCGCCGATCGAGCCCAGCACGAAGTCGTGGTTCGGATTGTCCTCGACTTCGGCGAGGGTACGCAGATTGCCGGAATAGGTCAGCGCATCGAGGTTGACGACCTCGACGCCGCCCTGCCGCATCTGCCTGAGCACGAAATTGCCGCCGATGAATCCGGCACCGCCGGTAACGAGTAGGGTTTTCACTGGGTTCAAGCGCCGCCTTTACGCTGCATCATGCCTTTGGAAGGGTTGTAGCCGATGATCGCCACGGCGAGAAACAGCACCGTCGCCCCGGCCGTGTAGCCACATGCCAACCCGTTGAACTGTCCGTACAGCGCGAAGCGGATCAGCTCCACCGCCTGCGAGAAGGGGTTCCATTGGGCCAGCGCATGCAGCAGCTCGCTGGATTCCTGGATCTTCCAGAGCGGGTACAGCGCCGTGGACATAAAAAACATCGGGAATATTACGAAATTCATCACGCCGGCGAAATTCTCCAGCTGGCGGATGAAAGATGATAATAGCAGGCCGAGCGCGCCCAGCATCACGCCGGAGAGCAGCAGCGCCGGCAGCACCGCCAGATAGCCGTGGGCCGGCGCCTCGATGCCGTAGGCCCAGGCGACACCTAAAAACACGTAGACCTGCAGGATCGACACTGCGACACCCGCGACCAGCTTGGCGGTCAGCAGGAACCAGCGCGGCAGGGGGCTGACCAGGAGCGTCCGCATGCTGCCCATTTCACGGTCGTACACCATCGACAGCGAACTCTGCATGCCGTTGAACAGCTGGATCATCCCGAGGAGCCCCGGCGTGATGTACACCTCATACAGGATATAGGTCTCATAGGGCGGACTGATGGCCAAACCTAAGGTCGAACGGAACCCGGCGGCGAACACGAACAGCCAGACCAAGGGCCGCACCAGGGCGGAGATGAAACGTTCGCGCTGGTGGACGAAGCGGTAGAGCTCGCGGACGACGATGCCGCGCAGCGCCCGCAGATAATGCATCGGCCTCATCCCTCGCCCTCCGCGGTCAGCCGGTGGAACGCCGCGCTCACCGTTTCCGCACCCTGCCCGGCCAGCACCTCGCGCACGGTGCCCTGCGCCCGGACCCGCCCCTTGTGCAGCACGATGAGGCTGTCGTCCTGACCGATCTCGTCGATCAGGTGCGTCGCCCACAGCACCGCCAGCCCGCGGCTGCGGCACAATTCGTGGATGTGATCGACCATGGCCTTGCGGCTGGGCACGTCCAGCCCAACGCTGGGCTCGTCCAGCAGCAGCAGCGCCGGGCGGTGCAGCAGGGCGCGGGCGATCTCCACCCGCCGCCGGTGGCCGCCGTTCAGCTGCCGGACCTTCTCGTCGCGCCGCTCTTCCATGCCCTGCCGCTCCAGCTCTTCCCGGATACGAAGCTCTGCCTCCTTGCGGCTCAGGCCGTGCAGGGATGCGTGATAGCGCAGGTTCTGGGCGACGCTCAGGTCCAGGTCGAGGGTCGGCTGCTGGAACACCACGCCGAGCCGGGCCAGCGCCGCGCAGGAATCCTTGCGCAAGGCATGGCCGGCGATGCTGATTTGCCCTGAGGGCGCGTCGTAAAGCCGGGTCACCAGCGAAAACAGTGTACTCTTGCCCGCTCCGTTGGGACCGAGCAGGATCGCGCACTCGCCTTGGCCAATGCGGAAACCCACGTCGTCCAACGCCTTGCGCGGCCCGTAGGCGAACGAAAGATGCTCGACCTCGAGCGCTGGAACCGCGACACTCATGGCCGGACCGCCGCGCCCCAGGGATCATTACCCACCGCCACCGACTTGGTCACCTTGTGCGATCCGAGGTCGACGATGGAAAGGTCGTTGCTCAGGCCGTTGGTGGTGTAAAGCCGCTTGAAATCGGGCGAGAATTCCAGGTTCCACACCCGCTGGCCGACCAGCAGGTAGTCCTTCACTTCCAGCTTTTGCGCGTCGATCACCGCGACGCGGTTGGCCGGCCCCAGTGCTACATAGGCGTAGCGCCGCTCGGGATCGATGCGGAGGCCGACCGGCTGGATCTTCTCCTGGGTCACGCCGGCGATCTTGAATGGAATCGTCTTGACGGGCTGGCGGGTTTCCGTATCGATCACCGTGACGGTGCCGGCGATCTCGGAGCTGACCCAGAGCTGCTTGCTGTCGGCGGTGAAGGCCACGGCGCGGGGGCGCGGGTCGACCAGGGTGTTGTCCACGACTTCGAGTTTGGAACGGTCGATCCAGTGCACCATGTTGGTGGTTTCGCTGCTGCTCACCACCCAGCGCCCGTCCGGGCTGACCGCGATGCCCTCGGGCTCGACACCCACCGGGATCTCCTTGACCGCCTTGCGGGCGGCGATGTCGATCACCGTCACCCGGTTGTCGTCCTCGTTGGAGACATACAGGAATTTGCCTTCCGGGTCCATGGCGAAGGTTTCCGGGTCCTCGCCGGACGGCAGCGTGCCGGTGACTTTCAGCGTGTCCGCGTCGACCACCTGGATGGTATTGCTGTCGCTGGCGGCGACGTAGAGGCTCTTGCCGTCCTTCGCCAGCAGGATGCCGCGGGGACGCTTGCCGATCTTCGCGCTTCGGGTCCGGGTACCGGTGGCGCCATCGACGACCGCGACGGCGTCATCCTTCTCCAGGGTGACGTAGACGGTATCGGCCACCGCGGCGCCGCTGGCCAGGGCGAGGACGGCGCCGATCAGGCGGACGTTATTTCTTGGCACGGCACTGTGTTTCCGGTTCATCGTATCCCAAACTGTCCAATTCGTTCTTCGGATGGGCAAAGCCCTCCACCGGCGCGACGGCGACCAGGGAACGCTCCTGCGCCAGCAGCACCGGCTGCCGCAACTGGCCGTCCCAGCGACGGAACGACAGCGGCACGCCCTTGAAGCCGGCCAGCGCGAAATGATCGCCCAACAGGTAGGCCCTGATCGCCTCGAACTCCAGCGACCGGGTCCGGGTCGCGGCCTCGCCGATGGCCCGCACCGCCAGCCAGGCGCCGTAGTCGACCTCGGTCATTCGCCGCCCGGCCTGCTCGCGGAAGCGGTTCTGCAACTGGATCGCCCCCCAGGACTCCAGGGTATGGTGCCAGGCGGCGGCGACCAGTCCCTGGGTGCCCGCAACCAGCCGCGGCCGCCAGGTCCGGTATAACAGGGCATCGCCGAACAAGCCGGCCTCGTCGGCCACCAACAGTACGTCGTAGTCGCTGCCCTGGGTGAACACCGGCACTTCCGACTCCGGCGTCCGCCGGTCGTCGAAGGTATGCTCCCAGTTCTTCTCGGTGACGATCTTCATGCCGAAACGCTTGGCCGAGCGCTTCAGCGCATCGGCGAACAAGCGGTCCTCCGGCGCCGGCCCCACCGCCAGAAACCAGCGCGTCCATTTCTTCTTCACCAGGTACTGGGACAGCGCATCCGCCCGCATGGCCCGGCTCGGCAGCAGGTGCAGCACGTTGGGCGCACAGGACTCGCCGCGCAGGGCATCGTCGCGGCTGGCGATGTCCAGCAGCAGGATGTCGCGCGCCTCCGGCAGGGCGGACAGGCGCTGCAATACTTCCGGCTTCAGATCCGCCAGGATGAAACGGCGGCCCGCCGCGACCAGCCGCTTGAACGCCGCTTCGGCCTCGTCCCCGGGCGCGAGCAGGGTTTCGGCGATGGCGAATTCCTGGCGGGTGAAGCGGCCGGTGGTATTGTCGTCCGCCAGCCCCAGCCGCGCGCCCTGGATACCCCGGTCGGTCACCACGGGATCGAAATACGGCGGAACGACGGTCGTGTCAGCGCGCTGGCCGAGGTAGGCCAGCGTCAGGATTTGCGCTGGCTGGGGCGTGGCCGCCGGCACTGCGCTGCGCTGCGGGGCTGGGGGCGGCGCGCGCCTGGCCGCCGCAGCGCCATCGGCCTGAAGGAGCACCAATGCGGCAATGACGGACCGAAGCCCAGCTCGGCCGGAAAAGGCAGTGAGACGAATGATGGGGTTCAACGGCTGGATTCTGGCTTGAGATTGAGGCGGAGCGGCTACCCGGCTCGGGCGCGGATGGAATTCTATGGGATTTGTAAGGAACACACCATGACGTAACGAGATGGTAGATAATCCTAGCCCGCGCTGGCCGAATCCATCCGTTTGCCCCACTGCTCAAGTACGAGCCGCGTCCTTCCTCTCCTGCTTTCAAGCTGCATGAAAAGACCCGCATTTGCCGCTCTGATTTTCTCTTTGTTCACCCTTCCGGCTTCCGCCGTCGACCTGCTCGGTGCATTCGACCTGGCGCTGCAGTACGATCCCCGCCTGCATGCGGCCCAGGCCCAACGCGACGCGGCCTTGGAGAACAAGCCTCAGGCCCTGGCCCGGCTGCTGCCCACGGTCTCCGCCACCACCGGCCTCACCCGCCAGATGGTGCAGACCGGCGACTCCCCCATCCTGGTGTTCAACACCAAGCGGAACGTGGGCTTCTGGCTGGCGACCGGCATCGTGCAACTGGTGCAGCCGATCTACCAGCACGACCTATGGGTTCGGCTGGCCCAGGCCGACAATGCGGTGGCCGAGGCCGAGGCGCTGTATGCGGCGGAACTGCAGAACGTGATGCTCCGGGTGACCCAGACCTACTTCGATGTGCTGTACAAGTCGGCTTCACTGGAGTTCGCGAATGCGGAACTGGAGTCGATCAACCGGGAACTGGAGCAGGCCAACGCCCGCTTCGAGGTGGGACTGTCGGCGGTGACCGACGTGAACGAGGCGCAGGCGGCGGCGGACCGGGCGCGGGCGGGGGTCATCATCGCCGAGAACGAGCTGAACAACGCCCGGGAATACCTGCGCCAGATCGTGGGCGACGATCCCGGCGAACTGGAGGACTTGAAGGCGGAGGTGCCGCTGGAGGACCCGATGCCGGCCGACATCGAGCGCTGGAACGACACCGCCCAGCAGAGCGCGCTGACGATCATCGCGGCGATCAACCGGGCGGACCGGGCCAGACAGGAAATCGAGGTGCAGTTCGCCGGTCATTACCCGTCGATCAACCTGATCGCCGATGCCCAGTTCTACGACAATGACCGACCGCCACGGCCCAACCGCTACCAGCAGCAGGACGTGGGCATGCAGATCAACGTGCCGCTGTTCGCCGGCGGCGGGGTCAATGCCAAGGTCCGGCAGGCGCGCTTCAGCTTCGAATCGGCAACCCAGCAGGTCGACCAGGAGCGCCGGGCCATCCGCACCAAGGTGAAGAACGCCTACCGCGCGGTCCGCTCGGCCATCGGCCAGGCCAAGGCCTTCAAGACCGCGATCAAGTCCTCGGAAAGCGCGCTGGAGGCGGCCATCGCCGGCATGGAGGTCGGCACCCGCACCATGACGGACGTGTTGTTCGTGCAGCGCCAGTATTACGAAAACAAACGCGATTTCGCCCTGGCCCTGCGCGACTACATCGTCAACAGCGTGGCGCTCAAGGAAGCCGCCAGCGTGATGCAGCGCGAGGACCTGGACCGGATCAACGGCTGGCTGCAGACGCCAGCCGCCATCCCGGCGAAGGACAAGACCGACGCCCCCACCGCCCCGCCAAAACTCAAGACGAGCCGCAAGGCCGGCTAGAGCATGGCTGCCGGTTCCAATACCCGAGCTTGGGAACAAGACGGCTGGGACCGACCCGTTCTAGGCGGCAAGCCGTCTTCGCAGGTTAGGGCCTAATCCTCAGCGCAAGCCCCCGCCACGCCCGCCGCGGCGACATCCGCCGGCAGACGCTGCACGCGATGTGCGGCGGCCCAAAGCATGGCAATGGAGCGGCCCGTTACGTCTTCCGGACCGCTGCTCCAGAACTGTTCGGCACCCGGCCCGGTCCGCCGCGCCAACAGCCGTTCTGCTTCAAGGCGGCGCCGGAGCTGGCGCGCGACGGCGGTGCCGGTTTCGACGATGCGCACTCCGGGCCCGGCGATGTCGGCGATGACATCGCAGAGGAACGGATAATGCGTACAGCCCAGCACCAGGGTGTCGGCGCCGCGCTCCAGCACCGGCTGCGTATGCCTGTAGACCAGCGCACGCGTCGCAGGGCTTGCCAGTTCACCCCGCTCGACCTGTTCGACCCAGCCGGGGCAAGCCTGGGCGATCACTTCCACCGCCTCGCCGGTCCGGCCCACCAAGTCGCGGAATTTGGCGCTCGTCAACGTGCCCTCGGTCGCCAGCACGCCGACGATGCGCGATGTCGACAACGCGATCGCAGGCTTGATGCCCGGCTCCATGCCGATGACGGGGACGCGGAATTCGGCCCGCAAAGTCGCGATTGCCGCGGCCGTCGCCGTGTTGCAGGCCACGACGATGGCTTTCGCGCCGCGGCCCAACAGAAACCGTCCGACCGCCAGCGCGCGCTGTTCGATGTATTCCGCTGGCTTGCTGCCGTAGGGCAGATGCCCCGAATCGGCGACATACAGCAAGTTTTCATGCGGAAGCGCGGCCCTTATCTCGCGCAGTACGGAGAGCCCGCCCACACCCGAGTCGAACACACCGATGGGATCGTCGTTGCCGGTCAAGCCTGGAAGTCCCTTCGCAATCAGGCCGCGGGCACGCGCGTCTCGTCGTTCCAGTCGCGCCACAGCGACATGAGGATGGCCATGACGGTGGGGCCGATGAACAGGCCGACGAATCCCATCGCCTCGACGCCGCCGAAGATGCCCAACAAGGTGGGCAGGAAGGGAATGTTGGCGGCACCGCCGATCAGCGTCGGACGCACGTAGTTGTCCGCGATGAGCGTGATGATGAAGCCATACACCGCGAGTACGATGCCGGCCACGGCATGGCCTTGCACGATCAGATAGATCGAGGCGGCACCGAACACCAGCTTGGCGGCGAAAGGCACCAGCGCGACGACGGCCGTCAGCGTACCGAGCAAAACCGGCTGGCTGAGCCCCACGGCCCAGTAGCCGATGCCGAGAACGACCCCTTTGCCGATGCCGACCAGCAGCATGCCGTTGACCGTGCCGCGCACGGCGGTGACGGCATGCCGCGCATACCGGGCACCGGCTGAGCCGAACAGGCTCACGGAACGGCCGAGAATCTGTTGCCCCAAACCGTGCCCGTCGCGGAAGATGAAGAACAGGGCGAGCAGGGTGACGAAACCCGACATGAAGCGATGCAACACCTGCGCCGCCAGATCGCGGGTATAGGTAAACACCGTCCCCATCCCCAGCGCATTGAGCGCGTTCTTGATCGTTTCCGGGTTGCCGAAAGTCTCGCTCCAGGTTTCCTGTACCCAGTCACCGACCCAGGGCAACTGGATCAGCCAGTCCGGCGCACCGATACCGGAACTCTGTACCTTGACCAGCAGGTGGTGGAGCATCTGCACTTCGTGGCCGAGGACGACGACACCAAAGGTGGCCGGGATCATCAGCAGCACCATCATCAGCAGGGTCATGCCCAGCGGCAGCAAGCCGCTGCGCATGCCGCGAGGCGTCCTCTGGTACAGATGCTCGTACAAGGGCCAGACGGCAAAGGCCAGCACCACCGCCCAGGCGATGGGCAGGATAAAGCCGTGCAGGACCCAAAGGCCCGCCGCCAGCAACAGCAAGACCGCCAGGCCGGCCGGTTTGAAAACGGTGAAAAAATAGGAAGACATCAACGTGAAAGTAGGTTTCTTATGTGTTGTTAGCGACCGTCCATGATGGTTCGCAGGCCGTGCACCAGGCGGCCTATGCCTTCCTTCGCAAGGTCGGGCCCGAGCGTGCCGTAGGCGATCCGGAGGTGGCAACCGTCGCCGAGCCCGAAGGCGGCGCCGGGGATCGCCGCCGCGCTCGATGCGGATGAGCACGTAAAACGCCCCTAGCGCTTCCGGAACACGGCAGCGTTCGTCCAGTCCCGACAGCGTGTCGAGAACGATGCGCCGCACGCGCGCTGTCGTCTCCAGCTTTTCCCGGCAGTACCCCGATCCGATTTCCATGGCTCCGACTGCCGCGTGCTGGGAAACCCGGGGCGGGCAGATCGGGTTGGTGTCCTGGACCTTGAGCACGGCCTGTTCCAGCGCTTGCGGGATCAGCATGTAACCGATGCGCCAGCCGGCGAACCCGTAGGCCTTGGAGAGAGAATACAGGGAAATCGTATGCCCGGCGGAATCCGGCAGAGAGGCCGGCGAAAAGTGACAGGCGCCATCGTAGACGAAGTACTCGTAAGTTTCGTCGGTGATGTGGAATAGGCCCCGCTCCCGGCACAGCGCATTGACCGCCCGCAAGGCGGCTTCCGGGTAGACCGCGCCGGACGGATGATTGAGCGAGATCGTTACGACGGCACGGGTGCGCGGCGTGATGGCGCGTTCCAGGCGGTCCAGATCGAGTTGGAACCGGTCGTCGGTCGGCAGCCGGACCGGCGTGCAACCCAGCATGCGGACTGCCACTTCCTGGTTGAAATAGTAAGGGCTCGGCAGAACGATCCCGTCGCCCGCATCGGCGATGGCGAACAGCGCGTTCAGAAATCCCATGTTGGCACCGGCCGTCACCAGCACCGAGCGGCCCGAGAGGGAAATACCGTTCTCCCGCTCGAGTTTTTTCGCGCATCAGCGCCCGCAGCTCCGGCAGCCCTTCCACTCGGCCGTAGCGGTGCTGGTCCGGCCCCTCGCCGAATTCCGGCATCCGTTCCAGCGCCCGCTGCGGCGGCCCGTACCAGGCCACGCCCTGCCCCAGCGAAATGACGCCGGGGTGCTCGCTGATCATCGCGGCGATGACCGGAATGATAGGCGCCTGCACCGCGCCCATCCGCCCGCTCACGGGATTGTTCATCATGGAAAATCCATCCGACCGACAAATCGTCCTATTCTAGCGTCCCCCGGCCGTTTGCGCCGGCTCGGGGAGGCTACGGGGTGACAAAGCCCAGCGAAATGGTCAGAATTATCCGATGATTATCGACACTTTGATCACGGCGCGCTGGATCATCCCCGTCGAGCCCGACGGCGTCACGCTCGAACACCATGCCTTGGCCATCGACCGCGGCCGCATTGCCGATCTGCTCCCCACGACCGAAGCGCTGGTCAAATACCAGCCGCGGCGGATCGAACGGCTGGAACACCATGCCCTGATCCCCGGCCTGGTCAATGCCCACACCCACGCCGCCATGACCCTGCTGCGCGGCGTCGCCGACGACCTGCCGCTGATGCAATGGTTGCAGGAGCACATCTGGCCGCTGGAGCAGAAATGGATCGGCGAAGCCTTCGTCCGCGACGGCGTGCAGCTGGCGATGGCGGAGATGATTCGCGGAGGCGTTACCTGCTTCAACGACATGTACTTCTTTCCCGAGGTGGTGGCGCGCGAAGCGGTCCGGGCCGGCATGCGGGCGGCGGTGGGCATGATCGTGGTGGATTTCCCCACCGCCTGGGCCGCCGACGCGGACGACTATCTCCGCAAAGGACTGGCCCTGCGCGACGACTACCGCCACGAACCGCTGATCACCACGGTGTTCGCGCCGCACGCCCCCTACACCGTGAGCGACGATCCGCTGACGCGGATCCGTACCTGGTCGGAGGAACTGGACTGCCCGGTGCACATCCATCTCCACGAGACCGCCGACGAAATCCACCGGAGCGGACGGGAGTACGGCATGCGCCCGCTCAAACGGCTGGATCAGCTCGGCCTGGTCGGGCCGCACCTGATCGGCGTCCACATGACCCAGCTGGATGACGGCGAGATCGCGCGCCTGGCCGAAACCGGCGCCAGCGTGGTGCACTGCCCCGAATCCAACCTGAAGCTGGCCAGCGGCTTCTGCCCCGCCGCCAAGCTGCTGGCCGCGGGCGTCAACGTCGCTCTCGGCACCGATGGCGCGGCCAGCAACAACGATCTGGACTTGCTCGGCGAAACCCGCACCGCTGCGCTGCTGGCCAAGGCCGTGGCGAACGACGCCACCGCTCTCCCCGCCCATCAGGCCCTGCGGATGGCGACGTTGAACGGCGCAGCGGCCTTGGGACTGGCGGCGGAAACCGGCTCGCTGACGATCGGCAAGTCCGCCGACGTGGTCGCCATCGGCCTGGAACACGTCGAGTCTCTGCCCATCTACCATCCGATTTCCGACTTGATCTACGCCGCCGGCCGCCAGCAGGTCACCGACGTCTGGGTGGCAGGGCGCCATGTGCTCAAGAAACGCGAGCTGCTGACGCTGGACACGCAGGAAATCCGCGAAAAGACGCTGAACTGGCGAGACAAACTGATCCACCACTCCTGACCGGCTAAGACTCATGGCAACCGACAACGTCCATATCGGCGAAATCGAGAAATTCGGCTCCCACGCCCACCGTTGGTGGGAGCCGGACGGCGAGCTGAAGACCCTGCACGCCATCAACCCCCTGCGGATGCAGTTCATCCAGGCGCATGTCTCCCTGGCGGGCCGGAAGGCGGTCGACGTGGGCTGCGGCGGCGGCATCCTTACCGAAGCGCTCGCCAAGGGCGGTGCGGATGCTTTGGGAATCGACCTCAGCGAGGACCTCCTCGGCGCCGCCGAAGCGCATGCCCGGGAATCCGGCCTGGCCGTGACATACCGGCGGATCAGCGCCGAGGAATTGGCGGACTCGCAGCCCGGCGCCTTCGACGTCGTGACCTGCATGGAAATGCTGGAGCACGTGCCGGAACCTGCGTCGGTGGTCGCCGCCTGCGCCAGACTGGCCAAGCCCGGCGGCACCGTGTTCTTTTCGACCCTGAACCGGAACCTCAAGGCCTATCTCCTGGCCATCGTCGGCGCGGAATACCTGCTGCGCATGATCCCAAGGGGCACCCATGATTTCAGCAGCTTCATCCGTCCCTCCGAACTGAGCCGCTGGGCGCGCGGCCGCGGCCTGGAGCTGGCCGGCCTGGAAGGCATCGGCTACAACCCGATCACCGGCCAGTTCCACCTGACATCCGACATCGGCGTCAATTACCTGGCAGCTTTCCACAAGCCCGGGACGGAAAACCAGGGGGGCTGTTGAACGCCAGCCGCACCATGAATACCTCCAAGCCTACGCTCGACGGCCGCATCGTCCTGGTTACCGGCGCGGGCGGCGATCTGGGCTCCCTGGCCGCGGAAGCCTGCGCCGGCGCCGGCGCGACGGTGATCCTGCTGGGCCGCACCCTCGCCCGGCTGGAGTCGACCTACGACCGCATCGTCCAGCGGGGCGGACCCGAACCGCTCCTGGCACCGCTGGACTTGGCCGCCGCGGCTCCCGAAGCACTGTCGACAATCGCGGGCTCGATCGAATCCCGGTTCGGCGCGTTACACGGGCTGATCCATTGCGCCGCGCACATGGATTATCTGGGCCCGCTACGGGACGTCACCGAGACTCAGTGGAGCCAGGCGCTCGATGTCAACCTGACCGGCGCCTTCCGCCTGACCCGGACCCTGCTGCCCCTGCTGACGAACACGGAAGCTGCCGCCGTGGTCGTCGTCACCGACACCGAAGCCGAACGTCGGCGTGGCTACTGGGGACCGTATGCCGTCGCCAAGGCAGGCCTGGAAGCCTTCGCGCTCGTTCTCGCGGACGAGTACGACGGTGCCGGCACCCTGCGGGTCAACCTGTTCGCGCCCGGCCCGATCCGCACACGCCTGCGGCGTAAGGCCTTTCCCGCCGAAGCCGGCGCCGACCCGGCGGTGCTTGCCCCTTATTTCATCGACCTGATGCGCAGCGACAGTCCCTACCTCAACGGCGAGCGAATCGCCCGCGCAGCAGTCGAACCATCCGTCATCGAGGAGGAATTTCAGCATGTACGGACGTGAAGACATCGTACTGCGGCGAGATGTCAATGCGGTTCAGATTCCCGACGGCACCCCTTGCGTGTTGGCGCAAGGCCAGGTCGTCAGCCTGTTCCAGTCGCTGGGCGGGAACTTCACGGTCACCACCGAGCGCGGCTACATGGCGCGGATCGCCGGCATGGACGCCGACGCGCTGGGCAAGGAACCGCCCCTCATGCCCGGCATCAGCCCCGAGGCCGACGCCGAATCGGTGGAAAAGAACGTGTGGGAAGTCCTGCGCACGGTGTACGACCCGGAGATTCCGGTCAACATCGTCGACCTGGGGCTGGTCTATGCCTGCCGCGTCATCCCGGACGGCGCGGACGGCTTCAAGGTCGAAATCGTCATGACCCTGACCGCACCCGGCTGCGGCATGGGCCCCGTGCTGCAGAGCGACGTCGAAAGCCTGGTGAAAAATCTGCCGTCGGTGTCCGCGGTGGAGGTCAGCGTCGTGTTCGACCCCCCCTGGGGCCGCGACATGATGTCGGAAGTCGCCAAGCTGCAGCTTGGGATGCTTTGACCGCTGCAACCCATGCTTCGGCAAGCGGAGCATGGCCGCTTGAGGCTATTCTCGCCAAGCCAGTCAAAGCAACGAAGTAATGAAACACGTTTCCCGCCTTTCCGGTCGCATGCTCGAATATGTCCTGACGCATCACCGCGGCATTTTCGCCACGCTGTTCCTGTTACCGATCTCCGTCATCTATGCCGCATATGTGAATCTTAGAAATCGCTGGACGTTTCTTTTGCAAAGCGCGCCAGCTCAGCATGATGCCAAAGTCATGGCGGTGATCCGTCAGATCGATCTCTGGAAAGATCAAGGCTGCAAGGAAAAGCTGTGTACCGGACGATCCGGGTGGAAAAGCATGAGCGAACTCGTGCCTCGATATAAGTATTCTCACAGAAAAATCTATCTTGATCTGTATGACATATTGGAAATCGATGCATCACGCCGTGTCGTCAGGGTCGAGCCGCTCGTCACCATGGGGCAGATATCCTCCCGCCTGAGGTCGAAGGGGTGGATGCTCCCCGTTGTTCCGGAGCTGAACGATTTGACCGTGGGGGGCTTGATCATGGGCTTCGGGATCGAAACCAGCAGCCACAAGTTCGGGCTCTTTCAGCATATATGCGAATCTTTCGAAATCGTAACCGCGGAGGGGAAGCTCGTTCGCTGCAGTCGTTCCGAAAATCCGGCATTATTTGATCAGATTCCATGGAGTCACGGCACGCTCGGCTTTCTCGTGGCAGCCGAGTTGAAGATAATACCGTCGAAACGATATGTCAGATTACATTACCAGCCGGTATTTTCTCTGGACGAGATGACAAGGCTGTTCGAGCGGGCGTCCCGCAACGCCGATAACGATTTCGTGGAAGGGATAGTCTACGGCAGAGACCGCGCAGTCGTCATGTACGGCA
Organism: Methylococcus geothermalis; assembly: GCF_012769535.1. NCBI lineage: Bacteria > Pseudomonadati > Pseudomonadota > Gammaproteobacteria > Methylococcales > Methylococcaceae > Methylococcus > Methylococcus geothermalis. The sequence continues at coordinate 2,455,958 of NZ_CP046565.1, forward strand.
GATTGACTGACGAAGCCGGCAGCGATGGCCCGATCAACCCCCTGAACCGCTGGTACAAACCATGGTTTTTCAAGCATGTAGAGACTTATCTGAAAACAGGCCGGAATGGCAATGAATATATCCCGCTGAAGGATTATTTTCACCGCCACACGCGGGGCTATTTTTGGATGATGGAAGACGTCATACCCTTCGGCAATCATCCGATGTTCCGGATGCTCCTGGGCTGGGCGCTGCCACCCAGGATCGAGCTTCTGAAATATACGGAAACCGAAACCACGCGGGAGCTGAGGGAACGCCATCAGATGATTCAGGACATGCTCATGCCCATCCGATACCTGAAGAAATCCATCGACCATTTCGATGAAGAAACCGCACTCTATCCTCTCTGGCTTTCCCCTATGTCGATATGGCGTAACGACTCCAACAGGGGTTCCGTCCATCCCTTCCGCGACGAAGACGGCGTCGAGGACGAACTGTTCGTGGATATCGGCGCCTACGGCACGCTGAAGAAGAAAGACGCGGATGCAAGGGAGGTGCTGGGCAGACTCGAACAGTTCGTGCTGCAGCACAAGGGTTATCAGGCGCTTTATGCAAAAACAACTCTGAGTCGCGCCGATTTTAGACGGATGTTCGATCATACCGGTTACGACCGTTTGCGCGAAGAATTACCGTTGTGCAAACTGGCTTTCGACGAAATATATGACAAAGTATCAGCAGCCGGCCGGGCGGCACCGGTTGAAATCCGCCAAATGGTGAAGAAGCAGTGAGAGCTGCCTGGTTTCAAGATACAAGCTTGTCGCGGCCGGGTGTTTCGGGCAAAATCGGTGATCATAAGATATGGATCACCGACTTCTGTCCAAAATACTCATAAGCTTATGACCAAACGACATCCGCCCCCAGCGTCCGCCGTCGCTGGACGCAGAGGGCGGTCCGCGTTGCTGCGAAGAGCGAGCCGACTGGTCGGCGCGCTGACCTTCCCGCCCCTCTTGGCCGCTTGTGCGCACACCCTACCGCCGGCCGGCCAGCATTCGATGCCGCATCGCCATGTCGAATCGAAGCCTCCAAAGCCGGACGACCAGGCGTATCTTCGTCTGCCATCGGACTTGGCGCTTCTTCAGGACCGGCTCGCAAGCCGTCTTTGGGACGGCGAGAAGCCTTCCGGAAAGCCATCCGGCATCGCAAGCCCGCAAAGAGGCAAAGGCCGGAAAGGCAGGGGCTTGCCCAGTCTGCGTCTGGTCAAGTCCAGCCCCGACCGGCCGGGAAGGGATGGCCTCTGGCAACATATCCGGCAGCATCTGGTCCTGGACGACATCCGGCATGAGGCGGTGGATGCCGAGATCGAGTCGATCGCGCGCAATCCGGCATACCTCGACGTGCTGGCAAGACGCGGCGAGCCCTTCCTGCACTATCTGGCGAGCGAAATCGAGCGCAAGGGACTGCCCATGGACGTGCTGGTCGTCCCCATGGTCGAAAGCGCGTTCGACACCCAGGCCCTCTCGTCCCGCGATGCCGCCGGCCTGTGGCAGATCGTACGCAGTACGGGCGAGGAGCACGGACTTACCGTGGATCAATCCTACGATGGCCGCTACGACATCCATGCGTCGACTTCCGCGGCCCTGTCTTACCTGAAGCATCTCGGCACCGTGTTCAAGGGCGACTGGCTGCTGGCCCTGGCGGCCTACAATGCGGGCGAAGGCGCAGTGCAGCGGGCGGTCGCGGCCAGCCTCAAAGCCGGCCGCGACGGTGATTTCTGGGCGCTCGACCTGCCGGCGGAAACCCGCGCCTACGTGCCGCGGATCCTGGCGTTGTCCAGCATCATCGCCAATCCGGAAGGCTATGGGGTGAAGCTTCGGAATATCCAGGATAAGCCCTACCTGGCAAGGGTGGAGGTCGATTCCAAGGTGCGGGTGGCCGAGGTCGTCGCCGGCTCGGGACTCCCCGAGCAGGAGTTTTTCAAGATGAACCCAGCCCTCAGACCCGACGTGCGACCGCCCAAACGGAGCTACGACGTGTTGCTGCCGGTCGAGAGCGCCGCCATTCTGGCCTCAAGCCTCGACGGCGCGAAGCTGGGACCATCACGGAAAAGCGCCGGCAAGCGCGGTGCTGCGCTGTCCGCGCTCAGCCGGAACGCCAGGCACGGCTAGCGGATCAGCGTGGTGTCAGGGGTATCGCCTGAAAGCCGATTCCGTCCCAGCCGTATTTCATGAATGTCCGGATGTTGCGATGATCATCGCCCGCCGGATGCGCGAGCACGTCCTGCCAGTAGTAGTCGCCGAACAACGCAAGAGTTTCTTCGGCGGAAAGCCGATGCAGTTGGGCGAAGCCGAAAATCTTGCATGAACCCGAGTTCGCGCCGGCCGGATTGATCACCATGTCGTCTCCCACCCCGTTGCGAAACTCGGTAGGAGTGAAGTGGTAGGCCGAGTCGATGGCCTGGATCGTATCCTGGAAGGCAATGCGCTCGCCTTTTCGAACACGGGCAATGAGTTCCTCTGTCGTCATGGTCATTTGATTGAAGTCAGTATCGGATCGAGTCTGTCGAGTACATTGTTCATCAGGATGGGCTGCGCTTCGGCATTCGGATGCAGGCCGTCGGGCTGCACCAGGTGGTCGTTGCCCCCTACCCCGTCCAGGAAGAATGGCAGTACCTCCACTTTTTTCTCCTTGGCGAGGTCGTCATAGACCCGCTCAAAGGCTTCCGCATAGCGGTTGCCGTAGTTTGGTGGCAGTTTCATTCCCAGGATCAAGACCTGTGCCCCGGCCGATCGGGCCTGGTCGACCATCGCACCGAGATTGGCCTTCAATGTCGACGGCGGCAGTCCGCGCAGACCGTCGTTGGCGCCGAGTTCCAGGATCACGATCCGGGGGTGGTGCGCGGCCAGCGCCGGCGCCAGGCGAGCCCGTCCGCCGGCGCTGGTATCGCCCGGAATGCTGGCATTGACCACCGCGATGTTCCGGGCCCGCAGTTTTTCCTGTAACAATGCGACCCAGCCCTTGCTGCTATCCGCCAGGCCGTAGGCGGCGCTGAGGCTGTCGCCGAGCACGAGCACCGAGGCCGCCTCTGCGGATTGGGCGGGGTGGGAAATTCCCAAGATGAAACCAGACGTGATGGACGAGAACAGCAACGATGCCGGACCGAGGAACGAACGCGCTTTGATCATGGCGAAACGGGTGGGCAAATGGGTCGAGAGCGCCGGTGAAAGGGTCGATATCTTGACAGGTGTGGACTTGGCGATCAAACAGGGGGAGAGCGTCGGGGTCGTCGGCACCTCCGGTTCCGGCAAGTCGACCCTGCTCGGCCTGCTCGCCGGGCTCGATCGGCCATCCGACGGCGAGATCGAACTCGACGGCCGGTGCCTTTCCGGGCTCGACGAAGACGCGCTGGCGCGCCTGCGGGCCCAAACAGTCGGGTTCGTATTCCAGTCCTTCCAACTCCTGCCGAGCTTCACCGCCCTGGAAAACGTCATGCTGCCGCTGGAACTCGCCGGCCGTCTCGACGACGCCCAGGACCGGGCCCGCCAGATGCTGGCACGGGTCGGTCTCGGGCATCGCCTCGGCCATTATCCCCGCCAGCTGTCCGGCGGTGAGCAGCAGCGGGTGGCTTTGGCCCGCGCCTTCGTCACCGTGCCGGCAATCCTGTTCGCCGATGAACCGACCGGAAACCTGGACAACCGCACCAGCCAGACCGTCATCGACATGCTGTTCGATCTCAACCACGAGCACCGCACGACCCTGGTGCTGGTGACGCACGACGCACGCCTCGCCTCGCGTTGCGATCGCCTGATCCGGCTGGAAGCCGGGCGGATTCTCGAGTCATGACCCCTTCCCGCAATTTCCGGCTGGCCTGGCGTCTTGCCAGGCGCGACTGGCGGGGAGGCGAACTCGGCATCCTGCTGGCTGCGCTGGTGATCGCGGTTGCCGCCACGGCTGCGACCCAGCTGTTCGGTGAACGGCTGGCCCGCACGATGGTCGACCATGCGGCGGAGTTCATCGCCGGGGACCTTACGCTGGCGAGTCATCGCCGGATTCCGGCGGCGTGGGTCGAGAAATCGCAGACGCTGGGCTTGACGCATGCGGCCAGCGTCGAATTCCCCAGCGTACTCATGGAAAACGAGCAAATTCTGCTGGCCGGGATCAAGGCGGTGAGTACGGCCTATCCCTTGCGCGGCGAACTCCGCACCCGCGCCGCGGAAACGGCGGCCGAACAGGTGGAAGCGGGCGTTCCGCCGGCAGGGACGGCGTGGGTCGAGCCGCGGGTGCTCGGCACCCTCGGCCTGACGATCGGCTCGTCGCTCACCGTGGGCTCCGCGCAGTTCCGTATCGAACGGATCCTTACCCACGAACCGGACCGGCGCGGCGATCTTTACAGCCTGTCACCCCGCGTGCTCATGAACCTGGCGGATCTGCCGGCCACGCAGGTCATCCGGCCCGGCAGCCGGGTGCATTACTACGATATGTTCGCTGGCGAAGATGCCTCGGTGAGACGGTTCAAGACCTGGCTCAAGCCGCAATTGCAGCACGGCGATCGACTGCTGGATGTGCATGAGGACCGTCCCGAGGTCGGCACGGCGCTGAACCGTGCCGAACGCTATCTGGGCATGACCAGCGTGATGGTCGTGCTGATTGCCGGGGTGGCGATCGGCATGAGCGCCTGGCGTTACACCGAGCGCCATGCCGATACCACCGCCCTGCTCAAATGCCTGGGAGCCGGGAAAAACGACATCCTGACGATTTACGCCCTCGTCCTGGCGATCGTAGGCGTCCCTGGTGCGATACTCGGCAGCGTCCTGGGTGATCTCATCCAGGCCGGCCTGGCCCGAACGGTCGCGGGGCTCCTGCCCCACAGCCTGGCCCAGCCCGGGCTCGAGGGGTTGCTGGTCGCGCCGCTCATGGGGCTGGTCATCCTGGCAGGATTCGCCGTTCCACCCTTGCCTGGACTGATGCGCGTGCCACCTTTGCGGGTGTTGCGGCGCGACCGGGTGCCGACGCCGCCCGGCGTCTGGCTGAGCCTGGGGCTGGCTGTCGCGGCGCTGGGAATTCTCCTGCTGCGTCCCGCCCGCGATCCCCTGCTGGCGGCACTCATCCTTGGGGGCGGGGTGTTGGTTCTGACGGGGTTTCGCTTTTGCCTCGGCTACATTCTGCGGCGGCTGCCTGCGCTGATGCGGCGGCGCCCTCTGGTCTGGCGTCTCGGCTTCCACAATCTGCTGCGCCGGCCGCGTCTCGCCTCGTTTCAGATCATCGGCTTCGGCCTGGCGATGGCCGCCATGTTGGTCAGCTACATCGTGCAGAACGAACTCGTGTCCGAGTGGAAGCGGCAACTTCCGGCCGATGCGCCGAACTTTTTCGCGCTCAATTTGCAGGATACCGAACTCGACCGGTTCCGGCAGTTCTTGGCTGCTGAGTCGATCGAAAGCAGCGAGTTCTATCCCATCGTTCGCGGACGGCTGATTCAGGTGGACGGAACCGATGTGCGGCTGCTCGCGCCGAAGGATTCGCAGGCGGAAGCCGCCATCGAGCGGGATCTCAGCCTCACCTGGAGCGAGGCCGTGCCATCCGGCAACCGCATCGTCCAGGGGCGCTGGTGGTCGGAAGGGCCCCTGCGCGTATCCGTGGAGGAGAAGCTCGCCGGTGAACTGGGCATCCGCCTCGGCGCACGCCTGACGTTCGATGTCGCCGGCACGCAGATCGAAGCGAGGGTAGAAAGCCTGCGCAGCGTTCGCTGGGACTCGATGACCCCGAATTTCTATGTGATTTTTTCGCCCGGCAGCCTGCAGGACCAGCCGCGCACCTATCTGACCAGCTTCCACGTTGCGCAGGAGCGGACCGCGGTGCTCAACGCCCTGGTCAAAGCGTTTCCGGCCATGACCCTCTTGGATGTCGATGCTCTGCTGAAGCAGTTTCAGGCCATTCTGCAACAGGTGACGCTGGCGGTTGAAGTCGTTCTGGGTTTTGCCGTGGTCGCCGGTTTCACGGTCCTGTTCGGGGCGGTGCATGCCACGGCGGAGGAGCGGATGCGGGAGGATGCGCTGCTACGGGCCGTCGGTGCAGACGCGTCGCTTCTACAAACGAGCCAGTGGATAGAGTTTGCGAGCTTGGGGTTTCTCGCCGGTATCCTTGCCGTCGCCTGCGCGGAATCGGTCGGCGCCGTGGTATTTTCCCGAGTGATGAATCTGACGCCGCACGCCCACCCTTGGCTTTGGTTCGTCGCGCCCTGCCTCGGCGCATTGAGCGTGGGGTTTGCGGGACGATGGAGTGCGGGCAGAGTCGTCGGTACCAGCCCCGCCGACGTTCTACGCGATCTGTCCTAGATGGGTCTGGCTGAACGGACAAACGTTGTGCTGGAGCGGCGATGGGGAGGTTCAGTCCCGGCCCCGGCCCATCGCCCACCGCCTTCAATTCACGGACACGTTGACCTTGGAAGTCCAGCCGCTCTTGCCTTCGCAGGGGCCATCCAGAATCTTCAGCTTCACGAAGGGCAGAGCGCCCACGATGGTTTCTTCTTCCACCGTCGCCCGGGTGCCCGATTTCACCACGCAGACTTTTTGCTCGTCGTTCTCTTCTTCGCCGGACGCGACGTTCATCAATCCCGGCGCCGCGGTCAACTGGGAATCGCCGACGTTGGGGTTGGACACCACCACCGTCTGGCCGACCTGGACCGCGGTCTTGACCTGGACCTCCCCGGTCCCGCCGCCGCCCATGGCCAAGGCGAGCAGGATGACGACCAGGGCCCCGCCTGCCGCATACAGCGCTTTCGGATTGGCCTTGAGCGTGTCTAAAATGCTTTGTTTAGCGCTTCCTTCGCCATTGTTTTCGTTAGACATTCGTTATTACCTCCTCTTTGGGATCAAGTCTCCCCCTTCCCAGGGTACGCGCACGTTACCATGTCGCACCATCATCGAACAAGGCGCGTCCCCCGGCCGGGACTCAACCGCCGGCGGCGTCTCCGGTACACTGTGCGGTATGACCAGAAAATACCCGCGAATCGCTGATCGACCCTGAGGTATGGCATGAACGAAAAACCGCCGGCGGTGCGGGGAAACGCTTCCCGAGTCGACGCCTTCCTGGCGGAAATGACCGCGGTTCGGCAACTCAAGCCGGCGCCAAGCCTTGGCCGTCTGATCTTCGCTCTCGACGCTACCGCGAGCCGCGAGCCCACCTGGCGATGGGCCAGCCGGCTCCAAGCCCAGATGTTCGAGGTCGCGGCAGAGGCCGGCGGGCTCGCCATCCAGCTCTGCTATTACCGGGGATTCGATGGTTTCGAAACGCTCCCCTGGCATACCACGGCACAGGCGTTGCGGACGGAAATGGAGCGCATCGGCTGTGTCAGCGGCTATACCCAGGTGGATCGCGTGTTGCGCCATGCGCTGGCCGAACATCGGCGGGAACGGGTGAATGCCCTGGTATTCATCGGAGATGCATGGGAAGAGGACGAGGAACCGCTCTTTGCCCTGGCGGGCCAGCTGGGCCTGCAAGGGGTCCGCGTCTTTATGTTCCAGGAAGGCGATGATCCGGGAGTCGAGACGGTTTTCCGGGGAATTGCCCGATTGAGCGGCGGTGCCTATGCGCGCTTCGACGCAGGCAGCCCGGACCGTCTTGCCCGACTGCTTCGTGCCGTCGCCGTTTACGCCGCGGGCGGCATCCGGTCGATGCAGGCGCTGGCGGGACGCGGGGACGCGGCAATACCCGAGCTGACCCGGCAGTTGCGCCAGCCTTGATCCAGATCGTCCTGCTGCTTCTGATCCTGCTGCTCGTCCTGCCTGCTCTGGGGGCATTGCTGCGGGCGCTGGGTCCCGCCCTGGCCGGCGGCTTTCGCCGAATGGCACCATGGCTCATCCTGCTTTTGTTCGTCGGGCTGGCCGCGACCGGCCGCCTGGGCTGGGTCCTGCCGCTGGCGGGTGCCGTATTCGCGGTCTTGCTTCGGCTGCTCCCGGCATTGCTTCCCCTGCTGCCCGTCCTGCAACGCCTGTGGCGCCGGAAAACCTTCGACGCCGCGGAGGCATCGGTGGTGGAAACGCCGTTCCTCCGCATGCGCCTGGACCGGACCACGGGAGAAATCCGCGGCGAAATACTCGCCGGACGGCAGGCAGGCCGCCAGCTCTACGATTTGAGTCCGGCCGAATTGCGGCAGCTCCACGCCGAACTGACACGGGCCGATGCCGAGTCCGCCCGCCTGCTGGGCGCTTACTTGGACCGGGTGATGGGTGCTGGCTGGCGGGCGGGTACCGGTGCGGGTGCGGACGATGCCGGCACCGGCTCTTTCGCGTCAGGCAAGATGAGCCGCTCCGAAGCCTTGGCGATCCTGGGTTTGAAGGAAGGCGCGCAACGCGATGCCGTCGTCGAAGCCCATCGGCGGCTGATGCAGAAGCTGCACCCCGACCGAGGAGGTTCGGATTATCTCGCGGCCAAGATCAATCAGGCCAAAGACGTGCTGCTGCGGGAAAACCGGTAATGGCGGGCTCAAACGCGCTAAAATTCCCCGACGCACAGGCCGGCTTCGCCCCGGCCCTCCTGACCACCTCATTGCTCATGGACTCCAGCTCAGCGTATCGCACTCCGGAAACGCCCGGCCGTATTCAGCTTCCCGCGGCACCGGGGAGGGACTCTTGATGCGAAAGGAAAGCCCGCCCCGCAACGCCTTGGTCGTGGGTTCCGGCGACGGTCCTTGCGGCCCGGCTCTGCGCCAGTTCCTGGCAAGGCTGGAAAACTGTTACGTGCGCAAGGACGACCATTTGGCCCAAACCGGGGCTGTCCGGCCGACGGACCATCGCCGGAACCTGCATTCGATCCAGCTGGCGAATCTGCGGTTACGCTGGCTCGGTTCGAGCGAGACGCCGCCTCAGATCACCGTCATCGGCCCCACGCAGGCCGGCAAGAGCTCCGTGATCAACTGGCTGCTGGGCGCGAATGCCGCCGTGGCCAGTCCCCTTGCAGGATTCACCCGCCATCCGCAGGGATTTGCCTATGGCTGCGCTGACGAAACCCTTTCCGCTCTGCATCGGTACTTCGAACCGCTGCAGGCGAGGCGCATCTCCGATCTGCCTGCCGAGGATTTCCGGTTTTTCGGCCTCGAGTCGGCCCGTGCCGACGCTCCCCGGCTGGGCGTCCCCGTCGTCGTCTGGGACACACCGGATTTCGATTCGATCGATTCGGAACGGTACCGGGGCGGACTGCTCCGGGCCATCGCCCTGTCGGACCTGCTTGTCTGCGTACTCAGCAAGGACAAGTATGCCGACCAGTCGGTATGGGAGCTGCTGGCCATGATCGAGCCGCTCGGCATCCCCAGCCTCATTTGCCTGAACAAGACGCCCGCCGCGGCAGCGGAAACGCTGGTGCGTTCGCTGAGCGAAAAATGGCGCCAAGCAAGGCGCGATGCGACACCCCCGATCGTCTCCCTGCCCTATCTTGGCGGGGGCGCCACCGAGCCTCCCGGTGTGGATTCGCTGGTCGCAGCGGCCCAAACCTTCCTCCGGCAACCGGACAGGACGCGTCAAGTCACGGCGTTGCGAAGGTTTATACAAGCCAATTGGGAGCGCTGGCTCGAACCGGTCCGCATGGAACAGAAAGCCCAACGGGAATGGCGCGCCCTGGTTGGCCGGGCGGTGGCTTCCGCGAACCGGATCTACCGCCGCGACTATCTTGACCACCCCCACCATTACGAAACCTTCCAGCGGGCCCTGGCCGAGCTGCTGACCTTGCTGGAAATCCCCGGCATCGCGCGGGTGCTGACGCAGATGCGGCGGATCATGACCTGGCCGATGCGGCAGATCGGGCAGATCGGGCGCCGCTGGCGGCCCGATGCCGCAAATCTGGGCAGCGAGCAGTCGGTGCTGCGCCAGGCCGCCTCGCACGTCATGCTCACGCTGCGCCAGGAGGCGGCCGACATGGCCGAGAACGCTGCCGACACGCGGCCGTGGTGGCTGGCGTTGGGGCGCGAACTCGGCCAGCGGCAACCCGCCGCTATCGAGCGCTTCTCGCAGGCGGCCTCGGCCTACGCGCGGGACTTCGAGCCGGAAGTCGAAAACACGGCGCATGCGCTGTACGACCGTTTGCGTGAACATCCGGCGGTGCTCAACAGCCTCAGGGCCACCCGCGTCACCACCGACGCCGCGGCGCTGGCGGTGGGATTGCACACGGGCGGAATCGGGCTGCAGGATTTCGTGATCGCCCCGGCCATCCTGTCGCTCACCTCGCTGCTGACCGAGAGCGCGCTGGGCCATTACGTCCAGCGCGCCGCCGAGGACCTGAAAAGACGCCAGGCCGCCGCGGTGAGCGGATTGTTCGAGGATCATCTCGCGGCAACTCTCCTCCGTTTGCCCGAAGACATGCCTTACGACACCGGTTTCTTCATTCCCGTCGACGCCATCGAAGCAGCGGAGCGGGAACTCGCCGGCCCATCCCGGAAATCATGAATCAGCAGGACTATTCCACCCTCCGGAGCGAAGTTGTCGCCTGGGCACAGGCGCTGGCGCACGCCGGCTGGCTAGCCCGCGAGGATGTCGAGCCGTTCGGCGACCAGGATGAGCCGGGGCCCGGCGCACTGTTCGACGGCAGCGTCCACCGGCCTCTGGTGGTCGGCTTTTTCGGCGGCACCGGTGTCGGCAAGAGTTCGCTGCTCAACCGCCTCGCCGGGGACGCCGTGGCCAGAGTCAGCGTCGAACGGCCAACCTCACGCGAGGTGTCGCTCTATGCCCACGAATCGGTGCGGCTCGACCGGTTTCCGACCAGCGTGCCCCTGGACCGCGTCAGGCTGGCCCACCACCACAACGATGCCTTGCGCCGGCTGGTCTGGGTCGACATGCCGGACATCGACAGCGCCGAGCCCTCCAACCGGGATCTGGCGCTGCGCTGGCTGCCGCACATCGATTTGCTGATCTATGTGGTCAGCCCGGAACGCTACCGCGACGATTGCGGCTGGCGGATGCTGATGCAGGAACGCGGCACCCACGCCTGGGCCTTCGTCATGAACCAGTGGGACCACGGCGACCCCGTCCAGATCCAGGACTTCCTCGGACTGTTGAAGGAAGGCGGTTTCGCCGAGCCCTACCTGTTCCGCACCCAATGCGCCAGCGACGACGGCGCGCCCGCCGGGGCGGACGATTTCGCCGCCTTGGAGCGACTGATCGAAGAGCTGGCGGACAAGCACTTGGTCGACCAGGTCGACGCCCAGGCGCTGGCCTACCGCATCCGGCAGCTGCAGACGCGCCTCGACTTGATCAAGGCGCGCCTGGAGCAACGTCCAGCATGGGACGCGCTGCGTGCCCGCTGGGAGGCGCAATGGGAGGTGAGTCAAGGCGAGATCGAAGGCGGACTCGCCTGGGTGACGGAGCGAGCCGCCACTGAATTTTTGCAGGGCCGCCTCAAATCGCTGAATCCGCCTGAGCCCACGGCCGGCCGGGCCACCCCGTCCGTCAATGCCGTCTGGGATCCGTGGGCGCAACAGCACTGGGAAGACGCTCTCGCGGCCCTCGCCGTCGATGCCGACACGCGGCAATTGCCGCGACAACCCTTACAGCAGGCGCTGGCACCTTTCAGGGACGGCGCTGCGCCAACCGTAGGCAGGCGGGTCGAGGAGCGGCTGCGCGGCGCCCTCGCCCGTCCGGGCAACCGGCTGCAGCGCGTGCTCTACCGGCTCTGCTGGGTGCTCGCCTCGCTCCTGCCGCTGGCTGCGGCCGGCTGGGTCACGTTCAACGTGGTCACCTTCTATTACCGCAGCAGCACCGAGCATCTGGGTTACCTGGGCGTCGATTTCGCCGTGCACAGCGGCCTGTTGATCGCCCTGGCCTGGCTACTGCCTTACCTGCTGTACCGCCTACTCAAGCCATCCGCCGAACGCGCGGCCCTGCGCGGGATCCGCAGTGGTCTGGAGGTCGGACTGAATGAAATCGGCCAGGGAGTTTCCCAATGCCTGGATCACCTGGGACGCCAAAGCGAACAGCTTTCCGAAACGGCGTCGGCATGGCTGAAATCCTGTGAACCCCCGACGAATAACAAGGGTTTTGAGGATTCGAGAATCGCCAGACTGCTGGCGAAACGCTGAGCGACGAGCCTATACGTCATTGAGCAGGCAGGATAAAAGTGCTTTAATTTTTGGGTTAAAGCCTATTGCACCGGATTGCCGTTGTGCTATAAATCCATACTACTTTGATCAACTATTTCGTTAGGCACTCACGAGACGCACCATGACGCAGACCGAATGGGATCGCGATGCGGTGACGGAAGTCATCGAACAGAAGAAATCCATGCCGGGGGCGCTTTTGCCCATTCTTCACGGAATCCAGGACCGTATCGGTTTCATTCCGGAAGACGCGGTTCCGCAGATCGCCAAGGCACTGAATCTTTCGCGTGCCGAAGTTCATGGCGTCATCAGCTTCTACCACTATTTCCGGACCACCCCGCCGGGCAAGCGCACGATCCACCTGTGCCGGGCCGAATCCTGCCAGGCGATGAATTCCGAGGCGCTGGAGGCGCACATCAAGGCGCGTTTGGGCATCGATTACCACGAAACCACGGCAGACGGCGCCTTCAGCCTGGAACCCGTGTACTGCCTCGGCAATTGCGCCTGCTCGCCATCGATGATGATCGGCCACGAAGTGCACGGCCGTGTCACCCCGCAGAGCTTCGACGCGATCATCAATGAATTGAGGGAGTTCGCCGCATGACCACCGTCTACGTCCCCCGCGACTCCAGCGCTCTCGGCCTCGGCGCCGAACGGGTGGCCGGCGCCATCCAGATGGAAGCCGCCAAGCGCAATCTCCCGATCGATCTGGTCCGCAACGGCTCGCACGGCCTGTACTGGCTGGAACCTCTGGTGGAGGTCGCCACGCCTGCCGGCCGGGTCGCCTACGGGCCGGTGCAGCCGGGCGACGTCGCCGGCCTGTTCGACGCCGGCTTCCTCGAAGGCAAGGCGCATCCGTTGTGCATGGGCCCCACGGAAGAGATTCCTTACCTCAAGAACCAGGAGCGCCTGACCTTCGCCCGGGTCGGCATCACCGATCCGGTCAGCCTGGACGATTACCTGGCCCACGACGGCTACCGCGGATTGCGCAACGCGTTGGGGCTGGACCCGGCCGCCATCGTCGAGGAAGTGACGGCTTCCGGCCTCCGCGGCCGCGGCGGCGCCGCCTTCCCCACCGGCATCAAATGGAAGACGGTGCTCAACACCCCCGCCGACCAAAAGTACATCGTCTGCAACGCCGATGAGGGCGATTCCGGCACTTTCTCCGACCGGATGATCATGGAAGGCGATCCCTTCGTGCTGATCGAGGGCATGACCATCGCCGGCCTCGCCGTGGGGGCGACCCAGGGTTACATCTACCTCCGCGTCGAATACCCGCATGCCGAAATCGCGCTGAACCAGGCCATCGAGGCCGCCCTCGAGGCCGGCTACCTGGGCGATGACATCCTCGGCAGCGGCAAGCGCTTCCACTTGGAAGTCCGCCTGGGTGCCGGCGCGTATGTCTGCGGCGAGGAAACCGCCCTGCTGGAGAGCCTCGAAGGCAAGCGCGGCATGGTCCGCTTCAAGCCGCCACTGCCGGCCATCGAAGGTCTGTTCGGCCAACCCACGGTCATCAACAACGTGATCTCGCTGGCCTCGGTGCCGATCATCCTGGACAAGGGCGGCAAGTACTATGCCGATTATGGCATGGGCCGCTCACGCGGCACCCTGCCGCTGCAGCTCGCCGGCAACGTCAAGCGCCCGGGCCTGATCGAGAAGGCCTTCGGCATGACCCTGCGCGAGCTGCTGTACGATTACGGCGGCGGTTCCGCCAGCGGGCGCCCGATCCGCGCCGTGCAGGTCGGCGGTCCGCTGGGCTCCTTCATGCCGGAGTCCCAGTTCGACACCCCGCTGGACTACGAAGCGTTCAGCGCCATCTGGGCCGTGCTCGGCCATGGCGGCGTGGTGGTGTTCGACGATACGGTGGATATGGCCAAAATGGCGCGCTATGCCATGGAATTCTGCGCGATCGAGTCCTGCGGCAAGTGCACGCCCTGCCGGATCGGCTCGACCCGCGGCGTGGAAGTCATCGACCGCATCATCGACGACCAGGACCGGGCGAAGAATCTGGCATTGTTGCGGGACTTGGGCGACACCATGCTGGCCGGCTCCCTGTGCGCGCTGGGCGGCATGACGCCCTACCCCGTGCTCAGTGCCCTCAACCATTTTCCGGAAGATTTCGGCGAGAAGAGCGTGGCGCAGGTCGCCTGACGCCGCCCTTCCCTGACGGGTGCCCTGCAAGCACCGACCAAGAGAGGAGATAGCCCCATGGCTCTATTACAAGACAAAGATTTCGGCACGCCGCCCAGCGCTTCCGACAAGATGGTGACCCTCGAAATCGACGGCTTCACCGCCACCGTGCCGGAAGGCACTTCGGTCATGCGTGCGGCCGCCAGCATCGGCATCGACATTCCCAAACTCTGCGCTACCGACAGCCTGGAACCGTTCGGCTCCTGCCGCTTGTGCGTGGTCCAGGTCGAGGGCGGGCGCGGGCTTCCGGCCTCCTGCACGACACCGGTGTTCGAGGGCATGAAGGTCGTGACCCAGAACGACCGGCTGGCCCAGGTCCGCCGCGGCATCATGGAGCTGTACATCTCCGATCACCCGCTCGACTGCCTCACCTGCTCCGCCAATGGCAACTGCGAACTTCAGGACATGGCCGGCGTGGTCGGCCTGCGCGAGGTCCGCTACGGCTACGAAGGCAAGAACCATTTCGATGCGAAGAAAGACCTGAGCAATCCCTACTTCCAGTTCGAGCCTTCCAAGTGCATCGTCTGCTCCCGCTGCGTCCGCGCCTGCGAACAGACCCAGGGCACCTTCGCCCTCACCATCGACGGCCGCGGCTTCGAGTCCAAGATATCCCCTGGACAGAACCAGTCGTTCATGGATTCCGAATGCGTCTCCTGCGGCGCCTGCGTCCAGGCCTGCCCGACCGCGACCCTGATCGAAAAGTCCGTGGCCGAAAAGGGCCAGGCCGACCATTCGATCATCACCACCTGCGCCTATTGCGGGGTCGGCTGCTCGTTCAAGGCCGAGATGAAGGGTTCCGAGGTCGTGCGGATGGTGCCGGACAAGAACGGCCAGGCCAACCATGGCCACTCCTGCGTCAAGGGCCGCTTCGCCTTCGGTTACGCGACCCATCCGGACCGCATCACCTCGCCGATGATCCGCAAGAGCATCCATGACCCTTGGCAGAAGGTGAGCTGGGAAGAAGCGGTCAACTACGCGGCGTCCGAATTCAAGCGCATCCAGGCCAAGTACGGCAAGGACTCCGTCGGCGGGCTCACCTCCAGCCGCTGCACCAACGAGGAAGCCTACCTGGTGCAGAAACTGGTCCGCGCCGCCTTCGGCAACAACAATGTCGACACCTGTGCCCGGGTCTGCCATTCCCCCACCGGCTACGGCCTCAAGCAGACCCTGGGTGAATCGGCCGGCACCCAGACCTTCGACTCGGTGATGAAGTCCGACGTCATCATGGTCATCGGCGCCAACCCCACCGACGGCCACCCGGTATTCGGCTCGCTGATGAAGAAGCGGGTGCGCCAGGGCGCCAAGCTGATCGTGGTCGATCCGCGCGACATCGACATAGTCCGCTCTCCGCACATCAAGGCCGATTACCACCTGAAACTCAAGCCCGGCACCAACGTCGCCGTGGTCAACGCCCTCGCCCACGTCATCGTCACGGAGGGCTTGGTCGATGAAGCCTTCGTGAACGCGCGCTGCGAGGTGGATTCATTCAGGAAGTGGAAGGATTTCGTCGCCCAGGAGCGCAACTCTCCGGAAGCCATGGAATCCGTCACCGGCGTCCCGGCGCAAACCCTGCGCGAAGCGGCGCGGCTCTATGCCACCGGCGGCAATGCGGCCATCTACTACGGCCTGGGCGTCACCGAACACAGCCAGGGATCGACGACGGTCATCGGCATCGCCAACCTGGCGATGGCCACCGCCAACATCGGCCGCGAAGGCGTAGGCGTCAACCCGCTGCGCGGCCAGAACAACGTGCAGGGTTCCTGCGACATGGGTTCGTTCCCGCACGAACTGCCGGGCTACCGCCACGTCTCCGACGCCACGATCCGCGCCCAGTTCGAAGCGGCCTGGAACGCCAAGCTGGACCCCGAACCGGGCCTGCGCATTCCCAACATGTTCTCGGCGGCGCTGGACGGCAGCTTCAAGGGCCTTTATTGCGAGGGCGAGGACATCGCCCAGTCCGATCCGGACACCCAACACGTATTCGCGGCGCTGGAGGCGATGGAATGCGTCGTCGTCCAGGACCTGTTCCTGAACGAAACCGCCAAGTTCGCCCATGTCTTCCTGCCCGGCGCCTCCTTCCTGGAGAAGAGCGGCACCTTCACCAACGCGGAACGGCGCATTTCGCCGGTGCGCCGGGTGATGCCGCCACTGGCGGGTTACGAGGACTGGCAGGTGACCCAGATGCTGGCCAACGCGCTGGGCTATCCGATGAACTACAGCCATGCTTCGGAAATCCTGGACGAGATCGCCAGCCTGGTGCCGACCTTCAGCAGGGTCAGCTTCAAGCGCCTGGATGAAGTCGGCAGCCTGCAGTGGCCGTGCAACGAGGAAGCGCCGGACGGCACGCCCACCATGCACGTCGACCATTTCGTGCGGGGGAAAGGCCGGTTCATGCTGACCGAGTACGTCCCCACCGAGGAGCGCACCAGCAGCAAATTCCCGCTGATCCTGACCACGGGCCGCATCCTGTCGCAGTACAACGTGGGCGCGCAGACCCGCCGCACCGCCAACACCGCCTGGCATCCGGAGGACCGCCTGGAAATCCATCCGCACGACGCCGAAAACCGCGGTATCAATGACGGCGACTGGGTTGGCATCAAGAGCCGCCAGGGCGAGACGGTGCTGCGCGCCGTGGTTTCCGAGCGCATGCAGCCGGGAGTGGTCTACACCACGTTCCATTTCCCGGAATCCGGTGCCAACGTCATCACCACCGACAATTCGGACTGGGCGACCAACTGTCCCGAATACAAGGTGACCGCCGTGCAGGTAACCAAGGTCAATGCGCCTTCGGAGTGGCAGGAGAAGTTCCGCAGCTTTACGGAAGAGCAGTTGTCCTTCCTGGAAAAGGCCACGGCGGGCTGATTCGGGATGGTGGGCCCGGCGGCGACCGTCTTGGATCCGGTTCCGTGCCCGAGCGGCGAGGACGACGCGCCGGGTGGGTGGGACCTGGAAGACGGAAGCCGGCCCAGCCATAGCCGGGTCACGGTCAAACGCCTGCGTGACGGGATCGCCAGCATCGAGACCGACGAGGTGGCCGAGGAGGTGCCCGTCGCGCTGGTCTACAACGGGGTGCCGCATGTCGTCATGCTGGCGACACCCCTGGACCTGGAGGATTTCGCGATCGGCTTCAGCCTGACCGAGGGCATCGTCCGCTCGCCGTCCGAAATCCTGGCGGTCCGCGCCCACAACCGCAGCGAAGGCATCGAGGTGAGACTGCGCATCACCGAGGAACGTTTCGCCGGCCTGCCGGGCAAGGAGCGCAATCTCACCGGCCGTACCGGCTGCGGCCTGTGCGGCTCGGCGACCCTGCAACAGGCGGTGCGTCATCCTCCGCCCGTCGGGACGGGCGCCGGCGTGGCGGTGGCCGATCTGCGCCGCGCCCAGGAGGAATTGCGCGCGCGGCAGGACATCAATTCGTTGACCGGCGCGGTGCATGCCGCGGCTTGGGTCGTGCCCGGCAAGGGCCTCGTTCACTTGCGGGAAGACGTCGGCCGCCACAACGCCCTGGACAAGCTGATCGGGGTCTTGGCGAAAACCCGCGCGTCCCGGAACGAAGGCTTCGTCCTGGTCACCAGCCGAGCCAGCTACGAGATGGTACAGAAATGCGCGGAGGCTGGCATCGGCTTTCTGGCGGCGATTTCAGCGCCTACCGGCCTTGCCGTCCGGCTCGCGGTAGAGACCGGCCTGACCCTGGTCGGTTTCGTCCGCGGCGAGACGTGTGTGGTTTATGCCCATCCTCACCGGCTGCACGAACAATCAGCGAGTTTCTAACCCACAATGCCAAGAAGGAGCCCAGGTTCCACATGCATAAAGAAAACCTTGTCAAGATGGCAAACAACATCAGCGCATTTTTCCAGGCCGAGCCCGACCACGCCGTAGCCGTCCAGGGAATGGTCGATCATTTGCACAAGTTCTGGGAGCCCCGGATGCGCCGGCAGATCATCGCCCACCTCCAGGCCGGCGGGGAAGGACTGAGCCCGCTGGCGTGCGACGCCGTGGCCGTCCTCAGGGACGAACAGCAGAAGAACGCGGCCTGAGCGGATACCCCGGCCGCCTCGCCGCCGAACAAGATATCTCGCTCAGATACCCCGCATTTGCGGGGTCTTGTACGAAACTTAGGCTCTGGCCGAGCGCGAACGTCGTGAGGCTCTTGCTTTGCTTCATTATTTCCATAATCATAGAAATATGGAAATCAAGTCCGTCGTCACCGCGCTTGCCGCCCTTGCCCAGAATTCCCGCCTGGCGGTGTTCCGTCTGCTGGTCCAGACCGGGCCAGGAGGCCTGTCTGCGGGCAGTATCTCGGAGGCGCTGGGAATTGCGCCATCATCTTTGTCGTTCCACCTCAAAGAACTCGCCCATGCCGGTCTGATCAGATCACGGCAGGAGAGCCGCTATGTCATCTATTCGGCAAATTTTCAGGCGATGAACGAGCTGATCGGCTTTCTGACCGAGAATTGTTGCAGCGGCGCCCCCTGCACGACATCAACCCCGATTCAATGCGCAAGCGATCAGGAGACCCGTGAATGAGCGAGAGAACCTACAACGTGCTTTTTCTGTGTACCGGCAATTCGGCCCGCAGCATCATGGCGGAGGCGCTGCTCAACCACCTCGGCAGGGGGCGTTTCCGCGCCTACAGCGCCGGCAGCCATCCAACCGGTCACGTCAATCCGCTGGCGCTGGAGCGGCTGGAAAAAGAAGGCATTCCGGCGGAAGGGGCACGCAGCAAGAGCTGGGACGAGTTCGCCAGCCCCGGCGCACCGCCGCTGGACTTCGTCATCACCGTCTGCGACGACGCCGCGGGCGAAGTGTGCCCGGCTTGGCCCGGTCAGCCCCTCACCGCCCATTGGGGCCTGGCCGATCCGGCCGCCGTCGAGGGCTCCGAAGGTGAGCGACGGCTCGCATTCGCCCAAGCCTTCGCTCTTCTCGCGCGACGCATCGCCTTGTTCACTGCCCTCAATCCGCTCAGCCTGGAACGGCTCGCCCTGGAGCGGAAGCTTCGCGAAATAGGACGCACGGGTTAGCGCACGTTGGATGGGAGAGATGGCCTCTTCGGCATTTGAAGCGAAGGAAACACTCATGAACCCAAAATTGATCAACGTGCTGGTGCTCTGCACCGGCAATTCCTGCCGCAGCATCCTAGGCGAAGCGCTGCTCAACCATCTCGGCGGAGACCGCCTCCGGGCTTGGAGCGCCGGGAGCCATCCGACCGGGACGGTCAATCCCCACGCCCTGGCGGCCTTGCGCAGGCACGGCCTGCCCGCGGACGGCTTGCGCAGCAAGTCCTGGGATGCCCTCGGCGACATCGTATTCGACATCGTGATCACCGTGTGCGACGAGGCGGCGGGAGAGGCCTGCCCGGTCTACCTGGGCCGGGCCATTCGAGGCCATTGGGGCATGCCGGATCCGGCCAAGGCGACGGGCACGCTGGCGGAAATAGACCGTGTGTTCGACGCAACATTCGAAATCTTGGAGAACAGGGCGCGGGCGTTGCTGGCCCTGCCGATTGAACACATGAGCCCCGCCGAGCTTTCGGCGGAACTGGAACGCATCGGGAAAATCGCATGAAGAAGCCCAAGCCGTCCCCTAGTCCCCCGCAAGCGCATGACAAGTATCTGTTGGCATGCTGACCCCAAAATGGTTTATCTGGCGATTCCTAGCCTTCCCGGCGGAGGCGGCCGAAGCGCTGAGCCAGATCTGCAGGTAAATTTCTTTGTTCGATAACCCGATTTGATCCCAGAGAACCACGGCCATGACAAAGCAGAAAACCCGAAACACCGCGACGATCACCCATTCCCCGACGGACGGCCCATCTCGGTTTGTGAGGAAACCTGCACGGGCAACCGTCGGCAGCAAGTCAATGGCACCGTCAAAGCCACAACGGTTGAGCGTATTCGATCGCTATCTGACTCTCTGGGTAGTTCTTTGCATTGTTGCTGGCGTTGGTCTGGGGCATCTCTTCCCCGGCGCGTTTCACGCAGTAGGACGATTAGAGATCGGGAAGATCAATCTACCGGTCGCCGCGCTGATCTGGCTAATGATCATTCCCACGTTATTAAAAATAAACCTCAAAGCGATGAAAGGCGTCGTGCAGCACTGGCGCGGAGTGGGGGTAACTTTGTTGGTAAACTGGGGCGTGAAACCATTCTC
This sequence comes from Methylococcus geothermalis, assembly GCF_012769535.1. NCBI lineage: Bacteria > Pseudomonadati > Pseudomonadota > Gammaproteobacteria > Methylococcales > Methylococcaceae > Methylococcus > Methylococcus geothermalis. The sequence continues at coordinate 2,476,350 of NZ_CP046565.1, forward strand.
GATGGCGCTCTTGGGATGGCTCTTCGTCGGCAAACTGTTTCGTCCATGGCTCCCGGTCGATCAGATCGACTCCTACATCGCCGGTTTGATACTTCTGGCAGCAGCGCCATGCACGGCGATGGTATTCATCTGGAGCCATCTCGCGCGCGGCGAACCTCACTTCACCTTATCGCAGGTGGCGCTCAACGATGTCATCATGGTCATCGCCTTCGCGCCCATCGTCGGATTGCTTCTGGGATTGTCGGCCATTACTGTGCCCTGGGACACATTGTTCCTATCGGTACTGCTTTATATCGTCATCCCCCTGGCGCTGGCGAATTTCGGACGCGCGCTTGTATTACGCCACGAGCATGGATATGTGCGCCTGGACCGCCTGTTGAAGGTTTTGCATCCCGTATCATTGACGGCGCTCCTAGGCACGTTGGTTTTGCTGTTCGGTTTCCAAGGCGAGCAGATACTCGCTCAGCCTCTGGTCATCCTACTCCTGGCGGTGCCCATCCTGATCCAGGTATTTCTTAATTCGGGACTTGCCTATTTGCTCAACCGTGCCGTTCGGTCACCCCATTGCATTGCGGGACCGTCGGCTCTCATCGGGGCCAGCAACTTCTTCGAACTTGCCGTCGCTACGGCCATTGCCCTATTCGGTTTCGAATCCGGCGCCGCATTGGCGACTGTCGTAGGTGTTTTGATCGAGGTGCCGGTGATGTTGTTGGCAGTGGGGGTGGTCAACCGCAGCCGCGCTTGGTACGAGCTGCGTTCAGGCGTTCCCGGTTACGAAGAATGCTGCCCGGTGGACGTGCATCGGCATGCAGGCAAATGAATGGCGGAGCGTGCCGTTGACCCGCTAGTCAATAGAGAATAGGCCTCCATACCGTCATTTTTCCACCTGTTTGGTGATGTTGAACCATGGTTTGCTATTAAGCCGGCAGCATTTGGTCTCCAACCTGAAAGTATGAGGTAATCGCCATGCCTAAAATCGTGATCCATATATTTCACGCCGACGAATCTTCCCTCGGAACCGGTTCACACTTGGCGGAGCGCATTCGCCAAATCAAGGATGAAAGAGGATTGGCTCTCGAAGTATACGTATTCGGCCCAGCGGAGAAGGCCCTTATGAACCCCGACTTTTCAACTTTCAATACCGCCATTGACGGGCTCGTGAAGGAAGGTATCGCCGTTTACACTTGCATTGATATCGCCAAGGCCATAGCCGCTGAGGAGGCCTTTAGGGCACGGGGAATCCAGATGGCCTATGCACGCGACAAGTTCTCCGAATACGCCCTCGAAGGTGCCACGGTCATCGGGTTTTAGCTATCAAGATACGCCGTCGGGGAGCGTGTGGCGTAATGACATCGTGACGGGAAACGTCGCTCGTGAACTCAAGCGCAGTATAACCGATCGGAAGGAGTCTCCATGCAAAATCACCATATCCGTGGCGAACGCATCGAATCATCATACACCCATGCGTCGGCACGGGGCTTTGTGCTGCGACTCAGAGCTGGACATGCAGATCGCGCAGATGGCTTCAAGCCAGTCGAGACGTGGTTCGCCGCGGCGGATTTCGTGGCCAAACCGTCCGGAATATCGCTTGATGAGACAGGGATCGAATTCGAAGCCCCCTCACGACAAACCTCCTTCGCTGATGCGGATCCGCCATGTGCTGCACCTTGCCAGCGAAGCAGCAAAAGAACGCCGCGACCGGTCAGTGACCTTGGCCGGACCCAACAGCATGGTATTCCAGACCCTCACTCGGGCGCTTCCATTGAAGGGGATGGGGAGATGATCCCATGAGCCTGATCGTCGTGGGCGGATTATTCGTCCTGGCCATCGTTTCGGGAATGCTGGGCTTGGGCGTGGCCTTCGCGGCCGTCCCCTTTCTTTCCCTGTTCCTGCCCGATCTGGTGCATCAGGTCCAGCCGTTGTCCTTGCTGCTCAACGGCATCACCGCGCTGTTCTCGGTCTTCGGCTTCGCCCAAAGCGGTTATGTGGACTGGCGGAAGGCGATTCTGCTGGCGGTCGTCACGACGATTTTCGCTCCTCTGGGGGCTTGGCTGGTTCAGCGCGTCGAGGTGCACTGGGTATGGTGGCTCTACCTCGCGGCCGTCGCCTATCTGGCGTTCAATCTGTTCCGTCCCGTAAAGACGCAAAGCCGGCAGGAACGCTTTCCTCTCGCCCTGGCCTTGGCCGCCCCCATCTCGGTACTGTCAGGGTTCCTCGGGGTTGGTCCCGGATTCTTGCTCATGCCGACCCTGATCCTCACCGGGCACGATCCCAAGAAAGCGGCCGGCATCAACGCATTTGCGGTCACCCCTCCGTCCTTTTCGTCATACTTGCCCCATATCGGCACCGCACGGCTCGATGCGACACTTACGGTGACCCTGTTGTTATTCGGCGCCTTGGGTTCGTACCTGGGATCGCGGTTGACCAGTCTCTATGTGCCCTCGATCCGCATCAAACAGTTGTTCGGAGTACTGATCGTCCTGGTCACACTCTATAAGCTCTCGACCCTGCCGGGCTATAGCCTTCACGGCGTGTACGACAAGCTATCGTCGATTTGGCATTGCCTGGCGGTCTGCCTGCAATGATCCGGCAAAAGCCTTGCTGTCGCATCGTTCTGGTACTGAGTCTTCTCACTAGCCCCATCCCGGGCTGCGCAGCGTCTCGTGACGGCCCCACTGACAATACCCCGGACTGGTTCTACCCTGTCTGGGCCGCGCAGGCCATGTACAATCAAGCCATCCGGGTCCGCGACACGGACAGTGCCCTGGGCCGCTACTCGCTCAAGACCAAGGAGATCGGGCTTAAAGACTTGGCCCGCATGCACGGCCATCTGTGCGATGGGCTGGTGATCGCCTTCGTCGAGATCAAGGCAGTGTTCGAAAGGCTGTTTCCGGAGGGCGTCGTGGACCGTACTGACCTTCGGGCGGTATCCAAGAACGGCCCCTGCTGGGTGGATGCGGTGTCCTGGATGACCGGTGCCCGCATCAATTTTCAGACCCTGCGCATCGACAATTCCGTCGGCGACGGCTTCATCATCCAGAAGATATCGACCGGGGAAACCTATCAGGTCTCTTTGAAGCCCGGCGTATTCCCAGCGAAACAAGCCGACCTCGAGGCGCGTATCCGCGCCGCGCGCGCCGAAGGCAAGCCGGTCACTGCCACCGAAATCGCCGAACTGGAGCGCCAAGCGGACCGGTTGAGCCAGAAGATGCTCACGACGCCGCCATCGATTTTGCTGGATGTGCGCCCGCTGCCGAACTACCGGTTCGTGCCGATGGACTTGCTTGGTACACGAGGCGATATCGTCAACAAGAACATGCCCCGGTGAGGCCATGTTGGGGCGGTCAGTGAGCCATTTGACCAATATCTCGGAACCAGAAGGAGAAACCCCATGCTGTTCTGGATCATCTTATTCTGTTTGCTCGGCGGTATTGGCGGCGTGGTCGCGGCCTCTCGCGTTCTCGCCTTGCCGGAGGCGCTCCGGAAAAGCCTCCTGCCTTTGCTGCTGAGCTATGCCACCGGAACGCTCCTGGGCACCGCTTTTCTCGGTCTGCTTCCGGAGAGCCTGGAGCTGGCGAAACCGATGGCTGTCTCGACCACTGTCCTGGTGGGGATTCTGATATTTTTTCTCCTGGAGAAATGCGTCATCTCGCGCCATTGCCACGCCGAAGTCTGTGAGGTCCACGGACAGGCGGGTCCGCTCATTTTGATTGGCGATGCGCTGCACAATTTTGTCGACGGCTTCGTCATCGCAGCGGCTTTCCTGACCTCGTTTCCCTTGGGGGTGGCCGCGGCACTGGCCGTATTCGCCCATGAAGTTCCCCAGGAAGTGGGCGACTTCGCGATTCTGCTCGACAGCGGTTATTCCACGCGCAAGGCATTCCTCTATAACCTGTTGTCCGCCCTCGCCATCTTGCCTGGCGCGGTCGTTGCCTACGCGTCCTTGGCGGCGCTGCAGGCGGCCGTTCCTTACGTGCTGGCGCTCTCCGCGGCAAGCTTCATGTACATCGCGATGGCCGATCTCTTGCCCAGTCTGCACCGGTACGTGCCCTTGGCGGTGACCCGGCGGCAGCTTCTGTTGATGTTGGCCGGCATCGGCACCATCGCTTTTTTTCACCTGTTCGGTCTGGGTTAGATGCCGCGGGCTTTGCTGGGCCGTGGATACACTGCTCGAATTGCAAAATCTGACCTTGTCGCTGGGTCAGCGGCAGGTGCTCGGCGGGATCGGTCTGAGCATTGCGCGCGGCGACATCCATGCGCTCGTGGGTGCAAATGGTGCCGGCAAGAGCTGTCTGGCCTATGCCATCATGGGATGTGAGGGCTATCGCCCCCAACAGGGGACCATCCTGTTCGAAGGCCGGCGCATCGATGAACTGCCGATACAGGTGCGGGCGCGCCTCGGAATAACCTTAGCCTGGCAGGAGCCGGCGCGCTTCGAAGGACTGCGTGTCAGCGATTATCTGCACTTGGGTTCACCGCCGGGAGATCCGATCACGGCGCTGGAAGCGGTCGGCTTGTCGCCGACTGAATATCTTGACCGGCCCGTGGACAATACCCTGAGCGGCGGGGAGCGCAAGCGCATCGAACTTGCCGCGATCATTACCATGCGGCCCAAACTGGCGATACTCGATGAGCCCGCGGCAGGGATCGATCTGCTGTCGCTCGACGAGTTGGTCGCGGCCATTCAAGCGATGCAAAGTATCGGCAGCACGATTCTGCTGATCACCCACGTCGAGCAAGTTGCCGCCCACGCAGACCGCGCGTCACAGCTTTGCGGTGGTCAGATCGTCTGCCAAGGGGAAACGCAAGCCGTGATCGAAAACTACAAAGCGCGCCGCTGCCGTCGCTGCGATGGTGAGATCTGCCGCCATGTCTGATCTCGCTCCTCTCATCGATGCCTTCCGGCTGGCCGGTGAAGATCCCGGTCAGATTCTGGCCGAGGACACTGCACACCTTCTGGCCTATGACCATCAGATCGTCGGCCTCCAGTCCATTCCAGGAGTCGTGGTTTTCGCCAAAAACGAACGGAACGTGATCAAAGCGCAGATCACCATCGTAAAGGGATTCACTATAGCGCAGCCTATCCACCTCTGCTTCAGCCTGTTGGATCGCTTCGGCGGCCAGAATGTGGAGCTTGACCTGACCGTTCAGGCCGGGGCCAGTGCCGCCGTTTGGTCGCATTGCCTGTTCGCTCATGCCGAACGGGCCTTTCATGCCATGCAGGCACGGGTCCAGATCCAGGAAAACGCATCGCTCAACTATCAGGAATCCCACTACCACGGGATGTCCGGGGGTATCTCCGTGCGGCCCCGCGCAAGGATCGCGCTCGATAAAGACGCCCGCTACCGGTCTGATTTCTCGTTGCTGCTAGGACGGGTTGGTCTGCTGGACGTCGACTATGTTGTCGATGTCGGACCAGGGGCGGCTGCGGAACTCACCAGCCGGGTTTATGGCCATGTCGCTGACGAGATTCGCATGCGAGAACAGATGAACCTCGACGGCGAGCGTGCCCGCGGCCTCATTAAATCGAGAATCGCCGTCGAAGACGAAGCCAGCGCGCAGGTCCTCGGCATCATGCACGGCAATGCCGCCGGCGCCAGAGGCCATGTGGACTGCCTGGAAATCGTCAAAGGCCGGGGTGTAGTAAGCGCCATCCCCGAGGTTCGCGTTTCGCACCCACAAGCCAAGGTCACCCATGAGGCGGCTATCGGCAGCGTCGATCCGAAACAATTTGAGACCCTTCTGGCACGGGGCCTCGATCCGGATGAGGCCGTGGACCGAATCATCCTAGGCATACTCACTTGAAACCAAAAGATCCGCTTCGTGCATCCTTAGGCGACTAGACAGCCGCACCAATCGTGGAGAGACCCCCCAATGAATGATCTGAAAGAGGCAAAAGCCCGAGCCGCGATCCAGATATCCGAATACGCCGGCTTGGGAGGTTCAATCTTATGAATGCAGCGAAAAAACGCATCCTTATCGTCGGCGGCGTGGCCGGCGGCGCAACATGTGCGGCACGGGCGCGCCGCCTTTGCGAAACCTGCGAGATCCACGTATTCGAACGCGGCCCCCATGTCTCGTTCGCCAATTGCGGCTTGCCCTATTTCGTGGGTGACGTCATCCAATCGGAAACTGATCTCCTGGTAGCAAGCCCCGAGCTGTTCAAGCGCCGCTACAACATCGAGGTCCATACCGAAACGGAGGTCACCGGCATCGATCGGCATGCCCGACAGATCGAAGTTCGCGATCTCAGAACCGGCGCGGTGCGACGAGAGCCCTATGACGCTCTCGTCCTGGCGACCGGCGCGCAGCCGATCCGGCCGTCTCTGCCGGGTATCGACCTGCCCGGCATCCATGTACTACGCACCATCCCGGATAGCCGAAAGATCAAGGCTGCGGTCTCCCATGCTAAGCGGGCGGTCATGGTCGGCGGCGGCTTCATCGGCCTCGAAATGGCCGAGAACCTAGCCGGACTGGGACTTCAAGTCACCCTCCTGGAATTGGCCGACCAAGTGTTGCCGCCGCTCGATCCGGAAATGGCCGGCTACGCCGCCGAGCGGCTGAAAACTCGCGGGGTCAGCCTGAGACTAGGCGAACGCGTCGAGTCCTTCGATAAGCAGCCGGAGCATGGACTGAACGTTCACACATCGAAGGGCGAAACCATCGCCGCCGATCTGGTCATCCTGGGAATCGGCGTGCGACCGGAATCAGGGCTGGCGGAGGCCGCCGGCTTGGAACTGGGCGCCCTTGGCGGGATTCGGGTGGATGAGTACATGCGGACCAACGATGCCGCCATCTGGGCCGTCGGTGACGTCGTCGAAGTAAAAAATCGGGTGACGGGGGATTGGCAACTGGTCCCCTTGGCAGGGCCCGCCAACCGTCAGGGGCGGGTCGCGGCCACCGCTATTCTTCACCATTTCGAATACGGCGATAGTACACCGCCTCCCTTGAAATTCGAGGGGGTGCTCGGAACCGCGGTGTGCGAAGTGTTTGGTCTGACGATCGCCTGTACCGGCGCCAGCGAGAAAGCGCTGCGGCGGGTCGTCATGGATTACGAAAAGGTTTACCTGCATCCCGGCCACCATGCGACTTATTTTCCGGGTGCCAAGCCGATTCACATCAAATTGTTGTTCTCCAAAACGGATGGTCGGATCCTGGGTGCGCAAGCCGTAGGCGAACTGGATGTCGCGCGACGCATCGATGTCATCGCTACGGCCATGAGGCAGGGTGCAACCGTGTTCGATTTGGAGGACCTGGAACTTTGCTACGCGCCGCAGTTCGGCGCCGCCAAGGATCCTGTCAATGTCGCCGGCATGATCGCCGCCAACCATTTGCGCGGCAGTCTGCCGCTCGCAGATTGGGATGAGTTGGCAAAAACCTCGGCTTTGCTGGTGGACGTCCGCAGCGAGGCGGAGTTTGCCGGTGGCCACATTCCGAACGCACACAACCTTCCTCTCGAAATTTTGCGCGACCGGCTTCACGAATTGCCGCAGGATAGGGAAATCTGGCTGGTCTGTGGTGTCGGGCAACGCGCCTACTACGCGATGCGCGTTTTAATGCAAGAAGGCTTCAGGGTGAAAATACTTTCCGGCGGCATGCAAACCTACAAAGCATGGACTCGGGCCTTTGATTGATCGCGCTTTTATGGGCTCCCGTGGACTTTTTGAGGAGGACTGTCGCTGATGGGCAGCGAATCGCCGCCGGCCAGTCTCCGGTATCGTCAGGACGCCGTCCGGTCTGGGACTGTTGGATCAGCCTTTCCGGCACCTCGGCGCTGGAGTTCCGGGTCAAACCGGTCCTTAAACGAAACCCCCGGTTCCGTGCCATGACGGCTCCGGAACCGGGGGTTGACGCGGGGATGGCCATCCCCGGCTTCTTTGCGGCTTCGGGAACTCAGGAGAGTCCCGAAGACTGGACGCCGATTACATCATGTCGTCCATTCCGCCGCCTGCCGGCATGCCGCCCTTTTCCTTCTTGGGCATTTCCGCGACCATCGCTTCCGTGGTCAACATGAGGCCCGCGACGGAAGCCGCGTTCTGCAGGGCGGAACGGGTAACCTTGGTGGGGTCGAGGATGCCCATTTCGATCATGTCGCCGTACTCGCCGGTGCCGGCGTTGTAGCCGAAGGTCCCGGTGCCTTCCTGGACTTTCGCGAGGACGACCGAAGGCTCCTCGCCGGCGTTGGCCACGATCTGGCGCAGCGGTTCCTCGATGGCCCGCCGCAGGATGGCGATGCCGACGGTCTGGTCGTGGTTCTTGCCCTGCAAGGTTTTCAGGTTCTGCTGAGCGCGGATCAGAGCGACACCACCACCCGGCACGATGCCTTCCTCGACGGCCGCCCGGGTCGCGTGCAGTGCATCTTCGACACGGGCCTTCTTTTCCTTCATCTCGACTTCGGTCGCCGCGCCCACCTTGATGACGGCCACGCCGCCGGCCAACTTGGCGACGCGCTCCTGCAGCTTCTCACGGTCGTAGTCGGAGGTGGTATCCTCGATCTGCTTGCGAATCTGCTCGACGCGGGCCTTGATGGCATCCGTGGAGCCGGCGCCGTCGACGATCGTGGTGTTTTCCTTGTTGATCTGGATTTTCTTGGCCTGGCCCAGATCGGTGAGTTCGACCTTTTCCAGGCTCAGCCCCAGTTCCTCGGAAATCACCTGTCCGCCGGTCAGGATGGCAATGTCTTCCAGCATGGCCTTGCGGCGGTCACCGAAGCCCGGCGCCTTGACCGCGCAGACCTTCAAAATGCCGCGCATGTTGTTGACCACCAGGGTAGCCAACGCTTCGCCGTCCACGTCCTCGGCGATGATCAGCAGAGAGCGGCCGGACTTCGCGGTTTTCTCCAGCACGGGCAGCAGATCGCGGATATTGGAGATCTTCTTGTCGTGCAGCAGAACGAAAGGATTCTCGAGCTCCACGCTCATGGTGTCCTGCTGGTTGATGAAGTACGGCGACAGATAGCCGCGGTCGAACTGCATGCCTTCGACGACATCCAGCTCGTTCTGCAGGCCCGAGCCCTCCTCCACCGTGATCACGCCTTCCTTGCCGACGGTGTCCATGGCCTGGGCGATGATCTGGCCGATGCTCTCATCGGAATTGGCGGAGATGGTGCCAACCTGGGCGATTGCCTTGCTGTCGGTGCAGGGCTTGGACAGTTTTTTCAATTCCTCGACCACGACGCCGACCGCCTGGTCGATGCCGCGCTTGATATCCATCGGATTGGACCCGGCGGCCACCGACTTCAGCCCTTCGCGCACGATGGCCTGGGCCAGCACGGTCGCGGTGGTGGTGCCGTCGCCGGCGACATCGGAAGTCTTGGACGCGACTTCCTTGACCATCTGCGCGCCCATGTTCTCGAACCTGTCCTTCAGCTCGATTTCCTTGGCGACGGAAACGCCATCCTTGGTCACGACCGGCGCGCCGAAGCTCTTCTCCAGCACGACATTGCGCCCCTTTGGTCCCAGGGTCTGCTTCACTGCGTCTGCCAGGATGTTCACGCCGGCCAGCATGCGGTGACGGGCATCATCCGAAAAACGTACATCTTTTGCTGCCATCAGTTCATTCCTCCAATGTTCGGTTCAAAGGCTTCGCAAATCAGGATCAGGATTCAAGGACACCCATGATGTCGTCTTCCCGGAGTATCAGATATTCCGTTCCGTCGACTTTGATTTCGGTGCCGGAGTATTTGCCGAACAGGACCGTGTCGCCCGGTTTCACTTCCAGGGCGCGCACTTGGCCGTTCTCCAGCACCTTGCCGTTGCCGACGGCGACGACTTCGCCCTTGATCGGCTTTTCCTTCGCGGTATCAGGGATCACGATGCCGCCCGGCGAGGTCTTCTCTTCTTCCCGGCGGATAACCACAACACGGTCATACAAGGGACGGATTTTCATGATGACTTGGAACTCCTTCTATAATGCATTGAATTTCAGCAATAATTTTACAGGGTTCTGCAGTTGGCACTCGCAAGGGAGTGCTGCCAGCAATATGGAGCCGGGGGATTTTTTTTCAAGGGCGGATCCGCCGGAACGGTACCACCTGATGTCGGGCGGCGAGGGTCGCGGGTTCCTAGGGATGGGACGGCGGACCGGGCGTTAACGCCAGCACGAAACTTGCGGCCAGGAATGCCGGGAAGAGGGGCGGTGGGGGAACGAGATCGGTGTCCGGCTACCGACCTCGTCAATCCCCATCAGCATCGATATCTTCGTAAATCTCCGGGGTAAATCTCGGCGTGCATATCGCAAGAAACACCAAGTCGGTATTCCCGGTATTGGCAATTCGCTGGGAAACACCGGGCGGTATGACGGCGACGTCCCCTGGCCCGACGACCTCGGGCTCCAGTGCACCGATTTCGACCCTGCCCTCGCCCTGCAGGATCAGGTAGCGCTCAGTCACGTTCCTGAGCCGGTGAAGCCGTGTGGTGACCCCGGCCTCGACTCTGGCCTGCGCAATGGAAACATCGTCATCGGCGGGAGAATTCCACCACTCGGTGATGTAGCAACGCTCGTCGAAATAGTACTCCACCGCCGAGCCGTGATTGATGCCTGCCTGAGTCATGATGAGTTTGACGCCGGATTCCTGTGAGCCCACCTGCACGAGCTTTCGTGTCTTCCCGCAGTATAGCGGGCTATGGGACGATGGACCCGGCCTTAGGTGCCACTGCGCCGGCCACGCCTTCACTATTCGGTTAAAATTCGCCGCCTCAACCCGCTTCGGCGGCGTCCGTCCTGCCTCACCTCAAGCTCCACGCCATGACCGATCGAGCCGACCTGTCCAGACACACTCCGATGATGCAGCAGTTTCTCCGCATCAAGGCGGAGCACCCGGACCGGCTACTGTTTTACCGGATGGGCGATTTCTACGAGCTGTTCTTCGAAGATGCCCGGCGGGCGGCGAAGCTGCTGGACCTGACCCTGACCAGCCGGGGCGAATCGGGCGGTGAACGCATCCCGATGGCGGGAATTCCCTACCACGCAGTCGACGGCTATCTGGCTCGGCTGATCCGGTTGGGCGAATCGGTGGCGATCTGTGAGCAGATCGGCGATCCAGCCACATCGAAGGGACCGGTCGAGCGCAAGGTGGTGCGTATCGTGACGCCGGGCACGGTGACCGACGAGGCGTTGCTGGAGGAGCGCCGCGACAACCTGCTGGCGGCGATCGCTCGCGACGGCGCGGTGTTCGGACTGGCGGTGCTGGATCTGTCCGGCGGACGTTTCACCCTGCAGCAGCCTGAGTCGGCCGCCCAGCTCACGAGCGAGCTGGAGCGGCTGAACCCGGCGGAACTCCTCGTAAGCGAGGACGAAGCGCTGCCGGAGGGGCTGTCCGGACGCAATGGCCTGACCCGGCGTCCGCCCTGGCATTTCGACCCGGAAAGCGGGCGTCGCCAGTTGCTGAACCAGTTCGGCACCCGTGACCTGTCGGGCTTCGGCTGCGAGCATCTGACCGTGGCGCTGGGTGCCGCCGGCTGCCTGCTGCAATACGTGCGTGACACCCAGCGCAGCGCCCTGCCCCACATCCGCGGCGTCCGGGCCGAGACCGGAGCGGAATACATCGGCCTGGACCCCGCCAGCCGGCGCAATCTTGAGCTGGACTCCCATCCGTCCGGCCGCACCGAATTCACCCTGCTGGGCATCCTGGACCGCACCGGGTCGGCCATGGGCGGGAGATTACTGCGGCGGTGGCTGCATCAACCCTTGCGCGACCGGGCCATCATCCAACGACGCCAGGAGGCGATCGGTGAGCTGCTGGAGAAACACCGTTTCGAAGACCTGCTCGAACTTTTACGCGGCGTGGGCGACATCGAGCGGATCGCAACCCGCATCGCCCTGAAGTCGGCCAGACCGCGCGACCTCACGACATTGCGCCAGGCCCTGCAGACCTTGCCGGCGGTCCGGGACACCCTTTCCGGCATCGAAGGCGCGTTGCTGAGCGATCTGGCTCAGCGGCTGGTCGATCAGCCCGAGCTGAGCAGTCTGTTGCAGCGGGCCGTCGTCGACAACCCGCCGATGCTGATCCGCGACGGCGGCGTGATCGCCGACGGCTACCACGCCGAACTGGACGAGCTGCGCCAGTTGAGTGAGAACGCCGACCGCTTCCTGGTCGAGCTGGAGGCAAAGGAGCGCGAGCGCACCGGACTCAGCATGCTGAAGGTCGGCTACAACCGGGTGCAGGGGTTCTACATCGAGCTGCCCCGGAGCCAAGCCGAAAAGGCGCCGGTGCACTACAGCCGGCGCCAGACGTTGAAAAACGCCGAGCGCTACATCACTCCGGAGTTGAAAACCTTCGAGGACAAGGTACTGAGTGCCCGTGAGCGAGCGCTGTCTTGCGAGAAGGCGCTCTATGACGAATTATTGGAAACCCTGGGGAATTGGCTGCCGGCACTGCAAGATTGCGCGGCGGGCTTGGCCGAACTGGACGTGTTGGCGACCCTGGCCGAACGCGCCGATCGGCTGAATTGGGTGGCCCCGAGGCTGGTGGGCGCGCCAGGCATCCGCATCGTCCAAGGGCGCCATCCGGTGGTCGAGCAGGTCAGCGGCACGCCTTTCGTGCCCAATGACCTGGAATTCGGCCCGGACCGGCGCATGCTGGTCATCACCGGGCCGAACATGGGCGGCAAGTCGACTTACATGCGCCAAGCCGCGCTGATCGTGCTGCTGGCCCACATCGGCAGCCACGTGCCGGCGACGGAAGCCGAAATCGGCCCGATCGACCGCATTTACACCCGCATCGGCGCCTCCGACGACCTCGCCAGCGGCCGCTCCACCTTCATGGTGGAAATGACGGAGACCGCCAACATCCTGCACAACGCCACGGCGGAAAGCCTGGTGCTGATGGATGAGATCGGCCGTGGCACCAGCACCTTCGACGGACTGTCGCTGGCCTGGGCCTGCGCCGAGCACCTGGCGCGCGAGACGCGAGCCTATACGCTGTTCGCCACCCATTATTTCGAGCTGACGGCGCTGGCCGAGGAGTGTGACGGGGTCGGCAACGTGCACCTGGATGCCGTGGAGCACGGCGACAAGGTGGTGTTCCTGCATGCGGTCCGGGAAGGGCCGGCGAGCCAGAGCTACGGCTTGCAGGTGGCTGCGCTGGCGGGGGTCCCGCGGGCCGTGATCGACAACGCGCGGCGAAAACTGGAGCAGCTGGAACGGCAGGCGCGTTCGGCCCTTCAGCAAGCTGTGCCGGTGACCCAGCTCGATTTGTTTTTGGCGCCGGAGCCGCACCCCGTGGTGCGGCGGCTGGAAACCTTGGACATCGACGGACTCAGCCCGCGCGAGGCATTGAATCTGTTGTACGAGCTGAAGCAGTCGCTGTAAAACGGCCCGGCGGCGCGGTTCGCCGCCGGGCTCGGCAAGGGAAATTACGGGGTCTTGGCCTGCTTGCCGCCTTCGTCCTTTTCATGCTTCAGCATGCGGGCAAGCTGCTCGGCCGGAACATAGCCCGGCAGCACGTTGCCGCCGCCGGTCACGATCATCGGCGTGCCCTGGGCGCCGATGGCGGTCCCCAGCGCCATCTGCTCCTTCACGGGGTTGTCGCAGGATTTTTCTTCCACCTTCTCGCCCTTCTTGGCCTTGGTCAAGGCGGCGTTGCGGTCCTTGGCGCACCACACGCTGACAGCCTTGTCCCAGGAATCCGAGCCTTCGCCGGCGCGCGGGAAGAACAGGTAACGGACCTCGATGCCTTCCTTGAGATAATTGTCCATCTCCGAATGGAGCTTGCGGCAGTAGCCGCAATCGATATCGGTGAACACGTAGGCCACGTATTTGCCGATCTTCGGTTTGAACACGATCATGTTCTTCTCACCCAGCTTTTCCAGCGCTCCGATCCGCGCCTTGGCCAGCTTGGGCTCGGTGAGGTCTTCACGGTTCTTGAGGTCGATCAGAGAGCCCTGGATCAGGTACTTGCCGTCGTCGGAGACATAGAATAGCTTGGGACCGACGATGACCTCGGCAATGCCGGCCAGCGGCGAGGGCTTGATGGAATCGGGCTTCACCCCGGGCAATGCCTGCTTGATCGCATCCTCTACGGCTTGGGCGTCCGCCAGGACGGACGAGACGGGTACCACCAGGAACGCGAACAAGGACAACAGGGAACGGAACGCAGGTTTCATCGGGGCATACCTCGGAGATGGGAAGGAGTTGGGAGCTTAGGAAAACAGCCGTTGGATGTCGAGCATGAAGGCGAGCGCCATCAAGGCAATCAGGATGAAAAGCCCCATCTGCTGCGCCAGCATCTGGGTCTTTTCGGAGAGCGGGCCGCCTTTCACCGCTTCGATCAGATAGAACATCAGGTGGCCGCCGTCCAACACCGGGACCGGCAGCAGGTTGAGCACGCCGAGGCTGACGCTGATCAAGGCCAGGAACTTGACGAAATGCAACAGACCCAGCTTGGCGGACTGCCCTGCGTACTGGGCGATGCTGATGGGACCGCTCAAGTTTTCCACGGTCGCCTTGCCGATGAGCATGCGCCCTATCATCTTGAGCGAGAGCCAGGCGTAATCGCCGGTGCGCTCCACCGCCGCCCCCAAGGCCGGCAACACGCCCAGGCGGTATTCGACCTCCATCGCGGCGAGCACCGAGTCCGGGATCCGGGCCGCCGCCCCGATCCTTCCGACCGGACCTTTCGGCCCGTTGACGGACTCGGGCCGGACTTCAAGGGAAACGTGAACGCCGTCGCGCTCGACCACCAGTCCGATGCTCTGGCCGGGACGAGCACGCACGATATCGACCCACTGGCGCCAGCTGCGCAGGGCCACGCCGTCCGCAGAAAGCAGCAGGTCGCCGCTTTTCATGCCGGCTTTTTCCGCCGGACTGCCGGGTTCGGTCCGCTCCACCACAGGCGGCAGCTCAGGCTCCCAGGGCTGGAAGCCGAGCCGATCCCCCAGGACTTCCGGGGTGTTGAGCACGTCGGACGGTATGTTGAGGGTACGGATCACCCGTCCACCGTCGCTGGTCTTGACGTCGACCTCCACCACCCCCTCGTCCATGACCCGCTCGAAAATCCGCCCGATGGCGAGGCCCCAGGTTGGCGTCGGGTTGCCGTCGACGGCGAGGATTTCGTCCTCCGGCTCGAACCCCGCCTCGGCGGCGAAGGTGCCGGCTTCCACCGGGCCGAGCACCGGCCTCATGCCGGTCTCGCCGGCCATGAATACGCCCCAGTAAAGCAGGACGGCCAGGAGAAAATTGAATATCGGCCCCGCCGCGACAATGGCGAATCGGACCGGGAGCCGCTGCCGGTTGAAGGCAAAGGGGAGATCGGCGGGAGCGACCGGACCTTCCCGCTCGTCGACCATGCGGACATAGCCGCCGATCGGGATTGCGGCGAGGGTGAATTCAGTGCCGTCCGGTTTCCTGCGCCAGCTCAGCAGCGGGGTGCCGAAACCGAGGGAAAACCGCAGCACCTTCACGCCGAGCTTGCGCGCCACCCAGAAATGGCCGAACTCGTGGACCGCGATGAGCAGCGCCAGCGCGACTAGAAAATAGAAAACCGTGTGGATGAGCGACATTAAATCCTACAGTTGGTGATGTACGTCTCCGCTACCTTGCGGGTTTCCGCGTCCGCTTGCAAGACCGACTCGATGGCATCCGCCGCTCCGGACGCAACGGTCGCCATGCAATGTTCGATCACTCGCGGTATGCCGGTGAAAGCCAGCCGTCGGTCCAGAAATGCCGCGACCGCGACTTCGTTCGCCGCATTCAGGATCGCCGGCGCGGTGCCGCCCGCCCTCACTGCCTCGTAGGCCAGGCGCAGACAGGGAAAACGCGCCAAATCCGGACGCTCGAAGTTCAATTGATGGACAGCGAACAGGTCGAGAGGTTCCGCGCCGGATTCGAAACGCTCGGGCCAAGCCAGGGCGTGGGCGATCGGGATGCGCATGTCGGGCGTGCCCATCTGGGCCAGCACCGTACCGTCGACGTAGTCCACCATGGAATGGATCACGCTTTGGCGGTGCACGACGACCTGTACGTCGTCGGGCTTCATGTTGAACAGCAGGCAGGCCTCGATCACTTCCAAACCCTTGTTCATCATGGTGGCCGAATCGACCGATATCTTGCGGCCCATGACCCAGTTGGGATGCGCCACGGCCTGCTCCGGCGTCACCGACTCCAGCTCGGCGAGGGGGGTGTGCAGGAACGGCCCTCCGGAAGCGGTGAGCAGGATGCGGCGCGCGCCGATGGCGGCGGTGCCGGCACGATAGTCCGCCGGCATGCACTGGAACACCGCATTGTGCTCGCTGTCGATCGGCAGCAACCGGGCCCCCGCCCGAACCACCTCGGCCATGAACAACGGACCGGACATCACCAGCGCTTCCTTGTTGGCCAGCAGCACATCCTTGCCGGCCCGCGCCGCCGCCAGCGTGGGCAGCAGCCCCGCGGCACCGACGATCGCCGCCATCACGCTGTCCACCTCCGGCAGGGAGGCGACCTGCTCCAGCGCGGCCGAACCGGACAGGACTTCGATGCCGCCCAGACCCGCTACCGCCAGCCGCTCCCGCAGCTCCGCCGCGGCCTCGGCCCGGATCGCCACCGCATAGCGCGGCCGGTGATCGCGGCATTGCTCGAACAAGCGGTCGATGTTGCCATTGGCGGTCAGCGCCACGACGCGGTAGCGGTCGGGATGGCGCGCCACCACATCGAGCGTGCTGACGCCGATCGAGCCGGTGGAACCGAGGATGCATATGCCTTTCACGGAATTCTCCCGATGTCTGCCATCGCCGTGGTTCATTCTTCCGGCGCCGATTCGTCGGTCCCGGCATCCGTGGCATCCGGTTCGTCTGCTTCCGGTGCCATCGGTTCTGGTGCGTGTTCCGAAGCGCTGTCATCCGGCTCCGGCTCGATCGGTTCGACCTGAACCGGTGCGCCGTCCATTTCGGTGGGCACTTCGATCGTCACCGGCTCCGCGCTCTGCAGGAACAGGCCGAGCAGCATGGAGCCGGCATAGAACACCGCGACCGAGGCCAGCAAGGCGTCGATACGGTCGAGCACCCCGCCGTGACCGGGCAACAGCGAACCGCTGTCCTTCACGCCCCGCTGCCGCTTGAGCAGGCTCTCGAACAAATCGCCGCCCACGGAAGTCACGACGGTGACGAGGGAAAGGATGACGAAATCGGCGATCGTCAAAGGCTCCAGCTTAAACCACAGACCCACGGCGACTGCCAGGACGGCCGACACTGCCAAGGCCCCGTACAGCCCCTCGACTGTCTTGCCGGGGCTGATTTCCGGCATCAGCTTGGTGAAGCCCCAGCTCCGCCCGACGAAATAGGCGGCCATGTCCGCGAAAGAAATCAGCACCAGCAGATACAGCGCCTGCACGGCGCCGAAATTGAAGCGCAGCCAGATAAAGAGGATCCAGGAGGTGAGCAGGATGAACCAGCCCAGCCCCAGCTTCAGCCCGACCGGCAACCGGATCGCCAGCGCCTTGTCCGGCTTGGCCCGGAGCAGCATGCCGACGGCGAACCACCAGGCCACCACCGGCCACATCAGCCAGTCGACCGTGTAGGGTGCCCAGAAACTGGCGATGGCCATGGGCAATCCCAGGGCAACCAGGAAAGCGATCCGGCCGACGCGGTCGTCGATGCCGGAAACGCCCGCCCATTCCCAGCCGGCCAGGAGAATCACACCGCCCCACACCACCGAAAATGGGGTGGGCTTAAGCAGCAGAACGGCCGCAATGACCAGTGGCGCCAGAACCAGTGCCGTAATCAAACGATTTTTGAACATGGCGGAATCGGATGGGGTGAGTTGGAAAATCTTGGCGGTGTGAGGTCAGGGCATCTGCCCCGCGACCTGTTCGCCGGTGTAGCCGAACCGGCGCTGCCTGCCGGCGTAGTCCTCGAACGCGAGATCCAGCGCCTCCTCGTCGAATTCCGGCCACAGCACGGGCGTGAAATACAGCTCCGTATAGGCAAGTTGCCAGAGGAGGAAGTTGCTGATCCGCCGTTCGCCGCCGGTACGGATGAAAAGGTCGGGCTCCGGCAGATCGGCCAGGGCGAGCTGCTGCTGCAGCAGATCCGCCGTGATCCGGTCTGGCGACAGTTCGCCTTGCCCGACCTTTGCCGCCAGCGTCTGGGCCGCCTGGACGATATCCCAGCGCCCGCCGTAATTCGCCGCGATCGCCAGTTGCAAGCCGGTATTGCCGCGCGTCAGTGATTCGGCGGCATCCATCCGCTGGCGCAGCGCCTCCGCAAACGCCGTGCGGTCACCGATGATGCGCAGGCGCACGCCGTTCTGGTGCAGCTTTTCCGTCTCCCGTTCCAGCGTCGACAGGAACAATTCCATCAGCACGGAGACTTCCTGCTCGGGCCGCCGCCAGTTCTCGCTGCTGAACGCGAACAGCGTCAGCGCTTCCACGCCGCGCTTCGCGCAGTGTTCCACCACCTTGCGGACCGCACCGACGCCGGCGCGATGGCCGGCGGTGCGGGGCAGATAGCGCTCCTGTGCCCAGCGGCCGTTGCCGTCCATGACGATGGCGACATGGCGGGGCAGGCTGCGCGTCTCGGCGCCATGTTCCGGTGCAACCGCCACCGGCTTGACTTTGTCCGGCGAGAAAACCATGGATCGCAGGGTATTAAACAGCAAGCAAGTCGGCTTCCTTTTGCTCCAGCAGCTTGTCCACTTCCTTGATGAACTGGTCCGTGGTTTTCTGAATCTGCTCCTGGCTGCGGCGGTCCTCGTCCTCGGAAATCAGCTTTTCCTTGAGCGCCGCCTTGAGTTCGTTGTTGGCATCGCGGCGGATGTTGCGGATCGCCACGCGGCCATTCTCGGCTTCATGGCGCACGACCTTGATCAGGTCGCGGCGGCGCTCCTCGGTCAGCGGCGGCAGCGGCACCCGGATGACCGTGCCGGCGGTGGAGGGATTGAGTCCCAAGTCCGAGGTCATGATCGCCTTTTCGATCGCCTGCACCATGTTCCGCTCCCACGGCGTGACCACCAGGCTGCGGGCGTCTTCCACGGCCACGTTGGCGACCTGGGTCAGCGGCACCTCGTTGCCGTAATACGACACCCGGATATGCTCCAGCAGGCTGGGATGGGCGCGTCCGGTGCGAATTTTGGCGAATTCATGCTTCAACGCCTCGATGCTTTTCTGCATCCGCTCGGCGGTACGTTTCTGTATGTCATTGATCATGAGTTCATTACCCCGTTACCAGCAAAGATCCGATATCCTCACCCCGGATCAGCCGCATCACCGCACCCGGGCGAAAAACGTTCATGACCCGCAGCGGCATCTTATAGTCGCGGCACAGCACCAGCGCCGTCGTGTCCATGACATGGAGACGCTGATCCAGCGCCTCGTCGTAGGTCAGGCGCGAATAGAATTTCGCTTCGGGATCCTTCAGCGGATCGGCCGAATAGACGCCGTCGACCTTGGTCGCCTTGATCAGCAGATCCGCGCCGATCTCGATGGCTCTGAGGCTGGCGGCGGAATCGGTGGTGAAGAACGGATTGCCCGTCCCCGCGGCGAACACCACGACCCGTCCCTTTTCCAGATGCCGGACTGCGCGCCGGCGGATGTAGTCTTCGCAGACCTGGTTGATCTTGAGGGCCGACATGACCCGCACCGGCCGCCCCAGGTTCTCAAGGGCATCCTGCATGGCCAGCGCGTTGATCACCGTGGCGAGCATCCCCATGTGATCGCCGGTCACGCGGTCCAGTCCTTCGGAGGCTTTTTCGGCGCCGCGGACGATGTTGCCGCCGCCGATGACCAGTCCGACTTCGACGCCGGCCCGGCACAGCTCGTCGATTTCCGTCGCGAGCCGCTTCAGGATGTCGGCGTCTATGCCCGCCCCCTGGTCTCCCATCAAGGCTTCGCCGCTGAGCTTGAGCAAGATACGCTTGTATACCGGTTCTGTCATAAACTCGTCGGAAGCTGGTTAATCCACTCTGATCCGGGCCACACCCGGCCCGGAAGCTCGCCCGGCGCAGCACGGCGCCGGGCGACGGTACCTCAGGAAGCGCGCACCTGCGCCATCACTTCTTCGGCGAAATTGGTTGCTTCCTTCTCGATGCCTTCGCCGACTTCGAAACGGACGAAACGCACCACCGAAGCGTTCTTGGACTGCAGCAGCTTGCCCACGGTCTGGTCCGGATCCTTGACGAACGGCTGGCCTACCAGGGTGATTTCGCCGAGGAACTTGCCGATCCGTCCCTCGACCATCTTTTCGATGATGTTCGCCGGCTTGCCGCTGGCCTGGGCCTGGGCGCTGAAGATTTCCTTTTCCTTGGCGATCACTTCGGCGGGCACGCCTTTTTCGTCGCAGCACAAGGGCTTGCTGGCCGCGATATGCATGGCGATGTCCTTGCCCAGTTCGGCATCGCCGCCGACCAGCTCGACCAGCACACCGATACGGGTACCGTGCAGATAGCTCGCCACCCAGCCGTCCTGGCTGCTCAGCCGCTCGAAGCGGCGAACGTTGATGTTCTCGCCGATCTTGGCGATCATCTCCCGACGCGCCTGCTCCACCGGGGTGCCGTCCGCCATCGGCCCGGCAAGGAATTCTTCGACGCTCGTCGCCGAGGAAACCAGAGCCGCAGCGGCGACATCGTCGGCGAACTTGACGAAATCGTCGCCCTTGGCGACGAAGTCGGTTTCGCAGTTGACCTCGACGATCGCCGCGGTCTTGCCGTCCGCGCTCACCTTGACGCAGACGCGGCCTTCGGCGGCGGTGCGGCCGGATTTCTTGTCGGCCTTGGCCAGCCCCTGCTTTCTCATCAGCTCGACCGCGGCGTCCAGATCGCCGCCGGTTTCCGTCAGTGCCTTCTTGCACTCCATCATGCCGGAGCCGGTGCGTTCACGCAGCTCCTTCACCATCCCCGCAGTAATGCTCATTACAGCCAACCTCTCGAAATAAAAAACCGTTAATCAATCTCAAAAAAACGCCTCCGGGCGGAGGCGCTTTTCACGACACTGCCGGGTGCGGGCTTTCAGCCTCCCAGGCTCTCGCCCGTGGCCCCCTGTTCCGCTTCCGGCTCCATTTCCACGAATTCGTCCGCAGCCGCCGTACCGAAATCCACGCCGGATGCCTTGCCCCGCAAAATCGCCGTCGCGGCGCTCTGGGCATACAACTGGACCGCGCGGATCGAGTCGTCGTTGCCCGGTATCACGTAGTCGATTCCGAAGGGGTTATTGTTGGTGTCCACCACGCCAACGACCGGGATGCCCAGCTTGCGCGCTTCGCTGACGGCGTTCTTCTCGTAGCCCGTATCGATGATGAACATCACGTCCGGGAGGCGGTCCATGTCGCCGATGCCGCCCACGTTGCACTCCAGCTTTTCCAGCTCGCGCATCATGCCGAGCGCTTCCTTCTTGCTGAAACGGTTGAGACGGCCATCGTCGCGCATGGCCCGCAGATCCTTCATCCTGGCGATAGATGCCTTGATGGTCTTGAAATTGGTCAGCATGCCGCCCAGCCAGCGGTGATTGACATAGGGCATGCCACAGCGCACGGCTTCTTCCTCGATGACCTTGCGCATGGTCTTCTTGGTGCCCACGAACAGAATCTTACCGCGGTTGGCGGCGACCTGTTCCAGGTATTTCATGGCATCATTGAACAGCGGCAGCGTCTTTTCCAGATTGATGATATGGATGTTGCTGCGCGCGCCGAAGATGAAAGGGGCCATCTTCGGGTTCCAATAGCGCGTCTGATGTCCGAAGTGGACGCCCGCTTCGAGCATCTGACGCATGGTAACTGAGGTCATCGATTTCTCCGTAAATGTCTTGCCGGGCTGGCAAAGCCCGGCGGTCGGGTTGCGCCTCCACGCACCCCGGCCGGCGACCGCCCTTTCGGGACGGCACCCCACCGGCCGTGACGATGCGTGTGTGGTGTGTTGCCAAATAAAGCTGTGCTTTATACCATAGTGACATTGTTTGAACAATCAGCTCTCCCGCCCGCCACGGACCGGGAGCCCTCCCGTTTCCGTCGTAATTTCATGAGCATCAGCATCAAGAGCGCCGAGGAAGTCGAAGGCATGCGCGTGGCCTGCCGCTTGGCCGCCGAAGTCCTGGACATGATCGCGCCCCACGTCAAGGCCGGCATCACCACCGAAGAAATCGACCGGATCTGCCACGACTTCATCGTCGACGCGCAGCACGCCATTCCCGCCCCGCTGAATTACAAGGGATTCCCGAAGTCGATCTGCACTTCGGTCAACCATGTGATCTGCCACGGTATTCCCGGCCCCAAGAAGCTGAAGAACGGCGACATCGTCAACATCGACATCACGGTCATCAAGGACGGCTTCCACGGGGATACCAGCAAGATGTTCCTGGTCGGCCAGGTCAAGCCCTATGCCCGGCAGCTGGTCACAGTCACCCAGGAGGCGATGTATCTGGGCATCCGGGAGGTCAGGCCCGGCGCCGCCCTCAACCGGATCGGCGCGGCCATCGAACGGCATGCCAGCCAACACAACTATTCCGTGGTCCGGGAGTTCTGCGGCCACGGCATCGGCCGGGAATTCCACGAAGAGCCGCAGGTGCTCCACTATTTCGAACCGAAACTGGACATCCGGCTGGAAGCGGGGATGATTTTCACCATCGAGCCGATGATCAACCAGGGCAAGCGGCACGTGCAGATGCTGTCCGATGGCTGGACCGCTGTCACCAAGGATCACAAGCTCTCGGCGCAATGGGAGCACACCGTGCTGGTGACGCCGACGGGCTACGAAGTGCTTACGCTGCGGCAAGAGGAAGATTTTGGGCGAACCGAACTCGGATAAGCCGCACGACCTCTCTGCGCCCGACCCGATCTCGGCCCGCAAGGCGCAGATCCAGCACAACACCGCCGAACTGGCCGAGCGGTTCCGGTCCGGCGTCCCCGTCGCGGAGCTGATTCGCGAACGCACCTCGTTCATCGACCTGTTGCTCGCCGACGCTTGGAACCGGCGCCTCGGGCCGCATGCCGCCGGGGTCGCTCTGGTGGCAGTCGGAGGTTACGGACGCGGCGAGTTGCTGCCGCATTCCGACATCGACCTGCTCGTGCTGCTCGATGATGCCGCGGCACCGTCGTGCCAGCAGGAACTGTCCGATTTCCTGCGCTTTCTGTGGGATATCGGGCTGAAACCGGGGCACAGCGTCCGCACCGTCGCCGAATGCGCGGAAGAAGCCCGCGCCGACCAGACCGTCATCACCAATCTCCTGGAAGCCCGTGTGCTGGCCGGCTCGGCAGCGCTGTGGGAAACGGTGAAGAGCAAGATCGCCCCGGAACACATGTGGTCTTCCGCCGCGTTCTTCGAGGCCAAGATGGCCGAGCAGCGGGTGCGCTACGCCAAGTACCACAACACGGCCTACAACCTCGAACCCAACGTCAAGGAAGGCCCGGGCGGCCTGCGCGACATCCAGCTCATCGGCTGGATCATCCGCCGCCACAGCGACGCGCAGGGACTGCAGGATCTGGTCGCATACGGCTGGCTGACCGACGCCGAATACCGGGAACTGAAGGAGGCCCAGGAATTCCTCTGGCGAATCCGCTTCGCGCTGCACGTCCTCACCGGCCGTTGCGAAGACCGGCTGCTGTTCGATTACCAGCGCGAACTTGCCGGGCTTTTCGGCTACCGGGGCGACACCAGCAATGAGGTCGTCGAAGGCTTCATGCAGGACTACTTCCGCACCGTCACCGGAGTGGAGCGCCTGAACGAGCTGCTGCTGCAGCTGTTCAACGAGGCCGTGCTGCATCGCGCGGAAGAGTTCTCGCCCACCCCCGTCAACGACCATTTCCAGGCGGTCAACGATTACCTGGAAGCCGTGCGCCCCGAGGTTTTCCGCGAGCACCCACTCGCCCTGCTACAAGTCTTCCTGATCCTGCAGAAAAACAGCACGCTGGAAGGAATCCGCGCCGCCACCATTCGCCTCATCCGCCAGCACATCCATCTGATCGACGATGCCTTCCGCAACGATCCGGAAGCCTGCCGGCTGTTCATGGCCATTCTGCGGCAGCCGGGCGGCATCACCCACCAGTTGCGGCGGATGAACCGCTACGGCGTGCTTGCCGCCTACCTGCCCGAATTCGGCCGGGTCGTCGGCCGCATGCAGTACGACCTGTTCCATGTCTACACGGTGGACGAGCACACGCTGTTCGTGGTCCGCAACCTGCGGCGTTTCGCCCTGGAGGAGTTCCGGCACGAAAATCCGCTGTGCTACGAACTGTTCCAGCTCATCGAAAAACCCGAGCTGCTCTATATCGCCGCGCTGATGCACGACATCGCCAAAGGCTCGGGCGGCGACCATTCGGAAGTGGGCGAGAAAGTCGCGGAGGAATTCTGCCGGCGCCACCAGATCGGGTCACGAGAAACCCAGCTGGTGAAATGGCTGGTGCGGCACCATCTGGTGATGTCGATGACGGCGCAGCGCAAGGACCTGAGCGACCCGGAAGTCATCCACGAATTCGCCCGGATCGTGCGCAACCAGAACACGCTGAATCATCTTTATCTGCTCACCATCGCCGACATACGCGCCACCAATCCATCCCTGTGGAATTCCTGGAAGGGCGCCCTGCTGCAGGAACTTTATACCAGCACCAGCTGGACCCTGCGGCGCGGACTCGATACGCCCCCGGACTATGCCGAACAGATATCTGCCGCCAAGGATGAAGCGCGGGCGCTGCTCCACCGCTTCGGCCTGGCCGAGGACGCCATCACCGCAGTATGGGAAAACAATGGCGACGATTATTTCCTGCGCTTCCTGCCCGAGGAAATCGCCTGGCACACCACCGCCATCGCCGCCTGCCGGCCGGAACATCTGCCGCTGGTCCTGCTGCGTCCGGAAAGCCTGCGCGGCAGTGCCGAAGTGTTGATCTACGACCGCAACCGCGACTTCCTGTTCGCCCAGAGTACCGCCGTGCTCGACCAACTCGGCCTCACCGTGCTGGACGCCAAGATCATCGCCTCGCGGCAGGGATTCGCGCTGCTCAGCTTCAATGTGCTGGAACAGTCCGGCACCGCGCCCGA
The DNA here is from genome assembly GCF_012769535.1 of Methylococcus geothermalis. Lineage (NCBI taxonomy): Bacteria > Pseudomonadati > Pseudomonadota > Gammaproteobacteria > Methylococcales > Methylococcaceae > Methylococcus > Methylococcus geothermalis. The sequence continues at coordinate 2,501,283 of NZ_CP046565.1, forward strand.
AGGGCTGTTCCGGCTCGCCCAGATCTGCGGCCGGCTGAAGGAGGTGCTGAGCGGCGGCAGCGCCCCGCCGCCGGTCAGCCGTCTGGCCGCCCGCCAGATCCGGCATTTCACCGTGCCAACCAAGGTGTTCTTCCACGACGACCCGCAGAACCGGTTCAGCATCCTCGAACTGATCGCCACCGATCGCCCCGGCTTGCTGTCCAAGGTTGGCCAGGCTTTCATGCAGAAAGGCATACGCCTGCACAATGCTAAAATTTCCACCATCGGCAGCCGCGCCGAAGACATTTTTTTCATCACCGACCGGGAAGACCGGCCGCTGAGCGATGAAGCCGACCGGTCGGCCCTGCGGCAGGCGCTGATAGATTTCGTGGGCGACCACTGACAGCGGCAGTACGCTGCCGGCACCACAAGCAGGAGAATCCGCATGACCATCGCAACACCGCTGGTGGACAACTGGTACGAAGAGCGGGAAACCGGCCGGCAATTTAGGATCGTGGCCCTGGACGATGCCGGCGACACCATCGAGATCCAGTATCTGGAGGGAGAGCTGAGCGAGTTGGACCGAACTTCTTGGGACCAGGCTTCGATCGTGGAGATCGAAGCCCCGGAAGACTGGAGCGCGCCTTTCGACGATGTGGAAATAGACGATCTGGGCTACAGCGATCCTGATCTGCACCTGCCCGACACGGACGATCTGACGCTGGACGACGTGCTGGAAGACGAGGACAAAGAGCCTTACTGAGGGCGAATTACGCAGGAAACGGGCGATAGCGGTCCAGCAGCCCCAGATCCTCCGCCGCCGCCCTGCAGGTGATGTAGCCATCGTAGGCGTTCACGGCCTTGGCCAGTCCCGGATCGGCCCGCAGGCAGGCCTCGCCTTCGTTGGCCAGGCGTAGCACATAAGGCAGGGTCGCGTCGGTCAGCGCCAGGGTCGAAGTGCGCGGATACGCCCCCGGCATGTTGGTCACGCAATAATGGATCACGCCGTGCTCGACGTAGACAGGATGGGAATGCGAGGTCGGCCTGGACGTCTCCACGCAACCGCCCTGGTCGATGCTGACGTCGACGATCACCGATCCCATCGGCATCGACCTCACCATGGCGTCGGTCACGACGTAATCGGCACGAGCGCCCGGCTGCAGCACCGCCCCTACCACCAGATCGGCGTCGCGCACGGTCTCGGCCAGGCGCGCACTGTCCGAGAGGAAGAACGCCAGGCCCGGAGCGCGCCGGCACAGGGCTTCGCCCTTCGCCGGCACCAGCCCCATGACCTGGACATTGGCGCCCATGCCCCACGCGGTCAGGGCGGCGTGCGAGCCGACCACGCCGTCGCCGATCACCACGACCTTGCCGTGGCGCACGCCCATGACCTCGCCGAGCTGGACACCTCGGCCGCCGTTGAAGCGCGCCAGATAATAAGCGCCGACCTGGGCGGCCATGTTGCCCGCCACCGCGCTCATCGGCGCGAGCAGCGGCAGGCGCCCTTGCTCGTCTTCCAGAGTCTCGTAGGCCACCGCCGTGGTCCCGCGGTCCAGCAATACCCGGGTCAGGCCGGGATCGACGCCGGCCAGGTGGAAGAACGTGAACACCATCTGCCGCTTGAGGTAAGGGTATTCCGACGGCACCGGCTCCTTCACCTTGACCACGAGGTCCGCGGCCCAAGCGTCGGCCGCATCGCCGAGCCGCGCTCCCGCTGCCAGATATTCCTCGTCGGCGAATCCCGAGCCGACACCGGCCGAGATCTCCACGAGCACTTCGTGCCCGGCCCGCACCAGGGCCGCGACCCCTTGCGGGGTGACGGCGATGCGGTTCTCCAGGTCCTTGATTTCCTTGGGTACACCGATTTTCATGAGAAAAGGTAACTGCGTATTTCCTGTTCGGTCTTCTGCACCAGGTTCTTGTCCAGGGTCTTGCTGACCAGCTTGGCGGTGGGACCGCTCAAAGCCTGGCGCAGCAGACCGAGAAACTCGGGCGCCGCGATCAGGATGAGCGAGAGGCATTCGCCATTGACCCGCGCCTGTTCGAGGCGTTCGGCCACCCGCTTGGCGAACACCTGGGCCTCGTGCTGCTTGGCATCCTGCGGCTTTTCGTAGTCGTGGCGCCCCTCGGTCGAACTGTTCAGCATCCGGCCAGGCCGGTCGGAAGTCAGATCCTGCTCTTTGGCTCGACCCTCCACATGCACCAGATCGTCGATTTCCTTGAGCGGATTCTGTCGATTGTCAATGGCGAAGATTCGCGCCCGGCTGCTCTCTGCGGCAACCACCCATGTCTTGAACATAGTTTCCTCCCTGTTCCGTTGGTGAATAAAGGGTGCAATTGCAAACGGATTGTTTCCGGCCATGGCCGGCTCCGCTTGCCTGCATTCTGCCACAAATGAGTCGTGGCGGAGTGCCTGCCGATACGCTAAAGCATGGCCGATGCAGCGTGCGCCGCCCCCAGCAGGGCCGGTTGGGGATGGACGGCCACCCTCACCCGCAGTCCGCCGAGCAGGGAGGAAAGCCTCCCTTTTGCGGTCAATCCGGCCATGAACTTCCCCGACTGCAGGACGGGCAGGATTTTGGGCGCAATGCCCCCGCCGACGATCACGCCGCCGAGCGCAAGCGACTTGAGGGCCAGATTCCCGGCCTCCGCCCCGTAGATCGCGGCGAACGAATCGAGCACCGCACAGCAAAGCGCGTCGCGCCGCTTCAGAGCCCATTCGGCGATGATCGGCGCGCGGTCGGGCGCGCGGGCCAGCGCCGCGTGCAGCGCCTCGCTTTCCGGAGCCACGCCGGCATGGCGAAGATAGTCGTAGAGGTTGGCCAGCCCCGATCCGGACAGTATCCGCTCATAGCTGACGTGCCCGCCAAAGCGGTCGCGCAGAAATGCCAGCAGCCCCTCTTCCAGCGGCCCGTTGGGTGCGAAATCGCTATGCCCGCCCTCGGTCGGCACTGCATGGTAACGCTCGCCGTCCCAGTAAAGGATCGCCTCCCCCAGCCCCGTCCCTGCTGCAATCACTGCGATGTTTCCGGGCTGCTGACGGGCGGCCTGGGCGTTCAAGTCGACCCAGTCGCCTTCGCCCAGCCGGTAGGCCATGCCCAGGGCCATGGCCTGGACGTCGTTCAGCAGGCGCACCTCGCTCACGCCGGTCGCCACCGCCAGCTCCCGCTCGGACAAGACCCACGGCAGATTGGTGATTTCGCAGCGGCCGCCGCTCACGGGGCCTGGAACCCCGAAACAGGCGACTTCGGGCTTCCCTCCGTTCTGCCTCTGCAGGAAGTCCGCCACGACCGCCTCCAGCGAGGCGTATTCCGCGCTCGCGAAAATCGCCTCGCTCAGGCTGACCAGCCTGTCGCCCCAGCAGTCGAACAGCCCCAGGACCGTCTTGGTCGCGCCGATGTCACCCGCCAGCAGCACCTTCTTCGCCCCGCCCAACGGATCAGTCCCCGGCGTAGTCGTGCACGGACTGAACGCTGTCGCCCGGTCCGAAACCGACGACGCTGTAGGCGTCCTTGCGTCCGCCCGTTTCCATCCCCGGCGTACCGGCCGGCATACCGGGCACGCTCAATCCGAGGAGCGGCGCCTTGGCATCCAGCAGCTTGCGGATATCCGCCGCCGGCACATGGCCCTCAATCCGGTAGCCGCCGATCACCGCCGTATGGCAGGAGGCCAGGTTCTCCGGCACGCCCAGCTCGCGCTTGACCGCCGCCATGTCGTCCTTGACGATGTCCTTGACGGCGAAACCGCTCGCCTGGATGTGTTCTACCCACCTCTTGCAACAGCCGCAGGTCGGGCTGCGGTAGACCGTTGCCTCGACCGGCGCCGGCTTTTCCTTGGCGGACAAAGGATAGGCGACACACAGTGCCAGCCCCCAAAATATCGTTCTGCGCATGGGAACCTCGATGTTTGGTTCATGGATCAGTCGCCGCCGTGCAAGGTGGCGACGATGGAGCGGGCGCCACCGTGCGTCCGGTGTTCGCCCAGGTAAATTCCCTGCCAGGTCCCCAAGGCCAGCCGGCCCTCCCGCACCGGAACGATCACGCTGCTGCCGACCAGAATGGCCTTGATGTGCGCCGGCATGTCGTCGTCCCCTTCCAGGGTATGGCGGTAATACGGCGCACCTTCGGGCACGTGGGCCTGGAGATGGGATTCGAGATCGCGCCGCACGTCGGCGTCGGCATTCTCGTTGATGGTCAGGGAAGCGGAAGTGTGCTGGATGAAGAAATGGGCGAGGCCCTGGCGAATCCGCTTGAGTTCGGGCAGGTGCTCCAGGAGTTCCGAGGTGATCAGATGAAATCCCCGTGAGCGAGGCCTGAGAACGATCGTTTTCTGAAACCACATGAAAGCGCTACCGCCGCCCGGAACGCCGACTAATCTATCACAGGGCGGGCGGAAGTGCCGCAAGGGCGCCACGCGGCCGGGTCGGGCCGGTGGCCCCCCAAGCTCCGGAGCCGGAAACCGCTGCCAGCCTTATCGTTGCAAATCGACGGTCAGCAGCAAACGCCGGGGCATTTGACCCAGTCCACGCGGGAAATCCAACACCTGTCTCGCTTTCGGGCTGGTGATGGCGACGGCGTAGGGCGGCACCAGATCGGGGGATGCCGCGACGCGATACATCCCGTCGAAACCGTCCTTCTCCGCCTCTCCCAGCGCCATATCGAAGCGCCTGGACTTCGGGGCACCTCCGTAAACGCAGGCCAGTTGCAACCCGCCGGTTTCTTCTTCGATCGCGCCGGCATCCAGGATGCGGAGGCGCAGGACCGCATATTCGGTCCGGTGCCAATCGCACCAGCGGCAGGTCAGCTGGGTGACGTCCCACACCCACGCCCGGTAGCCGGGAATATCCTGGGCCCAGGAAAGCAGGGAGCGGAAGTCGAAGTTTTCGAAATCGATGCTGTGCGTCACATCGAGCCGCACCATCTGCCGCAGCACGGTATCGACGAAACCGCCCATCACCGCCTCGGGCTCGCGGTGACACACCCGCAGGTCCACGCCAAGCTTGCTCTCGCGAAACAACTCGCCCGGATCTTCGGCTATCGCCGCCACCAGATCCGTATCACCTTGTGCGATGACTCTCGCCAATGCCGCCATGTCTTGCCTCCACTGAACTGGAACCGCTCGCGCGCGTATCTTTTTCCAAGCAAGGTTCAATCCAACCCGAAAGCAAGCATAGCCGGCGACTATGACAACAGGTATTCCCTGGCGATGAAACGGCGTGTTTTCGGAACCGCCCCTAGGGGGCCGAAACCCGGTGAAGCTCCAGATCGGCGCGGTCCGGATGGCCGAAGGTCAGCACCGGCACTCCGTGCTTGGATGCGAGTACCGTCTCGCCGTCCTGCTTGATCACGGCGCTCACCCGGTAATGCCGGTCCTCCGCGACCACCCGCCGGTCGAACGAAATTTCAAAGGGAACCGGCGAGGAGCCGGGCCAGGTATCCTCCGCCATGCCGACCAGGACCGGCCGGACGTCATGGCGGGTGACGTCTTCCAGCCTGACGACCAGTTCCGCATTCGGATGGAGCTCGACCCGGTCGCGCCAGCTCACCGTGCCGGTGACCTTGGCGAAATGGGGGTTGGTTTCGTCGCTATGAAACAGGCTGCATGCGGAGAGGAACAGCGGCGCAGCCAATGCGAAAGCCGGGAATTTCATCGGGACTCCTTGAATGGGAAAGAAAAAAGCGATCAGCTGACCTGCCGCGCAACGGTATGCCTGAAGCGGGCCAGAGCCAGCAGAAAAAACAGCGCGCCGATGCCGGCCATGATCAGGAATTGCGGCCAGACGGCGGCGAAACCCGCACCGCGGTAAAGCACGGCCTGCGCGATCTTGACATAATGCGTCGAGGCGAAAAACGCCATCACCCGCTGGATCGGTTCCGGCATGCTGTCCAGAGGAACGGTATTGCCGGACAGCGTGGTGATCGGAAACACCACCAGGATGCACAACAGCCCGAGTTGGGGCATCGAACGGGCCACCGTGGCGAGGAAGATGCCGATCGCCGTGGAAGTGAACAGATACAGCGCCGTGGCGGCCAGGAACAAGGGCAGCGATCCCGCCAGCGGCACGTCGAGCACGCCTTCCACGACCAGGGTCAATGACAGGCCGACCGCGACGACGACCACCAGGCCGTTGGCCCAGATCTTCGCGCACACGATCTCGAAGGGGCCGAGCGGCAGGGTCAGCAGGTGCTCGACCGTGCCACGCTCCCGCTCCCGCATCAGCGCAGCACCGGAGGTGATGATGGAGAGCAGGTTGACCACGTTGATCAGGACCATCACCGAGACGAACCAGCGGTCCTGGGCGTTGGGATTGTACAGAGTGCGTACCGCCAGGCTGACGCCGGCGTCCGCGGGAGCCACCCCGTTCCTGCCGAAACCGCCGACCTCTTCGCGGATGATCCGTTCGATGTAGCCGGCGCCGATACCAGCCTGGCTCATCGCCGTAGCATCGACGTTGACCTGGATTTCCGGCTGTCTTCCGGCCAGAAAATCGGCCTGGAAACGGGGGGGGATGTCGATCACGAAGGCGTAGCGTCCGGCATCGAGCACGCTGTCCACCTGGTCCATCGGCAGCGGATCGGGCGGGAGGAAATAAGGCTGCGGCAGGGCGGTGACGATCTGCCTGGACAACTCGGAGCGGTCCTCGTCCACCACCGCCACCGCGCCGTTCCTAAGTTCCAGTAAGCCGCGGCTGGCCGGGATGTAGATCATCACGGTAAATCCATAGACGATCAGAACCAGCATGGCCAGGTCGCGGCGGAGGCTCGCCAGCTCCTTCAGCCCCAGCCGAAAGATCGTGCGTAGACGCTTCCCTTTCTTCATCACGGCATTCCGATCGGAAACTCGGCCGGGCGGGGGGAAGCCTCATTCACATAAGGATGGTGTGGTTTTTCCGTCTGGTCCATAATTGACATACGATTGACGCCGTGTTTCCCCTTAGGAACACCATGCGGCGCATCGTTCACACATTGACCACAACTATATCAGGAGGACCGATGGACCTTTCCGTTATCGCAATCGCAGTGGGCCTGCTGGCCTATGTGCTCTATGCCGTCTATTCGTCGCCCGCCGCCGGGAAAGCGGCGGCTTCCTCGCCCACCAGCGCGGCGGAAACCGCCATGCCCGACGAACCTCCGATCCCGGCACAAGCCGTAGCAGCGCAGGAGGAAATCGCCGCCGCCGAGGAACCGGAACCGGCGGCCGCCGATACCGGTGAAACCGTGATGTCGCTGGAAACGGAAGCCGCCGCAGAAGCCACAGCGGGCTGAACGATCATCACGCCGTCGGGCGGAACCGTCACCGCCCGACCGGCTCAACGTCCCCGGGTGGGAAGCAGCATGAGGCTGAGCCCCAGATAGCCCAGCACGAAGGCCAGCAGCGCCGCGTGATTGAGGTAGAGTTCGGGGAAGCCCAGAGCCTTGGTGAACACCCCGACGCTGATGGTCAAGAACCAGGAGGTCGGAAATCCGTAGCCCATCACGGCCGCGGCACCGGTCTGCGAAGCCGCCGGCGCCAGGAATCCGGAAAAATTGATGGCGGGCACGATGGACAGCAGGAACGCCGCGAACAGGGCAGCGATCTGCGAGCGCGTGAACGCCGAAATCAACAGTCCCCAGCCGGTGGTCCCGGCAACGGCCAGCACGGCCCCCAGCAACAGAGCCCACAGGTCCCCTTTCACCGGCACGCCGAACAGCCACAGCGCCAGCGCAATCAGGGACAGCGCGTTGACCAGCCCGACCACGACGTAGGGAAGCTGTTTGCCCAGCAGGAACTCCAGACGGGTCGAAGGCGTGGCATACAGATTGGTGATCGAACCCATCTCTTTTTCCCGAACCACGCTGACCGCGGTCAATATCGGCGGGATCACCGCCAGCATCACCGCGATCACGCCCGGCACCAGGGCGTAGACGCTCTTCATATCCGGGTTGTAGCGGAAACGGGTTTCCACCCGCAACGGCGCGGTCAGACCCCGGGTTCCGCTTTCGTCGATCAAATCGCTGCGGAAACGGGCGTGCACGGCCTCCACATACCCTTGCACCGTGTTGGCGCGGAACGGGATGCTGCCGTCGATGCGGATGCCCACTTCGGCCCGACGCCCTGCCTTGAGGTCGCGCCCGAACCCCGGGGGAATCTCCACGGCGAAATTGAGCTGGCCCCGCGCCATTTGCCGCAAAAGGTCCTCGTCGTCGCTCAGCGGCGCCCGTTCCTCGAAATAGCGCGAATGGGCGAAATGCTCCAGATAGCGCCGGCTTTCCGGCGTCCGGTCGTAGTCGAGGGCGGCGTAAGGCAGATGCTCGACGTCCAGCGAAATCCCGTAGCCCATGACCACCATCAGCAGCATCGGCCCGATCAGCGCAAATGCCAGGCGGATCGGGTCGCGGACCAGTTCCATGGTCTCGCGCCAGACATAGGCCTTGAAACGGCGGGCGCTGAACCAGGGGCTGGCGGCGGGCACCGATGCATCGGCGGCCGGGGCGAACGAAGCCGCCCCGGCTTCGACCACCGTGGAAGCGCTCTCGCGCTCCAGGCAGGCGATGAAGGCGTCCTCCAGCGACGCCACCCCCGCTTCCCTCACCAGATCGGCCGGCGCGCCCTGGGCGAGCACCCGCCCTGCATGCATCAGGGAAATGCGATCGCAGCGCGCCGCTTCGTTCATGAAATGAGTCGAGATGAAGATGGTCACCCCCTTGTCGCGCGACAGCTCGGCCAGGATTTCCCAGAAACGGTCGCGGGCGACCGGATCGACGCCCGAGGTCGGCTCATCCAGGATCAACAGCTCCGGCTCGTGCACCAACGCCACTGCCAGCGACAACCGCTGGCGGATGCCGAGCGGCAGCGACTCCGCCAAGGCATCCAAATGCGCCGTCAGGTCCATGCGGGACACCAGCGCCCCGATCCTGGCTTCGATCGTGGAAGGCGGTAAACCGAAGATGTGGGCATGCAGTTCCAGGTTCTGTCTGACCGTCAACTCGGTGTAGAGCGAAAACCCCTGCGACATGAAGCCGATGCGGCGACGCATGGCCGAGTTGCCCGACGCCACCGGCTGGCCGAATAGCGAGGCCGAGCCGGCGCTGGCCGGTAGGAGCCCGGTGAGCATCTTCATCGTCGTGGTCTTCCCGCAGCCGTTCGAGCCGAGGAAGCCGAAGATTTCGCCGCGCTCGATCCGGAAGCTCACGCCGTCCACGGCCAGGAAATCGCCGAAGCGACGGGTCAGCCCACTGGCCTCGATCGCCGCCTCGCCGCGGCCATTCCGGCGCGGCGGGATCGACAGAGCCGCATGTCCCCGCCTCTTGTCCGGCGGCAGCAAGGCGACGTAGGCCGACTCCATGTCGGCTGCTCCGGTGCGGTCCAGCAGTTCCGCCGCGGTCCCAGTCGCCAGGATACGCCCGGCATCCATGGCGACGAGGCGGTCGAAGCGCGCGGCCTCTTCCATGTAGGCGGTGGCGACGAGGACGCTCATGCCGGAGCGCTCCTCCCGGAGCATGTCGATCAGCTCCCAGAACTGCCGCCGCGACAACGGATCGACCCCCGTGGTCGGCTCGTCCAGGATCAACAAGTCCGGCTCGTGCAGCAAGGCGCAGCAGAGACCGAGCTTCTGCTTCATCCCGCCGGAGAGCTTCCCGGCCGGACGGTCGCGGAAGGGCGCGAGCCCCACCGCCGCCAGCAGGCGCTCGATCCGCCGGCGCCGCTCGTCTGCGCCGAATCCGAACAGCCGGCCGAAAAACTCCGCGTTCTCCCACACCGAAAGCGTCGCGTACAGGTTGTGCCCCAGGCCCTGCGGCATGTAGGCGATGCGGTAGCACAAGCGCCGGTGAGCCTTCGGATCGGCGATGTCCTCGCCGAACACCTCGATACGCCCCGCTTGGACTTCTCGGACTCCCGCGATCAGGCCCAGCAGGGTCGACTTCCCCACCCCGTCCGGACCGACGAAGCCGATCAGCCTGCCGGCAGGTAATGCCAGCGAGATACCGGCCAGCGCTTCGACCCTGCCATAGCGGTGGCGGCACGCCTCGACCCGGACGACGGCGCTCATTGCGGCAAGGGCGGCCAGGACGCCTCCGGCGAAAGCTTGACGTAAGCCACGCCGGGCATGCCGGGCTTGACCAGGCCGCGATGGGCGCGGAGGAATTCCGGATCGACCTGAGCCTTCAGGCGGAACATCAGCTTCTGCCGCTCGCTCGAAGTCTCCACCTGCTTGGGCGTGAACTGGGCCTTGGGGGAAACGAACACCAACCGCGCCGGGAGCGGCAGCTCGGGCAGGGCGTCCAGCACGATGCGCGCCTCGCCGCCGATCGCCGCCTGCCCGGCTTCGGCCTCGCCGAGGTAAAGAATCATGTAGACGTCGTTCAGATCGACGAGGGTCAGCGCCTTGCCGCCTTTGGGCAGCACCTCGCCCGGCTCCGACAGCTTGTACAGGACCCTGGCCTCCTTGGGGGCCAGGAGCACGCCTTCCCGTACCACGGATTCGAGCCGGCGCCTTTCGGCAGCGACGGCATCGATCCCCGCTTCCGCCTCGCCAATCCGCGACTGGGCCGCATCGAGCCGAGCCACGGCGTTGCTCAGCTCGGCGCGATCGTGATCCAGTTTCTCGGCCGAAACCGCCGCCTGTTCGACCAGGCGGGACGAACGCCTGAAGATTTTCTGCGCCAGTTCCAGATCGTGCCGGGCCACCCGCAGCATGTGGCCGGCATAGTCGAGCGACTCCCGCGCCCGCCGCAGCTCCGCGTCGATGTTTTGCAACTGGGCCTGCTCCTCGCTGGTATCGATGCGGACCAGCGGCTGCCCCGGAGCGACGTCGTCGCCTTCGTACACCAGCACATCCGTGATACGCCCGCCGTATTTGGCGCCCACGTCGATCTCGGTGGCCTCCAGCCGGCCGTTGCCGCGAGCGATGCCGGGAGGAAGCGCGCGGGCATGGCGGTCGCGCCATACGCCGAGACCAACGGCACCGGCGACCAGGCATACTGCGACCAGTGCAATGACAGCTTTGTTCACGCGGAACCGTCCGATTTCGCCAGCGCCAGCTTTAGGTCCGCCATGGCGGAACGCGTCCTCTTTCGTCCATCATCCTTCGGCAAGGACATCCTCATCCACAGCTGTGCCTTCAAAGCCGGCCTGGCCGAATCCCTCGCCATCGGTCATCACCCTTTCCGCAAAATCGATCATAGCGTCGATATAAAACTGCCTTTCGCGCAACGGCGCATCATCGCCCTCAGACATCGACGGCCTCCCGCTCGATGAAAGACCAAAGTGCCGGGCGCAACGCTTTTTCGGTCACCGGGTCCACCGCCCCCCGCAGATCATCCAGATAGAACCGCACTCCAGCAATGCTCCGAGGTCGCAGGACCGTCGAAAGCGATTTGCCCTGTCGAGCCGAACAACGCCAGAATGCGCGACCCCGAACCGGCGAACCGGTTCGTCGTCATGTCGAGCAAGACTCTGCATGGCGAAAGATCGGTTCATGCCCAATTCGGGAAATGAGGGGCAACGGCGTCATGATGCCACTTCACGGAGCCTTCCGGGATGACCAGTGCAGTCTCTCCGGTTCAATACCGGATCTCGACCTCCGCCGGTGCGGCCTCGATCCTCAGCTCGGCGGCGGCCAAACCGGAGACGTCGGCGCCGTTCACCTTCGCCGCCTTGATCGGCCTCCCCGTCGGCGGGCGTATGCGGATGCCTCCCGGGGGCACGGCCAAGCCCCCGGCGATGTGAAGCTTCAGGGTATCCGCGCCTTCCGCGCGCAAACCGTAATCGAGCAGGCCGTAGGCAGTCGGCAGACGGCGGACGCCGACTTCGGCGTTCGCCGCATTGTACAGCCATTCGGCGGGGATTCCGGCGGCCAGCACCAGCGAATCGTCGCCATCGTCCTCGTAGGCGAAGCAACTGCGCAGCGACCGGATGAACTCGGCGCCGATCCAGGAATGCGGCATGTCGCCGATGAAGCGCGGCGCCTCGGGATGGCGCCAGACCACCTCGGCCCATTGGCGCCAGCCTTGCGGCCGCTGGTCGCGCAGCAGGACGCGCAGCACTTCCCAGGCGTCCTCGCGCCGGCCCAGCCGCACCAGCGCCTCGGCGATGCGCACCTCGTAGGGGGTATAGCCGTCGTCGCCGTTGCTGTCGCGGCGCTTGCGGAAATGCGCGAGATAGTCGTCGAAGGTCTTGGCCAGCGCGGCCTGCGGCAGGCGGCTGGCTTCGCCTGCGATCGACACCATGATGGCGACGGCATTGGGGTCGATGTCGCCCAGGTCGGCCGAGGCCGGGATGTAGTCGATGCCCTTGCGAACCAGGGTGGCTTGCAGCGCGGCATGAAGGTGGTCACCGAATTCCGCCCGCATGCTGCTCCAGCTCTCCGCGTGGGCCTGGTCGCCCAAGGCTTTCGCCAACATCACCGCGTCTCGGATGCCACGCAGAGTCCAGAAGTCGTCCCAGAACGCATGCACCGGCTGCGAGGCATAGCCTTCGTGGCTGATCGAAGCCGGCATCAGGCCGTAGAACGCCTTGCCTTCGCCGCTGAGGTAGCTCTCCGTCATCCGCTGGTGCCTGAGTGCGTCGATGTACCGCAGGGTGCCGATGACGTGCGGCCACAGCGTCCGCACGACAGCGAGGTCGCGGGTATAGCGGTAGTACTCGGCCAGGGTGTAGACGAATTCGCCGTGGCTGTCGTTCTCCGGCACGCTGTCCGGACCGCGGCTGTCGACGCAGCAGGGAATGGCGCCGTCCGCAGTCTGGAAGCGGGCATACCATTCGATGAAGCGCTTCACCTCCTCCCCGCGTCCCAGCATGAGCAGGGCCGAGGACATCAGGGCGCCATCGCGGATCCAGGTGCGGGCATAGGTCCTGGAGCCCGGCTGCAGCGCGGCGCCATCGCGGTTGACCAGGATATAGGCCAGATTGGCCCGGAGGCTCTCCACCAGGCCCGGTTCGGATTCCGGCAGCAGAAAATCAGGCCCGGCCAGCGCCTTCCGCCAGTAGCCGACGGCTTCCTGCCACAGGCGGGCTCCCAGGGTCTCAGCTTCGGCCTTCAGCGCCGCTTCGACGGCGTTTGACGAACCGGCCTTATGTTCCGGCACGGCGATGAAGACCTCCCGTGCCGCACCCGGCGCCAGCTCGAGGTCGAACGCCCAGGCCCCCGAGGCATAGCCGGCGGCATCGGAAACCGCGGTGCGCGGCGGTAGGCGGGATTCACCCATGAAATCGGTGATGTCCCCCTGGTCGAAACCGGTGGCGCCGAAGCCATCCGGGGGGTTCACCGCCACCAGCGCGTCGGCGCCGTCCACTTTGAGGACGCGGCCGGCAGCCTCGATCCGGTGGATCGGACTCACTCCGCCCTTCATGTTGAGCGACTGCCAGGGCGGATTGACCTGGAACGGACGCACCGCCAGGTAAAGCCTGAGTTGGCGGACCCCCGCGGACCGGTTTTCCACCCGATAGCGGGCGAGCAGCACCGGAGCGTTGCCCACGGTCCCGGCAAAGCCCGTCACCCTGAGATTCAGATCGCCGGCGTTGCGTTCGACCGACGGCAAGGGTAGATCGCCCTGTTCCAGCGACTGCGAGATCCGCCCCTCGTTCCAGCCCAGCAGCCGGCCTTCGGCGTACAGGAACGGCTCCACCGTGAAACCGCCGCGTGCCGTCTCCAGCGCGCCATCCATCCCCAAAAGGCCCTTGCGGTGCCCGCCATTGGCACCGACCAGGGTCCAGTACATCTGCTCGCCCTGGAAATAGCGAGGGTAAGCGCCACGCGGCTCGTTGCGGGCGATGTGCTCGAACAAGCGGTTGGGCGAGGCGGCGAAATCGGGCGGCTTCACCGTGAGTTCGCGGAGCGCGTAGCCCTTGCCGCAAGCGCTCTTGCGCAGATCCAGCCGGAGGTAGCGCGATTCGGTCTCCGGCAGCGGCAGGTAGTCGCGCCGGCCGTTGCCCTCCGCCACCCGGTAAACGTTGCGCCAACGCCGACCGTCGTCCGAAACCTCGACCGCATAGTCCCGCGCATGGCAATCCCCGTCCCAATCGAGAACCAGGCCGCCGTATTCGCGGCGCTGGCCGAAATCGAGCCGGAACCACTGGCGGGCCGGTTTGGATGCACTGCGCCAGACGGTCTGCGCCTGCCCGTCCAGCGCCTGCTCCGCCGGGTCCCCGCCAGTGGCGGAAGACGCCGAAATCCGAGGCTTAGCGCGGTAATCCACCACCGCATCCAGCCGTTCGAAGCGGAGGTCGTCCAGCCACAATGTCCCCTTGCCGCCGGCCGCCGCGGACAGCGCGAACTCGATGCCGCCCAGCGCCAGCAGCGGCGCACCGCCGGAACGCCCCCAGGCGAACTCGATGGCCGACTTGCGGATCGACTGGCGCTGCCAGTCGGCGGGGAACCCCGTGGCTTGGCGCCGGTGCCACCACACGTTCTGCGCCCCGGCGTCCAGCAGCTTGAACTCCAGGGTGTTGGCCGGCCCCGCGCCCTTGGCGCGGAAGCTGAAGGCATAGTTCTCCGGCAAGGGCAACTCGAAACGCTTGCGCAGGATGACGTAGCCGGCGCCTCCGGCGAATTCGAAGTCCAGCCGCAACCCCTTGCCCTTGAAACCCTGGTCCTGTTTCAGCTCGAAGCGGGTGCCGGGCGAGCCTTCCGCCGTCCATCCCGACAACGCTTCGAAATCATCGAGAATCCGCCGATCTTCTGACCTCGCGCCAGCGGACCCGGCAAAACCGCTGGCCAAGATCAAGAGACTTTGCAAAGCAAACCGCCAAATACCAGACATAGAATCTTCCCGACCAAACTTCATCCCGAACTCCGACAACCCGCATCCTGGCAAGCGGCTTCTTATTTCAGGCGCATGCAATTGGCGTAATAAGTCACGGTTGCCGGCCAGTCGGAGAAAATGCCCAGGATGCCCAGACCGGCATGCCTGGTGTTCTTCGCGTACTCGCGACACCATGATTCGGATAGTGGCACGCTCGGCGCCTCGGGGAGACGAAGACCGCCGGCTGTGGGTGGTGAACGGACGCCGTGTGCGCGACTATCCCTTGACGCTGCCCCGCATCAAACCGCCGATGTAGTAACGCTGCACCGCCAGAAACAGGAGGGTCACCGGCAGCACCGTAAGGACCGCGCCCGCCATCATCAGCTCCGTGTCCACCGCGTGCTCGCCCATGAGGTTGGCCAGCGCCACCGGGAGGGTATGAAGACGGCTGTCGGTCAGAACGATCAGAGGCCATAGAAAATCGTTCCAGCTCCCCAGGAAGGTGAAGACCGCAAGAGTGATCAGAATCGGCCGGCACAGCGGCAAGATCAGCGACCAGAAGATGCGCAGCTCCCCTGCCCCGTCCAGCCTCGCCGCATCGAGCAAGCTCTGCGGAAGCGACAGCGCATACTGCCGCACCAGGAAGATTCCGAAGATGCTGGCCAGCCCCGGAACGATCACCCCCGCATAGGTATTGATCAGGCCCAGATACTTCAGCAGCAGGAACAAGGGCAGCATGGCGACCTGCCCCGGGATGACCATGGCCGCCAGCAGCGTCCGGAACAGCGCATCCCGCCCCGCGAACGGCAGGCGGGCGAAGGCATAGCCGGCCGCGGCGTTGACCAGCACCGACAGCGCGGTGACCGAGGCGGCCAACGCCAAGCTGTTCAGCGCATACCGCCCCACTGCCAGCCGGTCGAACAACGCCCGGTAATGCTCCAGCGTCGGCGTATGGGTCCACAGCGGGGGCGGGTAACGCATGGCTTCGGCCCCTGGCATCAATGACACCGAAACCATCCAGACCAGCGGAAACAGCGTCGCCGCGGCCGCCGTCAGCAGGACGAGATACAACCCCGCCGAGGACAAACGCATCAGGATACTCCGGAAGGGTGCGGCACGGCCTGCGGGAATGCCTCCTCGCGCCGGGCCGTTCTATTCGTCCCCGGCACCTTTCCCACCCATGCGTTCTTCACGGGCCGCGCGTGCGAGACTGACGTATTTCCGGCGCATCAGCGCCAGTTCTTCTTCCTCCAGCTCCTCGAGATCCAGCAAGGTGTTGTCGGCGCGCTCGACCGCCCGGATCAGCTCGTCCAGCTTCACCTGCAAAGCCTCCGTGTCCCGATTCTGGGTGTGCTGGATCAGGAAGACCATGAGGAAAGTCACGATCGTCGTGGTCGTGTTGATCACCAGCTGCCAGGTGTCGCTGAAGCGGAAAATCGGCCCCGTGATCACCCAGGCCAGAATCACGAACAGGGCGAGGTTGAACGCGAGCGGCCGGCCGGAAAGGCGTGAAAACAACCTGGCGAAGCGATCGAACCTGGCATTCCAGTATGCGATGTCGTCCCTGTTTTCGGACAGCCTAGCGGCCCAGGACCGCGCCAGATCGCAGATATTCGGCTTCGATGACATCGGGGTCTCCTCCTCATTCATGTTGTTTTGGAGCGGAAGCATTGCCCTACCTTCGGCAGTCTCTCACCCAGAATTTCAGCAGCAATGCGGCCGCCAGCGCACAAGCGGCAGCGAAACCGAAGGCGGCTTCCGGGCTGGAATATTGCCACAACATTCCGAACACCAGGGACGCCGGCAATAGCATGATACCGGTGGTCAGGTTGAACCAGCCGTAAGCCGTCCCCAACAGGGCGGGCGGCGCGATGTCGGCGACCAGTGCTTTTTCCGCCCCCTCGGTCGCTGCCAGAAACAGGCCGTACCAGGCGAACAGCGGCCACAACAGAGAAAGGTTGGAGCCGTTCAGGCCGAGGCATAAATAAAACAGGGCATAGATCGTCCACCCCGCGAAAATCATGGGCACGCGTCCGACACGGTCAGACAGCCCCGAAAGCGGCGTGGAAAACAGCATGGCGACCAGCGAGGTCGCGCCCCATAACAAGGGGACCTGGTATTCCGGCAAACCCAACTCGCGTGCGCGCAGCAGCAGGAACATATTGGACGAATTGCCGAGCGTGAACAAAGCCAGCACCCCGAGATAGCGCCTGAAAACCCGGGGAAGCTTCCGCAGCTCCCAGTCGAGCGGCTTGCCGTCGTACCGGATGTCCCGCGCCGGCTCCTTGACCGAAACCGCCAGGAAGACCGCCACGGCGCCGGGGAGCGACGCCCAAAGGAAGATTTCCGTGATGGGCATTTCCGCCGCCAGCATGACGGCCGCGGCCAGCGGTCCGATCACCGCGCCGGCGTTGTCCATGGCGCGCTGCAATCCGAAAGCCAGACCGCGCTGTTCGGAGGAGACGCTGGCGGCAAGCATGGCATCCCGGGGCGACGAGCGTAGACCCTTGCCCAAACGGTCGGCGAAGCGGATGGCCAGGACGACCGGCCAGGCGGACGCCATCGCCAGCAAAGGACGCGATACCGCCGCCAGACCGTAGCCACCCACGACCATCAACTTGGCCCGGTGCACCCGGTCGGCGATGATCCCGGAAAACAGCTTGAGCAGGCTGCTCACCATCTCGGCGATGCCCTCGATGATGCCCAGTGCCCTGGGACCCGCCATCAGGACGGACGCGAGGTAAATCGGGACGATGGGATAAACCAACTCGCTCGCCGAGTCGTTGAACAGGCTGACCAAGCCGAGCAGCCAGACGGTGGAGGGCAACGAAAAAACCTGCCGGAACATCGGGACTCCTTCGGTTGCTGAACGGGTCATCATGGTGGGTTTACCCCGATCGGAATTCGAGCCATGGGGCCAACGACGCCGTCTTTCCCGCAGCGCGGGGTGCTCAAAGACCATGCCGTCAACTTCCTCCCGCCCGCAACAAGGTCCGCGAGGCTCGACGCACAGTCCGGGCGGGGTGGCATTCCGAAAGCGCGGTCAACGCCCGGACCGCGTCTCTGGAATCGAGCATCTGCCCCAAAGCCTGCACCACCGCCACGCCCTCGGTGACATCGACCGGATGGCGCAACGCACAGGCCAGGAGTGCGGCGGCCGCGGGATCGGACGGCTTACCGGCCAAATCTGGCGGCCTTGCCCAGCTCCGACTCGATTTCCAGGAGCCGGTTGTACTTGGCCATGCGTTCGGACCGGCACACGGAGCCGGTCTTGATCTGTCCGCCTCCCATGGCAACGGCGAAATCGGCCATGAAGGTATCCTCCGTTTCGCCCGAGCGATGGGAAATCACGAAGCCCCAGCCGGCCTTCCTGCAGAGGTGGACTGCTTCCACCGTCTCGGTGACGGTACCGATCTGGTTCAGCTTGATCAGCGCGGCATTGCAACTCCTTTCCTCGATCGCGCGCGCGATGAAGCGGGTGTTGGTGACCAGGAGATCATCGCCGACGATCTGGATTTTCTCACCCAGCATGGCCGTATGCTCGCGGAAGCCATCCCAGTCGTTTTCCGCCAGACCGTCTTCGATGGAAATGATGGGGTATGTTTCGATCCAGCGTCGGTAGAGCTCGTTCATTTCCGCGCTGGTCAGGTCTCCCTGCCCGCTGCGCGTCAGTCTATAAAGACCGTTCTCATGGAATGAACTGGCGGCGGGATCCAGGGCGATAGCGATGTCCTCGCCGGGCTCGTAGCCGGCTTTCGTGATCCCTTCAACGATCAGGTCGCAGGCCTCGTCATTGCTCTGCAGTTGGGGGGCGAAACCGCCTTCATCCCCCACGCTGGTGGCATGGCCTTTGGCCTTGAGGATAGATTTCAATGCCTGGAAGGTCTCGGTGGCATAGCGCATCGCTTCGGCGAAGCTCGGTGCGCCCACCGGCATGATCATGAACTCCTGGAAATCCAGGCTGCTGTCCGCGTGCTTGCCGCCGTTCAAGATGTTGATCATGGGGATGGGCAGGCGCGCCTGGCTGGCCCCGCCGAGGTAGGCATAGAGCGGCAGCCCCGCGCTTTTCGCTGCGGCGGCGGCCACGGCCTCCGAAACGCCCAGGATGGCGTTGGCCCCCAGCCTCTCCTTGTTCGCCGTGCCATCGAGCTCGATCATGAGACGGTCGATCTCTGCCTGCCGCCAAGGCTCCAAACCTGTGATGGCCGGTGCGATGACGTTGTTCACATTGCTCACGGCTTTCAACACTCCTTTTCCGCCATGGGCCTTCGGGTCGTCATCTCTCAACTCTACGGCCTCGTTCTCACCGGTGGAGGCCCCCGACGGGATCGAGGCGGTAGCCGCCGTTCCATCGGTCAGCGTCAGCCTGACGCGCACGGTTGGCACGCCGCGAGAATCGTAAATCGGCATGGCTTGAATGGATTCGATACGGGTCTTCATGGAGACTCCTTTCAGGTGATGGTCCAGAGGTCAAAAAACGCCGCGGCAGAGGCGATGTCGAGCGGCGAAAGTTCCGAGCGGCTCGAATCGATCAGAAACCGATGCGGCACGAATCCGATCCGGCTCCCGGCAACCTGGTCGGGCCGATGGGCAATGCCGAGCAGCGCAAGGGGCTTCGAAGATGCCGCGCTGATGCGCAAATCGAGGCGGTAGGGCGTTTGCAGCCGTGCTTCCCGAAGAATGACAGAAAAGGCTTTCCGGGAAAAGCGGCCCACACGTCCCCGGAGGACTTGGCGCGAGAGCCCGAAGCCGGGGTGATGCGCAACTCCGCCGCGAAAGCCTCCGACAACCGCTGGGGTCACGACCGGCATCGAACTCCAGCACACACGCGGCTGCGACCCGGTCAATAGCCGGGAAATGCGTGCTGCCGCTCATGGTCCATGAACACCCCAACGGTTCGCGTGAAGTAAAGCATAAAGCGCCGGCATGACAATCAGGACCAAAGGCACGGCAAGAAGAAGGCCGGAAATGATTGCGACGGCGAGCGGTTTTTGCATGGCGGAGCCGGGCCCCATGCCTAAGGCGAGCGGCATGAGCGCCAAAATCGAGACCAGCGATGTCATGAAGATCGGACGCATGCGCAAGGTGCCGGCACGGACCAGAGCAGGGTGATCCGGATTGCCGACTTGGCGAACTTCGGAAAAATAAAACACGGCCACTTCGGTAACGATGCCCACGATCATGGTCATCCCCATCAACGAAGAAATATTGAGCTCGGTTCCTGTCAGCCATAGCCCCGCAAACACGCCTGCGAGGGACAGCAAGGTGGTAGCCAGAATGGCGAGTACGACCCTGAAGCGTTCATAAAAGAACAAGAGCAATAGAGCGACCAGCAGGACGGCGCCGATGAAAACCAGGATCAGCCCCCGGAATGAATCCTGTTGTTCGCGGTAGAGTCCGCCATAGTCGAGATAGACGCCCGGAGGGAGGGGTAGCGTGGCCACCCTTGCCTGCACGTCCGCGACGGTCGATCCGAGATCGCGTCCCTCGATTCGGGCAGTGACAGCAACCATCGCTTTCAGGTTTTCCCGTGTTTCCTGAGGCTGCCCTTCGATGACTTGCAGACGGGCAACGCGCTTCAAAGGAAAATCGTGGCCGTCGGGCGAGCGAACCCGCAGCGTTTCCAACTGCCCTATGCGGGTGCGAAGCGCCTCCTTAGTCCAGACGCGCACCCCGATCATCTTCTCCCCCATCGCGATTGGAGTCGCTACCGTTCCTGCCAGGAAATCCTGTACTTGTCCTGCCACCATGCCAGGACTCACACCTTCCAAGGCGGTATTTACCGGATCGAAGTGAATTTCTATGGCATCACCCGCGAGCGTAATCCCATCGAACACTTCTACGACCCCGGGAATGCCTTCCAGTATGGCTGCCACCTGGGGCGACAACTGGCGCAACACCCGGCTATCGTCACCGAAAAGCTTTATTTCGATGGGCTGAGGCACGGCGGTGAGATCGCCGATCAAATCTTCCATGAGTTGGGCGGTTTCGATCTGCAAGCCGGGAACACGGCTTTCGATAGCCTCCCGCAATTCCGTCATGACTTCCTGCACGTCCCGGCGGGGGGGCGGTTTGAGATGAATGAAAAAATCCCCTTCGTTGGCTTCGGTGATATGCCCGCCCAGCGACAAGCCGGTGCGCCTGGAATAACTGTCGATGTCCGGGATCATTGCGATCATTTGCTCGACCTGGTCGAGCAGCCGGTCAGTCTCTGCGAGGGAAGTTCCCGGCGATGCCCGATAGTCCAGCACGAACCCTCCCTCGTCCATATGGGGCATGAAGCCGGAGCCCAGCCGGCCATACGCCACGCCACCCGTGACGACCAAGACGATGATGATAGACAGCGTCCAAAGCGGCTGCCGCAGAAGCCGATGCAGCAGGCCGCCGTAGGCTCGGTGGAGCCGAGCCTCCAGCGGCCTCACCGACTCCAAACGGAGCGCGTCCCGCCGGCTCAACAAGTGATTTGCCAACAGCGGAACGGCGAGCGCTGCCACCCCATAGGAAATGACCAAGCCCGATACCATAGTCAAGGCAAGCGCCCGGAAAAATCCCCCCGTGATGCCGTCTAGAAACGCAAGGGGGAGGAACACCACGATCGTAGCGAGTGAGGAGCCCGTCAACGGATGAAGCATCTCTCTGGCGGCCGTCAGGACGATTCCGTGTGTCGGCCGGTCGTCCCGTGTTTCGCTCGAGCGGCGCATGATGTGTTCGATCATGACAACGGCATCGTCCGTCACCAGTCCTACGGCTGCGGCGAGCCCGCCCAACGTCATGATGTTAAAACTCTGTCCGAACAGCTTCAGCAGCCAAACCGTGGCGCAAATGACACCCGGAAGCACGATGAGGATGATCAGCGTGACACGCAGATTACGCAGAAATATGAGCAAAACCAATGCTGCCAAGACTGCCCCATAGGCGAGGGCGTCGCGTACGCTGATGACTGCATCGTTGACCAGTTCCGACTGGTCGTAATAGGGTTTGAGTTCGACCTCGTCAGGAATCTGCGACGAGAAGCCGGCCAGCGCTCGCCGGGTCTCCTCGGCGATGGCCACCGTATTGGCTCCACGCTGTTGAAGAATATTCACCAGCACGGCGTCCTTCCCGTTGGCGCTGACCTGCGTCCATTCGGGCCGATGGCCGCGTTCGACCCGGGCGACGTCTTCCAGCTCCACGACACCATCTATCCCGCTTCTGAGAACCGAATGCAGAATGTCCTCCTCGTTTCCTTGATGCGAGTCGGCGAGCGTCAGGTAAAGGTGGTAACGCTCTTCCACTTTGCCTACTGCACTCAATACATTGGCATTGGAGAGCGCCGATGCAACATCGGCCAGGGTAAGCCCCAGATCGCGTAAGCGATCCGGATCCACCATGACCTGGTATTCCGCCTGCCGCCCTCCCAGAACCTCGACCTCCGCGACTCCAGGCAAGGCCGAAAGGAGCGGACGCAAACGGTAATAGGCAAAATCCCGCAAGGCGACGGGGTCGTTCCTGCTGGAAGTCAACGCCAGTCCCAACACAGGAAAAACCGTGGGGTCCATCCGCCGCGCCGTAAAACGGACCCCCGCCGGGAGGTGCGGAAGGATTTGATAGACCGCAGCCTGCGCCTGTAACAGCGCAGTGACCATATCCGTGCCCCAATCGAAGGTCAGTGATAGATCAGCCGAGCCGCGGCTGGTCGTCGAGCGGATCGCGCGCGCTTCCGGAACGCCACGAAGCGCCTGCTCCAACGGCTGGGTCACTTCCACGGCCATGCGCTCCACCGGACGGTCTCCGGCATCGACGTTCACCACAACCCTTGGAAAATCCACCGTCGGAAAGAGCGCTACCGGCAATCGCAGCGAAGCAGCCATCCCTCCCAAGGCCAGAAGCGCCAACAAGAACAGTAGCGAACGTCGGTGCGTCACAAGCCAGGAGGCCATCACGGTGCCTCCCCCGTCCGGACGGCCACCCCGTCGCCAAGTTCATGATTGCCGATGACGATCACACGTTCCCCGGCTTCGATGCCAGCCTGGATCTCCACCCTTTGGCCATCATCCAAGCCAGTTTCGACCCAGCGCTGCCGCGCGTAACCATGATCGTCCACGAACAGATAAGGCTTTCCGTCCCGGATAAGCACGGCTTGACGCGGCACAGTGAGGACGTGTTGATGTTCAGTGACGACGAGCTCCGCTTTGACCATGGTGCCCGGCAACAAATCCGGGGAGCCGCTCAACAGTACGACAGCTTCGGCCAACCGCGTCTTTGGGTCCACTTGGTAATAGATGTGGTGGACTTGCCCTTCCTTTGGCAGAATGCCAGGATGCAGTGCATGTATCTCAACCTTCTGCCCCTCATGGACGATAGGCAAATCTTCCGGTTCGATACCCAATCGCACCCTGAGCTTATCGGCGGGGGCTAGAAGCAGCAGCAGGGCACCGGGGGATACGATATCCCCGACATGAACATGGACCGCTTCTACATAGCCGTCGATGCCAGCGCACAGACTCCTGCGGCTGGTTTCGCCCAAGCGCCTTCGCACATTGGCCAAGGCCGACTCGGCCTTGACCAGATTTTCTTCCGCGGTGCGTACCTCGGCATTGGTGGCCAGTTGACGACTCCGCAAGTCTTTGAGGCGATCAAGGTCTTTGGCAGCAAACTCGGCTGCGATGCCGGCATGTTCCAATTCGCTCGCGCTGTTGGCAGTCGCTGTAAGTTCCACCAAGACCTCGCCCTTTCGGACCCGTTGTCCAGGTGCGACGCGCACCTGGGTGACCAAACCCTCGCCTTGAATGCTCAATACCTGAAGCTGGTCCGGCGAAAACTCCACAGTGCCGTAAGCCGTCAAGGTCTTCCGCATGTCGGCATGTTCCGCCGGCGCCAGGGTCACCAAGACCGAGGGTTCGGCACTCGCCCCGTAGCTGGATGCAAGGCCAAGCATAGCGGCCAGCGAGACGCACCAACGGTTCGCGGGTTTTGATTTTCGGCTCATGGCGTTCGGTCAAAGGAGTGAAGGTGAACCTACTGCGAGCTGCAGGGCGACTGCCTGTTCGGCGGCGGCCTGCTCCAAGGCCAGCAGTTTGAGACGTTTGTCCAGATAGTTCGCGCGCACGGTTTCATAGTTCACCAGCGTGACGTCACCCGCTGCCGCAGCCTCCCGCAACAGACGTTCGGCGCGGGTCAGTTCGGGCAGTTCGCGCGCGAGCGGTGTCCGCTCGAGGGCTATCCGCGTCAGATCGGTCACCACGGTGCCGATGTCCGCACGGGTCTGGTTCAGACGAGCCACATATTCCCGGTGGAGTTGCTCACGGGTTGCTTCGGCGATGGCGATGGTGCCGCGGTTGCGGTTGAACAGGGGCAGGTCAACGCTGACGGTGGGGCCGCCCGTGTTGTAATCGCTGTAATAGTGGTAGTCGTTGAGACCGAGCGTAAATGCCGGGTATTGCCCCAGAATCGCTCGGTATACCGCTGCCTCCTGGCTGGCATAACCGGCTTTGAGCGCCTGCAGATCGAGCCGTTGCCGTTCCGCCGACGCAAAAAGGCGAGTCGCATCCAGGCTGCGAGGCGGCTCGGCATCGACCTCCGCTATCGGCACGACATGATCCGGAGGAAGTCCCAACAGCCGGTTGATATCCTGGCGTGTTTTCGCGATCTGTCGCGCCAATGCCAGAGTTCGATCCTGGGCGTCGAGAAAGGCGGCCTCGCGGATCCCCAATTCGGCGAGGGTCGCATCACCTACGGCGAGATTCTGCTTGGTCAAATCCAGCAAGTGGCCCGAAACCTGCGCGGCCTCGGCTGCGACTGTCTCCTGCCGAGAGAGATAGACCCAGCGTCGGGTCAGGAGACGCGCTTGATTCGCCACCAGCCATTCCTGCCAGGCGACATCCAGTCTGACCTGCTGTGCGTGTTCGTCGGCGATACGCACGTCGGTGGATCGCGTCGCCAGTTTGGCGAGATCCCACTGGATGGTCGCGGTATAGGGGCTGACCAGCCCGGCCGGGCCGCTAAACACCCAGTCGAAACGCCCGAACAGCTTGGGATCAGGCAGGAGGCCGGCGTTGAAGACCTGGGCTTCGGCGACGCCTTCCCGCGCTCGGAAAGCCTTGAGATCAGGGTTCACCAGGACGGCGAGGATACCTATGGCTTCATCGGTCAGAGGCTTGGAAAAGTCCAAAAAAACGGGGCGCAGCCGTGGATGATCCAGCTTTGCAGCGGCTTGCGTGAGCATCGCCGGGTCCGGTACCGCTAACTCCCGATGCAGCTCAGCATCATCCAACGGCTTGATTTGGTAAGTCGCACAACCCGGCAAGAGAAAGCCGGCCGCCATCAGACACAGACGGTGCTTGAGCTTTCTCCTACGCCCGCTGTTGCGCTTGCATGGCGAACGATCAATCATTTGATTTCATCGGAAAGCGAATGATTACGCTCAATCCCCTTCCGGTGCAGCCCGTTGTCAATTCGATGGCAGCGGCGTGCTGGTCGGCGATGCGCCGGACGATGGCTAAACCAAGCCCACTGCCCGCCTCGGTGTTGTCCTGGCCACGGTAAAAGCGGTCGAACACGCGCTCGCGTTCTTCGATGGAGATGCCCGGGCCGTTATCGGTGACAACCAGAACTGCGGCACCCGCTTCCTTCCTTACGCTGACATCGATTCGTCCTCCCTTCGGGGTATAGCGCACCGCGTTGTCGATCAGATTGCCAAGCAGTATGCGGAGCTCCTCTTCATTTCCCTGAATCACCATGGACTCGAGCGTGGCAACGCCCAAATCAATTGCTTGATCGGCTGCCAGAGCGGCCATGTCTCCCACCACGGAGCGCACCAATTCGTCGAGTTGTAGTTGCGTGAACGGTAGAGGAGGTGCCTCAGGATCGAACCTGGCCAACGTAAGCATCTGGTTAAGGAGATGAGTCGCCCGGTTGATCCCTTGCCGCAATCGCTGCAAAGCCAAAGTTTTCCTTTGCGGATCGGCAGCGCGTTCGGCAATCTGGGCCTGGAGGGACAGGGCCGTCAAAGGGCTCCGGAGTTCGTGTGCTGCATCTGCCGTAAACCTGCGCTGTGCTGCCAATGCAGCCTGCAAACGCATCAGCAAGCCGTTTAGCGCAGCGGTCAGGGAGCCGATTTCCTGCGGTACGTCTTGGTTGGGAAAGGGGCTCACGTCATCGGGAGCCCGCCGTTGCACTGCGTCGACAATGGTTTGCAAAGGCATCAGTCCCCGGCGAACACCGAACCACGCGACCATGGCTACCGTCGGCAGCAGAAACAGCAGCGGCGCCGATAGATCTAAAGTGATCTCATCGGCAGTCTCCTGCCGTTCGCTAATAGCTTGAGCTACCTGGACAAGGCCCTCAGGGGTATTGAGGCTAAAAATACGCCATGGCTCACCACGCCAACGAACGATGCTCCACCCTTCGGGAGTATTGTTGGGGAGGGGCTCGAACGGATGCGAGCGATAACTCAGCCGCCCGTCTGCGTTCCAGCGTTGGCTGATAAGGTCGAGGTCTGCCGCCTTGGCAAAGCGATGAGCCGGCACCGAAGCTTCGGCCGTCGTGTGCGGCAAGGTTTGCAGGGAGTACGCCATGGTCTGCAGAACCTTGTCGAAGAGTTCGTCGATTTCCTCCCGAACATGGAAATACGTCGATACCGTAAAGGCGAATCCGGCCAGGAGAAGGGCTGGCGATAGCCAGAGCAGAAGACGGTTCCTTATCGATATGTTCATGATTTGGCAACCCGATAGCCTACGCCACGGACATTGGCAATGATCCCGGCGCCCAACTTTTTGCGCAGATGATGAAGATGGACATCGATGGTGTTGCTCGCAACTTCCTGCCCCCAGCCATAAAGGCGGTCCTCCAGCTGAACCCGAGACAACACCGCTCCCGGCTTTTCCAGCAGGGCATAGAGCAAATCGAATTCGCGGGCAGACAGATTGACCGGGTTTCCTCGTAGCCAGATTTCTCGAGTCACCGGATTCAGTCTCAGTTCGCCGTATTCGATCATGGGCTCGGAACGCCCCGCTGCACGCCGGACCAAGGCGTGAATGCGGGCTATGAGCTCTTCGAGCTCGAAAGGTTTCACCAGATAATCGTCAGCGCCGCTGTTGAGCCCCAGGACACGATCCGCCAGTGAATCACGCGACGTCAGAATGAGGACCGGAATGTCGTTCGCACTGCGGCGAAGGTCCGTAAGCAAATCCAAACCTGATAGGCGCGGCAACCCCAAGTCGAGCAAAAGCAGGGTGTACTCGGCTACGGCGGCCTTCAATACGAGCCCAGCCTGCAGCCCGTCCTGCACCCAGTCGACGACCAAGCCCTCTTGGTTCAAACCCTCGCGAAGGGCTTGGCCAATCATCTGATCATCTTCGACAAGCAGTAAACGCATGAGGCCCCTCTTCGAATCTGGTAAGCAGTTTCCATCAACGACTCTTAACAGCAAATTAAGACGAAAAATCGGTTCAATGACCGCAGCCGCCCGAGTATTGCCGGCAGAGCGCCGGAACTGTGAAGACAAGCAAGGTAGCGGCTCGAAGAGACGGCTTAACGCCGCTTCAGCCACGCGAGGAATACAGCGAACAAGAACACCATTCCGAACAGCACGAAGGCGATCGCCGAGGTATAGCCCAGATTCCACCAGCGGAATCCCTGCTGATACATCAGCAACACGATGCTGAGCGTGCTGCCGGCGGGACCGCCCTGGGTCATCACATAAGGTTCGGCGAACCATTGGAAGTGGCCGATCATGGTGATCACGGCGACGAACAGGAAGGTCGGCGCGAGCAGCGGCAGGGTGATATAAAGGAACTGCTGGCGGGCGCCGGCGCCGTCGATGCTGGCCGCCTCGTACAGCGATTCGGGAATGTTCTGGAGGCCGGCGACGAACACGATCATGTTGAAGCCGAAATTCTTCCACACCGCCATGAGGATGATCGCCGGCATCGCCCAGTCCGGATCGCCGAGCCAGTCGACCGGTCCGATGCCGAACCCGCCGAGCAGGTAGTTGAGGACGCCATAGCGCGGCTGATACAGGTAGCGCCAGACCACTGCCACGGCCACCAGGGTCGTCACCACCGGCAGGAACAGCAGGGAACGGAACAGCCCCTTGAACGGGGTCAGGCGGTGATTGACCAGCAGGGCCGCCGCCAGCGAAACCAGCACCGACAACGGGCCGCCCACGGCCACGAAATACAGGGTATTCCGCAGTGCGGTCCAGAACTCCGCATCGCCGAACAAGCGGCGGTAGTTGTCCAGACCCACGAATCTGAGCCGCCCGATGTCGGCCAGAGCGTAAATGTCGAAATCGGTGAAGCTGAGACCCAGCGCCGCTCCGACCGGCAAGAAGAAGAACACCACGAGCAGCGCCAGCGCCGGCGCTACGAACCAGAAGGCGGGATTGAACCTCATCGCCCCCGCTCCAGCAGCCAGCGGCGTTTTTCCAGTATCCGGTCCGCTTCATCGTTCAAGGCCTCCAGGGCCACCGACGGAGCCATTTCGCCCCGCGCAGCCTTCTCGGCATACGCCGCGATGCGGCTGGCGATCCGCTCCCACTCGGGGATTTTCGGGGGCGGAAGCAGACGGTCCATCTGCCTCCGGAAGGACTGCGCCTTGTGATCCCCGGCCAGGACGGGATCGCTCCAGGCCGTCCGTCCCGGCGGGAGGTCGCCGGTGAGACGGTACAGGCGGATTTGCTGCGGCGGAGCGGTCAGGAACTCGATCAGCTTCCAGGCCGCTTCCTTGCGCGTGGACCCGGCGGCGAGCGCAAGACTGGCCCCGCCGGCCAGGGAGATTCCCGGATAGGAACCGTCGAAGGACGGCAAGGGCGCGGTGTCCCAGGCGGAGGCGTCGAGATCGGCCAGCCGCCGCCGGAACTCGCCGAGGTTCCACGGCCCGGTGATCAAGGCGGCGAAATCGCCGCGCCCGAACTCCCGATAAAGATTGGCCACCTGGCCGGAGGTTTCCGAGGGCGCCAGTTTTTCCCGGAACCAGCGCAGGTAGAAGTCGAACGCCGCCCTGAAATCCGTATGGAGAAAATCGCCATAGCGATTCCCGTCCTTCAATAAAGCCGCGCCGCGCTGCATGGCGAGAATGACGGGAACCTCCCATTCGTCGATGGGCAGGAACACCGCGAAACCGTTTTGGCGGTCGCGAACGCGGGCCATGGCATCGAACCAGGCATCCCAGCTCCGCGGCGGTAGCGCAACGCCGGCAGCCCCCAGCAAATCACGGCGGTAAAACAGAATGCGCGTGTCGACATACCAGGGCACGGCCAGCATCCTTTCGCCGACGACGGCCGCATCCAGAATCCCTTCGAAATAGTCGTGTTTTGCCGCCGAGCTCTCGAACCGGGGGGCGACATCCTCCAGTGCCCGGAGCGCGGCGAATTCCGCTATCCAGGTGTTGCCGAGCTGAAATACGTCCGGCAGGTTGCCGCCGGCATAAGCTGTCAGCAGCTTTTCGTGCGCGGCACTCCAGGGAATCGGCTGGACCTCGACGCGAATTTCCGGGTTCAGTCGCTCGAACTCCCCGGCGAGCTCATGGGCGACTTCGCCCTCGCTGCCGAACGCCCAGAATTCCACGACTTCGGCATTTTCCGCCGGCTGGCAGCCGCTCAGGATCAAGGCACAGGCCAGAAGGATCGAACGGGGACAGCGATTCCTGGTCCGGCTCATCGGAAGAACGGGCCTATCCAGTCTCTCAGGCCGGAGCCGCCAGGCTGAAAGTGAAGACTGCTCCGCGGCCTTCTCCGCTCAATGCCTCGATTGTACTTCCATGCAGTTCCAGCATCCGCTTGCTGATAAGCAGACCCAGCCCGCCCCCCATATGCCTTCCGGAATCCCGGCGCAACGGCGAATCCCGTTCGAACAGGCTTGGCAGAAGTTCGCTGGCGATGCCGGCACCGCTGTCCTCCACCCGGACCGTCACCCTGTCTCCGGCTTCGCGCCTCAGCGTCAAGTCGATCTGACCGCCCTCCGGCGTGTGGCGCAACGCGTTGTCGATGAGGTTGGTCAAAACCCGCTCGATCATCGCGATATCGGCATAGACCAAGGGAATGCGATCGCGAAACCGGGCGGCAATCCGGACTCCTTTGGCATCGGCGGCCAGCTCGAATTTCTGCGCCACGTCCTGGACAAGCTCCTGCAAGGAGAAACGCTCGAGACTCGGCCGCACTTCCTCGCATTCCAGCTTCGCCAGTTCGAACAGCTCCTGAGCCAAGTGCGCCACACGCCGGCTCTGCCGCACGGCGACCTCAAGGTACTGCTGCCGTTCCGCCGGAGAAAGCCGGTCGGACTTCCGCAGCATGGTTTCCAGATAGCCCTGCATGGAAGTGAGCGGGGTGCGCAGGTCGTGCGACACATTGGCGACCATTTCGCGCCGCAGCGTGTCCTGGGACTTGATATGTTGCACCTGCGCGGCGATGCGCTCGGCCATCCGCGAGAATGTCGCGGCGAGCCGGCCGATCTCGTCGGGACTGCTTTGCAGCGCGCCATCCAGTTGCAAGGTGCCGGAAAAACTCGCGTCGTCGAAGGCGGCGATCGTCCGCGTCAAGGCGTCCAAACGACGGGTCACCAGCGAAAACAGGCCCAACCCGGCAACCAGGGTCAGCAGCAACGCTCCCGCTCCCGTCCACATGACACTCTGGAACACATGCCCCTGCCAGACGTCTTCGGCCAGCCTTTGGTACTCGTCTCCGGCCAGCACGATGTATAGGTAACCGATGATTTGCCCATCCCGATTCAGCGGTGTGGCGCTGAATATCTCGCGGCGGTCGGGGTGGCGCGGATTGTCCCCTTTCACGGGCAGCGCATCGCCTCCGAAAAGGCCGCGCAAGGGGGCCAGGGAAACCTCCTTCAGCCGAACCCGCCCCGGCGGCGCATCGTAGGCCAAGATGGCACCCTTTGCGTCCAACAGATAGAGTTCGATGCTGGGGTTGACGATCATGAGCATGTGGAACAGCTCGCTCACCGCCTTGCCGTCGAACCCCTCCCCTTTCGACAAGGGCCAGTGGCTCGCGATGTGTTCCGCCAGGCCGCGGCTGAGCCGCTGGATGATTTCCTGCTGGTGATTTTTTGCCGCGACCAGATCGAGCCCGCCGCACAAGCCGCCGAAAAGGAGAACCAGAGCGGCGAAGGTAAGCGCGATGCGGCTGTAGAGCGACCTGAATTTCACGGGCGATTCTCCCCAAAATCCGCGAACTTATAGCCGACACCCCAGACCGTCTGGATGAATTCGGGCCGTCCGGGATCGCGTTCGATCTTCGCACGGAGGCGATTGATATGCGAATTCACGGTGTGCTCGTAGCCGTCGTGGCTATAGCCCCACACCCGATCCAGCAGCGCCAGGCGGGTGAATGCCTGACCGGGATGGCGGGCGAAGAACAGCAACAACTCGAACTCCTTCAGCGTCAGGGCGACGGGCCGACCTTCCAGCATGACGGAATAACCGACCGGGTCGATGGTCAGCGGCCCACGAACGATGACGCCGGCCTTTGCCTGCGACTCCCGTTCCATCGCTTCGACTCGTCTGAACAGGGCTCGAATCCGCGCGATGAGTTCGGGGATGGAGAAGGGTTTGGTCAGGTAGTCGTCAGCCCCGAGTTCAAGGCCCAATACGCGCTGCGTTTCCGTGGACTTTGCGCTGATGATGACGATCGGCTGGTAATGGGGCATGCGCCGGACCTCACGGCAGATTTCCAGGCCGTCGATGCCGGGAAGCATCAGGTCCAGAACCAGGAGGTCGTAACGGTCGGCATTCAAACACGCAAGTCCGCCGGTACCGTCTCTTGCGATCTCCACGGCGTAACCTTCATCCCGCAGGTTGATGCCGAGCATGTCCCCGATGTCGGGATCGTCTTCGATGACCAGGATGCGTTTCATTGCCGGAGCCGGACTCCCGCCGATTGGATGGTGTGGCCTGAATTATCGGCACACGGCAAGGTACAGGCCAGTCACATTTATTTGAGCGCTCCGTGATGAATTCGTGATTTTTGGCCACGCACAATGGCCACGCCCGAAAAGCCCATGGCTTGCGGGAGGAACCTTTTTTCGATTCACACGAGGCCTGTCATGAAGACCCTATTCAAGCTCACCTTCACCGCATTTGCGTTCGCATCGCTGATCCCGGGCATTGGCCTGGCCGATCCCGACAAACGCTCCAAATTCGCCGGAAATCCGCCGGTGGAGACGGTATACACGCTGTCCAACAATGCCGATGGAAACGAGGTGCTCGCATTTCACCACTACGGCAACGGCCAAATGGAGCCGGCAGGCCGCTTCGCCACCGGAGGAACCGGTACCGGCTCCGGACTCGGCAACCAGGGTGCTCTGGCACTGAGCGAAAATGCGCGGTACCTGTTCGCCGTCAATGCGGGCAGCAACGACTTATCGGTGTTCCGGATCGACCGGGACGGGCTGCAACTCATCGACCGCGCCGGTGAGGAAGGCACCACCCCCGTCAGCGTGGCCGTCGGCCCGAATCGGGTCTATGTCGTCAACTCGGGAGACGATTCCATCTTCGGCTTCCGATTCGACCACCGCACCGGCAAGCTGCACCCGCTGCCCGAATCCCACCAGAAGCTCAGCGGAGACGGCACGGCGCCGGCCCAGATCAGCTTCGACCGCGGGGGCGACGCCCTGGTCGTCACCGAAAAAGCGACCAACAAAATCACGACATTTTCTCTGAACGAGGACGGCAGCCCGGAAGCAAAGCATTCGATCGATTCCGCCGGATCGACGCCCTTCGGCTTTGCCTTCGGCAAGCGCGACCAGTTCTTCGTTTCCGAAGCCCAGGGCGGTGCCCCGGATGGCGCGACCGTGTCGTCCTACCAATTGCTGGAAGACGGAACCGCCCAATTGATCGATGGAGCGGTCGCGGCCGGACAAACCGCCGCCTGCTGGCTGGCCACGACACCCACGGGCCGCATTGCCTTCACCGCCGATACCCCCGCCAACGCCATTTCCGCATTCTCAATCGATGCCGCCGGCCGTCTGTCGTTGTTGCACACCCGTGCAGCCGAGGAAAACCGGCCCACCGACCTCGCTGTTTCTACCGACGGCCGAATGCTGTTTACCTTGAGCGGTGGCGACCACAGTATCGGCGTTTACCGCATCCTGAAGGGAGGCGCGCTGCAAAAGCTCCAGAGCCTGGGCGCCCTGCCCCCAGGCATCACCGGTCTCGTTGTCCGCTAGCAGGTAGATCGTTCGCGGTGCCTGGATCAACAGCGCGGGGCCTGACGTCCTGCGCTTGTCGCTGCCGTGCTGGATTCGCCGTGATTGCCATGACGAGGAACCGCTTTTGTCGAATGGCCGCCGAGTCCGAGTAAGGTATGACTCCGCCGATCTACGTAAAGCCGCGCGGGAATTCCATGCCGGCGCCAACCTGATCAGGTACTGCTCCCCTATCCCGGTCACCTCAAGCCCTTGCCTCTTCGGCGATCGACTTTATGTCGCCGTGCCATCGCCAGATGACGTAAATCGCCGGAATGACCAGCAATGTCAACAACATGGCCGAACCAATGCCGCCGATCATGGGTGCCGCCAGGCGCTTCATCACATCCGCGCCGGTACCGGTCGCCAGCATGGTCGGGAACAGGCCAACGATATTGGCCAGGCCTGTCATCATCACCGGCCTGATGCGCTCCCTGGCGCCCGTCTGTACGGCTTCCACCAGATCCGCCAGCGAATGTAGTTGGCCGGCGTCCCGACGCCGCCGGACAGCTTCGTCGAGGTAGGCCAGCATGACTGCGCTGGTTTCGGCGGCGACACCGGCCAGCGCGATCAGTCCCACCCACACGGCGATACTCAAGTTGTAACCGAGCCCGTACAACGCCCAGACGCCGCCCACAAGAGCCAGCGGCACACCCAGCATGACCATGAGGGTTTGCGCCACTGAACGGAAGGTGAAGTAGTACAGTACGAAGATGATGGCCAGCGTCAACGGCACGAAAATCGTGAGCCTTTGCCGGACCCGCTCCATGAATTCGTATTGTCCGGACCAAATCAGGGTATAACCCGCGGGCAGCTCGATTTTCTCTTTCACCACGCGCTTTAAGTCTTCCACGTAACCGCCCACGTCCCGCCCGGCCATGTCCACATAAACATAACCGGACAACATGCCGTCCTCGTCGCGTATCATCGCCGGCCCGCTGACCATCCGTAAATCGGCGAGCTGGGCGAGGGGCACCTGGGCACCGCTGGGCGTACTGACGGTCAGACGGCCCAGTTTGTCCAGGTCATCTCGCAGTTCCCGGAGATAGCGCAGATTGACAGGATAGCGCTCGCGCCCCTCGACGGTGGTGGTGATGCTTTCCCCTCCGATGGCGGACTCGATGATCCTGCCCACATCCATGACGGTCAGCCCAAAGCGGGCGATCTCGTCGCGCTTGATCGCGAAGTCCAGGAAATAGCCGCCAGAAACCCGTTCCGCGTAAACGCTGCGGGTGCCGGGGACCGCCTTGGCGATCATCTCGATGGCTTTTCCGATCTCCTCTATCTTTTTGAGATCCGGCCCGAAGATCTTGATGCCTACGGGGGTGCGCACACCGGTGGTGAGCATGTCGATGCGCGCCTTGATCGGCATAGTCCAGGCATTGGTCACCCCGGGAAATTGCAGCGCGCGATCCATTTCGGCGATCAGGTCTTCGTAGGTCAGTCCCTCTCGCCACTGCTCCTTCGGTTTGAGCGCCACCACTACCTCCATCATGCTGAACGGGGCCGGGTCGGTGGAGGTCTCGGCACGGCCGGATTTGCCGAACACATGCTCGACTTCGGGAAACGCCATGAGTTTGCGATCCATCTGTTGCAGGAGCTGCCCGGCTTCGGTCACCGCGATGCCCGGCAGCGTGGTCGGCATGTAGAGAATGGTGCCTTCGTACAATGGCGGCATGAATTCCGAACCCATGCGCTGGAACGGTACGGCGATGCTGGCCATCAACAGGAGGGCGAGTACAACCACCAGCGCCCGATAGCGCAGCGCCAGCCTCAGTATCGGGACATAAAGCGCTTGCAGGATTCGGCTGACAGGATTGCGCCGCTCCGGAATGATCCGGCCCCGAATAAAAAGGGATAGAAGAGCCGGGATCAGCGTGACGGCCAGCACCGCGCTCATGGCGATAGACAGGTTCTTGGTCAGCGCCAGGGGTTTGAACAATCGGCCTTCCTGAGCCTCCAGGGTGAACACCGGCATGAAGGCAACGGCGATCACCAGGAGCGAGGCGAAAATCGGCGGACCAACCTCCTTGGCGGAATCGATGAGGGCCCGATTGCGCTCCCCCACCCTTCCACCCCGCTCCCATTCCTCCAGCCGACGGTGGGCGTTGTCCACCATGACGATGGACGCGTCCACCATATCGCCCACGGCGACGATGATGCCGCCGATGGACATGATGTTCAGGGCGACACCGAGCCAGTACATCGGGATGAACGCAATAAGGATGGCGAGAGGCAGAGTGATGATGGGGATCAAAGCGGAGCGGATATGGAGCAGAAATCCGATAATCAGTACGCTGACGACGACCAGCTCTTCGGTCAAATTCTCGGCGGCCGTTGCCACCGATTCCTTGATCAGGTCGCTGCGGTCGTAGGCTGTGACGATCCTGACGCCCTTGGGCAGGGACGACTCGATTTCCTTGAGCTTGGCTTTGACGCGGTCGATCACCTCCATGGCATCCTGGCCGTAGCGCATGATGACGACGCCGCCCACCGCCTCACCCCGGCCGTTCCATTCCGTCAGCCCACGCCGCATATCCGGGCCCAGGGTAACCGTAGCGACCTCGCGCAGCAGGATGGGTGTGCCGTTCGAATTCACGCCTATCGCAATTTGATCGATATCGGCGGTGGATTTGATATAGCCGCGACCCCGGATCATGTATTCCACCCCGGAAAACTCCACGACGCGCCCCCCCACATCGAGATTGCTCATTCGCACTTTCTCGATGATCTCATTGAGGTTGAGCCGGTAAGCCAGTACTTTAGTGGGATCGAGATTGATCTGGTACTGGCGCACGAAGCCCCCCACACTGGCTACCTCGGCCACGCCGTCGACGCTGCGCAGCCAATAGCGCAGATACCAGTCCTGAAAGGAACGCAACGAAGCCAGGTCCTGTTGCCCGGTCTCATCCACCAAGGCGTACTGGAACACCCAGCCCACCGCCGTGGCGTCCGGGCCTAGCTGCGGCGCCACCCCTTCCGGCAGGCGTCCTGAGAGCTGGTTGAGATATTCCAGTACACGGGAGCGCGCCCAATAGATATCGGTGCGGTCCTTGAACAGGACATAGACGTAGGAGTAGCCGAAGTCCGAAAACCCCCGCACGACCGTCACATTGGGTGCGGACAGCAGGGCGGTGATGATGGGATAGGTGATCTGGTCTTCCACCAGGTCCGGCGAGCGCCCCATCCATGGGGTATAGACGATCACCTGGGTGTCGGATAAATCCGGCAGAGCATCGATGGGGGTGTTCTTCATGGCCCACAAGCCGCCGGCGGCCAAGCCAAAGACCAGCAGAAAAACGATAAAGCGGTTCTTGGCGCAGAACTCGATGAGTTTTTCTACCACACGGTTACCTCAGGTTCCCATCCGAAGGTTCGCGCTAGCGTTAACTTGCCGCTCTCATCTCCGCCTTTGCTGCGGCCATGACGCCAAGAGCGGAGCGCATTAAGAGCAGCACGAGACAGGACGCGACGACGATATCGGGCCAGCCCGATCCGGTGAACCAAACCGCGCCGGCGGCGACAAAAACGGACAGATTCGATGCAATGTCGTTTCGTGAACACTCCCACACCGAACTCATATTCACGTCGTCACGGCGATGGCGCCATAGAAGGAACAGGCAAAGGGAGTTGGCGGCAAGGCCTAGAAAGCTAAAGCTGCCCATAACCTCGAACAGCGGGACGGTGGGGGCAATCAGTTTGAAAGCTATTTGAACAGCCACGGTGCAGGCGGCTAGAAAAATGAGCCCGCCTTTAAACAAGGCTACTTTGGCCTTGACGACACGCTCCCTTGAAACGGCATGAAGGCTAAGACCATAGGTCAAGGCGTCTCCGAGATTATCGAGACTGTCGGACAACAGGGCGGATGAGTTTCCATAGAAGGCAGCGGCAACGATGACCAGGAACATCGCGGCGTTGATGCCGAGAACAATCTGTAACGTTCCTCGCTGCCGTTCGCGCAACCGATCCAAAGAACAACTGTCATCACAACAACCGCTCATGAGAAAAAACCTCAATTGATAAAAACGTTAATGTTTCATGCCCGGCATGCCACCGACCGCCGATTTCAACTGACTTTCGGAGTCGATGAGGAAATTCGCCGAGGTCACGACGTGTTCGCCCTCCCGAATACCCTCCAGGACTTCCACCCAGTTTCCACTGCGCAGCCCGGTCTTGGCGTTACGCCATTCGAGCCGACCGCCGCCGAGACGGATAAAAATGATCTGCCGTTCTCCGGACTCCAGTATCGCGTCCTTGGGCACGACCAGTCGCATACCAAGTGGAATCTTCAGTTCCAGATTGGTGTACATGCCGGGTTTGAGCCGTTCGCCCGGATTGTCCAGCTCGAAGCGAACCTTGGCGGTGCGGGTCTGCGGGTCGACCGAGGGATAGATGAAGCCAATGCGTGCTTGGAGCGAGACTTCCGGCACGTAGGACAGGCTCACGCTGGCGATCTGACCGATGGCGACGACGGGCATTTCGTACTCGTAAATATCGCCGACGATCCAGATGCGAGACAGATCGGCAATCGTGTACAACTCGTCCCCCGGCTTTGTCTGCAAGCCTTCCACCGCCATCTTGTTAATGACCGTGCCGGCGCGTGGTGCGTGGATCGGCAAGGTCGTCAATACCTTCCCGGTGCGCTCCAGGTCACGGATATGGCTCTCGTGGATGTCCCAAAGCAACAGCCTGCGGCGTGACGCTTCCAACAAGGCTCTTGCACCGGCCGCGACTTCCGGAAACTCGCTTTCGCCCAGGGTTTTGATGCTGCGAAGAGCGATCAGGTATTCCTCCTGGGTGGCCAGCAGTTCCGGGCTGTAAAGCGTGAACAAGACTTGGCCCTGGCGAACCGATGCCCCCGTGGTATTGACCAACAGCCGGTCGATCCAGCCTTCCAGCTTGACGGTGACCCGGGCGAGCTGCCGCTCGTCGACTTCGACCCTGCCCACCGTGCGGATCGTCCGCTCCAGGAGGCGCCGCGCCGCGGGCTCGAACTTTACGCCGATGGATTGCATCCGCTCCGGGCTGATGACCAGGGAATTTTCAGGTGCCGCCGTGGTTTGCACGTGGCCCGAATGATCGTCCCGAGTGGCGGGAAGCTCCACTGCCGCCCCACGATCTCCTTGGACCGGTTTTTCCGTTCCTTCGGCGGGCGAAGCCTGCCTTAGGTTTGGGTGATCCGCGCGGAAGAGCAGGACTATGGCCAAGGTGAAGACCGATCCCAAGACCGCCCCGCCAAGCACATCTCGATAGCGCAAGGTCATGGCATTTCTCCGATGATGCCTTCCAGCCGCGCCAGTGCCTTTTCGTGCTCGGTTATCTCACCGTGAAACTCCAGTTCGTTCTCCTGAAGCGTCAGCAGGCTGTTCAGGAGGGTGAGGAAATCCACCTTGCCGACCGCATAACTGGCCTGGGCGGAGGCCAGCGTGAGCCGGGACTGGGGAATGATGCCGTCTTTCAGCAGCTTGATGAGTTGCTCCGCCCGCTCGGCTTGGGCCACGTTGTCTTTGATCCGGGACAACAAGTCCTGACGCAGCGCTTGCAGATCCTGGAAAACAGCCTCGCGGCTGGCCACAGCCTCGCGCACGCCTTCCCGCTGTTTGGTGACGAAATAGAGGGGAACCTGTACGCGCAACATAACCTGGTAGCCTTCCGCATGCATCGCGGTATCGTGTTGCCCCCGTGCGTCCAGTTCAAAGTCCGGATAATACTGCCGGTTCGCCAGCGCGATGGCCTGATTGCCGCGTTCGAGACCCTTCTGTTGGCCGCGCAGCAATGGTGAGCCCTGCTCCAGCAGGGTATTCAACTCCGTGAGCGTATGCCTCATCGGTGTGATCCGAATTTCCTGCGGGGCGCCCAAAGGATCGCTGGGCAAACGGTTCAGGATGCGGTTGATTTCGGCATGCAGAGATTGCCTGCGCTGCTCCAGTATGGCCAAGCGAGCCAATAGACGAGATATTTCCGTTTGCGCCCGCAACACGTCCTGCTGGGCGGCCTGTCCGACCGAATAACGTGCCTCGGCGGTTTCCTCGAAACCCTCCAGAAGAGATTTGTTCTTGATGATGACCTGGCTGGATTTATGGATGAAACAAAGTTCATAAAACAGTTCTTTCAAGCGCGCGATGACGGTCAATTGGGTCGCCAGATAATCCTGTTCGGTACGCTCGGCTTCGCGCGAAGCAATTTCGCCCTTGAGAGCCAGTTTGCCGGGAAAGGGGATCTCCTGGCTTATCCCGTACATCGGTCCCTTCATCGGGGCTATATCGGTATACCCGACTGCAACCTTGGGATCCGGCAAAGTTTGCACCTGCGGAACCACCGCTCTTGCGGATTCCCATCGCTGGCGCATGGCATGAATCTCCGGGTTATGGTCCTGTGCCTCCTGGATCAGTCGCTCCAGTGACACCTGCGGGAGGTTCTCCTGAGTGACAGCGAAAACGGGCCACATCAGCCCCACCCAGAACAATGCGGATTTCACGGCGTTCATCCTCCGCGCAGATTCATGTGCGATCCACCGCTGGCTTACAGGCCCGATATAAAGCAAGCGCACCGGATACCGTCCGGTATGAGGCCGTTTCCCCCACCGGCTTGAATCCGGACTCCGCCATGAAAACCGGCAATAGGCCCAGGACGTTATCGTGCACCTCTTCCACCCAGCGCACCACCAGGGAAATCAGCCACATGGAGGGATCGCCCGGTTCACCGAAATCTGCCACATGCAGTTCTCCGCCGGGCTTGAGTACGCGGAATGTTTCCGCGAGTGCGTGCCTTTTATCCTCCCGCGTGAGGTGATGCAGCATAAGGCTGGCGAAAACTCGATCGAAGTGTCCATCCGGATAGGGTAGGCAAGTCGCAGTACCCTGTTGCAGGAAGATGGTCTGTCCTGCTTGTTCAGCCTTTCTTCGAGCGATGTCTAATACCTCGGAATCCACGTCGAGTCCGTACACCGCCACGTTCGGATGGGTCTGCTTGATCAGAAGTGTGAGCGTTCCCGTACCGCAGCCTACATCCAGGACGTTTTGACCGGATTGGATGTGTGCCTGCGCGATCAAAGCGGCCTTCAGCGCACTTTCCGGATATAAGCGCCGCATCATCGGATCGTACCAGGGTGTCAGCCAGCGGAAATGAAATGCCGGAATGTAACGGGAGCGCTTCTTCATAACGAAGGGGCTCTCTCGCGATGGGGCACCGCTGGGCGGGATGGCCGACGTTGCTCCCGAAACTGTCGTCGCACTTTAAGCGCTTCCAGGGTCAGTAGCGGGACAAAGCCCAGGCCGAACCAGGCCGCGCATTGATAGAGCGTTATCGGCTCGGTGCCGAATAGGGCTTGTAGCGCGGGGATATGATGAATCACCAGTTGCAGGGCAAAACTCACTGCCACGATCAGAAACAGGCGCAGATTGGTAAATAATCCCAGTTGCCAGACGGTTTGGCGATTGCTGCGGGCGCCGAAGGCCCGCAACAGCTCGGCGGTGATGAGGGCGGTGAAGGCGGCGTCGCGCGCCTGCCCGAGATTGCCGTCGATAGTCCACTCGTAGGCGAACGCGCCCAGGGAGACGCTGGCGGTCAGCAAGCCGGTCAGCAAGGTCAGCTTGAGAAAAGCCCGGTCGAGCAAATCGGCCTGCGGATTGCGCGGCGGTCGGGCCAGCACATCGGGATCGACGGGATCGGTTGCCAACGCCAGTGCGGGCAGCCCATCGGTCACCAGGTTGATCCAAAGCAGGTGTAGCGGCAGAAGAGGAAGCGGCCAACCCACCATTGCTGCGATGAGCATGACCGCAAGCTCCCCGGCATTGCCGCCGAGCAGATAAGCCAGCGTCTTGGCGATATTGTCGTAAATGCCCCGTCCTTCCTCGACCGCCGCGACGATGGAGGCGAAATTGTCGTCCGTGATGATGAGGTCGGCGGTTTCCTTGGTCACCTCGGTGCCGGCGATGCCCATGGCGATGCCGATCGACGCCTCCTTGAGCGCTGGGGCGTCGTTGACGCCATCGCCCGTCATCGCCACGACGGCGCCGGTCG
Organism: Methylococcus geothermalis; assembly: GCF_012769535.1. Taxonomy (NCBI): domain Bacteria; kingdom Pseudomonadati; phylum Pseudomonadota; class Gammaproteobacteria; order Methylococcales; family Methylococcaceae; genus Methylococcus; species Methylococcus geothermalis. The sequence continues at coordinate 2,542,180 of NZ_CP046565.1, forward strand.
CCTTCCATGCGGCCGGTCGCCTTCCATGCGCGTACGATCCGCAACTTGTGCTCGGCGGTGACGCGGGCGTACACCGCGACTTTCCGCACCCGTTCCAGGAGTTCCCCATCGCTCATCCGTTCCAGTTCAGCCCCTAGGACCACCTCGTCGCCCCGATCGAGTATCCCCAACTCATGGGCGATAGCTTGCGCCGTAGCGGGATGATCGCCGGTAATCATCACGGTCTTGATGCCGGCGCGTTTGCATTTGGCGACCGCTTCGCGAACCTCTCCGCGCGGCGGGTCTTGCAGGCCAACCAGTCCAAGCAGTGTCAGCCCTTGTTCGATTTCGGCTTCAACGATTGAGTCCGGCGGACGATCCGGAAACGATTCCAGCACCCGTTCGGCGATGGCCAATACCCGCAGCGCATCGCTGGCCAGCAATTTACTGGCGTGGATCATGGCGACACGATCCTCGGCAGTCATGGGTCTCACGCCTTCTTTGGTCTGTATGAAAGTGCAGAGCTCCAGGATGACTTCAGGAGCGCCTTTGACAAAGGCACGGGGTTCGTGCGGTACCTCCCTATACCGCACCCCTTGGGCGCTCGGCGTGCAAATCGGCTTTTCTGCCGATTTGTCCTCTTCCCAACGCCGGATGACGGTCATCCGCTTGCGATCGGAATCGAACGGCAGAGCAGCCAACCTGGGCATCTCAATCTCGACGGCAGCGCGGTTGATGCCCCATTTGGCGGCGGCCACCAGCAACGCCCCTTCGGTTGGATCACCCACGATTTCGGAGCGTCCGTCCCGCACGGTCAACTCGGCATCGTTGCAGGCGACGGCAGCCCATAAAAGTGCGGACAGCGCAGGATCGTCGCGTTGCTCCCTTCCCTCACATATGAATGAACCGATGGGGTGATAACCTTCGCCGGTCACGCTGAACAGGCGCTCCTGGGTAACGATCTTGCGCGCCGTCATGGCGCCGACCGTGAGGGTGCCGGTCTTATCCGTGCAGATGACCTGGGCGCAACCCAGCGTCTCCACCGACGGCAGACGCCGGACCAGGGCATTGCGCCTCACCATGCGCTGTACGCCCAAGGCGAGCGCCACGGTCACCACCGCCGGCAACCCTTCGGGAATCGCTGCCACTGCCAGACTCACCGCGTTCAGGAACAATTCGAACGGCTCGTTCGAACGCAGGAGTCCCAACCCAAACACAACCGCTACGATTCCGAGGCAAATCCACAGGAGGCGGCGTCCGACGCGATCCAGCCGGTGCCGCAAGGGGGTTTCATCGGCTCTCGCTGTTTGCAGCAGCCGGGCGATATGCCCGACTTCGGTGTCCATGCCCGTCGCCACGACCAAGGCGCGTCCGGAACCGTTGACGATGTTCGTGCCGAGAAAGATCATGTTGCGGCGATCGGCCAAAGGGGTTTCCTTCGGCAGCATTGCGACCCGTTTCTCCACGGGCTGCGACTCGCCGGTGAGGGAGGCCTCATTGGCTTGCAGGACCGAAGCTTCGACCAGACGGGCATCCGCCGCTACCAGATCGCCGGCCTCCAATAGCAGGATGTCACCCCGCACGATCTCCGCAGCGGCCACCACGGTGGCATGCCCACCGCGGATCACGCGGGCCTTGGGCGCGGCGAGGCGAGCCAAGGCGGCAGCGGCTTTCTCCGCACGGTATTCCTGAAAAAAACCGATGATCGCGTTCAGGATCACGATCGCCAGGATAGCGATGCCGTCGCTCCATTCGCCGAGGCCGATAGAGACGGAAGCCGCGCCGATCAATATCCAGATGACCAGGCTTTTGAATTGCCCGGCCAGAATGGCCAGTGCTGAAACGCTTCTGCCTTTGCTCAACTCATTGCGGCCCTGTTCGAGGAGCCGCCGCCTGGCCTCCTCCGAAGCCAGTCCGTGGGTGAAATCGGCGCCGAGTTGCGCGGTAATGTCCTCGATCAGTCGGTCGTGCCAAGTCTCAAGGCGAGAAGCCTTGCCTGCTTGCTCGGTACCCCGAGTGTTGCGATCCGTTTGCGTTCTTCTGCCGGGATGGGGAATAAAGGCCGGTGTCCGCGCTTTATATCGTGCGTAGCGTGCTCCGAAGCGGACTAGCGCTTCTTGCTCTTCCCGGCGGGCGAGCCGCTGGTACATTGAGACCAGGACAGGGAACATCGCCAGCGTCGGGAGGGTCGGCCACTGCAGCAGAAATCCCAGCATGATCAGGATGAAGGCGGCGTACTGAGGATGACGCAGGCGGGCATAGGGTCCAGTAATTGCCAGGGTGCCGCTGCGCTGCGCGGCGTAGAGCACCGGCCACGCCGAGGCCAGCAGCCAGAAGCCGCCCGCAATCAACGCCATGCTCAGGATGTGAAGAAGGTCGAAATGGGGATCGCCATGCAGGCCCAGCAGGGTATGCCAAAGATGTCCCGCCTCGTGGGAGAGAAGGTCGATATCCGGATAATGCAGGCTCAGCCAGCCTGACAAAAGGTAGATGGTGAGCGGAAAGCCGTACATCTCGGTGAACAACGCGACAAGAAAAGCCGAGAAGGCCCCAAAACTGCGCCAATCCAGCGCCGTGCGTGGTTTGAAGAAACTGAAGGCGAACAGGATGAACACCGCCGAATTGGCGATCACCAAACCCCAAAGGCCGTAAACGGGTGCGTGGTTCATGGACTACGCTCCTTGTGCTCGGAATGAATGCCTTCACTTCCATGGTGCAAGAAATGCATCAGCGGGCAGATCAGTACCAACAAATAGGACAAGAGACCGAACAAATGGGCCGTGTGCTCCATCACCAGGTAATAGAGACTCAGAGCCAAAAAACCCATCAACGCCGCCTTATGGCGCCAGCTGGATTGCGTCGGAGGGACGCCGTGATATTTACGCTCCAGAACCATCGAAACATCTCCCGAATAATGATTTTTTCGGCGGAGCCGCAGGACCGGCAGCGGGCCGGTCCTGAGACTGAGTGTCCCTTTCCGACCCTATGGCACCTGACCGATCATGTAGTCCACGGCAGCCGTCGGATTGGCCACCCACAGGGTCAATACATCCTGGCCTATATTTCCTAAAGTTCTCATTCCGCCCTCCGCCTGTTTTAGAATAAGGTTGCAAACGCAGAAGGATCGCAACGGCGGCAGGTCGCCTCTAATAAAACAGAAAACCGACCGGAAAAAAGAGCGAAACGATTTACCGGATGAGAAGATTTCGCATCATGCCGTTATCTTCATGTTCAAGGTTATGACAATGGTATAGGCTGAGTCCTGAATAGGTATCGAACCGCTTCAGTAGCGCCACCTCCTCACCCTCGACGACCAGAACCGTGTCTTTCCATCCGGCGTCGATGAAACCATCCTTGATGGTCGCGTAGTTTCTATGGTCTCCGCTTTCCTTGAATGAGCGCTTGACTATCTGAAACGATGATCCATGCATATGGATGGGATGCGCCATCGACATCATCGTCATATTTTGCACTCCCATGCCACCATGGTCATGGGTAATTGAAAAGTATTGCGCTGAGTTAATATTAATGATTTCATCCGGGTCTACGGACACCAGGTCTTGCGGGAAAGGCTCGTCATTGAACAGAGGGGTCATGGTGGCATCCATTGCCTGGGTGATGCGGATGACGCGCGGTGTGCTGCCGTTATCCGCATCCTGAATCCCCAAGGCTTCGATCTCCGACAACTTATTCGGCAAAGTCAGCTGATTTGCCGCGCTGTTTTTTCCTACCTTGATCTTTAGAATATCCACTGCAGCGCTCTGCCTCATGAGGTGGCCAGGCTTCTTGCTGGGCATATCTACTATGTCCATTCCCTTGCCGCTCATCCCCATGCCCCCGTGTTCATTATTCTGCATGCCTTGATGTGGCATGAACCCAGCGTAAGCCAGACTCCTTAATAGAAGTTCAGTGCCGGGTTTCATGTGGCTGAAATCGACCCATAAATCGATACGCTCACCAGGTGCAAGCATGATATAAGGCCGCGTTTCCGGCTGCGCCAATAGGCCGCCATCCACACCGATGGCGACAAGCGGCATTTTATTGCTCCAGCCCAGTTTGTAAATCCTGGAATTTGATCCATTTATGCAACGGAAGCGGTACTGCCCTCGGTTCACACTGAGCTTTGCGTTTGGCTTGCCATTAACTAAAATACGGTTACCGAAGAAGCCGTCAACGCCCCCAAAATAACTAAGTTTGTTTGTTTTTGTGAAGCTGCGATCTTGAATCAACAAGGGGATATCATATTCGCCGCGTGGCAAATCTACGGCTTCTTCGTCGTCGTCACTTATGATCAAGGCGCCTGCCAATCCCTTGTAAACCTGGGTGGCGGTCGCGCCATGCGCATGAGAATGATAGAAATAGGTTCCCGCGCGATTTATGACTTCGAACTCGTAAACATAGATGTCCCCGTGGCCAATCTGATCTTTGGGGTGCCCATCGGCCGCTTCTGGCACATGCAATCCATGCCAATGGATATTGCTTTGCTCGGACGGCAGATCATTCGTAAAGTATATTTTGACTTTATCACCTTTGCGAAATCTCAGAGTTGGCCCAAGATAGCTAGGCATATCAATCAGCGTATCCGCAGGCCCTTTAATAACTTCACCAACATATTTATAGCACGATGTATTTCTCCCTTTTTGAAAGATAGGCACATCTACTTTCCGGGCCGTAAGTTTGATTTCTACATTGGGCTGAAAGTCTGCATCGGACGAAGTCGCCATGTCATTTTCAGAGGCTCTGACCAACCAATTTTGAGAAGCCAGCAAGGACAGCCCCACGCTGGCTCCAATACATTTAAGTGCTCTACGTCTGTTCCGATTGATACCATGTATACTCATATCTCATCCTTATACAAATAATTACCAGGAGATACGCGGCAGTTCCGAAACTTGCCTCTGCCGCGACTCCTTGGTCTTACTGATTACTTCGCACTTTCAGCTAACTGCCGATGCATCTTCGCCATCTCCGAGTTGGCATTCCCGATCTGCTGATAAGAGCGAATAATCGCTTCACAATGAGATTGGAAGTTCAAGGCTTGTTTTCCATAGAGGTAGCCCCGTGTTTTATATTGCTCGAGAAGCTTCTTGTGCTCGTCAATTTTGATCGCGGCATCTTTGGCAGCTTGTTCATAATGCGCCGCCAGCGCTTCGTGGTCGGCCCTGGTCTTGGCGCTCTGTACCGCGGCAGTCATGTCCATAGGGTGGAGATTCGATTGGGCGCAGCTGGCCAGCAGCCCAAGAGTTAGAGCAACTGGCAGCAATATTTTGATCATATTGTTCATGGCATACCTCATTGATCAATGTCAGATTAATTACGGGCTTATTTGTTGAAACACAAAATATGATTAACTGTCCGCTTTATGTTACCTCCTCCATTTCTGAATGATGTTCCGGAAGTTGGACTTGCAACCGTGATGCTGTCGTGGGCCTCCCGGAATTTTTTCCGGAGCGCGCCCTACGGCATAGGTTTTCTTCTAACAGAGGGTCGTCAACGCAGGCGAACGCGTTCCTCGGATAAATCCCGATTATATAAAGCGCAGCAATGAACGAACTTGAGTTTGCCGGGGAAAACCGGCATGACAAAGACATAGCCACTCCCCATCGTAAAAACCTTATATCCCGAGGTTTTTAGACGGAGAGGGGCTAGTTGAGCAGACTGCAGAATTGGTAGATGAGGGGAGTTTCGCGCGCGCGCAGCCGGAAATCGCGTGGATTACGCGCGCAACTGGAAATCTCAATGAGCGCGACGGATATCAGAGTCTGTAGGATAGCGATAGCTATCCAGATAACCATCTCAGGCGCGGTTTGTTTTTTCAGGACGGCATCGTCGTCGCTGCCGGAGATAGCGTTTATACAAGGATGGGCCGCACAATCCAGTGGTACCTGGGCATGATGATCGCGACCGTCATGCGCATGGGAAGATTGGCCGGCACAATCCAGCAAGACAGGATGTTCATCGTGTGTCACAGGCACGACGCAGCTCACCCGCAGCATGGACGAAAACTGCGCGGCAATTAACATCAGCGCCAGAAAGCATATCCAGCATCGATGTCTTCTGTATCTGAACGAATTCAGCACGATTGGAGAATTCCTTAAACCCGCTCGAATGTTGGCTGAGACAGCCAAGCATGTCAAGTGACGTGACCTAAAGCGGTCCCATCCTGTTCGAGCCAAGCGGCATCGCCATGCACTTCCGGATTTTCACCGGCGCGATGACGCTCATGTTGACCCGCTCAACCGATAGAAAGGCAAAAATAGCCAGCGCCCTTTCATGAAAAACCGGAATTCCCGCTCAGCTACGGGAGGAAAAAATTCCTCCTCCATCCGAATCGCCCAGTCGTGCGCCGCCGATCCCCGCGAAGCCGTGCGGGAGTTCCACGCAGGCGTCAAATCTCAGCAGCCGGCGCTGGTGACGTTCTTTTGCTCCAGCGAATACGATCTCGACGCGATCGCCGCTGAAATGCGCCGTCTGTTCGCCGGTCTCCAGGTCGTCGGCTGCACCACGGCCGGAGAAATCGGACCGGCCGGCTACCGCGAACATAGCCTCGCGGGTGCGAGCTTCCAGGCCGACAGCTTCCATGCGGTGGCGGATATCCTGACCGGTCTGCAGCAATTCGTCGCGGCCAGAGCTTATGCCCTGGCGCAAGCACTCCTGCAACGGCTTGAGGTTTCGGCCCCAGGGGCGCGTCCGGAGAACAGTTTCGCCCTCTTGATGATCGATGGCCTATCGGTTCGCGAGGAAGAGGTCGCCCATGTATTGCAGGATGCTCTGGGCAAACTTCCGCTGATCGGCGGCTCGGCCGGCGACGGCATGAAGTTCGCGAAGACCCAGGTCTATTTCGACGGCCATTTCCACACCGACACCGCGGTTCTGACGCTTTTCAGCACGCCCTTGCCTTTCAAGGCGTTCATGACCGAACATTTCGCCGTCACCGACGAACGCATGATGGTCACCGAAGCCGATACCGCCCACCGCATCGTCCGGGAAATCAACGGCAGGCCGGCTCTTCAGGAATATGCACGGCTGATCGGCATCGATCCCGCGCAGGTCGGTTCCGAGCATTTCGCGGCCTCGCCCGTCGTGGTGCGCATCGGCGGCACGGACTATGTACGTTCGATCCAGAAAGCCAACGCCGACGGCAGCCTGACCTTCTATTGCGCCATCGAGACAGGCATGGTGCTGCGCCTGGGCCGTAGCGGAGACCTGGAACGGAACGTGGCGCAGACCTTCGAGCAGCTGCGGGAAACCCTGGGTCCGCTGCAAGGCGTGATTGCCTGCGATTGCATTTTCCGCAACCTGGAAATGACCCGCTGCGGCGTCAAGCAGCAGGTGGGCAGGATTTTTCAGAACAACCACGCCGTGGGCTTCAGCACCTACGGCGAGCAATATCTCGGCGTACATATCAACCAGACCTTTACCGGAATCGCTATCGGCGCCCCCGGGAGACCTCGGCATGACGGACAATGAGCAGGTCCTGCGCGCGGAAATCGCTCGCCTGAACGAAATCATCGATATCATCATGGACCGGGTGGAAAACAATCCGAACCTGCGGCCGACCTCCTACTTCGGGCTGTTCCAGGGGAAGATCGTGCTGGAGAACCAAGTCAGGCAGCGCACCCCGGAGCTGGGCGCGGCGTTGCGCGAAATCGAAAAGATCAACCGGGTGCTGAAGGAATCCGAAGCGAAATTCCGCGCCGTGCTTGACCAGTCACTGGTCGGCATCCTCATCACCGAGCGGGTGCGCGACGAAAAGGCAATGCGGGGCAGCGACATGGGCTGCCGCTGCGGCGGCGAGGAATTCGTGCTGGTCTGCCCGCGCATGCCGCTGGCCAAGGCGGCGGAACGCGCGGAACACTTGCGGAAAAGCTGCGCCGCGGTGCCGTTCGATCGCGGCGATGCGGTTTTGCAGGTTACGGCGTCTTTCGGCGTCACCGGCGACCTGCTGATCCGCTCCGCCGATGGGGCGCTGTACGCGGCCCAAAAGGCCGGCCGCAATCGGGTCGAGTGCCATGCCGACACCGAATCCGGCGAATTCACATGAGCAGCATCGCGTTCGAACGCCTGAGCAAGACCTATCCGGGCGGTTTCGCGGCGCTGTCCGAGCTGAGCCTCGAAATCGCCGACGGTGAACTTCTCGTCGTCGTCGGCCCATCGGGTTGCGGCAAATCCACCCTGCTGCGGCTCCTGGCCGGGCTCGACCAGCCCACCGGCGGTTCGATCCGGATCGGCGCCACGAACGTGGACGCCCTGTCCCCGGCGGAGCGCAACGTCGCCATGGTGTTCCAGGATTACGCGCTCTATCCGACGATGACGGTGCGCGGCAACCTGGAGTTTCCGCTGAAGATGCGCCGCATGGGCGGCGCCGAACGCAAGCGGCGAATCGAACGGGTGGCCGGAATGCTCGATCTGCTGCCGCTCCTCGACCACAGCCCCGCCCAGCTCTCCGGCGGCCAGCGCCAGCGCGTCGCCATGGGACGGGCGCTGGTCCGCGAGCCCGCAGTGTTCCTGCTCGACGAGCCCCTCGCCAACCTGGACGCCCGCCTGCGCGCCCAGGTTCGCGCCGAGATCGCCGAACTGCAGCGGCGGACCGGGACGACCATGATCTATGTCACCCACGACCAGGTCGAGGCCATGACCCTGGGCCAGCGCATCGCGGTTCTCGACCGCGGACGGTTACAGCAGGCCGCCTCGCCCCGCGAACTCTATGCCCGTCCCGTCAATACCTTCGTCGCCGGCTTCATCGGCAATCCGCCGATGAACCTCCTGCCGGTCCGGGTCGAACGGCCCGGCGAGATCGTATTCCCGAGTCTCGGTCACAGCCGCCTGCTCTTGGGAAGGGCGAGGGCACCGCAACAGGCGGCCGTCGCCGGCATCCGGCCGGAAGCGGTCCGGCTGGCGGGAGACCCGGCCGAGGGGATCGATGCCCGCGTCCAGGACGTGGAATATCTGGGCCATGAGACCCTGCTGCATTTCGCCCATGAATCGGGTCCGGCATGCCTGATCGGCCGCCTCCCCGGCCTGCAGCCCCATTCCCGGGGCGATGCCGTCCGCCTCACCTTGGCGCCGGAAGATTTGCATTTTTTCGACCGGTCCGGTCAGGTGTTGGCCTGACCGTCGCGCGCTTCCAGCGCCCGGAGCTCCTCGAGGGAATTCACGTTGGCGAACAGCTCCGGCACATCGCTGCAGTCGGTCCGCCGCGTCCGGTGCCGGGCCAGCCAGGCTTCGACCTTGCGCTCTCCCGAGGCCAGAAATGCCTGGAGATCGGCCAGCAAGGACCGCCGCGCGATGAGGAAGACCGGATGCAGGCGCTCGCCATCGTGCGCCACGGCGATATCACAGTCCGACGCCACCTGATCCTCGACCAGGCGTTTCAACACGCAGGCGGTGACCAGCGGCGTATCACAAGGCACTGTCAGAACGAATTCCGTGTCGGCCCAGGCCATCGCGCTCAAGAGCCCCGCCAGCGGCCCCTCGAATTCACGGCACTCATCGGCGATGACCGGGCAGCCGAACCCGGCGTAAATTTCCCGGCTACGGTTGGCGCTGATCACCACCTGCCCTGCCACCGCCCGCAAGGCCTCCAGCGCGTAGACCACCAGCGGCCTGCCCCTGAACGGCACCAGCCCCTTGTCCCGGCCGCCCATGCGGCTTCCTCTTCCGCCGGCCAGCACGCATCCGGTAATCTTGGGGGAAGGGTAATTCACGACGCTGATCCTTTAAGATGACCGAACAACCCATGCGACGCCTGCTGCCGATCCTCGCGGTAGCGGTCCTGAGCGGCTGCGCCGCGAAAACGCCGGACTGGCGCGCGGATTACTACGAAGTGGAAACCACCAAGCCTTACGCCGACGTGATGGCCGAACTGGAGCTGGCGATCACCGAACGGAATTTCCGGATCACCGGCCACAACAAGATCGGCAGTGTGATACGCCAGCGGGATCATATAGACTTTCCCGATTATGATACGCTGCAATTCTGCAATCTGACCCTGGCCCGGCAGATGCTGGAAATCGAGCCGGCGGCGGTGGCGTGGATGCCCTGCAACGTCGCCGTCCGCTTCGAGGGTGGACGCACTCGGATCACGGCGCATCTCTTGCCCGAAACCACCCGAAACCCGCCCCTCGATGATTTCGCCCGGGGGATGAATGAAAAACTCAAGAAAATCGTCGACTTTGCCGCCGAGAATTAGTTCCTTATACCTCCTCATACCTCCTCACCGATCCGACATGACCATGGCGAAGACCTTCCCCGCTAAAACGACCCGGCCCGTCGCATTGACTCTGCTGCTGGCGGGCCTGAATGCTTGTGACCCCCAACCGGTGCAACCGACGGTCCAGACCTCGGCCGCTTCCGAGCAAACTCCCGCCGGGGCGGCGGCTCCCCAAGGCGCCAACGATTTCCCGACGCTGACACGGGTCGAATACGTCCTGCAATGCATGCAGGAGCACGGCGGGCAGAACTACGACAACATGTACCACTGCGCCTGCGCCGTCGACGTCATTGCCAAGGCCATGGCCCCGGAAGAGTACGACCAGGCCGTGACCTTCACCAACCTGTTCGGCATGGCGGGCGAACGCGGCAGCGTCTTCCGCGATCCCCCTCAATCCGAACAGCTGCGCAAGAAGCTCAAGGACGCCAAGGCAGCGGCAAACGACACCTGTTTCCCGAAGGCGCCGGGGAGCACCCGGGGCCAAGACGGGAAATAGCCGCGAGGACCTGCCCCGGCACGGCTTCGAACACGGCCCGCCGGTGCATCCCAGGGATTGAGGTGCACGACGGCGCAAACCTCATCTGAAATTCGGGGCAATGATGCGCAAACCATCCACTTCTCCGGCCAAATCCGCCTTGGAAACGCGCCCAGAGGCCAGCGCCCATAACGGGTCGTCTTCAAATACGTATAACGCATCCCGAGACAGTTCATTGCGGGACAGGGACAAAGCCAGATCGCGTCTGACGCGATCGATCTTGGCGTTATCGGCTCTGCCAAAGTAGCCTGCATTTACCGTCATTCCATTCCTGGCAGCGAAGTGCACCACAGGCACCCAATTGGCCGGCTCATTTTTCGGCAATAAGAGGGTGTAGACGAAAACATCATCCCGTGCGATATATTAGAGTTGCTTCCGATGATAAAAATGGATTTATTGTGGTATAAATATACCCATTAACAACAATCGAATGGTGTCAGTCAGTGATTTTTGAAAAGTTCATGGAAGAAACCAGCGAACGTACTGTCAGAGCCCTGATCGGAATGAACAAGGCTCAATTCGCCAAGCTCTACCCTATCTTTGAAGAGGCCTATGCGGAGATTCAGCAAGAACGTGTTAGGCAAGGCGAAATAAAACGGGTACAAAAAGGAGGTCATGTTGGCTATCTCGATCGGATGGATAAGAAGCTGTTCTTCATTTTGTATTACCTCAAGACCTACTGTACCTTCGATGTCCTGGGCTTTCATTTTGGCTTGAGTTCGGGGCATGCGCATCGACATGTGGAACAACTTCTGCCCGTGTTGCGGCGCAGCTTGGCGAAGCTCGATCTGCTGCCAGAGCGGGCGCTGACGACACCGGGAGAGATGATGAAACTGATTGAAAAACATGGCGATCTCATCATTGACGGAGTGGAATGCGGTTGCGTCAGGCCGCAGGATGACGATCAGCAAAAAGCCCGCTATAGCGGCAAAAAAAACGACATACGGTTAAAACCTTAGTCATTTCGACCCTTGAGCGGCAAATTCTATTCGTTGGAGGTATGGTGGCCGGCAGCGTTCATGATGATGCGCTGATGAAGCAACTGTTCGATCCTGCATTATCGTGGTTTGATGGCGCCGATGTCTGGTTGGATTTGGGGTTCTTTGGTGCCGCTGCCGATGATGGGAATAAAGCCAGAATTCACCTTCCTCACAAGAAACCCAGGACATCCAAGAACAATCCTCATGCCGCGTTGACAGTTCAACCAATACGAGAGAATAAAAAGCAAGCACGAACCCGAATCTCAGTCGAGCACTCCATTGGAGGAATGAAGACCTTTCACTGCTTGATGCATCGGATTAGAAACCGACTCAACATATTCATCGATGGGTTTTTCGGCCTTGCCGCTGGCCTTTGGAATCTAAAAATGTCTTTGTGATCATATGGTTATCATTGGAAGCAACCCTATTGAGAAGGGCATAGAATTATGCTAGTGTAGCGTCCCCTGACATAAATTTATAAATGTTATCATTGGCTGATGCGAAAGCCGATGACGATTGAACTGAGAGAGGGTGACCTTGCGATACTCACGCGTTGGGTAAAGAGTCGGGCGGTGGGCGATAAACCAACCTTACGGGCGCGTATCGTTCTGATGACGGCGGAGGGTTGTTCGACCCAGGAGATCATGGAGACGCTCAAGGTGAGCAATCCGACGCTGAATCTCTGGCGCCGGCGCTATCTGGAGTGCGGCATCGAGGGCTTGAAGAATGGGAAGACGCGCCCGTCGCGGGTGCCGCCTTTGCCGGTGGAAAAAGTCCAGGAAGTGCTGACCCTGACGCTGAGTGGAAAGCCAGCGGCAGCTACGCACTGGAGTTGCCGAACCTTGGCCGAGCAGGTGGGCATTTCGCGCATGGCGGTGCATCGCATCTGGCGGGAGCATCGGTTGAAGCCACACCGCGTCAAGGGTTTCAAGGTGTCGAACGATCCGCAATTTGAGGAGAAGCTGCGGGATGTCGTGGGACTGTATCTCGATCCACCGGAGAAGGCCATCGTGTTTTCCGTCGATGAGAAAAGCCAGATCCAGGCACTGGATCGCACGCAACCGGGCTTACCGATGAAGCCGGGCAAGAACGGCACCATGACGCACGACGATAAGCGCCACGGCACCACGACCTTGTTCGCGGCCCTCAATGTCCACGCGGGGACCGTCATCGGCGAATGCCTGCCCAAGCACCGCAACGATGAGTTTCTCAAATTTCTGAAGAAGCTCGATAAACTTACGGACAAGGCTTTGGGGGGTGCATGTGATCGTCGACAACTATGCCACGCATAAGCATCCCAACGTGAAAGATTGGCTGGGCAAGCATCCACGTTTTCATCTGCACTTTACGCCGACGTCAGCATCCTGGGTGAATCTGGTGGAGCGTTTCTTCCGCGACATCACCGAGGAACGCATCCGTCGTGGCGTCTTTCGTAGCGTTGAGGAACTGAAGACGGCCATCATGGAGTACCTGGAGCACCACCATGCCAATCCAAAGCCGTACCACTGGACTGCCAAGCCCGACGCGATTTTGGCAAAAGTCGCCAAAGCTAAGGAACCTCTGAACAAACCCTGCGGGTAAGCTATTCCTGCCCAGAACCCCTGAACGCGGAGCCCCGATGAAACAGACCACCTTCGCCTCCTTAGCCTTTGACCGGAAGAAGAAGCAGACCCGGCGTGAGAAGTTCCTGGCCGAGATGGAGCAGGCGGTGCCGTGGCCGGAGTTGCTGGCGGTGATCGAACCGCATTACCCGAAAGCGGGTCGGCGCGGTCGTCAACCGTACCCGTTGGCGACGATGCTCAGGCTTTACTTCCTCCAGCAATGGTATGCCTTGTCCGACCCGGGCCTGGAAGATGCCCTGTACGAGATCGAATCGATGCGGCGCTTTGCGGGTCTGGAGTTGGCCGATGACGCGCTGCCGGATGAAACCACGATCCTCAACTTCCGGCGCCTGCTGGAACGTCACGAGCTGACGGCGAAGTTGATGAACGCCATCAATGACGTGTTGGAAGCGCGAGGGTTGCTGCTCAAGGGGGGGGCACGATGGTGGATGCGACGATTATCCACGCCGCGCCATCGACGAAGAACAAAGCCAAGACCCGCGACCCCGAGATGCACCAGACCAAGAAGGGCCATCAGTGGTTCTTCGGCATGAAGGTGCACGTGGGAGCGGACGTTCACACCGGCGTCGCCCACACGGTCTCGGTGACACCGGCCCATGCCGCCGACATCAGCCAGTTGCCGAACCTGCTGCGCGAGGACGACCGGCTGATCCTCGGCGATGCCGGCTACGTCAACGACACCTATAAGCGCGCTGCGCGGCAGGCCGGGGTCGTGTGGGGCGTCGCCTTGAAAGCCCGTCCGAAACGGCGCTTGGGGGCTGCGCAGAAACGCCGCAATCGGCGAATGTCGTCGATCCGCAGCCGAGTCGAGCACCTTTTTCGGGTGATGAAGCGGCAGTTCGGCTACACCAAGACGCGCTACCGGGGTCTGGCTAAGAACGCCGCCCAGGTGTTGACCCTGATAGGGTTGACCCATCTTTACCTAAAGATGCGCGCATTGATGACCTGAGGGGCGAGGTGCGCCCGGCATCCGCCCCGACGGGCGCATCCGGGGGGGATCGCCACGGTAAGTAAGGAATTTCGGTACCCTTCACCCATTTTCAAAGCCTGATTATCAGCGGGATGTGTTTTTACCGGCCAAATCGGGTTTGTTCAGAGGTTCCCTAAAGTGACGTTGGGGACGTTACACTAGACTTAATATAGTATTAATTCTAATTTTTTCGGATACGTCGTGGGGGATGTGAAACGGAGCGAGACCCTTAATTTGTGAGTTTTCTTAAGTAGTATGAAAGCCTTCTGGAGCCCTTCTATGGAAAAAGTCATTGCAATCACTCCTCCTCACTGTACCCGCCCCGAAATGGTGATCGCGGCATGCAGAGCCGGGGGCATAGGGGTGGTGGATCTAGGCTACCGCGACATATTCGATTGGTCGGTCGCTAATTTAGGCCGTATTGAATCCAGCGTCGATCGCACCTCGCTTTGGGGTGTCCGCTGGGATACCTTGGGTTTGCCGCAGCGCAGTCCGGAACTATTACTCAAATTATTTCGCCGTTCTCGTCCTGTTCCGATTCTCGTGTTGGCGGGCCAGCAACCCGCTGAATTCCCCCGTTTCCGCGAGCTAACGCGACGGATCGCTCGACAAGCATTCGTCGAGGTTCATGATTTGGAGTCTGCCCGAAGCGCCATTGCCGCCGGATACGACGGTCTGATCGTCAAGGGACACGAGGCGGGCGGCTTGGTGAGCAAGCACTCGACCTTCATCCTGCTCCAAGAACTCCATGGCAAACTGAACGCTCCCTATTGGGTACAGGGAGGGATCGGCCCGCGCAGCGCCGCCGCGGCGATCTTAGCCGGAGCAAGAGGCGTGGTATTGTGCGAACAACTCTGGCTTGCCGACGAAAGTCCTTTCTCCCGCACCGATATGCGCAATGCCTGGAGTCGGCTCGACGGAAGTGAAACCATCCTGCTTGGACCCGATGATGTTCCCTATCGCCTGTTCAGCCGCTGGGGCCGAGGCAAACTTCGCGAACTGGAGCAACGGATTCTGCACGGCGAGCCGTGGCGAGAACGGTTGTCCCAATACCTGGGCGAGGCGGACGATCCGCTATTGCCGTTAGGCCAAGATATTACCTTTGCCGCCCCATTGGCAAAACGTTACGGCACGGTCGGCCGCATCGTCACGGCGATCCGCAACGACATGGAGTCGACCGTGCGACTTGCCCGCTCTCAGAGGGTTTTTTCTCCGGAAAGCCCATTGGCGCGTAGCCACGGCACCCGGTATCCGATCGTGCAGGGTCCCATGACACGGGTCAGCGACACGGCCGCTTTCGCCAAGGCGGTGGCCGATGGCGGGGCGCTGCCCTTTCTCGCGCTGTCCGTGATGCGCAAGCCGCAAGTCCGGGAACTGCTGACGGAGACCCGATCCTTGTTGGGGGAGCAACCTTGGGGCGTGGGATTGCTGGGCTTCATGCCGCTCGAGTTTCGCCAAGAGCAAATCGAGGTGATTCGAGAGATCAAGCCGCCCTTCGCCATCATCGCCGGCGGTCGACCCAGCCAAGCCCGTGAGCTGGAAGAACTGTCGATCGCCACCTATCTGCACGTGCCGTCCCCGGGGCTCTTGCATGGATTCCTCAAGGAAGGCGCACGGAAGTTCATTTTCGAAGGCAGTGAATGCGGCGGGCACACGGGGCCACGGACCAGTTTCATCCTGTGGGAGTCTGCCATCGAGATCCTGCTGACAGCCGAGATCCCGGATGCCGAATCGGTCCATGTCTTATTCGCCGGAGGCATTCATGACGCGGTATCGACCGCCATGCTTTCGGTTCTCGCCGCCCCGCTCGTTGCCCGAGGCATGAAAGTGGGGATATTGATGGGCACCGCGTATCTCTTCACCGAAGAGATCGTGCGCACCGGAGCAATCGTCGAGGAATTTCAGGCGCATGCCGTTACTTGCAAGGAAACGGTTTTGCTGCAATCGGGCGTGGGAGTCTACACCCGTTGCGCCAAAACGGATTTCTGCGATGAGTTCAATCGCAAACGACGCGAGCTGTTGTTGGCACAGGAAAGCGATGACGATATCCTGAAATCGTTGGAGATGCTCAATATCGGCCGTCTGCGCATCGCATCGAAGGGTATCACCCGCAATGATCTGGATCCGACGGCGAAGAGTAGTGGTGATCGATATTTCAAGGTGGACGTTGCGACGCAGCGACGCGAAGGGATGTACATGCTCGGGGAAGTCGCGCGGCTTCGTAATAGTACATTGAAGATCGCCGAACTGCACCAGTCAGTGTCGGAAGGGAGCGGCGAGGTACTTGTTCACGCTAATGAGAATGAGCGCCAGCGTCCGATGCGCGCGGGTCGCGGAGTGACGCAACGAGATATCGCCATCATCGGCATGGCTTGCCTCTTGCCCAAGGCTCAGAACCTGCGCACGTATTGGCAGAATATCATCAACCGAGTGGAGGCCATTCGCGAAGTATCCGAGGACCGTTGGCGTCCCATCGACTTTTTCGATCCCCGACGCGGGATCAAGGACAAAATTTATTCAAAATGGGGCGGTTTTCTCGACGACATCCAATTCGACCCGACTGCATGGGGGATCCCTCCCGCCAGCCTGAAAGCCATCGAACCGATGCAATTGCTGGCATTGGTGGTGGCCCGGCAAGCGCTGGAAGATGCTGCCTTGGAGCGGCGACCGTTTGCCCGTGAACGCACGGCGACCATTTTCGGGGCGGGCGGTATGCATGACCTTGGTACACTCTATATCTTCCGCACCCTCCTCGCTCAATACCTTCCCAAGGTCCCGGGTCTTCCGGAGTCAACGCGGCAACACATCATTAAGTCACTTTATGAAAAGGAGCTGCCGGTCTGGACCGAGGACTCTTTTCCAGGGTTCCTCGGCAACGTGGTGGCGGGTCGGGTCGCCAACCGGCTCGATCTCGGTGGAACCAACTTCACGGTGGACGCAGCCTGCGCCTCTTCTCTAGCCGCGCTGGACGCCGGCATCCGGCAGTTGCGTGATGGTGACGCCGACGTAGCCTTGGTTGGGGCGGTCGATGGCACCAATAATTCCACGTCGTTCATGGCCTTTGCGCAAACCCATGCGCTCTCGCCACGCGGCCGGTGTCGCCCGTTCGACGATAGCGCCGACGGCATCGCCATCGGCGAAGGCGTGGTTGCGTTGGTTCTCAAGCGCCTGGCGGATGCCGAACGCGATGGCGATCGCATTCGTGGCATCATCAAGGGCATCGGAAGTTCCGCCGACGGCCGCAACCGCAGTCTGACGGCTCCGCACCCTCAGGGCCAAGCCCGGGCCTTGCATCGGGCTTACGAGGATGCCGGCGTCGAACCATCCACAGTGACGCTGATCGAGGCGCATGGCACGGGGACCGCCGTGGGCGACAAATCCGAGATCGAGACACTGAACACCGTTTTCGGTGAATCAGGGGCCGAGCCGCAAACGTGCGCGGTCGGTTCAGTGAAGTCGATGATCGGTCACACCAAGGTGACCTCCGGTCTGGCAGCGCTCGCCAAGGCGACACTCGCCCTCGAGCACCGTGTACTGCCGCCGACACTGGGCGTCGAAAAGCCGAATGCCAGCGTGGATTTTGCCCACAGCCCGTTCTATATCTGCACGGAGCCTCGTCCCTGGCTCGCTCCCCCCAAGGGTCATCCCCGCCGCTGTGGGGTGAGTGCCTTCGGGTTCGGCGGCACCAATTTTCATGTCGTGCTGGAGGAGTACACGCGCGGATATCGCGATACGGACACGGTGGACCTCAATCCACGCGACGCCGAACCCTTCGCCTTTTGGGGGGCTGACCGCAAGCATATCGAGCAGACCCTACGATGCCTGTTGGAGGGGCTCGAACATCCGGACTACCTGGATTTCGGGCAACTGGCTCATGCCGTGCACTTGGAACAACAGCGCATTCCGTCTTCCGACCGCAAGTGCCGCTTGGCCTTGGTGGCAACTTCGACGATCGACTTGAGGCAAAAGCTCGAATTGGCATTGCGAGCTCTGGCCGATAACGGCAAAACGGAATTCAAATATCCGCAGGGAATCTACTTCCGGGAAAATATCGATCCGATGGCGGTATGTTTCCTGTTCCCTGGTCAAGGGTCGCAGAAGATCAATATGCTCCGCGACCTGATTCTCGCTCGTCCCGCCCTGCATGAACTTTTCGAACGCGCAGATCGGCTCCTGGCGGACCGTCTCCCCCAGCCGCTTTCCAGGTACATTTACCCACTCCCCGTATTCAGCGACGAAGAGCGGGCACGTCAGCAAACTGCCCTAAATGCCACCCAGATCGCGCAGCCCGCTCTCGGAGTCGTGGAGCTGGCTGCGGCCCGGCTCCTGGAATCCTTCGGCATCAGACCCGACTTCGTCGCCGGGCACAGTTACGGCGAGTACGTGGCCCTGTGTGCGGCAGGGGGAGTCAACCCCGATGACCTCATCCGGCTATCAGAAATCCGCGGACGCATCGCCGCCAACGCAGGGCGCGAATCCGGTGGAGCGATGGCGGCGGTAAGCGGTGATGGTCCCGGCACCGAAGCGCTCATCGCCAAACATGGTTTGCCCGTGCATATCGCCAATTTCAATACCCCCGATCAAACGATCATCGCCGGGCCCAGTGCGGCGATCGATCAGGCGGTGGCCGTTCTCAGTGGGGGATCGCTACGGGTCACCAAACTGCAGGTGAGCGGTGCGTTCCATTGTCCTATGATGAGCGATGCGCGCGATGCTCTCGCGGCAGAACTGTCTCGGATCAAGTTCACGACACCGACCATCCCAGTTTACAGCAACACCACGGCGGGCCGTTATCCCGACAAACCCGGAGACGTTTGTGCTCTCCTGACCCGGCATATCGTCGAACCCGTGCGTTTCGTGGAAGAGGTGAACCACCTCTATGAGGCGGGTGCCCGCGTTTTCATCGAGGTCGGACCGGGCTCGGTGTTGACTGGGATTGTAGACCGCATTCTGGCAGAGCGGCCCCACACGGCCTTGGGGATCGATGCTCCGGGGCGTCCCGGCTGGCTGCAACTGGCCCATGCAATGACCCATTTGTTCACCCTAGGGGTGCCGGTAACCTTCCAAACGTGGTTCCAAGGCCGAGGATTCAAGGATTTCGCTCCGGCCGATTCGTTCGCCGAGGCAGAGAGGAAAGCCCATCCAGGCCCCCTAACCTGGAGAATCAACGGAGGCAGGGCAGCGCCTTGGGAGATCAAAACGGACAAAGCGGACGGAATCCAGGATACCGTTCCTCTTTCTCTACCTGAGCAAGGAGCCGCCCTTGACGCGCCGGCCCCGGCCAAAACTGTCGGTCCGGAACACCAGGAAAACCGTATCCTTGCCCCAAATCAAAGGAGTAACATCATGAATACTACGGAAATGACCCATTGGACAGAGACAACCGAACATGCAAGCCCCCCACCGGCAGTCCCCCCACCGGCAGTAAGCGACGCCCGCCTCGCCTTTGTGCAGCAAAGTCTTGCCCAATTCATCGACCTGCAAAAGGAGCAACAGCAGACATTGCGCCATTTCCTGAGCTTTTTGCACGCGAATCTTGCCGGTACGGAGCTGCCACTGCAGGGATGGCAGACGGAATCTCAGGCCATCGCACCGCAACCTTTGCAAACACAGGCAGTCCCACCCAGCCCGCCACGAGGAGTGGTCCTCGCCGCGGTTCCACCCGCCCCAGTATTGCCCAACCAGATACTTGCCGCGAGTGGCCCGGTGACTCCAAGCGCTCCGATCGTCCAGAATGCATCAGTTCGTCCGCAGGAGTCGGCATCCAAGGCCCACAACGTGGTTCCCTTACCCAATGCGTTCCCTCCCCAAGCAGCCAAGGCTGGAGGTAATCTCGCGCCTACGGAACAATTCAAGGCCGATTTGCTTCGGGCGATCGCGGAGCGTACCGGCTATCCGGAAGAGATGCTCGACTTGGATGCACACATGGAGGCGGATCTCGGCATCGACTCCATCAAGCGCATCGAAGTGTTCAGCATGTTGAAGGACCAGCACAACCTTCTGGAAGGGCGGGATGAAGAAACCGTCATCGAGGAGCTGTCGGGCCTGAAGACCCTGAATGAAATCATCGCTTGGTATGACCGCTTGCGTGAATCGGGGTCGGAAGCGAAGGAAGGAGGGATTCCATCCCCAAAAAAATCCCAGACTCCGCCGTCAGTCTCGCCGGTTGAGACGGCGGAGTCCAGACCGACTGCATACGAGCCGGCGGATCCCGTAAGATGTTATGCGTTAAAACCGGTGCCGGCACCCTGGAACGGAACGCTTACTGGTTTCTGCGAGCTACCCTTGCTCTTACTCGGACCGGCCGGGGAGGTCACCGAGACTTTCAGGCAAACATTGGCGGATGAAGGGCATACCGTATGGCGGATCGTCCCGGGCCAGGAAACGGTCAGCCGGGAAGACGGATTGTTCGAGGTAGACTTCACTTCACCGAATACAGTCGAGAAACTGAAAGCTTTGGTGGCGAATACGGGAAAGACGCCGGGGGGCCTCATCAATGTTCTCGGCGTAGCAACGCCCGACGATTCGTTGGGCGGCAGAACCGATCCGGCACGGATCCTGTTTCTCACTATGAAAGCATTGGGAAGCAGCCTTGAGGAAGGCGTATCTGCCGGTGGGGGCTGGCTCGTCAATGTTACTGCCATGGATGGGCAGTTTGGCCTCGGAGGCACCGGAATATTTTCCGTGGGGGGTGCGGGCAGTCACGGCGTTGCCAAGTCGGCAGCACGGGAGTGGCCTCAGTTACGGCTTAAATGCGTCGACCTTCAGACAGCATTGAGTCCTTCCCAATGGGCGGAAAACTTGGTCATGGAATTGCATTGTGGGGATTCCGCACCGGAGGTGGGCTTCACCACTTCCGGGCGCTGGCGGCTGGAGCTGGAATCTTACGATAGCGAAAGCGGTCTTTCTGGACCGGAGCTCGAACCTGGCGCAGTAATACTGGCTATGGGTGGCGCTCAGGGAATCACAAGCGACATCGTGAAATTCATGGCGCAACGGTACCAGGCACAGTTCGTACTGGTCGGGCGGACGCATCTTCCTAAGGAAGAAGGGGAATCGACCCGACATATCACCGATCCAGGAGAATTACGTCAATTTCTTATCGGCGAACAAAAGGCAAAAAGCGAACATAAAGTCAAGCCAGCAGAAGTGGAAGCGGAACTGAAGCGAATTCTCAAGATACGAGAGCTCCGGGGTAATCTGGACTTCCTGAAGGAGGCCGGTGTCAAGGTGGAATACCACGCTGTAGATGTCCGCGATGCCGAAATGTTCGGCCAATTGATCGATGATCTCTACGCCCGGCTGGGGCGCATTGATGGTGTCCTGCATGGTGCCGGAATCATCGAAGATAAGCTGGTTCGTGATAAGTCCGAGGCTTCTTTCGATGCCGTCTACCAGACTAAAGTTGTTCCGGCCCTGACTTTGGAACGAAAGCTAAGGTTTGAGAGTTTGAAGTTTCTAGTTTTCTTCTCATCGGTGGCGGGACGGTTTGGAAACATCGGCCAATGCGATTACAGTGCGGCGAATGAAGTGCTCAATAAACTGGCGGATCGCCTCAGTCTGGAATGGCCGAATGTCCATACGGTTTCCATCAACTGGGGACCTTGGGACTCCGGCATGGTGAACGACGAGCTACGGCGGTTATACGCTACGCGCAACATCCATCTCATCCCAGTGGCGACTGGGACGAGGCGTTTCATGGAAGCACTAGGAAATCCCCCGGGACAAGCTCCAGAACTCGTGATCACTGCAAGCCTGGATTCCATCGCTGCGGTAAATCGGAAAACAAAATTGCGTGAAAATATCCCCAAGGACTTGACACCTTGCTAATCAATAACTTATGCTTGGCAACAACTCTATGGAAGCCCCCAATCATATACTGAATTCAAGACCAATATGCCAAATTTCGATTCTACCGTATTAGGCGACTTTGTCCCGGTACAGTTTTCCAAGCCGGTCCCTCAACGTATCTCGCTGGAATTGTCAGCTTTCGGCTTTGCGAAAGCCCATTGCTTGAATAACTCTATCGAGGACAAAGAAGGTTTTCGCCAAGCGTATCAAGAAGTGAAAAAACGGTTCGAGAAGTACGCGTTGTCGCCGTCTCACATCAAGCGCAGGCAATTGGTATTCTTCCCGCGCCTCACCGATATTCGGATGGTCGATGGAGAATTCGTTCTTGCCGAACCGAAACACGAGTACCTGCGTCTTTTTAAGGACAAGAGCGACCCCCGTGGTTTGGATCTTAAGAGCCGACACGAAAACTACGCCAAAGTGGTGGACGAATGTCTGAAAAAGATGTATCCACCCAAGGAAGTGAAAGCGCCGGACGATGTTATCCATGTCACCTGCTCTGGTTACGTGGCCCCCAGCCCCGTGGAACGAATGGTGGCGAGGAAAGAGTGGTTCGATACCACAGTGACCCACAGCTATCACATGGGATGTTATGGGGCCTTCCCTGCTATCAGAATGGCCCATGGATTTCTGGCCTCCTCGCATTGTGCCGCGACTCCCCCGAAGGAGCGTATTGATATCATCCATACCGAGCTCCTATCCGGCCACAACGATATTACGGATCTAAGCGCCGAAAATATCATCACGATGTCACTGTTCGCTGACGGATTTATCCGATATTCCGCACTTCCTGAGGGGGTCGCACGCGAGAAAGGTATTGCTGGTTTGAAGATACTGACCTTCCACGAACATCTTTTGCCTGACTCCGCCGACGACATGACTTGGGTGCCGGGATCCCATCAGTTTCACATGACCCTTTCGGTAATGGTTCCCGTGGTAATCAAGAATCATGTGAAACGCTTTGTAGAAGCTCTGCTGCGCCGGATTGGGGTGGACTTTGCCCACGAAAAACACACGCTCACCTTTGCTATTCATCCCGGCGGTCCAAAAATCGTCGAACACATCCAAAACGAACTTGGTCTTGACGAAGACCAAGTTGCAATCAGCAAGGAGGTATTTCTTGAAAATGGCAATATGTCTTCAGCTACTGTACCCCATATCTTAAAGTCTATTTTGGAGGAACGATCCATCAAATGCGGAACACGAGTCGTCTGCCTCGGTTTCGGACCAGGCCTCACCGTGACTGGATTGGTTTTGGAGAAACTTTGATTATGGCTGATCCAGCCAAGCTGCCCGACGACGGCAATCCCCTTCCTTTGATAGGACGGCTATACGAAATGGAGGCTTTCCGTGAAGCATCGGAGGCCATGGGAAGTTCGCTGCCGGACGCAACGGGAGAAACCGCTGGCCATTCGGAAACAATTGAGCCGCAATATGGAGCCGAGCTGCCCTTCGTCGGTCGAATAGTCGATTACGTCGCTAACAATTCGATCCTCGTCGAACGCTGGCTGGACTTGGAAGAGGACCTCCATCTCGCGGATCACGCCTTTGTGAGCGCCGAGGGAGTCAAACCGGTCTCCGCTTGCCTGCCGGTGGTGCCCATGACACTCAGCCTGGAAATGCTGGCGGAAACGGCAGCCTGCCTGGCGCCGGGTTTGGGCCTCATCGGCTTTGAAGACGTGAAAGCCACCAGCTGGATCGAGTTGGCCGACACCGACAAGCTGCGCCTGACGATTTCGGCCCGCACGCTGGAATCCGACGCGCAGGAACAATACTGCCGGATCGCAGCCGCCATCCAGGCCGAAGGCCGGAGCGGCCCCGCCATTCAGGCCCAAGTGTTGTTTGCGTCGCATTATCGTCTCGAGCTGTCTCTGAGCTTCACCGAGCTCGGCAACCCGCGCGTCCATCCTCGGGATGCCAAGGAAATCTATGCGGATCGCTACTTGTTCCACGGCCCCGTCTACCAATGCCTGACCGGGAGAATCGTACTGGGCGACCGCGGGGCTGTCGGTGAGTTGGCGGTCAAAGCGCCTACGGATTTTTTTCGATCCACGGCCCGCCCCCAGTTCCTGACGGACCCCGCGCTGCTGGACGCCGTTGGCCAGTTGATCGGTATCTGGGCGATGGAGCAGGAACGTTATGTTTTTCCCATCGGCATCGGCAAAATGGAGTTTTACCGGCCTCCGCCACCTGCCGGAACGAACGTCCCGGTGCGCATCGAAGTCACCCGGAACGAGGGCAAGACGCTGGATTGCGACGTCGAAATTCAGGATGGTGCGGGTGCCGTCTGGATGCGAATCAAGGACTGGAAAGACTGGAAATTCCGCTGGGAGCGGAGGCTCGTCGATTTCCGCCGCATGCCGACCCGCTATCTCCTGAGCAAGTCCGTGCCGCTGCCGGGGCTTGCCCAAGATGCGGTCTGCTGCACGATATCGCCCGCCGACGTCTCGGATTTCGATGCCCGGCTCCTGGCATGCTTCTACCTTCAGAGGGAAGAGACGACGGCATTTTCCGAGAAGAAGGCGCAACCCCGCCGTCAACTGCACTGGTTGCTCGGGCGCATTGCCGCGAAGGACGCCGTGCGTTCCTGGTGGGCCCGACGGCAGGGAGCGTCCGCAATGCTGCATCCCGCCGCGTTCGCCCTGCGAAATACCGAGGCAGGCCAGCCGCAGGTGGCATCCTTGCCCACGGCTCCGGGAGTCGCACCCTACATCAGCATTTCTCATTGCGAGTCCGGCGCGATCGCCGTGGCACATGGCGAACCGATCGGCGTGGATATCGAAACGATCGAGGTCCGCGATCCCGGCTTTCTCCGATCTATCGCCATCGACACCGAAACCGCATTGCTGGAGGCCTTGGACGGCGAATTTACCGACAAACCGGACGAATGGATCACACGCCTGTGGTGTGCCAAGGAGGCCACGGGAAAGCTGCTCGGTCAAGGACTGAACGGTTCCCCGCGGAACTACCAACTGAAAACCGTCAGCCCCGAGGGACGAATGCAGATCACGCATGGCGAGAGCGGCCGGCTCGTCGGGGTGCGGACTCTCAGAGATCAGGAATGCATCATCGCTTACGCCACCCCCGAACCCTGACATGCCTCCCCAACAAAACCGTGCGATCCTGCCTGAACCCGATACCAGCGGAGCCCAGACAATGACGCCCAAGGACACCACGCCCCTGGTCGAGCTTCGCCAGGTCGGAAAGGTCTACAGCCTCGGCGAACGGAGTATCACGGCGCTTCAAGCCGTCAGCCTCCGTATCTTTTCCGGCGAATTCGTCGCCATATGGGGGCCGTCGGGATCGGGCAAATCGACGCTTTGCAATCTCATCGGGATGCTCGACGTCCCCTCCTCCGGCACCGTCCAGATTCTCGGGCAGGATGTGACCATGCTCTCCGACGGAAAACGCAGCGACATCAGAAACAAAACCATAGGATTCGTATTTCAGAGCTTCAACCTGATTCCCGTACTTTCAGCCCTGGAAAACGTGATGCTGCCGTTGCAGATCGCCAAAATCCCTACGATGCAAGCGAAACAGCTCGCAAAGGAGCGGCTCGCCGAGGTGGGGTTGGCCGAACACGAGTCACAACGGCCGGCCAAACTGTCCGGCGGACAACAGCAGCGGGTCGCCATCGCCCGCGCGCTTGTCGCAAATCCTTCACTGGTGATCGCCGACGAGCCCACCGCCAATCTGGACTCCGAAAACGCCATCAAAGTGATCGAAACGATGCGGGAACTCAGCCAGAGAAACGGCACCACGTTCATCTTTTCCACCCACGACCATCGCTTGCTGGAACGCGTCGAACGTCAGCTACAGATGTGTGACGGCCAAATCATCGAAGACCGGATAGCCGAGCCGACGGAGTCCTGCCGACGAGTTCAGGTGGCACTGTGATGACTTGGCTCAAGCTCGCTGTAAGAAACCTTTTCCGCAACCGGCGCAGGTCGCTGTTCACCATCCTGGCCATTGCCCTGGGCTTTGCCGCGGTCAACGTTCTGGGAGGGTTTACCGACTACATCTTCAGTAATCTCGAGAATTCGTACATCCACGTTCAGGCCAACGGCCACCTCACGATTTTCAAGCCGGGATTCCTGAAGGAAGGAAAACTCGACCCGACCCGCTATCTATTGGACGAGGAATCCACCAAAACCATCGAAGAGATCCTGCATCACTACCCCGAGGTGTTGGTCGTTACGCCCCAACTGCATATTTCCGGACTTCTCAGCAATGGCAAGGTTTCGACCATATTCCTGGCGTCAGGGCGCATTCCCTCCGATATCCGCACCATCAACAGCCACAGCCGGGGACTCGCAAGCAAATTCCAACAGTTCACCGGCAGGCCGCTCGAAGACGACGTCGTTTACGGCGTCGGACTCAGCAGAGGCTTGGCGGAGCAGCTGAATCTGGACATCGGCGCCACGGGCGTCGCCATGGCGCCCACCGTATCAGGTCAGGTCAATGCGCTCGATGCCCAGGTATTCCAGTTATTTTCGGCCCCGATCGAGGCTCTGGATGACAAGCTCATGCTGGTTCCGCTCAAGTTTGCCCAAAGCCTTTACGACACCAGCAGCGTCGACCGCCTGATCGTGCTGCTGGAAAACACTACACAGACCGAACCGATCCGGAAACGGATGGCGCAAGATTTCAACGCTCGTGGCCTGAATCTGGAAATCAAGACATGGAACGAGCTTTCCACCTTTTATGTGAAAGTCAAGCAGATGTTCGACATCATCTTCCTTTTCACGTTTTTGATCGTATTCACGATCGTCGTGATGAGCGTCATCAACACCGTGAGCATGGCCATCATGGAACGAACCCGGGAAATCGGCACGCTGCGCGCCCTGGGACTCAAGCGCGGTGGCATCGTCGTACTGTTTGCCGCCGAAAGCCTGATGCTCGGCCTGTTCGGCTCCGCCCTGGGCGTGGTTCTCACCCTGCTGACATGGTCGGGTATCGCCTTGTTCAAACCCACCTGGGTTCCCCCCATGATCACCGGGCGGGTCCCCCTCGAAATCTACCTGGTGCCTGAATACATGGCCTTCAGCGTCATATTGCTGGGTGTCTTGTCGCTGATGGCGGCGACACTTCCGGTTAGAAAAGCGGCTCGGATGGAAATTGTAACCGCGTTAGGGCATACCTGAGAGGCAAATAAAATGAGAAGTGGATATTTGTTCCTTCTGAGTATTATTTCTTTATTTTTATCCAATGAGGGACATGCGACGCAAAGCGTTTACGATATCCTCAAGAAAGCTGATGAATCCCGAGGCAATGTCGTTGGCATTTCCTGGGAGGTTGTCATAGAATCGATTGAGGCAGATCGCACCACAGATACCGTCGTGTACAACATCAAAGCACGCGGATTCGATATATCGGGCCTGAGTCTGGAACCACCAAAATATAAAGGCAACAAGGTCCTTATGACAAATAACAACATGTGGTTCTACAAGCCAGGACTGAGCAAACCCATACCCATTGCGCAGAGACAAAAGCTCATGGGTAACGCAGCCTATGGCGACATCGCGTCCACAAATTATGCTGAAGACTACGAACCCGCCGCTCTTCCTGACGAGATCGTCGACGGCGAAGATTGCTATGTCTTCGATCTCAAGAGCAAGAGTGATAAAACGACCTATGACAAGATCAAGTACTGGGTATCCAAGAAGCGTCTCGTCGGGATTAAGGCCGACTACTACACAGTCTCAGGGAAGAAATTCAAGACAGCCAATATGGAATATTCAAATACCGTGAAGGTTGATGGAAAGACCAGGCCGTTTATTTCCAAGATCACCATGCGTGACACGCTTATTAACGAGAATGTAACCTATATGAATATGAACAAGCCGCGGCTGGAGCCGCTCCCGGATTACATATTCAACCTCAATCTCTTCATGAAATGAAACCGCATCGCTGGATTGTCTTTTCGTCGCTGATCGCTATCTCGCTTGGCACGGCAAACGCGAGTGACGAGCCGAGTTCGACGTCCAGCCTTCCCGAGGAAGAGTCTCTTTATGACGAGATCGAACGCGGATTCTACTCCCGAGTGAACGTGCTGGCCTTTGGTATTACGCAGCAACCTGCCGATCCGTCGGCCCTGAACACGAACAATGTCTTGGGTATCTCCAGATATCAGGCAGTCCTCAACCCACGCATCGATCTCAATCTCGATTTCCAACGACTGGAATTATCGGTAAAGGAACGGTTCCTCTATGTTTGGCAGCGCTGGGAAGAAGGCCTTCCCTCGGGGCGGGAAGACAGCACGGCGCAGTTTTACCTCAACGAAGGATTCGCACGTTATCGCCTTCTGGATGACCTCTTCGTTTCCTTCGGCCGGGAAAACCTCCAATGGGGACCTTCGGTGCTCCTCTCTTCCTCCAACCCGTTCAACCCCCAGAACGGGCGGAACAATCCCCGCGTGGAAGTCCCAGGCCTCGACTACGCCCGCGCCGTATGGGTACCGGATTCAAACTGGTCGGTGTCGTTTATCGCCAACACCAGTCCGGGAAGGCTCTTCAGTGCGAAACTCTTCGGTCTGGATCAAACCTCGTTCATCGGCCCTGCAACCAATGTCGAAGGCAGACGCTTTGAACAAAGCTACGCCCTCAAGACAGATTTTACGGGAGACGGAAAGTACTTTTCCCTTATTCCCACCTACCGGAACCAGAACGGCTATCAGGTCGGATACTTAGGCGGCTGGAATGTCTCCGACGCACTTCTTCTGTATTCCGAAGGCTCGGCAGGCGAGCAGCGGGATTTCGAGGTGCAAATCGGCACCTCCTATACCTTCGAGGAAGGCGAAACTGTTAACCTTGAGTATTATCATAATGAAAATGGATGTCTGCTCGACAACATAAGGAGCTGTTTCACCACGCGCCAGATCACCTATAGGGACGTTTATTATCGACAGGATTACCTGATGGGACAGTTCACGGACAACAAGATCATCGGCGACTTGAACCTGAACCTCCGCTGGATCCATGACATCAACGACCAATCGAATCAGATTATAGGAATATTCGAATACGAAGCGAACAGAAATACGCTGCTCTATGTGATCGCCAACGGCTACACGGGCGGGTCGAAAAGTGAATTCGGCAGTCTGCTCAACTACTCTCTCTTCGTCGGTGCGGGGTATACATTTTAAGCGTACGATTCACTGGTCTGCGAATAGTAAACTGGATGTGATCAGTCTGCGCCGATTCGCTTCGAAAAATCCTGGCCAAGGATGCTCGGCTTCCATGCCATTAGGTTTGTTAATTTTGAGTCATTACAATAGATTAGAAGCCAAGAATCCGCACCTGATTGCATGATTTTTCAGCAACCAAGTCCTGTTTTTGCCGCGGGCCACCACGATCCGGGGAACCAATCGATCAGGTAGCCATGGCAAAGGGGGTCTCTATTCTGTCTGAAATGAGGTCATTCTCAGCGCTCCGCGCAGGGTTCTCCCTTCCGCCCTGTCGGAAGATGGGTTCATGCCAGGGATTCGCCTTTCGATCGGTCTCATCCCGAAGCCACCTCCCGCAGATGCAGGACGACCTCGTCGGCCAAGTCGCGGATCGCCGACGCCTTGGCGTCGAGCCGTTGGCGCATCCAGCACTGCCGGGGACCTTGGACAGCCCCAAGGCTTCATGGAAGAAGCGGTCTTGCCGAAACGCCTCGATCGCTTCGAAGTCGCTCTTGCCCAGGCTCAACAACCCCACCACGCTCTTGACGATGTTGCAAGCTGCGCATGCCTTGCGATACCAGGAGCTTCGGGTCGATCACCGCCTCTACCTGCGCCGCCTGACAGCATTGGCCGATCAACGCCCGGCCAGCCGTCCAGAATACGAGGTCAGTTGAAGCTTGCCGGATTGCTTGACTTCAAAGTGCGCCATGGTCGCTTGGGTGAGGTTGAAGTGCGCTCAATGAGTTCATTAAATCAATGCGTTGGATTGTTATTTCGGGATCATGAACACGGATTCAGGGATACGTTGTCATGCTCATGGCAATGTACCTCCATCTCGGACCGTATTCCCGTTACGTCATCGGCGCGATCGACCGGCGGATCGAGGAACTTGATCGTGAGGCGCTGGCCAAGAGACAGCTTCGCTATCAATCAAGCATACTGACCAAGGTTTGAACGATCCTGCCGGGGTATAAGTTCATAAGTTCAATAGCGGCGAGGCTGCGGAATCGAATCTTGCCCGGTTGCGGCTGCCGGCCTTGCGTCAAACATCCTCGCCCAAAAAACCGCCGCTCTGATGCGCCCAAAGACGGGCGTAGAGGCCTCCTTCCGCAAGCAGGCTCCGGTGGCTGCCTTCCTCCACGATCCGGCCCTGGTCCAGGACGATGATCCGGTCCATGGCGGCGAGCGTGGACAGGCGGTGCGCAATCGCCACCACGGTCTTGCCCGCCATCAGCCGGTACAGGCTGGACTGGATGGCGACCTCCACTTCCGAATCGAGGGCGCTGGTGGCTTCATCCAGCATCAGGATCGGCGCGTCCTTGAGCATCACCCGGGCGATGGCGATCCGCTGCCGCTGGCCGCCGGAGAGCTTGACGCCGCGTTCGCCCACGTGGGCATCGTAGCCCTTGCGGCCCTGGAGATCGGCCAGGCCGAGGATGAAGCCGTGTGCTTCCGCCTTTTCGGCCGCGGCCATCATGGCGCCCTCATCGGCATCCGGCCTGCCGTAGGTGAGGTTGTCGCGCACCGAGCGGTGCAAGAGCGATGTGTCCTGGGTCACCATGCCGATCTGTGCCCTCAGGCTGTCCTGCGTCACTTTCGCGATGTTCTGGCCATCGATCAGGATGCGGCCGCTATCGGCGTCGTAGAACCGCAGCAACAGGTTGACCAAGGTGGATTTCCCCGCGCCGGAGCGGCCGACCAGGCCGATTTTTTCACCGGGGCGGATATGCAGCGAGAAATCCCGGAATACCGGCGCGCCGCCGCCATAGGCGAAGCCGACGGATTCGAAACGGATATCGCCGCGGCTCACTTGGAGTGTCTTCGCATCGGGGCGGTCGGTCACCGCGTGGCCCTTCGACAAGGTGTTCATGCCGTCCTGCACGGTCCCGATATGCTCGAACAGCGCAGCCATCTCCCACATGACCCAGTGGGAGATGCCGTTGAGGCGCAAGGCCATCGCCGTGGCCGCTGCGACCGCGCCGATTCCCACCATACCCTGGGTCCAGAGCCACAGCGCCGCGCCGGCGGTGCTGGCGATCAGCGACATGCTGAGGGAATGGTTGACGATTTCGAAGCCGCTGATCAGGCGGCTCTGCCGGTACACCGTCGCCAGGAATTCGTTCATCGCGCCGCGGGCAAACTCGGCCTCGCGCCGCGCGTGGGAAAACAGCTTGACCGTGGCGATATTGGTGTAGGCGTCGGTGATGCGCCCGGTCATCAGCGAGCGCGCGTCCGCCTGCTGGGCCGCCACCCGGCCCAGCCGGGGCACGAAGAATCTGAGCATGGCGAGGTACAGCAGCACCCACCCCAGGAACGGCAAAAGCAACAGACGGTCGAACCCGGCGGCCACCAGACTCATGGTCGTGAAGTAGATGACGACGAAGACCAGCATGTCGGTGACGATGAGCACGGTGTCGCGCACGGCGAGCGCGGTCTGCATCACCTTGGCCGCCACCCGCCCGGCGAACTCGTCCTGATGGAAGCTCATGCTCTGGGCCAGCATCAGCCGGTGGAAATTCCAGCGCAGCCGCATCGGGAAGTTTCCGGCCAGCGTCTGGTGCTTGATCATCGTCTGCAGCGCGATGACCAGGGGACTGGCCAGCAGCACGCCCGCCAGCAGAAGCAAATGCTTGCGTTCGTCGATCCAGAACCGGTCCGGCGGGATTTGGCTGAGCCAGTCGACGATATTGCCCAGCATGCTGAACAGCAGCGCTTCGAACACGCCGATGCCGGCCGTCAGCAGCATCATGCCCGCGATGAAACCGCGCAACCCCGCCGTGCAGGCCCAGAGGAAGGCAAACAGGCCTGGCGGCGGATGGGGCGGCAACGCCTCGGGATAGGGATGGAGCAGTTTCTCGAACAAGCGCAGCACGGCTCTCAAAAGCGGTAATGATGTGTGGAAAGAGAAGGTCTCCGGTCGACTGGCGTGCCGTCTCACCCGGGTCCCGGGGGCCGAATGGCTTCGACGAGCGGCGGCGGCCTACATCGTCTTCTTCAGCAGCGGCTTCAGCGCATCGAGCGAACGGGTATTCAGCACGTCGCCCTTCTCCAGCCAGCCGCGCCGCGCCTGGCCGACGCCGAAGCGCAGATGGTCGAAATCCAGGACGCTGTGGGCATCGGAGTTGACGCTGACCAGCACCCCTTCGGCCTTGGCCGCCTGACAGTAGGTGTCGAGCAGATCGAGCCGTTCGGGATGGGCGTTCAGCTCCAGGTAGCAGCCCCGTTCCTTGGCCTTGCGGATGATGCGCGGCATGTCCACGTCGTAAGGCTCGCGCCGCTCGATGAGCCTGCCGCTGGGATGGGCCAGGAGGGTGAAATGCGGGTGATCCATGGCTTTCAGGATGCGCTCGGTCTGCCTGGCGCGCGACAGCTCGAAACGGCTGTGGACCGCCCCGACCACCAGATCGAGCCGCCCCAGCAGTTCGTCGGGCAAGTCCAGCCGGCCGTCTTCCAGGATGTCGACCTCGATGCCCTTGAGCAGGGTGATGCCCCGCAGCTCGCCGTTGAGCCGGTCGATCTCGTCGATCTGCTGCGCCAGGCGCAGCGGGTCGAGACCGTGGGCGACGGTCAGCCGGCGCGAATGTTCGGTGATGGCCAGGTATTCGAAGCCCCGCTGGCGGGCGGCTTCGGCCATTTCCCGGAGAGTGTTGTGGCCGTCCGTGGCCCGTGTGTGGACGTGGAGATCGCCTCTGAGGTCGCCCAGTTCCACCAGTTTCGGCAAGCGCCCTGCCCTGGCCGCCTCGATCTCGCCCCGATCCTCCCTCAGCTCCGGCGGAATGAAGGGCAGCCCCACCGCCCGGAACACCGATTCCTCGGTCTCGCCGCCGATGCGTTCCTTCCCCTCGAACACCCCATATTCGTTGATCTTCAGACCCCGCTCCTGCCCCAGCCGGCGGACGGCGATGTTGTGCGCCTTGCTGCCGGTGAAGTAGTGCAGGGCTGCGCCGTAACTTTCCGGCTCGACCACCCGGAGATCGACCTGGAGCTTGCAGCCGAGCACGACGCTGCCGCGGGTGGAACCGTGCGAGAGCACCTCCGCCACCTCGTCGTAGGCGGTGAAGCGCTCCATCACCGGGCTGTCCGGCCCGGCGGTGACCAGGATGTCGATATCGCCCACGGTCTCCCGCGCCCGGCGGTAGCTGCCCGCCACCACCACGTCGTGCACGCCGGGCACGGCGCGCAGCCAGGCGGCCAGCGGCTCGGCGTACTGGGCGGCGGTGGCCAGCTTGAAACGTCCCGCCCCGCCGGCCTGAGCAGCCAGGGATTCGGCGATGCGGCTTTCCGTCTTCTCGCCGAAGCCGGCCAGGGACCGGATGCGGTGATCGCGGACCGCGCGCTGCAGCTGCTCGACGGTGTGGATGTCGAGTTCATGGTAGAGGGCCTTCACCCGTTTCGGCCCCAATCCGGGGATTTTGAGCAGTTCGGTGATGGCCGGCGGCAGCTTCTTGTGGAGCTTGTCCAGCGCCGCGCACCGGCCGGTCTCGGCGATCTCCCGTATCTTGCCGGCGAGGTCGTCGCCGATGCCGGGCAGCTCGGTCAGATCCTCGCCCTCGTGCAGCATGGCCCTCACGTCCCGACCCAGCTCCTGCAGGGTGCGCGCGGCATTGCGGTAGGCCCGCACCCGGAACACGTTGGCGCCCTCGATCTCCAGCAGGTCGGCGATTTCCTCGAAGATGGCGGCGATATCGGCATTATGGATGGGCATGGCACACTCCCGCTGGATTTCCACGGATTCGGACGAGGCCGGTCCCGTTCTCCGCCGGCCGGACATCCACCCGCGCCAGCCCGAAGCGCTCCACGACCCAGGCATGGGTGGTCAGGTGCGGACTGATGCGCTCGACGCTGAACAAAGACTCCTCCGGGCACAAGGCGGCGGGCAGGACGATCTGGTCGGCCAGATGCTGCTCCAGGGCCGCGCCGGAACGATAGTGGGCCAGCAGCGCCACACAGGCTTCCTCGGCGACCCGTTCGGCAGGCTTGCCTCTTCGTCCCAGCGCCGTGAAACCGGCCAGGCAATGATCGTAGCGGGCGGTCAGGAACAAGCCCGCACCGGCACAGGCCGCTTGCAGTACGGCCGGTTCAATGGCGGCGGCAATGCCCGCTTCCGCCAGGACCGCCCGGGCTCGGGCGGCCATGCGTTCCGGAATGTGGGCCGGCAGATTGGCCGCCAGGGCCCGCCCGGTGACCGATTGCAGGACGCCGCGGTCCTCCACGCGCAAGGCTCGCAGAGTTCGGCGGCCTCCTTGCACCGTCAGCGTCACCTCCCCCTTGCCGACGGGATACCAGCCGGACCGGATCAGCGACAGCTCGGCCCGCAGGCCCATGCGGGCCAGAGTCGGCAGCCAGACGTCGAGGACGTAGTCGAAGGCTGGGCTCATCGGCACATGGGTGCCGCCGCTCAGACTGACCGTCGAGGTGCCCTCGGCCAGGGCCAGCGGCAGCAGGACGGTCTGCAGCACCAGCATCACAGCGCCTGCGCTGCCGCCTTCGCGGGCATCCCCCACGTCCAGCGCATAATCGCCCGCCCGCACGGGCCTGCACGGAACGAACTCCAGTGTCTGCGAGCCGAGCTCGGCGCCCTCGATCCGGGCGTCGCAGAGCATGGCCACCGCCCTCACCGCGGTGAGATGCTGCGGCGCCAGCCCTGGCTTCGGGCGGCGGGCACGGATGTTCTCCAGGCGCACCGCTCTGCCGGTCAATGCCGCCAGACTCAAGGCGCTGCGAAGAATCTGCCCGCCACCTTCGCCGTGAGAACCATCGATGCGGAGCAATGCCATCTCATTCCCGTTCCGGCCGGTACCCGCCTTCGCCGGTCAACGGCACGAAAGCCACGGGCAGCACGCTGCAGGTCTCGATTTCGCCCTGGGCGTTCTTGTCCACCGTCATCAACTCTTGATGGTGGTAAGGCAGGCCGACCGGAATCACCATGCGTCCCCCCGGTTTGAGCTGTTCGATCAAAAGGTCGGGAAGGTAGGGCGCCGCCGCGGTGACGATGATGCCGTCGTAAGGCGCGTGTTCGGGCCAGCCGAAATAGCCGTCGCCGATGCGGACTTCCACGTTGCGGTAGCCGAGCTTCTTCAGCCTTTCGGCCGCCAGTTCGGCCAGTTCCGGAATGATCTCGATGGTATAGACCTGCTTCACCAGCCGCGACAGGATCGCCGCCTGATAGCCGGAACCGGCGCCGATTTCGAGGATGACCGAGTCCTCCCTCGGATTCAGAAGATCGGTCATCAGCGCGACGATGAAGGGCTGGGAGATGGTCTGGCCGCAGCCGATGGGGACCGGCCCGTTGTCGAAAG
This sequence comes from Methylococcus geothermalis, assembly GCF_012769535.1. Classification (NCBI taxonomy): domain Bacteria; kingdom Pseudomonadati; phylum Pseudomonadota; class Gammaproteobacteria; order Methylococcales; family Methylococcaceae; genus Methylococcus; species Methylococcus geothermalis. The sequence goes on from NZ_CP046565.1 coordinate 2,577,794, forward strand.
CGAACGGCACCCGGTCGGGGGGCACGAAGCGATTTCGCGGAACCTTGCGCATGGCTTTCATCACGCCGGGCGACAGCGTGCTGCGGCCGGTGAGATGGCGCGTCAGCGCGACCTCCGCCTCGAGGTCTCGCATCATCTGGGACAGACTCATCGCCCATGCCTCGCTTCGGGTGGGGATAATGCTGGACAATATAACCCTTTTCCCCAGCCTGGCGGTCGAAGGCCCGTTGGAAACCTCGATCAACGACGGGCGCAGCCATGGGCGGCGCAGGCCATGCCGGAGACTCCGCCGTTCTTGGTGAGCCGTTCCGCTATCGGCCAGCAGCGAACTGACCACGACGCTTGCCGATGGCACGCCATTTCCACCGCCGCCCTGTGAACAAGCCGACGGCCAGGGCGCCACGACCCATACGAGACATCTTTTTTCCCGTTCGTCTCCCGCGCGAAATCGGAAAGAAACCCTTGCCTTGCCATGCTCGTGCTCCCGAGTTTTCATGACCTGGCTAGACTATGCCGGACAGGACACCGACGTCACATCAGCATTCATCCTGCACGTATCAAACGAATGGACGGAAAATGTGACAGCAGGAGCCTGACGGGACGAGACGCCGAACGGCGAACAAACTCGGAATGCCTAAATCATGTCGAGCCTATAGCGTTGGAAATGCGATGGCTGAAGAGTCGGCGAAGGCTTACAATCGCCACACGATAACCTTGCTCCGTTGTCAGACTTTTTTTCGCAGGAGGACGTCATGCAAGTCACCCGGCGCCAGTTCTTCAGACTGAGTGCCGCAACGCTCGGGGGTTCCTCGCTGGCCGTCATGGGGTTTTCGCCCCGCGAGGCGCTGGCGGAAGTGCGCGCGTTCAAGCTGGCGCGCACCACGGAAACCCGCAATACCTGCCCGTATTGCTCGGTAGCCTGCGGTCTCATCCTGTACAGCCTCGGTGACGGCGCCAAGAACGCCAAGGCCGAGATCATCCACATCGAGGGCGACCCCGATCACCCGGTCAGCCGCGGCAGCCTCTGCCCCAAGGGCGCCGGGCTGCTCGACTTCGTCCACAGCCCGACCCGCACCCGGTTCCCCGAGTACCGGGCGCCGGGCGCCAAGGCGTGGACCCGCGTCAGCTGGGATTTCGCGCTGGAACGCATCGCGAAGCTCGTCAAGGAAGACCGCGATCGGAATTTCGTCGCTCGCAACGGCCAGGGGCAGACGGTCAACCGCTGGCCGACGGTCGGCTTCCTGGCGGCTTCCGCTTCGTCCAACGAAGCCGGCTACCTCACCCACAAGGTTCTCCGCAGCTTAGGAGTGGTCGCACTCGACAACCAGGCACGGGTCTGACACGCACCGACGGTGGCAAGTCTTGCTCCGACATTCGGTCGCGGCGCCATGACCAATACCTGGATGGACATCAAGAATGCGAACGTCATTCTGGTGATGGGCGGCAATGCCGCCGAGGCGCATCCGGTCGGCTTCAAATGGGTGGTGGAAGCCAAGGCGCACAACAAGGCCAAGCTGATCGTGGTCGATCCGCGCTTCAACCGCACGGCTTCGGTGGCGGATTTGTACGCGCCGATCCGGGTGGGGACCGACATCGCCTTCCTGAGCGGGGTGATCCGCTACCTGTTCGAGCACGACGCGCTCCAGCATGAATACGTCAAGGCGTATACCAACGCCGCCTTCATCGTGCGCGAGGATTTCGGCTTCGACGACGGGCTGTTCTCCGGCTACGACGAGAGCGCCCGCAAGTACGACAAGGCGAGCTGGCAATACGAGCTGGACGGCCAGGGTTATGCCCGGGTCGACGAGACCCTGCAGCATCCCCGCTGCGTGCTGAACCTGCTGAAGCAGCATGTCTCCCGCTACACCGTCGACATGGTCTGCGACCTCACCGGCACGCCGAGGGAGCTGTACCTGGAGGTCTGCGAGACGATCGCCTCCACCGCGGTCCCGACCCGAACCCTGACCAGCCTGTACGCCCTCGGCTGGACCCAGCACAGCATCGGCGCCCAGAACATCCGGACGCTGGCGATCCTGCAATTGCTGCTGGGCAACATCGGGATGCCGGGCGGCGGGGTCAATGCCCTGCGCGGCCATTCCAACATCCAGGGCCTGACCGACCTGGGGCTGCTGTCCGACCAGCTGCCGGGCTATATGACGCTCGCCCATGACGAGGAGACCACCCGCGCCGCCTATCTGGAAAAGCACACGCCCAAGCCCCTGAGGCCGGGACAGGTCAACTACTGGTCGAACTACCCCAAGTTCCATACCAGCTTGATGAAGGCCTGGTACGGCAAGGCGGCGACCGCGGACAACGACTTCTGCTATGACTGGCTGCCGAAGCTCGATCAGGTCTACGACGGCCTGCGGGTGTTCGACCAGATGGAACAGGGCAAGCTGACCGGCTATTTCTGCCAGGGCTTCAACCCGCTGGCGTCCTTTCCCGACAAGGCCAAGATCACCTCGGCGCTGTCCAAGCTGAAGTTCCTGGTGGTGATGGACCCGCTGGCGACGGAAACCTCGGAGTTCTGGCAGGACCACGGCGAATACCACGAGGCAACGCCGGAAGCCATCCAGACCGAGGTGTTCCGCCTGCCCACCACCTGCTTCGCCGAGGAGGACGGCTCGCTGGTCAACAGTTCGCGCTGGCTGCAATGGCACTGGAAAGGCGCCGAACCGCCGGGGGAATGCCGCACCGACATCGACATCATGGCCGAGCTGTTCATCAAAATCCGTGAACTGTACCGGCGGGAAGGCGGCGCCTTCCCCGATCCGATCCTCGGCCTGCACTGGCCTTACCGGATTCCGGAAGCGCCGGGGCCGGACGAACTGGCCAAGGAGTTCAATGGCTACGCCCTGGCCGACCTCACCGATCCCAAAGACCCGACGAAAGTGCTGGTCAAAGCCGGGCAGCAGCTCTCGAGCTTCGCCCAGCTCCGCGACGACGGCAGCACCGCCAGCGGCACCTGGATCTTCTGCGGCGCCTGGACCGAGGCCGGCAACCAGATGGCCCGGCGCGACACCTCGGACCCCACCGGACTCGGCATCGCGCCCCACTGGGCCTGGGCCTGGCCGCTGAACCGGCGGATCCTCTACAACCGCGCCTCCTGTGATCCCGCCGGCAAGCCCTGGGACGAAAGGCGCAAGCTGATCGAATGGGATGGCAGCAAGTGGAGCGGGCTGGACGTGCCGGACTTCAAGACCGACGCCGGCCCCGACAGCGGCGTGTCGCCCTTCATCATGACCGACGAAGGAGTGGCCCGGCTGTTCGCGCGGCACCTGATGGCCGAAGGCCCCTTCCCCGAGCATTACGAGCCGTTCGAAACGCCGCTGGCGGCCAACCCCCTGCACAGCAAGGTGATCAGCAACCCGGCGGCGCGCGTGTTCGCGGGCGACAAGGCCATGCTCGGCAGCCGGGAGGAATTCCCTTACGTCGCCACCACTTACCGCCTCACCGAGCACTTCCACTTCTGGACCAAGCATGCGCGGATCAATGCCTCGCTCCAGCCGGAGCAGTTCGTGGAAATCGGCGAGGCGCTGGCGGCGGAACTCGGCATCGCCAACGGCGAGAAGGTGGTCGTGCGCTCCAGGCGCGGCCGCATCAAGGCGGTGGCGTTGGTGACCAGGCGCATCAAGGCGCTGAAGGTCGCGGGCCAGACCGTGCACCAGATCGGCATCCCGATCCACTGGGGCTTCACCGGCGCGACCCGGAAGGGCTACATCGCCAACACCCTGACGCCGTTCCTGGGCGATGCCAATACCCAGACGCCGGAGTTCAAGGCCTTTCTGGTCAATGTGGAAAAGGACCTGTCCGAACTCATGCCGCACACCCACAAGCCGGGCGAGGAGCACGAGGAACGCAGGCGGGCGGAGGCCGCAGCGGAAACCGGCATCGTCCAGGCGTCCTCCTCCTGGTGGCTACGTGTGCTGAAGGGCAGAGCCGAATCATGAACGGCGTAACCGAGCGGCGTTCCAAAAGGTTTACGATGAATACCACCGAGCTTTGGAGTCCCCTATGATTGCCGTCGAACTCGAAACATCGATCACCGGGCATCATTTGGAATTGACCAGCCCAGCACTTCCCGAGCACGTTTCAAAAGCAAGGGTGATCGTGCTTTACGAAGAAACGCCCCAAACAGAACCCAGCCGGGATGATGAAATCGAGGCGATCCTGATTCGAACCCAGGGCATCTTGGGCCGGCACTCCGCCGATGAAATCGATGCGGAGCTGTCCACCATGCGAAGCGAGTGGGATGCAACCTCCCCATGACTCCCGTCACGACGCTCCTCGATACGAACGTCTTGATTTACCACATGAATAATCAAGGAGGAGACAGGTTTGTCGATCGTTTCCGGTCCACGTTGCAAGCGGGAGCCGGTATTTCCGTGATCACACGAATCGAGGTGCTGGCCTGGCGTGGACACACCGATGAAACGGCATTCCAGGCCACGGCTCTGCTCGGCCTTTGTCGAGAGTTCGGCTTGTCCGAATCCGTGATACAGCACTGCATTGGCCTGCGCCGAGCGTTCAATGTCAAACTGCCCGATGCCATCATCGCGGCGACGGCGGTCCTCTCCAATCTCCCGCTGATGACGCGCAACACCGGTGACTTTCAGCGGATTCCCGGCCTGATGATCGTGGATCCCTTCGAATGAAGCGGAAAGACATGAAAACGCGCGCATTTTCGATCTCCCATCCATTTCTTTAGGGAGCGATAGAACCATGGCACTGCAATCCCTGGACATCGTCCGGCGCTCCGCCACCACCACGCCCAGCCCCCAGCAGCGGCAGACGACGGAGGTGGCCAAGCTCATCGACGTCACCAAGTGCATCGGCTGCAAGGCCTGCCAGTCGGCCTGCCAGGAGTGGAACGATCTGCGCGAGGAGGTCGGCATCAACGAGGGTTCCTACCAGAATCCGCACGACCTGACCGCCAACAGCTGGACCCTGATGCGCTTCGCCGAGACCGAGGAAAACGGCACCCTCGAATGGCTGATCCGCAAGGACGGCTGCATGCACTGCGCCGACCCCGGCTGCCTCAAGGCCTGCCCCTCGCCGGGCGCGATCATCCAGTACAGCAACGGCATCGTCGATTTCCACGAGGAGAACTGCATCGGCTGCGGCTACTGCATCGCCGGCTGCCCGTTCGACATCCCCCGCCTGTCCAACAAGGACGGCAAGGTCTACAAGTGCACCCTGTGCTCGGACCGCGTGTCGGTGGGGCTGGAACCGGCCTGCATCAAGGCTTGCCCGACCCAGGCCCTGGTGTTCGGCAGCAAGGAGGACATGATCGAGCACGCCAACGAGCGTATCGCCGACCTCAAGGAGCGCGGCTTCGACCATGCCGGGCTCTACGACCCGGCCGGCGTGGGCGGCACCCATGTCATGTACGTGCTGCATCATGCCGACAAGCCGCAGCTCTACAACGACCTGCCGAAAGACCCGGCCATCTCCCCCACGGTCGGCCTGTGGAAAGGAATCTTCAAGCCCCTGGCCACGGCCGCCCTGGCGTTCACGGCGCTGGCCGGGTTTTTCCACTATGTCACGGTCGGCCCCAACGAGACCGAGGACGACGACGAAGAGGAGGAAAAGGCATGAGCACCGACCGCCACCCGCCACCCGTCGAGCGCTACAGCCCGGCGGAACGCTTCAACCACTGGGTCACCGCCCTCACCTTCCTGCTCCTGAGCTTCTCCGGCCTGGCGCTGTTCCACCCTTCCATGTTCTGGTTCACTCAGTTCTTCGGCGGGCCCACCTGGACCCGCATCCTGCACCCTTACATCGGCATCGTACTGTTCCTCTCGTTCTCCGGCCTGGCGCTCAAGTTCTGGCATCACAACCTGCTGACCCGCAACGACATCGTCTGGCTCGGCCGGATCGCCGATGTGGTGAGGAACCGGGAGGACCGGCTGCCGGAGGTGGACCGCTACAACGCCGGCCAGAAGATGCTGTTCTGGACCATGATCGCCACCCTCCCGACCCTGCTCCTCACCGGTATCGCGATCTGGCGGCCCTGGTTCGCTCCCTATTTCAGCATCGACATCGTCCGCCTGGCGCTGCTGCTCCATGCGGTTTGTGCCTTCGTCATGATCGCCGGCATCATCGTCCACATCTACGCCGCCTTGTGGATCAAGGGCACCATCGGCGCGATGGTCCGCGGCACCGTGACCCGGGCCTGGGCACGCAAGCATCATCCGGGCTGGTACCGGCGGGTGATCGGCGGGAAATAGGCACGGACACTGGCGGACGCCGCCGCCCGGTCTATAATACCGGGCCTTTTTACAGACCAGGACTTCACTCGTGAGCCAGTTCGACAACGTCAGCGTCGTCAAGAAAGCCCATGTCTATTTCGACGGCAAATGTGTCAGCCACACCGTGCTGTTCCCGGATGGCAGCCGCAAGACCTTGGGGGTCATCCTGCCCGCCAGCCTGAACTTCAACACCGGCGCGCCGGAGGTCATGGAAATCACTGCCGGACGTTGCCGTGTGCAGCTCGCCGGGCAGAGCGAGTGGCAAAACTATCAGGCCGGCGATTCATTCGGTGTTCCGGGCGATAGCAGCTTCCAGATCGAGGTGAGCGATACGCTCCACTACGTGTGCCATTTCGGATGAAGTCTCACCTGAGTGACCGGACAGTGAGGGGTGGCAAGGCATGAAGCTCGGCTCACCCTATCTGCGCAAGCTGGTCGAAATCGCCATCGGCATCGCCGCGCTCGAACTGCTGTTTTACCTGTTCCGGATCGGGGCCACGGTTTACGCGCCGTAAACCCCGCGGCGTCAGATCCTTGTCCGGCAACGGTGCTATCATCGCGCGGAGCCGGATGCGCGGCGCCGCCCGGAGCGCGCAACGGCTATTGGCAACCTGATTTGAGGAATGAATCCATGAAATTCTTGTTCAAGCATCCACTGGTCGTTTTCGGTCTGGGCATCGCCGCCGGCTATCTCGTGCACAAGTACCGGCGGGAAATCCTCGCGACCACCGCGGGGTTCACGGAAAAAGGTAGGGAATTCGTGCTCGGTTCCCAGCAACACGATGTCGCCGGCACCTGCGAGCAGTGCGAAGACTAGGAGGCGCGGCCGGCCGGGGAAGGGAGAGGGCCTTCGACGCATGGACCCCGGACGACCACTGCCAATGACTCAAGCAAATCCCGGACCACCAGCGCGGCGCCGTCCCTTGCGGAACCGGGCCGCCTCCCGGCGCCGGAAACCGCGCGAAATCATGCCCTGACTGCGGGATTTCCCGCGCTCCAAACATGGCTCCCAGGCCGATCAGCTCAACCCGTAACGGGAAACCTTCTTGTACAGCGTCGAGCGCGCGATGCCGAGAACACGGGCGGCCTGACTCATGTTGCCGCGGCACCTGCAGATGGCCGCGGCGATGCTTTCCGATTCGATTTTCGACAGGCTGATTCCACCGGCGGAATGGGAAACCCCCCAGCCTTCCGCACCGGCATGGGAGCCGCCCTGCTCGGCCTCTTCGAGGAAATCCGCCGGCAGATCCTCCAAGGTCAGCACGGCGCCGGAACAGACGAACAGGGCATTGCGGATCACGTTGCGCAGCTCACGCAGATTTCCCGGCCAGGGGTGACGCTCGAACAAGGCCATGACTTCATCGCCCAAACGAATCTGCCGGACTCCCGCCGCCGCGACTTCCTGTTCGAAAACCGCCTGCACGATGCGGGACCGATCGGGCCGCTGCCGCAGCGGCGGCAGATGCAGGCGTGCCCCATTGAGCCGGTAATACAGATCGCGCCGGAAACGTCCCTGGCGGATCGCGTCCTGCAAGTCGACGTTGGTCGCGGCCACGACCTGGACATCCACGTGCAAGGGTTTAGCTCCACCGACAGGCACGAATTCGCCGGTCTCCAGCACGCGCAGCAGCGTCGCCTGAAGATCGAAGCTCATATCGCCGATTTCGTCCAGGAACAGCACCCCGCCGTCGGCCAGAAGAAACTTGCCCGGCTTGCCGCGGCTCCTGGCGCCGGTGAAACTGCCGGCTTCATAGCCGAACAGCTCGCTTTCGATGAGGTCCCTCGGAATCGAAGCGCAGTTGACGGCCACCAGCGGGCCTTTCCGCCGCGGCCCCAGGCGATGGGCGAAGCGCACCAGATATTCCTTTCCGGTGCCCGATTCGCCGCTGACGAGAAGCGGAATCCCGCGCTCCTGCAACCGCAAGGCCTTGTCGAGGAGGACTTTCACCGCCGAGTCGCTGATCAGGCCGTGTTCGCCGGCAACAGGAACCGGCGGCGCTGCGAACGAATCATCAGATCTGGCCCGGAAGACATCTCGCTCGCTCGCGGCCAGGCCCTCACAGGCCATGCGCAGAAAGGCGAGGAGCGCCCCCGCGGAACCGCGCCTGTCGCTCACGAGGCCAACCAGGGCGGTCACCTCACCGGCCGCATTCCTGACCGGGCAGCCGGCGGTCACCAAGGCGTGCAGTCTCGCTCCGTAGTGTTCCTTGCCTTCGAAGGCGACGGCCGTACCCAGCACGGCGGCGCTGCCGATGCCGTTGTTGCCGAGCACTTCCTCCCGCCAGTCCCCGCCCGCCTTGAGCACCTCCCTGGCGACGGGAGCCATCCGCAGCCCGTCATCCAGCACCCGGAAAATCCGGCAGCGGCTGTCCGCGACGACCAGCGCGGCCTGGGCACCCTTCAGAAAATCGAAAACGCCGCGGACCCGCTCCCAGACGGCCGCCAAGTCCGATGAAGCCGACGGACCGGGCTCGGAGGGATCGTCAAGCTTGCGCGGCCAGTCATCGGTGCCCGGAGGAAGCCGGTAGTCCTCGAAGCAGCGGCACCACGCATCCGCTACTTCGGGACGGACCCAATCCAGGGCGGCCGGCAGAACACCCGTCTGGCGCATCCACTCCCACGCCTGATCGGGCCGGTCCACGTACAAGCTGCTGAAACGGTTCCAATCGGGAAATTCGACGGGGCTGGAAACGGAAGACAGGGACTGTTCGTTCACCATCTGTGGCTATCTCCTTGGCATGAAGCTACGATCGACCATTCGTACCACGGCCACCCTTCCAGGCGCGGCCGGTCATGCATAACCACAACTCGATTTCTTATATGTAGGGCCGCCCCTGTGCGGGACCGATGTCCGTTCATCGGCAACGGGGCTTGTGGGTGACACGGTAGCAACTCGATCACGAGCCTTCAATGCGGCTGATTGTCGCAGAGAATCAATGGCATGGCTCCGGCTGGTCGAAACGGGGCGCGCCTGCACAAACCTTGTTTCCTACTGTCGGACAATGTTGAAGCGCGAAACGGTTTCACCTTAGACTGCACCGCAATCCAAGCAGGGCATGGCACCTCGGAAGCCGCCCAGGTCAAGGACCATCCCTGCCCACAACGAGTAAGGAAACCATGTCCGGAGATTTCACCTCACCCCCCGTCATGAAGCAGCGTTTCCTGTGGTCGCTGGGCAGCATCTGCCTCATCGTCATCCTGACCGAAATCGTCGTGATGACGCTGCTGGAGCCGATCCGGCGCGCCGGTCTGGAACTGCCGCCCTGGCAGGAAACCGCGCTGGACGGCCTGTTGCTGGCGCTGTTCAGCACCCCTCTGTCGTGGCTGCTGGCGCTGCGGCCCCTGGCGCGGCGGATCGAGCGGGAAATCCAGCAGAACAAGGAGCTGCGGGAAGCGCTGGACGCACACGCCCTCGTCAGCATCACCGACCTGCAGGGCAAGATCCTGTACGCCAACGACAATTTCTGCGCGGTTTCGCGCTATGGCCGCGACGAACTCGTGGGCCAGGACCATCGCATCGTCAATGCCGGCTACCACGGCAAGGCCTACATCCGCGACATGTGGCGCACCATCGCCCGCGGCAATATCTGGCAGGGCGAGTTCTGCAATCGCCGCAAGGACGGGACCCGCTACTGGGTCGACACTACCATCGTCCCGCTCATGGACAGCGCCGGCAAGCCGCGGCAGTACATTTCCATACGCCGCGACATCACCGTGCAAAAGGAAACCGAGGCTCAGCTCGCCCTCTTCAAGCAGGCGATGGACGCCAACAGCGAGATGATCCTGATCACCGACCGTGCCGGGCGCATCATCTATGCGAACCCGGCGCTGTGCCGCTTCAGCGGGATGGTGGAACACGAACTGCTCGGCCAGAGCCCCAGCGTCCTCGACAGCCCGCTCGCCGATCCGGAGACGCTGGCCGCGATGCAGGCGGCACTCCGGGCCGGCCAGCCCTGGTCCGGACGGCTCCTGAACCGGCGCCGGGCCGGACCGGACCCTCAAGATGCCCGGGACTACTGGGCGGAAATCAGCACCACGCCCATCCATACCGAAGGCGACCGGCTGGTGGGCTACGTCCAGATCCAGCACGACGTGAGCGCCGCGGTCGAACGGGAACGCGCGCTGACGATGGAACAGGAGGACACCGCCGCCCGCCTCCGCATCACCCAAACCCTGCAGCAAAGCGACCCGCTGCACGACCGCTGCCGGCGCGCCCTGGACATCCTGTTCGGGCTCGGCAGCCTCGACCTGCAGCGCAAGGGAGGAATATTCCTGAAGGCGACAAACAAAGACTGCCTGAACCTGTTCGTGCTGCAAGGAAAATTCAGCGACGAATTCATCCGGCGCGAACAGGCCATTCCCATGGGCGCCTGCCTGTGCGGCCGAGCCGCCGTTTCCGGCGAAATCCTGGTGTCCGACGACTGCTTCAGCGACGCCCGGCACGAACACCGCTTCGAGGGCATGGAGGCCCATGGCCATTACATCGTGCCGATCGCATCCGGCGGCGACGTGCTGGGCGTGATGTTTCTTTACACCGATCCCACCCCCGCACGCAACGAGGCGCGGATGGCGATGCTCCGGCAGGTGGGCGAAATGCTGGCGCTGGCGATACTCGAAGACCGCGCCAAGGCCTCACTGAAAGCCGCCCATGATGCCGCGGTGGAGGCCACCCAGGCCAAGAGCGCATTCCTTGCCAACATGAGCCACGAGATCCGCACCCCGATGAACGGCGTGCTCGGCATGCTGGAATTGCTGAAGGATACCGACATGTCCCGCGAGCAATGGGATCTGGTGGAAACCGCTTCGAATTCTGCCGAATCCCTGCTCGAAATCATCAACTCGATTCTCGACTTCTCCAAACTCGAAGCGGGCAAGGTCGACATCGAGCGGACCGAATTCAATCTGCCCGACCTGGTCGAGGAAGTCTGCGCCCTGCTGGCCGGCCGCGCCCACGATAAGGGCCTGGAGCTGAACTGTTTCCTGCCCGCGGACCTGCCCCGGATGTGGATCGGCGATCCGACCCGCATCCGGCAGGTACTCACCAATCTGATCGGCAATTCCGTGAAGTTCACCGAAAAGGGAGAGGTCTCGGTCCAAGTGACGCAAGCGGATGCCGGCGAGGGCCGGACGCATCTGAGCTTCGAAATAAGCGATACCGGCATCGGTATCGCTCCGGAGGTTCAGGAGCGGCTGTTCCAGCCATTCACCCAGGCCGACGGCTCCACCTCCCGCCGCTTCGGCGGCACCGGCCTCGGCTTGTCCATCTGCCGGAACCTGGTCGAACTCATGGGCGGCAACATCCGCCTGGAAAGCGCACCCGGCCAAGGCAGCCGCTTCTGGTTCACGCTCCCCCTGGAACACGTCGCCGGTGCGGCCGCACCGGCCTTGCCGGACTTCTCCCACCGGCGGGTGCTGGTGGTGGACGACAACGCCACCAGTCGCGTCATCCTTGCCCACTATCTGACCCACTGGGGCCTGGAAGTCGACGAAGCGAACCGGGGCGACACGGCCCTGGCCGAGCTGGAGGCCGCCCAGCGCGAATCGAGACCCTACGACCTCGTCTTGCTCGATCTCCACATGCCGCACATGGACGGCTATGGACTCGCCCGGGCCATGAATGCCAAACCAGGTCTCAAGGAGATTCCGCGCCTGCTGCTGTCCTCGGGCGGTTTAGCCAGCGAAGCCGAGCTTCGGGCGCTCGGCATCGCGCGCAGCCTGCTGAAACCGGTGCGGCAATCGCTGCTGTTCGACGCCATCGCGGACGTGCTCGCCACCCAGGCCAGGGAGAAACCCCGCACACCCGACAAGTCGGAGACCATCCTGCCGGCTTATGAAGGCCGCAGGGTCCTGGTGGTGGAAGACAACCGGGTCAACCAGAAAGTGATCGTCGCCATGCTCGCCAAGTTCCGCATCGTTCCGGACGTCGCCGACAACGGCCAGGCCGCCCTGGAGCGGCTGGCCCGGTCCCGCTACGATCTGGTCCTGATGGACTGCCAGATGCCTGTTCTGGGAGGCTACGAGGCCACGCAGGAACTGCGCGCAAGGGAGCGGTCCGCGGGATCTGGACGCACGCCGGTCGTCGCGCTCACCGCCCATGCCGCGACCGGCGAGCGGGAAAAATGCCTGGCGGCCGGCATGGACGACTATCTGAGCAAACCGATTTCCAGGGACCGGCTCGCCGAGGCGCTCGAGCGCTGGCTGGGACTTTCCGTCTCGAATATCGAGAAGACGGCAGATGGCCCCGAGGGAAGAGATGGCGGCCCCGGGCCGGGCGGTCCTTCCTGGAACAGGGCGGAAGCACTGGCGCGCCTGGACCACGACGAGGAGCTCCTGGCAGAAATGATCGGTCTCTGTATCGAGGAACTCCCCAAGCACCTCGCCGCCTTGCGTGAAGCGGGAACGAGGGCGGACACGGCCGCGCTGGCCGATGCGGCGCATGCCATCAAAGGCATGGCGGGGCATTTCTGCGCCGAAGCGGTCCGGGAGCTGGCCACACGGCTGGAAGACCAGGCCCGGACGGCGGGATCGGCCGCAGATCCGGCGCTGATGCGGGCGCTGGAAACCGCAGCTACCAGGTTATTGGACGATATGCGAAGCAGCCCCTCCCTGGGGTCCCCGGAAAAGGGCGGCGACGGTGAGCCACGATAAACGCCCGAAGCCCCCTGCCGGGAGATCGAAAACCCCCTTGGCGTCTGGACTCGGACCTACGGAAGATGCATAAGCAGAAGCTGTGCGACTCGCTGCCCACCCCGTCGCGCACAGCCGCCGCGATCCTGAGCCTGGCCCAGCGCGAAGACGTCACAGCGGAAGCGCTGGCCCAATTGATCCAGACCGACCCGGCGCTCACCGGCCGGATCCTGCGCTTCGCCAACGCCCCCGCCAAGGGCACGCGCCGCCCGATCGCCAGCGTGATCGACGCCATGAACCTCCTCGGTCTCCAAGCCATTCGCCAGTTCGCGCTGAGCCTCTCGCTCATCGAGGCCCATCGCGAAGGCCAATGCGAAGCGTTCGACTACACGGCCTACTGGAAGAGATCCCTCGCCTGCGCGATCACGCTCCAGACGATCATGGCCCAGGCTCCCACCGTCGCCCCGAAAGAAGCCTTCACGCTGGGCCTGCTGGCCGATGTAGGCCGCCTCGCTCTGGCGACGGCCTGGCCGGAGGAATACAGCGAATGTCTGCGGCAGGCGCACGACGAAAGGCTGAACGCGCTGGAGCGGGAGCGTTTCGCCACGGATCACGACGACCTGACCCTCATGCTGCTGACCGATTGGGGTTTTCCGCAGGTCTTCATCGATGCGCTGAAATGCAGCCAGCAGAACGAAATCCTGGAAGAAGGCCGCACCGGCCGGTTGGCCCGGCAGATCGCTCTGGCACGGCGGGTCGCGGATTACCGCCTCGCGGACGAGTCGCAGCGCATCGGATTGGCGCCGGCTCTGGCGGCGGAAGCTAGAAAATGCAACCTCGACGACGAGGATCTGGCGCTTCTGCTCGGCGGGCAGCAGGAGGAGTGGAACGACTGGACGCGGGTGATCGGGATCGCCGAGGAAGACCGGACCACCACGACCGAGCCTTCCGGTCCGGGGCTGCAAGCGGAGGAAAAGCTGCACGTGCTGCTGGCGGACGACGACCCCATCATGCTGACGCGACTGTCCCGGCAGCTCGAAGCCGATGGACATCATGTCGCCTCACGGCGGGATGGGGAAGCGGCGCTGGAATACGCGCTCGAGCACGAGCCGGAAATGGTGATCACCGACTGGCACATGAAGCCCATGAACGGCCTGGCGCTGTGCAAGGCGCTGCGGGCGTCCGCGCTGGGCAGCAATGTCTACATCGTCATGCTCACCGCGACCGAGAGCGAAGACGCCCTGGTCGAAGCCTTCGGCGCCGGCATCGACGATTACGTCACCAAGCCGCCCAGCGTCAGGGTTCTCAAGGCCCGCATCCGGGCCGGCCAGCGCATCATCAGCCTGCACAAGAAGCTCGCGCGGGAACGCAAGGAAATCGAACGCTACGCCTCGGAACTGGCCGCCGCCAACCGCCGCCTGGAACTCATGGCCCATACCGACCCGCTCACCGGGCTGCCGAACCGCCGCTACGCGATGGGCAAGCTGGAACGGGAGTGGGCGGAGGCGCGCACGTTCGGCCGGCCCTTGAGCGTCATGGTGCTCGACCTCGACTGGTTCAAATCCATCAACGACACCCTCGGCCACGACGCCGGCGATCAGGCGCTCGTTCATGCCGCCCGCGTGATGCGGGAAACCGTTCGCAGCAGCGACATCGTTTGCCGGATGGGCGGCGAGGAATTTCTGATCATCACGCCCGATACCAGCGGCTCCTCCGCACTCCAGACCGCCGAACGCATCCGCAGCGCGATCGAACGGCGCCAGCCCGGGGAACTGACGCTATCCCGGCCGTTGACCGCCAGCATCGGCGTGGCCGATTCCACGTCCGCCACCGCCAGCGTGAAGGACCTGCTGCTGAAAGCCGACGATGCCCTCTACCATGTCAAACAGAATGGCCGTAACGGCGTCCATTACGCCGGACACGGGGCATAGGCGTCACCTCGCATCGCGCGCTCGACCGGTGACGCGGTTGCAGGTCCGGTGCGCGGCTTCAGGCCCTCGGATCTTCCCGGGTCGCGGCGGCCCATTCCGCGCTGAAGCCGGCGAACGCATCCGCATCGGGGACTTCCAGCACCACCGCCGCGGTGGTGAGAAAAGTGCCGGCCACCGACGCGGCTTTCTCCAGGGCCAGTCTGAGCACCTTGGCGGGGTCCCATATCCCCTTGGCATGGAGGTCGCCGAAACTCCCGCTTTCCTGGTCGTAGCCCCAGCCGGGATTCGGGTGATCCATGACCTTGGCGACGACGGCCTCCCCCGATAGCCCCGAGTTTTCGCCGATGACTCGCAAGGGCTCCGCCAGCGCCGACCGGACGATGTCGATGCCGCGCGCTTCGTCCGCGCCGTGCGCCCCGAGTTCGGCCAATGCGGGGAGACTGCCGAGGAACCCGACGCCGCCGCCGGGCAGTACGCCTTCTTCCAGGGCGGAAACCACCGAGCGGTAGGCGTTTTCGATCCGCACCATCCGCTCCTTCATCTCCACGTCGGTCACGCCGCCCACGCGGTAAACCGCTGACTTGCCGCTCAGGCCGATGATGCGTGCCTCGATGTCCTCGAGTTCGTGCAGACGCCCGGTCGCCGATCCCTGGCCGGGCTTGAGGGCACGATACTGCTCGGCCTCCAGGCGCAGACCCTCCAGACGGGCGCGGGAGGCTTCGGTGCCTGGCGTGCCGAGCAGGGCCGTTGCGTCGGCGCTGACCACCGCCCGGCGCACCCGCCCCAGGTCGGCCAGCGTGACCCGATCCAGCCGGTCGCCCTTAGCCTCCAGGACCGCCCTTCCGCCGGTCAGCGCGGCCAAGTCCAAGAGCCGGTCCGGCCGCCTGTCGCCGAACCCCGGAGCGGTGACGGCAACCGCCTTGAACACGCCGCGCACATGATTGAGCAGAATGCCGGCCAGGGCCTTTTCCTGGACGCGGTCGGCGGCGATCAAGAGGCTCCCGCCGGCCTCGGTGACTTGCTCCAGCAGCGGCACCAGATCGACGAAATCGTTCACCTCCAGATCGGTCATGAGCACGTAGACGTCGTCGAGTTCGGCCAGCTCCCGGGTCCGGTCGGTCACGAAATAGGGCGACAGGTAGCCCTTCTCCCAGCGATAACCGTCGACGACATCGAGCACGTCCTCGCGCCGCTGCCCCAGCTCGACCGACACGGCGCCGTGGACGCCGACCGCGTCCAGCGCCTCCAGCAGCAGCCGGCCGACGCCGGGTTCGTTCTTGGTCGCCACCGCGGCCACGCCCAGAATGAGCGATTCCTGTTCGCCGCGCCAGGCGCGGGCCCGGATGTCCTCGGTCACGCAGGCGACGGCCCGGTCGATGCCGCGCTTGAGCGCGATGGGATCGGCCCCGGCGGCGAGGCTCTTGAACATCTCCCGGGCGATATGGCGGGCCAGCACGATGGCGGTGGTGGTGCCGTCCCCTGCCTCCCGTGACATGGTGCCGGCGACGTCCCGCAGCAGCCGGGCCCCGAGATTGGCGATCCGGTCCTTGAGCACGATGGAATTCGCCACCGTGACCCCGTCCCGGGTCGCAACCGGGGGCAGGCCGTCGGCCCGGTGCTGGATCATGACGCTGGGGCCGGTCGCGCCCAGCGTCGGCATCGCCGCGCGCGCGAGGATCTCGATGCCCTGCATCATGCGGCGCCGCGCATCCCCTTGGTAAACCACTTCCTTTGCCATGTTGGGTCGACTCCAGTCAGGATTGATTGTTTTTACGCGCCGAAGGCGACAGGTGGCGCATGTAGGCCTCCCCGGCGTTGGCGCGGCTGGCGCGGGCACGCTTGAGCCGAGACCAGATCCACACCAGTTCGCGGTCGCGGAAGTCCATGGTCCGCTTGAGTTCCCATTCTTCCTCGGGACTGAGGTCGTGGTCCCAGTACTCCTTGAGTTCGGCGACCCGGCAGGTGCCCAGGGATGCCGCGAGCCCTTTCTCCTTGCGCGCGAGCTCCTGGATGCTGGCATCCAGCTGCTCGATCATTTCGCGCAGGAATTGGGGCGGGAATGGCTCGGTGCTCATGACGCTTCTCCGGATCAGGCGGCGCCGGACGGCAGGAACTTTTCGAAGAAGACCTGATCGCCGGGAATGCCGTGACTGCGCGTCACCTCCAAGGCGGCGTCGATCATGCCGGGCGGGCCGCATAGGTAGATGTCCGGATTGGACCCATTGGATTCCAGATCCTGGCGCAGCAGGTCGATGGGCAAACCCTGCTGTCCCTCCCAATCCGGGCCTGGCTTCCATACGCAAGCCTTCACTTGGAGATTGCGCATGGATCGTTCGAGAGACTTCAACTCGTCGATGTAGAACAATTCGGGCTCGGTGGTGACGCCGAAATAGATGTGCGTCTCGTTCGGCGCCCTCCACTCCCGCATCTGCCGCACCATCGAGACCACGGGCGCCAGCCCGGTTCCGCCGGCCACGAAATAGCGCGGCGCCATGCCCCGTTCCTTGAGCCCGAACACGCCGAGCGGCCCCTTGACGGAAAGCACCTGGCCCACGCGCGCCTCGTTGCGCAGATAGTCGGAAAACCGGCCCTCGGGCAGCACGCGGATCAGGAACTCCAGCCGGCCTTCCGGGTTGGGGATATTCGCCGGCGAATAGGAGCGGGAAATATCGGTACCCGGAATGGTCAGATCCATGAACTGGCCGGGCTCGAATTTCACCCCCCGGTTGCCGGATTCATCGGGCCGTTTCTGCAGCAGGAACTGGACGGTGTTGGAAGAAACCCAATTGACCGCAACCACTTCCGCTTCGAAGCTGCCGACGTCGCAGTAACTGATCCGGCAACTGGTGTAGGGCAGCTCGACTTGCAGATCGGTCTTCGGATAGGTCCGGCAAAGCAGAACCAGCCCTTCCTCTTCCTCTTCGGGGGGCAGGGCCTGAACGCTGCACCCCCTGAGATCGTAATCGCCTTCCGCGCAAAAGGCCTTGCAGGTCGCGCAGCCGCCTTCCCGGCAGGACGACATCAGGAAGATGTCCTGGCGCAGGGCGGCGGTGATGACGTCCTCGTCCGAACGGCATTCGAAGCGGAGCGATTCGCCGTCCTCCGTGACCGCCGTGATAGTGTGAACTCTCTGCATAAACTTACCTGTTCAATGTTGAACCCCGCCGGTCCGGTCCTCTCCCGGAGCGCGTTGTTCGGTCATGCCAAAATAATTCAGAACATGCGTCACGGCGCGGATCGACGATTCCAGGCTGATCGAGCAGCCTTCCTGAACGATCCTTTCCTCCCGAACGATGATCCACCGCCACATGAAATCGAGATCCTTCGCGTAGGCCGCGTAGGTCTCGTCCCGTTTCAGCAGATGCCAGTCCGCGGAAGGAAAGAAACCGGCCTGGGGCCTTGATTCCTCGAACCGTTCGTCTGCTTCGCCCGAAAATGGCTGAAATGCCGATT
This sequence comes from Methylococcus geothermalis, assembly GCF_012769535.1. Lineage (NCBI taxonomy): Bacteria > Pseudomonadati > Pseudomonadota > Gammaproteobacteria > Methylococcales > Methylococcaceae > Methylococcus > Methylococcus geothermalis. Next base: position 2,596,056 of record NZ_CP046565.1, read on the forward strand.
CGACCATGGTGAATTCCTTACGAAAAATGGAGAAGCGTGCGGCGAACCCGCGCGTTCCTTGAAAGCCGGAGGCTCCGGGCCGGCGGGACCGGCCCGAAGCGGCATCCCTGCCCGGCCGGCCTTTACGGCAGGGCCGTCGAGGCCGGCCGGAGACTTCCTCCCGTCAGTGCGCCGCCTGCAGATGCACTACCCGCACGCCGCGCTGCTTGCGCAGCTCTTCCAGCGGCGTGTCGTAGTAGTTGAGGTTGCGCAGCTCCATCAGCCGGGTTCCCAGTTGGCGCTCGCCGTCCAGGAAGTAGTTCACCGGCATGATCGGCGGTTTGTAGGCCTGGCGGAAACCGATGTGGATCTTCTCGGCTTCCCACTTGTCCTTGGCCGCGTTCATTTTCTTGACGGTGCCATCCAGGACGGCCTTGGCGTCCTCGCCGAAGGCGGTCTTGTGGCGGAAATCCGCTTCGCTGAAGGCGCGCGCCTTGAGGACGGCGACCTTCTCCTCGAGCTTGGCCTCGATCCAAAGATAATCGTTGTCCAGCTCGTAGCTGTTGCGGAACGGGGTGGTGTGATCCATCCGGAACTGCTTCAGCGTCTCGGCCGCCTTCTCCAGGGTGTTGAGCTGCGCGATCTTGCTCACCCAGGCGTCGCGGTTGGCGTTGCTGTGTATGGCCATGTCGATCTCCTTATGCGTGATAGTCTTCGAGCTTCCGGTCGAGCCCCATCAGTTCACTGGTGATGGTGAACTTGTTGCCCAGGGTGTAGGCCCGACCGATGGTGGAGGAAACGTCGACCAGGAAGTCGTACACGTTGAAGGTCCGGCCCAGCAGCTCGGAGATCTCGTCGCAGTCGACTTCGATCTTGCCGTTGGCCTTGATCCACCAATAGCCGGCGCGGTCTTCCACGTTCACCGTCGGATTGACGTTCTTCTTGTAGTCGGTCAGAAGAATCTCCTCGATGAAGGTGTTGATCTCGTCCGACTTCTTGAGCACCAGAACGACCGTGTCGCTCTCGTGGACCACCTGGTTTTCCTCGGCGAAGAACTGATCGGCAAAATCCTTGCCGTCCAAGCCCATGATGCCGGCGTCGTATGCATTGCTGTTTACGCTCATCGTGATATGTCCTATTTCAGTCCTGCCAAAACGGCGTTGACGATCTGGTCGCGATCCGCCTTGAAGTCGATCTTGCTGGCGTAGTCCTCGATCCAGTCGTCGACCACCCGGTACAGCGAAGCGGTGATTTCTTCCTTGTCGGTGGTGCCGGCCGGCAGCTTCGCGAACAGCCCCATGAAGTCGCGCAGCGCGGCCACGGTGGGCTCCAGCCACTTGCTGGTCCAGTTGCGCAGCACGGTGCGGTTGTAGTCTCCGAATTCCGGATCATCGCCCAGGGTGGTGTAGTACAGGTCCTGTACGCCCTGCTTGGTGATCTGGAAATACGTCTGGGACTGGTTGATGAAGAACGGCGTCAGGGTGTCGCCGAACTTCGGCGCCAGCCGCTGGAAGAACTCGCGGCGGACGAACTGGCCGAACAGCGCGTCGTAGACGGCATGGACCGAGAAGGCGCTTTCGTTCCAGTCGAACACCTCCTGCCAGAGCGCCTCCACCGCCAGGCGAGCGCCCTTGTAGATGCCGCCGGTGGTCCATTCGGCCTTCGGCACCGCAGTGGATTCGTCGAAGCCGGGCACGATCTTGGCCAGGAACCCGCGCTCCAGCTGGATCATCTGGGCCAGGTCGATCTTGTCGAAGCCCCAGAAAGCCAGGTCAACCCGAATCACATCCGACAAAGCCTCGCGGGCACCCTGGGAGTGGGCGTTGAACAATCCGTATTCATTGAACAGGAACGCGCCCCAGTACTTGTTGACGAACTCGTCGCGCCAGGCCGGGTCCATCGACCGGATCTGGCCGTCGGCGGAATAGCCCTGCAGGAAGCGGTCGGTGTAGCGCCATTCCTCGGCCTTGTCCTTGACATACGGCGCGTGCCAGCGGCGCAGCGGGTCGCGGTGCTTGAACCAGTCGACCGTGCGCAGCTCGGTGGTCTCGTTGCCCCAGGACGGGCGGCCGCCATGGAACTTCTGGGTCCAGTCGCCCCAGTCCAGGCCGCCGGCAATCCAGTCGGCGTTGGGCTGGGCATAGACGGTCAGGGCTTCGTATTCCGTCAGGCGCTTCCAGCGCGGCGTGACGAAATAGCCCATCTTGTTGTTGCTATCCAGCGGAGCTTCGGGAAGCGCCTTGAGAATCACTGATGCCATGTCCGGATCGGTCAATCCGCGGCGTCTTTCTCCTAACATACTCATATCAATGTTCCTTTCGTTTGATGTTGATCAGGCGATGGCGGGATCGGACTCCGTCCCGGGACGGAGTCCGACACGCGATTAGTTGAACGCCTTCGCCGGGTTCTTGAAGACGCAGTTCAGCCTCTTGATGTCGTCCAGCGTCCACAGCTTGTCGCCACGGACGTGAGGCTGGGCGATCAGGGTCTTGCCGTCGCTGCGCAAGCCGTGCTGCTCCGCGATCACTTCGGACAGCTCCATGCCTTCGTACTGTTCGAAGATGTTCTGGCACTCGTAGCGCTCCGGCTCGGCCAGCCACATGCGCTCGCCCCACTGATCGCTGAAGGTGTGCATCTGGCCGTTGTACTCGTGCACCCGCAGGGTGCTGGCGCCCTTGGCGAGGCTCGGGCAGAACGGCACCTGGGACGTCCGATCGACGTAGATCGGGTGGTTGTTTTCGATGAACCACATCAGCGGAATGAAGCCCGAGGACGGATCCTCGCAGCCGCGAGCGCGCCATTCCTCGTAGATCTTGCCGTAGTGGTCATACCAGCCCGGGTAGTGGGCTTCGAACCAGGCCATTTCTTCCTGATCCGGCAGAGCCAGGCGGAAGAAGCCGGTCGGCCACAGCGCGTAGGCCAACAGGAACAGGTCGTGATGCGCCCAGTAAGCGTCCTGCTTGGCGTCCTTCAGGCTGGCCGGAGATTGCACGCCATACTTGCCCAGACGGCCGATCCAGATGCCGCCCCAGTCTTCGTACACCCAGCGGTTCCAGGTCTTGACCCAGGGCTCGACCTTGAACTTGGAGCCGTACTCGAACAGCATGCCCAGCACCGGGGTGAAGTACTTCTGCTGGGTCCAGAACGCGTTGTTCAGGTCCGTGTTCATGTACTTGGCGGAGGCCGGATCGTTGGCGATGGACACCACGGTCTGGTAGCCGTTGGCCATGTGGCGCAGTTCGTCGGTTTCGATCGACAGGAACACCGTCGGGGTGATCTCGTCGCCGTTGGCGGCGGCCCATTCGGTCACCGCGACGATCAGCGGGTTGGTGAAGCAGGCCTCGCCCACCAACTGCAGGTTGAGCGAGCATTCCACCGCGTCGCCGGAGATGAAGCCGTCAGCGAACACGCGCTTCATGCCCTTCCACAGCGGCCCGATGGTACGGGTGCGGCGGGCGTCGTTGTGGCCGGCCGGGTCCTGGCCGTTCTTGGCGAAGTAGTAGTTGACGTAGGCGCACTGGTGGGTGTGGCGGATTTCGTCCAACACCTGGGCCAGATAGCCGTTCTTCTGTTCCGCGGCCTGGGCGGAGTCCCACAGCATCCCGGTGGCGGCGATGGCGTTGTATTCGCCCACTTCCAGGAAATTCGAGACCACTTTCATGGTCTCGTTCCATTTCGGATGGACGCGGACGCCTGCGTTCAGCCGGGTCAGCGCATCCTGCAGGCTGCCGAACTGGCGCTCGTCCTTGACGGCCTCCATGCGCGCATATTCCTTGGCGATGAGCTTGAACTGTTCCTTGGTCTCGTTCGCCATCTTGTACTTGGTGGCGTACTTGGTCCGGTTGTTCTTGAACTCCCAGTTGAAGCTTTGAAGCCAACGGTGCACTTCCTGTGCATTCACGCTGGTGGGCGCCCGATGGGCGGCCAGCGCGTCCGTCGCGGCCTTGGTTGCGGTGCTAAGTGGCATTTGTTGTTTCCTCCAATAACACATTCTATGAGTGATGAATGTCCGGCGGCGGTTACGAGCCTTCGGACATACGGCCTCCGGGGAGGTCGTGACAATCTCATTACATGGATCGTGCCAACTATTCGTTTAGGCCCGATAGACAGGAATATCAATACGTTGATCCGACAGCCCGACTATCCCGCCGCAACCGCCTTGAATGGACGATGTGTCCGATAATGCGACATGTGTCCGATATCCGGACAGCGATCGGACATAACATCGGACATAACATCGCCACTGGTATCTTGGCGAACAGTCATCCATCGTCATGGGGATATGAGACATTTCGCCGCATTCAACGAGATATCGATCTACGGCAAAATGGGGTAAGGCCATAGGTGCACCGATCGACGTGCACAAAACAGGCCGCTTTTGCATAAACCAGACCTTATCAAGCGAATCAACATGCCCAAATATGTGATAGAGCGTACGATTCCCGGCGCCGGAAACCTGTCGGCCGACGAGCTGCAACGGATTTCCCGGAAATCCTGTTCCGTCCTCAACGCCATGGGACCACAGGTTCAATGGCTTCAGAGCTATGTCACCGACGACAAGGTGTACTGCATCTACATCGCGCCGGACGAGGCCACGCTGCTGCAACATGCCCTGGAGGGCGGTTTTCCTGCCGACTCGATCGCGCGGGTCCGTACCGTCATCGATCCCACCACGGCGGAATGAACGCCATCGCCCGTTTCTCCGCGCCAGCCGGAACGCCGCCGGCGCCCGGCTACGCAGACCTCAAGTCGGAACTGATGGGCCTGATCGACGAGCTGGCGGAAAACTTTCCCGCCAGCCTCCGTCCTGCCCTCGCCTTGCGGGACAAGCTGCAGGCCGAGCATTTCGACGTCCTGACGGTCGGCCAGTTCAAGCGCGGCAAGACCAGCCTGATCAACGCCTTGTTGGGAGAAAGTCTGCTTCCCGTCGGGGCCGTACCGCTGACTTCAGTGGTGACGATCCTCGACCACGGCGATGCCGTCCGAATCACCGTCCATTTTCTGGATGGCGGCTCGCTCGACATTGCGGAGGAGGCCCTGGCGGATTACGTCACGGAGCCGGGCAACCCGGGCAATGAAAAAGGCGTCAGCGAAGTGCTGATCCGAATGCCTTCGCCCCTGCTCAGAAATGGCGTACGCATCGTGGATACACCCGGTGTCGGCTCGGTGTTCCGCCACAATACCGACACCGCCTGCGCGCGGCTGCCGCAGTGCGACGCGGCCCTGTTCGTGCTGTCCGCCGACCAGCCGGTGAGCGAAGCCGAATTGGAATTCCTGCGCGAGGTCCGGAAATACGCCGGACGCATCTTTTTCCTGCTGAATAAAATCGACATCCTGAAGGAAGCGGACGCGGCCGAGATCGAGACCTTTTCCCGCCGCGTCCTGGCCGGGGCCGTCGGGTCGGATATCCGTCTCTTCCCCATTTCCGCCGCGGAGGCGCTGGCGGGAAAAACCGCAAATGATCCAGCCCGGCTGGCGAGGAGCCGCCTCCCGGCCTTCACCGAGGCGCTGGAGCGCTTCCTGATGGAGGAAAAAGGCAAGCTGCTGCTTGATGCCGCGGCCGCCGGCGTGGCGCGCCTGATCGCTCGGAATCGCCTGGAGATCGAACTGGAGCGGCGCTCGCTGACGGCATCGATGGCGGAACTGGACGAAAAGATGGCGCTGTTCGCGGCTCGCCGTACCCTGGCGGTCCGCGAGATGCAGCGCCTCGACGGACATCTCCGGCAGGAATTCCGCCTGCTGGCCACCCGCCTCTTCGAGCGCGACCTCAAGGACCGACAGAGCGAACTGGCTTCACACCTGGGAAGGAAGTTCGACGGGCTGGTCCTGAATCAGGACCTTCTGACGCCCAAGGACTTCGACGAACGGCTCGACACCTTCATCCGGGAGGAAGTCGAAGCGGCTTTCGTCGACTGGCGGGATGCGCTGGAACGGCAAGGCGCCGCGGCGGTCGCTGAGATGACCGAGGAATTCAGCCGTGGCATCGAGGAGTCGATCGCCGAACTCCAGCGCTTCGCCGGCGATCTTTTCCGGCTCGCCATGCCGGCCGCCGCCCCGGAAGCACGCTGGCCGGCGAGATCCCGTCCCGGCTTCCGTCCCGCCGGCGAGCCCATGGGGTTGGAACTGCTCGCGGAGCAGGCGCTGAGACGGGGACCGGCTTGGGTGACACCGCGCTTCGGAAGGCTCAAGGTTCTGGCTGAACGCTGGGCCAAACGCGGCATCGTCCGGCGGCGCAGAAGCCAGTTGGCCGAAGCCATCGAAATGCACACGGGCCGCATCCGCAGCGACTTTCTTCGGCGCCTGGAACAGGTGCGGGAAGAGATTTCGGCCGATCTGACCCAGCGCCTGGAGGGCGCGGCGGACGGCCTGGAGCAGGCATTGGCGCGGGGCGCCGGGGAACACGCCCGGGCCTCACGGGAAGCGGGTCCCCGGCTTCAGCGGCTGGAGGGGCAACTGGCCCTGCTGGACCAGCTGGGTCAGCGCATCCAAGCCGTTCGCTTGCGCGCCGCGGCACTCGCCTGACGGAAACACCCTTCAGCCGTTCTTCTCGACTGGCGTTGTCGCTTCACCCAGGGTGGTGGAATCGCAGCGATCGGGCAGCCTTCGGTGTTTCCGCAATGCTGTTTGCGTTTGAAGTGCCCGGCATGGGCGGGATCGCAGGACCTTACAACCGGCCGCACAAGGACAGCAGGCCCTGCAACAGCGCCAGGGGTGTCGGCGGGCAACCCGGCACGGCGAGATCGACGGGGATGACGTTACTCACCGCCCCGCAACTGGCATAGGACACCCCGAACTCACCACCGCAAGCGCCGCAGTCGCCCACGGCGATCACCCATTTGGGATCGGCGGTGGCTGCGTAGGTACGCTTCAAGGCGGCTTCCATGTGCCGCGACACCGGTCCCGTCACCATCAGAACGTCGGCATGGCGAGGTGAAGCGACGAAATGGACACCGAAGCGCTCGACATCGTAGTAGACGTTGTTGAGGGCGTGAATCTCCAGCTCGCAGCCGTTACAGGAGCCCGCGTCCACTTGCCGAATGGCGAGACTTCCGCGAAACCGTTTGTCCACGACGACCTTGAGCGCTTGGCCGACTTGCTCGATCGGTTCCTCGCGCTCGGTGGCGCTGATGCCGGGTTTGGCCAGTTTCGGGACTTTCTCGGTGAGGACACCGGTCTTGAAAATCTTGCCATACAGTTGCAGCATGAAAATGCCTCGTTAAAGGTCGTGGCCGGAATAGGACCCGTTGACCGATTTGTTGCACACCGGGAAGTCGGGAACGATGTTGCCGAGTATGAGTTTTTCCAGCGCAGGCCAGTTGATGACGCTGGGATCGCGCGGCCAGTAGCGGCGGATGGCGTTGTCCGAACCGAAACGCACGAAGCAGAGAATCTCGCCGCGCCAGCCCTCGATGGCTGCGAACCCTTCCGCGCCCTCGGCCGGGACCTGCCAGCGCGCCACCCGCTCGCCTTCGGGCATCCCTTCGAGCAGATCGCCGAGCAGTCGCAGCCCGGCGCGCAATTCCTTGTAGCGAACCCAGAAACGCGAGGAAACGTCGCCCTGGCTTTCCGTTGGCACGCTGACCTTCAATCGGTCGTACGGTGGATAAGGCGCGTCTCGGCGCGTATCGAAGGTCTGGCCGCTCGCGCGGCCGACGAAGCCCAGCGCGCCCAAGGCTGCCGCCAGTTCGGTCGAAAGAATGCCGGCGTTGAGAAAACGATCCTCCAGGGAGGAATTGGCGTCGAGGAGAGTCAGCAGCTCATCCAGCTCCACCCGCAAGGCCGTTATGGATCGATGCATGGCCTTCGCCGTCGCCGGAGTGATGTCGACCCGAGCCCCGCCGGGCACGATCCGGTCCATCAGCAGCCGATGGCCGAAATGGACCTGGTTTTCCCGCAGCCACTGCTCCCGTAGACGGCCGAACTGGTAATAGCCGAAGGCAAAGCCTACGTCGTTGCACAGGGCACCCAGATCCCACAGATGATTGATGACCCGCTCCCGCTCCGCGAGGATTCCGCGCAGATACGCGGCACGCAAGGGGATTTCGATCCCCGCGGCGCGTTCCATGGCCATGCAGGCGGCCCAGGCATGACCGACCGTGGTGTCGCCGGACACCCGTCCGGCCAGCCGCGCCAAGCCGTCCGGGTCACGGCCCTCGGCGATCTTCTCGATGCCCTTGTGGACATAGCCCAAACGCTCCTCCAGATGCAGCACCGTTTCGCCGACGGCCTGGAAGCGGAAATGGCCGGGTTCGATGATGCCCGCATGCACCGGGCCGACGGGAATTTCGTAGACACTGGCACCCTGGGCCTTGAGGAAGGGGTAGTCGCGGTCCGGCGGCGTTTCCTCCGCGTTCGATCCGGCGGCCGGAAATTCCTTGCGCAGCGGATGGACGCCTTCGTCCCAGGCCCGATGGCGTATCCAGCGGCGCGGATCGGGATGATCCTCGAAACGAACGCCGAAAAGGTCCTGGATGTGGCGCTCGGGTCGGTCCGCTGCCCAATAGTAAGGCGCATGGGACGGCAAACTCGCTCGTTCCGGCGCCAGAGTGGTTCTCAGAATCAGGTAGGTTCCCCGATGTTCCAAACAGGCGTTGACCGTCAGATCGAAACCTCGGTCATCGGCCCAAACCCCGGCCCAGCGCCAATGCTCGGACTTGGCGGTTTCGGCAGCCTTGCCCCAATCGCGGGCATCGATCTGCAAAACCGTTGCGGGCGGCAAGGCGCACGGGACCGACGAACGGTTGTCGATGTCCTGGGCCGCCAGTTTCAGCCGCAGCGAAGTCAAGCTTTCGACGCTCATTGCGGCAAGCTCCCCGAAATCAGCTGCGTCGCCTGGTTGAACCAGTTGCCGAGAAATGGGGGGATGGACAGACCGAGCCATAGCACCAGCGCCAGATGCGCCATGACCGGCCACAGGTTGGCTTGGATGGCCCGCCGGCCCTCCGGAACATCGCCGAAAACCATAGGCTGGATATGGCGGAACAGACCGGCGAAGGCGAGCCCGATCCCCAGAAGCAACAACGGCGTCAGCCAGGGGTAGTCGTGCATCGTGGCAACCAGGACCAGGAATTCGCTGGCGAATACTCCAAAGGGCGGAAATCCGGCGATGGCCACGGTGCCGATCAACAGTCCCCAGCCGATGGTGGGCTGAGTCAGGATCAAGCCGCGTATCCCGTCCATACGCTGGGTGCCGGCCAATTGGGCCGCATGGCCCACGGTGACGAAAATGGCCGATTTGGTGAGGGAATGGGTGGTCATGTGAAACAGCGCGGCGAAGGTGGCCCAGGGGCTACCCACACCGAAGGCGAAAGTCATCAGGCCCATGTGTTCGATGGAGGAATAGCTGAACAGCCGCTTGATGTCCGTCTGACGGTGCAGAAACAGGGCCGCGACGAGGAAGGACAGCAACCCGAACCCCATCATCAGGTTACCGGCCAGATGCGTGCCCAGCGAACCGTCCACCAGCATTTTGCAGCGCACCACGGCATAGAGGGCGTCATTGAGCAGCAGCCCCGAGAGGATGGCCGACATGGGGGTCGGACCTTCCGAGTGGGCGTCCGGCAGCCATTGATGCAAGGGGACCAGGCCGATCTTGGTGCCATAACCGACCAAGAGAAACACGAAGGCCATACTCAGAATGGCGGGATCGAGGGCATGGGCGTTTTCATGCAACACCGTCCACAACAGCGCCTCTCCTCCTATGCCGAGTTTTTGCTCGGCGGCGAAGTACAGCAGGACCGTGCCGAACAGGGCCTGGGCGATACCCACGCCACAGAGGATGAAATATTTCCAGGCCGCCTCCACCGACTCGGGCGTGCGATACAAACTGACCAGCAAGACGGTGGCCAGGGTCGCGCCCTCCATCGCCACCCACATGACCCCCATGTTGTTGGTCGTGAGCACCAGATACATGGCCAGCATGAAACCCTGGTACATGGCGTAGTAGAGCCGCAAACGCCGCCCCGTCACCCGGCCGATCTCCCGTTCGTGCGCCATGTAAGGGCCGGAGAAGATCGAGGTGGTGAGTCCGACAAAGGCGGTCAGGGCGACCAGGTAGACGTTGTAGGAATCGACATACAGCAACCGCCCCGATGAGAGCTCCGGACCATTGATGAGCACGTCGATGGCCAGCCAGACGGATGCCGCCAAAGCCAGGCCGTTGAAGCGGCTATTCAACCGCCCGGCCTCGGGCCGGTCGCCGTAGCGGGCCAGCAGCACCATGCCCCAAAGGGGGATCATAAGCAACAGATACACTGCGATCATTGGTCCGCCTCGCTCAATTTGCTGAGCTGATCCACGTTGAGGGAATCGATGCTGGAGCGGATCTGGAAGAAGAACACGCCGAACACCACGGCGGCCACCAGCACATCGAAGGCCACCCCCAGCTCCACGACCATGGGCATACCATAGGTGGATACGACGGCGGCGAAGAACAGGCCATTCTCGATGGACATGAAACCCACCACGTGGGCCACCGCCTGCCGGCGGGTGATCATCAGCAGCATGCCGAGCAGTACCGCGGCGAGGCTCACGGCGATGGCGTTGAGCGTCACCAGGGTGGAATGCTGGACGACCGGCAAACTGACGTAATAGCTGAACACGACCAGGGCCGTTCCGGCCATCATGACCCGCGCCGGGTGGTCGACGGTATCCATGACCCGGTGCAGTCCCATATGGCGGATCAACCGATGCAGCAGGATCGGAATGACCAGTCCCTTCAAAAGAAAACTCAGGACCGCGGAAACATAGAGGTGTGGATAATCGAGAACGGCGGCGGCCAAAGCCGTCGCGGCCGCCAGCAGGCACCCCTGCAGCGCGAAGATCAGCACCAGCCGGACCAAGCGGGACTGCCCGAGCATCAGGAACGAGGTCAGGGCGATCAAGCCCGCCAGCAGCAGAATCGCCTGTTGATACAGTGTCAGTTCGGAAATGGCCATCAGCGCGCCGCCTCCAGGATGATGTGACTCAGCATCCCCAGGACGCTGAGCAGATAGGCGAAGCCCAGATATTCCTGCACGCGGAAAATCCGCATCTTGGCGAACAGGGCTTCCGACAGAGCGAGCAGCAGAGCCAGCACCGCCAGCTTCAACGCGATCGCCGCCGCACCAAAGACCAACGCCGACGGGGAAAGCTCCTGCGCGATCCCCCATGGAAAGAAGATATTGGCGATGAGAACGCCGTAGAGCATCAGCTTGATCTGGCTGGCCCATTCGATCAGCGCCAGCCAGCGTCCGCTGTACTCCAGGATCATGGCCTCGTGGATCATGGTCAGCTCCAGATGGGTGGCCGGATTGTCGACCGGGATCCGCCCGGTCTCGGCAATCGCCACCAGTATCAGGCCGCCCAGGGCGAAGACGAACGAAGGGCGCAATACCAGGCCGGCGTCCAGAACGTAATCCATGGCCTGAGACAGGTTGGTGGTGCGCGCGCTCATGCTGAGAGTGAACACCGCCATCAGCATGGCCGGCTCGGCGAGGGAGGAAATGGTCATTTCCCGTGACGAGCCCATGCCGCCGAAGGCGGTGCCGATGTCCATCCCGGCCAGTACCTGGAAAGTGCGGGCCATCGCGAAGAAGCCTACCAGCACGATGACGTCGGCGACGCGCGAGGTGGGCAAATCAACCGCCGCCAGGGGCACGATGGCCGCCGCCAGCACGGTCGACGCGAACACGATGTAAGGGGCGGCCCGGAATATCCATGATGCCGGGTGCGGCACGATGGGCTGTTTCCGGTACAGCTTGAACATGTCCCGGTAAGGCTGGAACACCGACGGCGCCTTGCGGTTCTGCAGGCGGCACTTGATCCGTTTGATCCAGCCGGCCAACAGGGGCGCCGCGCCGACGAAAAGCAGGGTTTGCACTACCGCCAGCAGCCAAGCCATCAGCTGATCACCCACAACAGAAAAATCAACGTAACGAAGGAATAACCCAGATAGGTCCGAATATTCCCGGTCTGCAAACGTCCCACCCAGCGCGCCAGTTTCGTGACGGCGCGCCCCGAGGGTTGATAAAGGGTCAACCAAGCTCGGTCCAGTACCTGGAATTGATAGCGCAGCGCCGTGACCCGCGACTGGGCAGGACCTTCCTTGTGTTCTTCGACGGTTTCGCAAATTTCGAACACGGGCTCGAAGATACGGCGGATAGGCATGCTGAAGGCGCCGGAGGTGTATTGCATGCGGGATGTCAACCCCCCGAAGCCGCAGTCCCAGGGCTCGGCCCGCCGCGGCTTGATCCGGGTGCGGCGATACAGCAGGAAATAACACACCCAGCCCACGGCCATGATCGCCAGCAATACCAGGGCCGGTGCATAAGACGCTATTTCCGGCGCCACCGGCGTGAGCCACAGCCAGCCCAGGGTGGAGATATTGGGTAGGACGAAGCCGGTCAACTGCCGGGTCAAACTCCCCAGGCCATTGATCAACGGGGTCGGCAACACGCCGAACAGCACGCAGCAAACGGCCAGCAGAGCCGGACCCGCCAGCATGCCGCGATGATGGACCTCATGGGCATGGGCGATATGGTGTGAACGGGGCAGTCCCAGGAACGCCACGCCGTAGACCTTGACGAAACAGGTGGCCGCCAGTGCCGACGTCAGCGCCAGCACCGCGCTGGCGGTGGGAATCAGGCTGCGCAACACGCCGCTGTCGATGACACTGCCCTGCAACGCGGTCTGGAAAATCAGCCATTCCGAAACGAAGCCGTTCAGCGGCGGGAGTGCGGCGATGCTCAAGGTACCGACCAGGAACACCGCCGCCAGTTTCGGCATGCGATGGATCAATCCGCCCATGTTTTCCAGGCTGTGCTCATGGGTCTGGTGCAGGATGGCGCCGGCGCCGAGGAACAGCAGAGACTTGAACAAGGCATGATTGAGCGAATGTAACAGCGCGGCCACCAAGCCCAACGTGCCCAGTTGGGTGTGTCCGCTACTGAGAAAAATCATGGCCAATCCCAGCGCCAAGAAGACAATGCCGATGTTTTCCACGGAGGAATAGGCCAGGAGTCGCTTGAGATCCTGTTGCTGCAGGGCGTAGAGGATGCCTAGCACAGCGGAGGCGGAACCTATGATCAGCACCAGGACGCCCCACTGCCAGAGTATCCGGTCCAACAGATCGAAGCTGAAGCGGATGAAGCCGTAGACGGCAATCTTCAACATGACCCCGCTCATCAAAGCGGACACATGCGACGGTGCCACCGGGTGCGCTTCAGGCAGCCAGGCATGAATGGGAACCAGCCCGGCTTTCATGCCGAAACCGATCAACCCCAGCACGAAGGCGACGCTGGCCCACCCCGGGCTCAGCGAGGCCCCGCGCAAAGCGTCGAAAGTCAGGCCGCTGCCGAAGCCCGCAAGCACGCCAAAGCCCAAGATGATGGCGATGGCCCCGATCTCTGCCATCAGCAGGTAAAGGAAGGCGGCACGGCGGTTGGCGGCGTGGTCATGCTGGTAAGCGACCAGGAAATAGCTGGCGACCGACATCAATTCCCAGGCGATCATGAACACGAACGCATCGTCGGCCAGCAGGACCAGTTCCATGCCGGCCACGAACAGGCCGGTAAACAGCCCCAGCGCGGAAAGGGAGTGCTTGCCGTGTTCGAACTCCCGAACGTAGCCGGGGCCGTAGAGACTGACGGCGATCAGCGGCAGGCCGAGCACACAGAGAAAGAATCCGGCGAGGGGATCGATGCGGATATGCCAGTTGAGCCAGGGAAGCCCCAACGGCAGGGTGTCGGTGAGCACTGCCCCGCTCTGGAGCGTATCCAGCCCCGCCAGAACGGCGCTGATGCCGGAAAACCCCAGCAGCGCGAACGGGCGGAAGCGACGGAACACGGCAAAATGCGCTTGAGGGAAGGCCCGAGCCACCGCCGGCGGCTCTTGCGGCCAGCGGCGCCCGATCGCCTCCGCTAGGCGCTGCAACCCGGTGCGCCGGCGTGTGGCGACAGCGACGAGCGCCGATGCCAGTGCGGCGATCACCGATAGATAAGCAAGAAACAACGACATTTCCGCGCCTGCTCCGGGGTGGTCCTACTGTGTCTTGATACGTGCCGCCAACTCGTGATCGCCGTACGGTTCGTGGCCGGCCAATCCATGAATTTCGCAGCGTCCGCCATGCGCGATGACATCATCGCGGAAGTGATCGATGAACTCCATCACCGTGTGGTCGATCAGATAGGCGTCGGAGAGATCGAAGATGATCGTGCTGCCTGCCGGCAGGTCTGTCAATGCGCTCTTGAGCGAAATGAAATTGGAGAAGATCGCCGAACCCCGGACGAGGATGACGTAGGCGCCAGCGGCCGTGCGCTCGATCCGGTAGGAGATCGCCAGCAAATTCTCGAGCGAGACGCCTCGCCCGACATGGAGGAGCAGTTTGGCCGCGATGCCGATCGCCACGCCGGCGAGAAGGTTGGTCGCGAGGACGCCGACGATGGTAATGACGAACAGCGCCAGCTGTTCCTTACCCAGATCCATGGTTCTGGCGAAAACCCTCGGCGAGGCCAGGCGAAAGCCGGTATAGACCAAAAGCGCGGCAAGGGAGGCCAGGGGAATCGCGTCGATCACGTGCGGAAACGCCCACACGAACAGCAGCAGAAACACGCCGTGGAAGAAATTCGACCAACCGGTTCGGGCGCCGGCGTCGATATTGGCGGAACTGCGCACGATCTCGGCGATCATCGGCAGACCGCCGATCAGACCCGCCACAACGTTACCGACGCCCACTGCCCTGAGATCGCGGTTCAGGTCGGAATAGCGCCGCTGGGGGTCGAGCTTGTCCACCGCCGCCGCACTCAGCAGGCTTTCCAGGCTGCCCACCAGAAAGATGGCGACGACGCTCTGCCAAAACGCCACCGTGAATGTCTTGGAAAAATCCGGAAGGAAAAGACTGGCCATCAGGCTGTCCGGAATCGACACCAGAAAATCCGGACCGACGATCAAGTCCTTGGGGACCATGAAACCTTCGCCCGGATGAAGCCGGCCGAGATCGAAAACCTGCCCCAAGGCCATCCCGGACAAAATGACCACGATGGGTGCCGGAACGGTCCTCAGGAAGCGGTTTTCGATCAGCGGCCAACCGATCAGAATGGCCATGCCGACCAAAGCGATGAGAACGGTTTCCGGAATGAAATAGGCCAGCACATGAGGAAGCTGAACAATGCTGGACAGCATGGTGACGTCGGTTCCGGTCTTGATGCCCGCCATCACCGGAAGCTGTTTGGCCACGACGACGATCCCGATGGCGGCCAGCATGCCATGTACCACCGATGCCGGAAAGAAGGCTGACAGACGACCGGCCTTGTAAAGGCCCGACAGCACCTGCAGCGCGCCCGACATGACGATGGCCGCCAAGGTGTAGCGGTAACCGGCCATGGCATCGCCCTGTCCCAATGTCTGTACCGCGGTGGCAATCACCACGATCAAACCGGCGGCCGGGCCGGTGATGGTGAGGTAGGAGCCGTTGATACGGGAGACCAACAGCCCGCCGACCACGGCGGAAAGAATGCCGGCCATGGGCGGGACTCCCGAAGCCGCGGCCACGCCCAGGCACAAAGGCAGGGCGATGAGAAAGACCAGGAAACCGGCACCGATGTCCTGGCGCCAGCTTGCATGCCTGCCGGCGGGACCGCGAAACGCGGCGAAAGCTTGCAACACGGGATTTCCCATGAATTCTCCAGTCAATGCATGACGCCTTTGCGGAAAAGGCGGTGTGAACGCCGAGGGCCCACGGGCGCCGGTTCCCCCCAGCAAAGCATTCGGCCAGCCGTGCCCACCGCGACATGAAACCCCGTCGCATGTGCTCGGCCGAGGCAACAAAATAATGACAACCGATTTTTACTATTAAAACGGTAATTTGTCTAGTACACTTCCGGCCACCGTGGTAAAAAAGCATCGTAGTCCTCAGGCCCGTTCGTCGCCGAGGAGATTCTTTTTTCTCCGCACACTTCCCCTTTCAGTCAGGAGCTTAAACCGATGTTGACGCTTTTCGTGCGTGGCTTACCCCCTTCAACGACCGATGCCGGCCTGAGCGAGTTGTTTGGCGCCTACGGCAAGGTTTTCGACTTGAAAGTCAGCCGGGATTTATTTACGGGTCAGGCACGTGGCATCGCTACCGTGGACATGGAAGGCCACGAAGCCCGTGCGGCGATTTCAGGATTGGACGGCCACGATTTCGAAGGAAAGACGATTTACGTCGCCCTGGACAAAGGCCGCAGGACCGGACGTGGGCGGCGTTGACGTGAACGCAGGTCGGCTTGAACCTGCGTTACTGTTAAAATGGTAACCTCGTTCCTTGACCCGCTCACCGATCATGCGAAAAACAGCAAGGATGTCTTCCTCGGGCACGAATCCCAACGCCATTCCATCATCGGAAGAGAATTTGAATTCGGTGGGCGTGCGGGTAAGGCATTACCGCGAGCGTTTGGGCCTGAGTCAGGAAGAGCTGGCGGGACGGGTCGGCGCGGCACAGCAAACCATTCAAAGCCTCGAGTCGGGCAAAATCAGGAAAAGCACCTTTCTGCCCCTTATCGCCAAGGAGTTGGGAATCGACTTCGATGCGCTGCTGTTCGGAAACGAACAGTCCCCCCTGGTGAGTACCGCGCGTCCGCTATTGATGGCGAGCACCCGTCGTGTCCCGCTGTTTTCTACGCGGGACTGCGAACGGGTGCACGCTTACCTCAAGGATCAGTCGGTGCAATCATCGACCGGTAAATGGGTGGCTATGGACTATTCGCTGCCATTCGCGGAATCCGGCCCACGTCTGTTTGCCCTCAAGCTGGAGCTGAGCGACGAAGCGTTTCAGCCCGAGTTTCGTCCCGGCGATCAACTGGTCGTCGATCCGGATGCGCCGATTCAGCCCAGCGATCCGGTCATCGTTTTCCGGCCGGGTGCGGAGCGACTCAACCTGAGCAAATACCGTGTCCTGTCACAATCCGGGGACGAGGTCGACTACGAACTCATCTCGATACATCCCGATTTTCCTAGCTTTGCGGGCACCGAATTGAAATCGCTCGAAATCCTGGGGGTGGTCATTCAGATGCGCCGTCCGGTTTCGAGCCGCGTCCGGCTGGCCGTCCTGGAAGAACAGGCTCGCTAAGGACGGCCCCTTCGAGCGGGGATCTGTCGACGAGCGAATCCGTCAGCCGTTCTTCTCGACCGTCATTTTCACCTCCCGCGTCCCTGTCGAGCAGAACAGCCGGATCGTCACCCGATCCCCGGCATGAAAATCTTTCGCGGGTTTGAACAGCATCAGATGGCGCTCGCCCGATTTGATGGCGAGCATTCCGTGCGGCGGCACGGTCAGCGAACTTTCCACCGCCATTCGGATCAGCCCGTCCCGGCGCACCAGTGAATGGAACTCGACCGAAGAAAAATCGGGGCTGTCGGCGCGCCGGATGGTGATGGGCGTATCCCCGCCGTTGCGCAAGGTCGCGAATCCGGCGAGCACGCTGGCGCCGGGCGGGGATTCCATCACCCTGGCATCTGCGATTTCCAGCCCTTCGCAGGCATAGATCGGAGCGGCCAGGAAAGCCGATGCGCAGCATAGGGCGCGAACACTCTTCATGGAGCCACCTGTTTTTCCAGAATCATCTTGAAATCGGCGGCCAGCGTCTCGGCTTGAAAGGGCGGGGTCAGATAGCCGGCCAGGCGGGCCTCGGGATCGAGCAACATCAGCTCGGCGGAATGATCGATGCCATAGCCCTCACCTTCGGGGGCGGGATTCTTGATGAACACGAAGCCGAGCTGACGCCCCAGCGCAGCCAGCGCATCGACCGGGCCGGTGGCGGCGCGGAATTCCTTGTCGAAATAGCGCACGTATCGCGCCAGATGGTCCGGCGTGTCGCGCTCGGGATCGACCGACACGAAGAGCACGGCCAGCCGCGCGCCATCGGCGCCGAGCTTGGCCTTGGCGGCCTTGAGCTGCGACAGCGTGGTTGGACAGACATCGGGGCAATGGGTATAGCCGACGAAGATGACCGTCCAGCGGCCGAGCAGGCCGGCCCGCGTGAACGGCTTGCCGTCCTCGCCGGTCAGCGCGAACTCGGCGACAGGCCGCGGCTGGGGCAGCAGCGTGCCGGATGCCAGGGTTCGGGAACGCTCCGCCTGTTCCCGCCATGCCAGCATGCCCAAGGGCAGCGCGACCGCCGCAATCATTGCGATCGCCGCGATCCGGATGACGCCATCGCGGGCGGAGCCCGCCTGCGGCCGTGTGGAGCGCTCCGTACCCGTCCGTTCAAAACGCCTGCCTGTTTTCCTCACGTATCCGCCGCCCACCCCTGCCGGTAAACCCCAGTGCGATGCGCGCCAGTGCCGGCAAAAGGCGCGGACGCAGCAAATCCCGATCGTATGCATCCAGCCGGCGCCGGTTTTCTTCCAGACAGGCTTCGAGGAGCCTGCCCACCGTGAAGCCCTGCATCAGGCCGGCGGCCTGGGTTGCCGAAAACTCCCGGCCGTTGCCCCGGTGGCGGGCATTCCGCAAGGCGACCCCCGCCAACGCTCCGATCGCGCGGGCGTAATACCATGCCGAGGTCAGGGCGCGCAAGGGCGCCGCGCCGCGTCCGCACCCCGCTTCGTGCCAGGCCATCCAGTTGACGAAGAACAGCACGTGGCGGACTTCCTCTCCCATGAGGATTTCCAGGACGTCGAACATCTCCTGCGGCAGGAATCCGCTCTCCCGCGCGAGCCGGAAGAAGCCGAAGCCCAGGAAGGAATCCACGCATTCGCCGTAGCCGAAGTCGATGAACGTCCGTTCGATGTTTGACGGCAGCGGCGGCATCTCCCGGGCTTCGATCACGATCCCGTAGCGGGCGATCAGGTGGCGCACCAGACGCTCATGGCGCCGTTCCTCCTCGGCCATCAGTTCCATGGCCTCGCGCACCAAAGGGTCCGGAATGGTCGGCGCGAACGCCTCGATGATCCGGATCGCCCGCATCTCGGTATACAGGACCTCCTGCCAGAACGGCACCTCCCGGAGGCGCTGCAGCATGGCCGGTTCCAACGCCGGCCACGCCAGCCGTTCCGGCTCGAACCGCAGATGGCTGTCGATGAAGCCGCGGCAGAACCGTTGCCGGTGCTCCGCCGATCCCGCCTTCGGTTTCCCTCTCGCCATCGCCTCAGCTCCCCATGGCATTGCTGCGCAACGGGGGCCGGAGCGCCGCGAGACGCCGCCAGGCGAACGTCCGTTCCAGGACATAGGCTGCCGATACGCCAAGCTTCAGCAGCGATTGCTTGGGCCTGCTCCAACCCAAGAGCGCGGCCATGTGCCGGACGAAGGCCAGGCCGACGTCACGGTAAACGCGGATCTCGGCCAGCGCGTAGGCCTTCAGCATCTGCGCGATGCGGTCTCGGTGGCCTTGGCCGCTGAGTTTCAGCAGCTCCTCGTGGGCGTAGGAGAGATGGTTGATTTCATCCTCCGCGATGACCCGCAAGCTCGGCGCCAGTTCCGCATCGTCGCCGAACACCCGGAGCAGACGGTCGACCTCGTCGAACGCCCGTTCCTCGGTCACCTTGCTGTGCACCAGATACTGCAGGATTTCCTCCAGCCCGAGCGGCTCGTCGCGGCCGAGCCGATCATGCGGCAGCCCGATGCCGCGGCGCTCCAGCATCATGCAGTAATCGGCATCCGCCGGCACGGGCACTTCGTCCAGCCCGGTCTTGCGCAGCAGTTTGGAAAACATCAGGCCATGCTTGGTTTCGTCGGCCCCGTGCCGCAGGACCTTGCGCGCGAGCGCCGGGTCCGGCGTCAGGGCCGCAATCCGCTCGTTCTCCCAACCGCCCTGGGTCTCGCCCTTGGCGGCGATGCTCATCAAGAGCTGGAACGCCCGGGGATCGCGCCGTATCTCCTGAAAAATGCTGCGTGTCGAAAGCATGCGCATCTCCCTCGACGAACGTCGGATCCGCTCAGGCCAGCAGCGGCGCGATCAGCACGGACACCAGGCCCATCAGCTTGATCAGCGGGTTGAGCGCCGATCCCGCCGCCTCCTTGCAGGCACTTCCGACCCGGTCGCCGGTCAAGGCCGCGCGGTGCGCCTCGGATTCGCTGCCGCCGTACATGCCGTCCTCGATGTACCGCCTCGCGCTGTCCCAGGCACCGCCGCCGCTGCTCATGGCGAATGCCTGGAACAGGCCGGTGACGATGGCGCCGACCAGCATGCCACCCAGCGCCTCCCGGCCGCCGCCAAGCCCGACGAGGAGCGGAACCGCCAAAGGCACCAGCACCAGGATCAGCGCCCGCTTGAACGCCCCGCGCACGGTGGCATTCGCCCCCTTGCCCGTTTCGCCGGAAACGCTGCCGACCGCCCCCAGCGACACCGAACCCAGCAGATAGGGCATCAGACCGCCGGCGAACAGTCCGGTCAGCACGACCGGATCGGACAGATTCAGTGCCAGGGGAACGCTGAAGCACCTGGAATACTCGGCGAACAGGGCAAGCATCGCCAAGCCGCCGGCGCCCACGGCATACCCCTGCACCACCGGGCGTGTCGCCTGGCCGGCGGCATCCAGGGAAGCGGTAGCCTGGCGCACCTCGTCCGGCAAACCGGCGGTTTCGGCAATCCCGTGCGCCGCTTGGGCGGCGATGCCGTACCCGTCGATGGCGACCATGACGCCGCCGAGCGAAGCCATCGCGACGGCGGCAAGCCCCACCGCGAACAAGCCCGTCCCCTCGTGGCCCGAAAAACCGCCGCCGAGAGAGTAAGGGCTGACGAAAGCCGCGCACAGAATGGCGATGGACCACCCGGTGGATTTCAGCCCCGCGGCCAGACCCGCGACGACGTTGGTCGCCGGGCCGCCGCGCGAGGCCGCGGCGATGCGCTTGGCGAACCCGAAGCTCTTCGAGGTGTGGTATTCCGCGGCGACGATGTTCAACCCGGCCAGCACCAGGCCGGTACAGGCCGCGGAGAACAGGTTCAGCACGCTGAAGGCCGGCTGCACGGCGGGCAGGCCGAGAAACCATTCGGACCCGTAATACAGGCCCACGCCGGCCAGGATCACGGTGACGACCACGCCGCGATACAGGGCGCCCACGAGGTAGCGGCTTTTGCCCAGACGCACGAAACAGGCGCCACCCAGGGAAGCCGCCAGAACGAGACCCGCGACCAGCAGCGGGAATTCGGCCCAAGGGCTGTCGGCGCCGAACACGCTTCTCGCCAGCAGGACCGCCGCCACCAGCGCAACGGTGAAGGTCTCGAACACGTCGGCGGCGGTTCCGGCCGCATGTCCCGCCGTGGCGCCGACGCACCCTCCGATGGCCGCGGCCTCCTTTGCCTCCCGCCCGACGAGATCACCGGCATAGCCGCCGGCCGCCTTTGCCCAGACCCCGCCGACCGTCCTGGCGAACACGCTCATCAGAGAACCGCCCAGCGCCAGTCCCAGCAAACCGCCGTGCACGTCATCCGGCGTCCCCAGGGACAGCGTGAGCACGTAATAGCCCGCCACGGTGGACAACGCCAGTCCCGCGACCAGGAGTCCCGTGGCCGTTCCGCTTCGAAAGGCCATCGACAGCGCCGCGCCTAGCCCGGCACTTGCCGCGTCGGCGGTACGGGCATCCGCCCGCACCGAGATCGCCAAGCCGATGTAACCCGCCAGCGCCGAAGCGACGACCCCGGCGATGAAGCCGTTCGCAGTCCAGGCGCCGAACTTGGTCAGGGCCAGCGCCAGGAGGCTCCCGACGACCGCCAAGGCCACGTATTGCCGTTTCATAAACGCCCTGGTCCCGTCCTGGATCGCCCTCGTCAGCGCCTGAATGTCCGGAGACCCGGCGCTCTTCCGCAAGATTCCGCCGGCGTTCAACAAAGCGCAGACGATTCCCGCCGCACCGCTGGCCAAAGCAAACGTCGCTATATTGCTCACATTCATTCCATATGCTCCTGTCGATTGGTTGATATCGGAATCTGCCGCCGCGGATGCGGGGCCTCATTCCATTGCCATGGTTGTTACATGAAAGCCAGGTTCCATCGTCCTGAACCGGCCTATATCCGGAGGAAGAGTATGGCAGGTATCCACTATCGGAGAATGCGACAAATTGTCCTGCGGCATTTTGACATATTCACCCAAGCACCCCGACCGTGTCAGTATCCGGCGCCTTCAGATAACTTAACCCAAGGTATATTGACTTAGTCGACACTGACCGCAGATAGCCCTATGGGCACCTCGAAAAACCGAGGTCATGTGACAATACCGCCCCTGAACAACCTGCCTGAGCCGCCATGATCAGAGAGAGCCTATTCGCCGCGGAGGAACGTGAGGCCAAGCTGGATCGCTTGGGCGACGTGCTGCGAGAGATGGAAAAGCACATCGACTTCAAGGTGCTGGCCGCCGAAATCGATCGGGCCGCACCGCGTCCAAGCCGAGCGCGTGGCGGACGCCCGCCGTTTCCGACCGAACTGATGGTGCGTGCATTCCTCCTTCAGAACTTGTACGGACTGAGCGATGAACAAATGGAGTTTCAAGTGCTGGACCGCCTGAGTTTTCAGCGCTTCCTAGGCCTGCGGCGCAGCAGCCAGGTGCCGGACCGGACCACGTTCTGGACCTTCCGCGAGCGGTTGACGGCAGCGCAGGCCGGGGACGCGCTGTTCGAGGCGGTGAACCGGCAACTGGCGCGGCACGGCTATATCGCGCGAGGCGGTCAGATCGTGGACGCCAGCCTGGTTCCCGTGCCCCGGCAGCACGTCACCGAGGAAGAAGGAGAACAGATCAAGGCGCAGGCGATGCCTGCGGACTGGAAGCCTGCCGAGCGGCGGCAGCGGGACGTCGACGCCACCTGGACGAAGAAGCACGGCAAGTCCTACTTCGGCTACAAGCTGTCGGTTAGCGCGGACCGGCGCTACAAGCTGATCCGCAAGCTCAAGGTCAGCACCGCCAGTCAGAATGACACCCTGCACCTGGAGGACGTGCTGGACAGCGCCAACACCGGACGCGACCTCTACGGCGACAAGGGCTACGTCGATGGCGAGCGAGAGGCCCGCCTCAAGAGCCGGGGCTGGCGAGTCCACATCCAACGCAAGGCGGAGAAGGGCCGCCCCCTGTCCGTCTGCCAGAAGCGCCGCAACACCCGCATCGCCCGAGTCCGGGCGCGCGTCGAGCATGTATTCGCCACGCTGGACCAGATGGGCGGCAAGCTGCTGCGCTGCATCGGCCTGGACCGGGCCAGGTTCCTGCTTGCGGGGAAGGCGGCGACCTACAACCTACGCCGCCTGTGCAGCCTCAAGGCGTGCGGAGTGGTGGCCTTCTGACGCACGGGGACCGTCCGGAAACGCCGGAAGGGGCGGTTCCGGACGGAAAGCGCCTGCCGGGCAGGGCCAAAAAACGCAAGCATCGCGGGACGACCGACTGATCAGGTCGGATTGCTCGTTTTACCTGACTAATACCCGGTTTTTCGAGGTGCCCCTATGGGAATTTCTCCCTAGGGGTCTTCTGTCAATTTTCATGACATGCGGGCAGGAAATATCACAGGAGATCAATGACCCCATGGAAAACACAACGGAGATACTCGGCCTGTATCCCACCTGGTACCAGCCGGCCCTGGGCAGCGGCTGGGTATTGGGCATCATCGCCGTGATTCACGTGCTGGCGTCCCATACCTCGGTCGGCGCGGCGCTGGTGTCGACCTGGCTCGCCACCGTCGCGGTCCGCCGCAACCGGCCGGAACTGCTGGAGTACGTCAGGCGGTACGGCGTCTTCCTGCTGGTTTTTTCCTACGTGCTCGGTTCCATCACCGGTCCCGGCATCTGGTTTTCGGCCACGGTCGCCAGCCCCCGGGGGCTCTCGGCCCTGATCCACAGCTATGTGTGGTGGTGGGCGACCGAATGGGTGTTCTTCTTCATCGAGGTGGTGGGCATCTACCTGCTGGTCTATCTGGCCGGGAAGGTGGACGGGCGAAGCTATCTGAAGATCGCCTGGATCTTCGGCCTCGCCTCCTGGGCCACGATGCTGATCATCGTCGGCATCCTGTCGTTCATGATGTGGCCCGGCCAGGAGCGCTGGTTCACCGAAGGCGGCACCCTCGACGGCTTTTTCGGCCTCTATACCTTCGCCCAGATACTGAGCCGCACCTGCTTCATGCTGATGGCGGCCGCCCTGGCGGGAGGGCTGATTGCCGCCTATATCCGGGACGGCGCCTTCCGGCTGGAAATGACCCGGAAGCTGGCCTGGGTGGGCATGCTCGGCGCGGTGCTGGGGGCGGTGTTTTTCCAGTGGGGACTGACGACCCTGCCGGAAAGCGCCCAGCTCCTGATGAAGACCCGCCTGCCGGGATCGTTCGTGCCGGCGATGTGGGCGATCCTGTCGGCGATCGTGATCTATTTCGCCACGCTGCTGCTGCGCCCCGGCGCGCTCAATGTCCCCCTCGCCGCCGCGATGATGGCGGCCTTGCTGATATTCGGCATCTGGCCGGAGGAGCGGGCGCGCGAATCCATGCGCAAACCCTACGTCGCCGGCCAGTTCGTTTACTCGAACCAGATCATCGCCCGCGACGTGCCGGCGCTGGGCGTGAAATCCGAGCTGCCGGCCCTCGAATCCCGCGGCATGCTGGCGCTGCACCCGTTCATCCCCGAGCACCTGCGCCGCATCGGCGAAGGCAACGCACTGGAAGCCGGCCATGCCCTGGCGATCGTGTACTGCTCCAACTGCCACGGCCTGGGCACCACGGGCACCCGCCCCTTCGGCGAGATGTTCGCCGGCAACCGCGACGCCGCGGACATCGAACGCTTCATCAAAGGCGCCCTGGTCACCGGGAACATGGTGAACATGCCGCGCATCCCCTTGCGCGACGACGAAGCGCATGCGCTGGCGCAGTTCATCGCCAGCCTGCCCCTGTGGCACTCCATCACCCGCTGAACGGAACCCCTCATGGACATCGAAACACTTTACGCATTGCGCAGCAGTTCCGGACTGCCCAGCCATCCCGCCATTTTCCTGATCCTGCTGGTGCTCACCTGGGCGCTGCACATGATCGCCGTCCACGTCATGCTGGGCAGCACGGCCCTGGCCCTGACCGGCGCGTTTTCATCGAACGCCCATGGGCGCCGGCTGGCGGGCCCGATGCTGGACACCGCCAAGGTCGCGGTCTCGATCGCCATCGTGATCGGCGTGGCCCCGCTGCTGTTCGTCCAGGTCATCTACGATCCGTTCTGGTACGTCTCCAACGTGTTGTCGGCGCGCTGGGCCATCGCTTTCATCGTGGTGCTGCTGGTGGCCTACTGGGCGATGTACCACCATTACTTCGTGGGCAAGGACGGCGGATCGGCCACCAGCCGCTGGTCGCTGGCCCTCTCGCTCGCGCTGCTGCTCGCGGCGGGCTTCATCATGCATGCCCTCGCCTCCCAGGCGCTGCGGCCCGAACTCTGGATGGCGTGGTATGCGCCGGAAGGTCATCTCGAAACCGCCGGCTCCGGCATCCACGAGTTCAACCTCGGGCGGTTCCTTTTCTTCATCGTGCTGGCGGCCCCGGTCACCGGTGCCTGGCTGCTGGGCTGCCGGCGCTACCTGGCCTGCCGGGAGCAAAGCGACGCGCCGTACCTGGAATGGATCGCCAGCCTCGGCAACAAGCTCATGACGGGAGGCGGCTTCGCCGCGCTCATCTGCTATGCGGCATGGATGGCGACGCTGCCGGACAGCGCAGCCGGCTTTCCGGTCTCGCTCTGGTCCATCGTGGCCAACGCAAGCATCCTGCTGTTGATCGTGACCCCCGCCTTGTTCCGATCGGCCTCCGGCAGCTACGCGCCCTTCGCCACCGCCACCGGCGCCGTCCTGCTGATCGCGATCGCCCGCGAGGCGCTGCGCCACCGCATCCTGTTCGGCACGCACGGCTATGAACTGTCCACTTACGCCATCAACCTCGACTGGTACAGCAACGCGCTGTTCTGCCTGACCTTCGCCGGGGTGGGGGGCTTCGCCATCGCCTATTCCGTGGCGATATCCTGGGAAGCCGGCAAGACTCCCGGCATCTACACGGCATCGCCGCGAGTGGACCGCCTCGGCGGATTCGCGCTCGCGGCGCTCCTCGTATGGATCGCCCAGTATTTCTTCGTCGGCTTTCTGGTCATGGCCCGATAGGAAACCCGTATGCGTCCACTATTCTCCTGCCTGTTTTTGGGATTTGGCTTGGCCGTCGGCGTAACCCACGCCCTGGCGGAAGCCTTGCCTCTCTCCGAATGGCGACGCGAACTCGCAGCCAAACCCCAGGGCGATGCCGCACGGGGAGGCGCGCTCTACGCCGAGCGCGGCTGCGCCGGCTGCCACGGCCCGGACGGTATGGCGGACGACCGCCCAGGGCCCATGCTGGCCGGGCAACGCCCGCTGTACCTCTACAAGATGCTGTTGGATTACCAGGCCGGCCGGATGGCCGGAGCGGACGCAGCCATCATGGCTTCCGTGGTCCGGGAACCGAGCCGTCAGGACATGGCGGACCTGGCCGAATGGCTCGGCGCGCTTTTGCGGCCGGCAGCGGCTGAGGCGCCGGAACCCCCGATTGTTCGCGGCGACAGGAAGCGGCTCATCCCGCCCTGCTCGGCCTGCCACGGCGCCCACGGCCAGGGCTGGGATCTCCAGCCCGCGCTGCGGGGCCAGAACCGGGACTACCTCGTGAAAGCCCTGCAACGCTTCAAGAAAGGCGAGCGAAGCAACGACGTCAACGCCGGCATGAGCCAGTTCGCGGTCAAGCTCACGGACGAGGAAATCCGGGCGCTGGCCGACTATTACGGGCGCTGAACCCCAGGCTCTGCGGCTTGACGGCTGGCTCCGCCCGGAAGAAGGCCGCATGGGTCTTGGGGTTCCGACATCAGGAAATCGTCATCGCCCGCAACGGCAAGGCCGCTGCCGGGCGGCTGCGCATCGGCACCGCCAAAGGGGCCTTTCGTCATACCGGACGACATCGATGCGGATAACGCCACGATCGCGAAACTCTTCGGCATGGTCGCAAATCGAGGCTGCTGCTCGACACGCCCATCGCCCCGTGGGCGATCACGGACAATCCAAGACTGCCTGCCCGGGCACGCTCACCGATCCTTGCACCGGCATCGCAGATGTTCATAAGCGCCGGATCGATCTGGGAGATTGCCATCAAGCCTATGCTCGACCGCGGCCATATGCCGGTTTCCGGCGCCGCTACCGGGACGCCCCCAGCGCCACGCCGATCCCATCGACCGCCTACCGATCGCTCAGGCCATCACGGAACCGCTCAGGCTGATGACCTGCGATGCGGCCGTGGCGCCATACGGCGACCTGATGCTGCCGGTCTGAGGCGCTAGACTCCCAGCAACTCCGCCGCCAGCCTGGCGGCCTGGCCGCGTATCTCCGGCACCGCCGTGGTTTCCCACCAATGCCCTTTCTGCGGCGGCCCGAGCGTGAACAGGAACTCGGACGCGACGCCTTCCGCATCGACCAAGGCCCCGCTGTCGGCGACATCCAACCCCAGCGCCAGGGGATCCGGCCGGATCAGCCGCTGGCCCAGCAGAGCCTTGACCAGCGGACTGTCGAGCCTGCGGTAATCGCTCTCCGAACCGGAACAGTTCACCACCGCATCGACACGGAATTCATGGTTCCGATCACTTCCCCGCGGCCGGATGACGACTTCGACCTGGCCGCCAAGGTCACGAAAGCCACGGATGCGCCCCACGTGGCGGACCAGTTGCCCGGAATCCAGCATCGCGGCCAGCCGCGCCGCGATGCCGGGCGCCAGCCGATGGCGGTGGCAATCCCACAAGGTGCGCAGATGGCGCAGGAAGCGGCGCTGCTCCGAGAGTCCGAGACTCTTCCATAGAATCGGGGTCGCCGGCCGCAGCGCGTCGATCGCGGGACGCCAGTCGGCGCCGGATTTGCGGATATAGTCGCGGAGGCGGTGCAGCCCTGCTCTAACGGCGCCCTTCGCCCCGGAAGGATCGAGCGCGAAAGCAGCCGGCGCACCCGGCTTGTGGCTATGCGGCCACAGGCCCCGCCTCGACACCACGTGGATGGTGCCGCGGTACCCGGCCTGGTTCAAGGTGATGGCCCAATCGACCATGGTGAGGCCGCTGCCCACCAGCAGGCAGGACTCGGTCGGCAGGAGCCTTTCCAACACATCGGGCGCCCAGGGGTCGCCGTGGTAGCGGGCGCTGCGGTAAAACGCGGCATCGCCGCCGGACGGATCGCCGGGGCGGAAATTGCCCAGCGCCAGCACGACGCGGTCGGCCCGGAGCTGCGCGCCGGAGGCCAGCCGGAGGTCGACCGCCTCGCCCTCGACCTTCAAGGAAACAACCTCGTCGATCCGGCGCTCAAGGCCTACGCCGGGCGCCGCACCGCGTTCGGCTTCATCGAGCACCTGGGTGAGGTAATCCCCATAAGCCCGCCGCGGCAGATAGGCTGCGGCCGTCACTTCGCTGACGCAGGCGCAGTCGAGCAATTCGCCCGCCCGGGCCTGCGCCCAGCGCAGGAAGTGCTCGCGGTCGTCGGGATAAGCGCTCATGTTCCCGGCGGGCACGTTGAGGAGGTGGCAGTCCTCGGTAGTGCTGTAGGCGACGCCGCGGGCGAAGCGGCTGCGCTCCCGCTCGATCAGATGGATCGTCAGCGGCGCCTTCGCCCTGGACAACAGGTGCGCGGCCACCAGGGTGCCGCTGAAGCCGGCGCCGATGATGGCGATGGTTTGGGGTGGAGAAGCAGGTTTCATGGATCGCTCGCTCAGAGTGCGAAAACGACGCCGGCTGCAGAACAGCCGGCGTCGATCGAATGACACAAGGTTAAATATTAGCAGACTCTGATTATCTCATCACCGATCCAGGCTATCCCCCTCAACGGCCCAACGCCACGCTCCCTGCCTGGATGCGCCGCACGGCGGCCACCAGCGCTTCGACGTCCTCGCGGGTGTTGTACAGCGCGAACGACGGCCGCACCGTGGTTTCCAGGCCGAACCGCCGCAGGATCGGTTGTGCGCAGTGGTGGCCGGCGCGCCGTCGGTCACCCGGTTGAGGCGCACCAGGGGCGTATGGCCGACGGATTGCGAGTTGTCTTCGAACCAATGTGGCATGGAAACCTCCCTAAGTTCTGCGCGCCGCCCGGATTGCGGCCGGCCTGCATCATTCGTATATGGAATATAAATAGCATAGTTAATTCTTTAGACATATAAAAAAGCTCGGATAAACTCCCGCCCAACCACCGCTTTCCGGAATTGAACGAACACATGAGGACCTACCGGCAACACAGCGTCCTGCCCGGCTTTCCGCTGGCGCTGGGCTTCACCCTGCTCTATCTCGGCCTGATCGTGCTGGTCCCGCTGTCTGCGACCTTCCTCAAGAGCGCCACCCTGGGCTGGGGCGGATTCTTCGAGGCCGTCACCACGCCGCGCGTGCTGGCGTCCTACAAGCTGACCTTCGGCGCTGCGCTCGCCGCCGCGGCGATCAACGCCGTCATGGGCCTGCTGGTGGCCTGGGTGCTGGTGCGCTACGAGTTCCCCGGACGCAAGCTGGCCGACGCCTTCGTCGACCTGCCCTTCGCCCTGCCCACCGCCGTCGCCGGCATTGCCCTCGCCACCCTTTATTCGAGCAAGGGCTGGATCGGGCAGTTGGCGGCCCAGGCGGGGTTCAAGATCGCCTTCACCCCGCTGGGCATCACGATCGCCCTGACCTTCATCGGGCTGCCCTTCGTGGTGCGGACGGTACAGCCGATCCTGGAGGACCTGGAACCGGAGCTGGAGGAAGCGGCGGCCAGCCTGGGCGCCACCCGCTGGCAAACCTTCCTCGAGGTGATCCTGCCGACCCTCTCGCCCGCCCTGATGACCGGATTCGCCCTGGCCTTCGCCCGCGGCGTCGGCGAATACGGCTCGGTGATCTTCATCGCCGGCAACATTCCGCTGGTCTCGGAAATCACCCCGCTGCTCATCATCACCAAGCTGGAGCAATACGATTACGCCGGCGCCACCGCCCTGGCGGTGTCCATGCTGCTGGTCTCGTTCACTCTGCTGCTGGCCATCAACCTGCTGCAGTGGTGGACCCAGACCCGCCGCGGCTTTCGTCTCTGAATCCGGCTCAACGACCGAACCCGCTGCCATGTCCGCACAAACGCTCACCTTCGCCTCGCACGTCCACCATGTCCATCACGCCGCCCGCGGCGAAGCGCCCTGGGTCCGATGGTCGCTGACCGCCGCCGCCCTGGTCTTTCTCGCCCTGTTCCTGCTGATGCCGCTGGCGCTGGTGTTCGTCCAGGCCTTCGCCAAGGGCTGGGAGACCTATGTCTCCGCGCTGGTGGACCCGATGGCCCTGGCCGCGATCAAACTCACCCTGCTGGTCACCCTGATCGCGGTGCCGCTGAACACGGTGTTCGGCGTGGCCGCGGCCTGGGCCATCGCCAAGTTCGAATTTCCCGGCAAGAACCTGCTCACCACGCTGATCGACCTGCCGTTCTCGGTGTCGCCGGTCGTATCCGGCCTGATCTATGTGCTGCTGTTCGGCATGCAGGGCTGGCTGGGGCCCTGGCTGCACGACCATGACATCAAGCTGATCTTCGCGGTGCCGGGCATCGTGCTGGCCACGATCTTCGTCACCGTGCCGTTCGTCGCCCGCGAGCTGATCCCGCTGATGCAGGCACAGGGCACCGAAGAGGAAGAGGCCGCGCTGGTGCTGGGCGCCTCGGGCTGGCAGACCTTCCTGCACGTCACGCTGCCCAACATCCGCTGGGGCCTGATGTACGGCGTGATTCTCTGCAACGCCAGGGCGATGGGGGAGTTCGGCGCGGTGTCGGTGGTGTCCGGCCACATCCGCGGCGCCACCAACACGATCCCGCTGCACGTGGAGATTCTCTACAACGAATACAACGGCGCTGCCGCCTTCGCGGTCGCCTCGCTCCTGGCCATGCTGGCCCTGGTCACCCTGGCCTTGAAGAGCGGCCTGGCGTGGCGGCTGGCCCAGCAGGTCGACGCTGCCAAAGACCAAGACTGAATGAGACTGAACCGACCATGAGCATCGAAATCCGCCACATCAGCAAATCCTTCGGCAGCTTCCAGGCCCTCAAGGGCATCGACCTGACCATCGGTTCCGGCGAACTGGTGGCCCTGCTCGGTCCCTCCGGCTGCGGCAAGACCACGCTGCTGCGCATCATCGCCGGGCTGGAGGCCGCCGACAGCGGGCAGATCCTGTTCCACGGCGAGGACACGACGCACCGCCACGTCCGCGAGCGGCAGGTCGGCTTCGTCTTCCAGCACTACGCGCTGTTCCGCCACATGAGCGTGTTCGAGAACATCGCCTTCGGCCTGCGGGTGCGCCCGCGCGCCCAGCGCCCGCCCGAAGCCGACATCAGGCGGCGGGTGCACGAGCTGCTGGAACTGGTCCAGCTCGACTGGCTGGCCGACCGCTATCCCGGCCAGCTCTCCGGCGGCCAGCGCCAGCGCATCGCGCTAGCCCGCGCCCTGGCGGTAGAGCCCAAGGTTCTGCTATTGGACGAACCTTTCGGCGCGCTGGACGCCAAGGTCCGCAAGGATCTGCGCCGCTGGCTGCGGCGGCTGCACGACGAGCTGCACATCACCTCGGTCTTCGTCACCCACGATCAGGAAGAAGCGCTGGAAGTGGCCGACCGGGTCGTGGTGCTGAACGCCGGGCAGATCGAACAGGTCGGTTCGGCGGACGAGGTCTACGACCATCCCGCCACGCCCTTCGTGTGCCAGTTCATCGGCGACGTCAACCTGTTCCACGGCCGGGTGCACGACGGCCGCGCCCACATCGGCGAGACGGTCATCGACCTGGCAGGCACAGCGGAATCGGACGCGGAGCGAGCCTTGTTCTTCGCCCGGCCGCACGAAATCGAGATCGGCTCGGCGAGCGGAAACGGAGCGGGCATCACCGCCGTCGTCCGCGACATCCGGCGGCGCGGCAACGCCGTGCGGGTAGAACTGGAGCGCAAGGACGGCCAGGGCGCCGTGGAAGCGGAACTGAGCCGCGAAGCGTTCGGGCGCCACGCCATCAAGCACGGCGACGAGGTGGTGATCCAACCCCGCCGGATCCGAGTGTTTCAGCCCTGAAGCGCTTTGTTCGGGCCGTGCGGTCCGGCCATCTATTCGATCACGTCCGCACAGACTCGCTGGTGAAGCTCGGGCTGGCCGGCCATAGCGGCACAGACTTCTACAAGTCTGCCGGATTCGCGCACGATCGGCAGCATCTGCTTCGAGTCCTGTCGAAGGCCGCGAACCGCCGCGTTTGCCGCAATCTGACGATCCTCCGGGGACACTTCCTCCCAGATCGGAAGCACCGCGGCCGCCACCACCTTGCTGGTCGGCAGGTCCCACGGCCCCAGTGTCGTGGCTCGCTCCAACGAACGGCTGAATTCCGCATCCGGAAGATCGAAGCCTGCCTTCAAGCTCAGTAGACGTGCCCACGCCATGGGCCAGGCCGGACGCAACGAGACGACCCTGCGCGCTTCGGCAAGGGATTTGGCGCCGAGCGCGGCAACGACGTCCGAATCGACACCATCCCGCGTGGCCTGCCACACGTATAACTGGCTCAAGTGCTCATGAATCACGGGGCTTTGTGGATCCAGGACGCTCGCCTCGCGGAGCGCCCGCTCGACCCGCTTCATCTCGCCGTCTGAAGGGGGTTTATCCGGCCTCGCCGCCCAGGCATTGAACACCGCGCCCACCTGAATCGAATAGACGGCGGCTTTAAAGCCTTTCAGGCACGTCCACGCAAGAAAAAACAAGCCACCCGCCAGCAGATAGCACACCAGGATGCGCAGGACAGCGGACATGCGGACTCAGAAGTTAGGGAATCCGCAACCCGAGAATTTCGCTCGGGTTGTCGACCACCAGTTTTTGCGCCACTTCCGGACCGGCAACACGCTCGACCACATCCCGCCCGTCTCCCAGATTGGGGGGACGATACTTCACGTTATGCGCATCGGAAGCCACCACCGTGATCCAGCCTTCCTCGAGGAACTGCAGGGCTCGCTCCTCGCAGCGCTCGCCGAACTGCCCGGCCAGCGAACCGGCGGTGACCTGGAACAGGCACTCCATTTCCACGTAGGGGAATATCTTGCTGAAATCGCGGATGACCGCCTTGTTTCGCTCCGGATGGGCGATCATCGGCAGGATGTCGCGCTTCAACAGCCAGCGCACCAGTGCGTCGGTACCGGCGGGTATCTGTTCATGGGGGAATTCGAGCAGGATGACCCGCTTTCCCCGGTATTCGCCGAGAAAGGGAATCCGGTCCTGGGCCAGCAGGCTCATGATCTCGGCGCACACGCGCACTTCCGCCGCCATGCCGACTTCCAGCGGAATGCCTTCGCGCTCGAGCTCACCCTGAAACGCCCGGAAGGCGCGCTCGATGCCGGGCTGGTCGTTGTCCCAGCACCCCGGCTGAATATGCGGCGTCATCACCGACCGCCGGATTCCGCTCGCCGCCGCGAGCCGGGCCAGCTCCAGCGCCTGGGCCAGATTTTCCGGACCATCGTCGATGGCCGGCAACAGATGGCAATGAAGGTCGATCATGGGAATGCAACGCTCCAAAACGGTAGTCTTGCTGGTACAACCCAGTGACACGTTTCTCACTCGTGGGCGCCTTCCTGCTGATAACTCCCATAATAGTAGTCGCCATAGTAATAGCTGCTATAGCCGCGCCTACTCTTTTCGATGTTCAACTGGCTCAAGACCACGCCGGTCAGCGGCGCCCGGACCTTGCGCAGCCG
Organism: Methylococcus geothermalis; assembly: GCF_012769535.1. Lineage (NCBI taxonomy): Bacteria > Pseudomonadati > Pseudomonadota > Gammaproteobacteria > Methylococcales > Methylococcaceae > Methylococcus > Methylococcus geothermalis. The sequence continues at coordinate 2,629,659 of NZ_CP046565.1, forward strand.
GTCGATGCCCGAGCGCGCCATGTGCACCGGCGTTTTTTCCGCCTGGATCACGTAAATCACCGACCGGACCAGCCGGGACAGGGCGAGCGCATCGCTCACCGGCTGCATCGGCGGCGCGTCGAGGATGATCGCATCGTACTCGCTCTCGAGTTCCGCCATCGCTTCCGCGAAGCGGTGAGACGACAGCAATTCCAGCGGATTCGGCGGAATGAGCCCGGCCGGCATCAGATCGATATGACCCGCGTCGTAATGATGGATACACTCCTCCAGAGTCGCGGTCTGCACCACCAGGTTCGAAAGCCCGGGCATCTTGGCGGACAAGCCGCAACGCTTGGCCAGATTGGGCCGCCTCAGATCCGCCTCCACCACCAGCACCCTGGAATTGAGCTGCGCAAGCGCATAGGCCAGACTCATCGATATCGAGGATTTCCCTTCGCCGGGGACGGAGGACGTCACCAGGATGCTCATGCGCGGGTCATCCAGCGCCGACAGCATGATGCCGGTACGAATGGTGCGCACCGATTCGGCGAACATGCCACGAGGATCCTCCAGGAATGCCTTCGAGACATCCTCTTTGACACCGCGTTTCTGTTTCTGGACCACCAGCGGCACCAAGCCCAGCAAGGGAAGCCCCAGCTTCTGCTCCACCTCCTCCGAACTCCGGAAAGACTTGTCCATGAAATCGAGCAGGAAAGCCAGACCCACCCCGGCCATCAGGGACAGGACGAAAGCGATGGCCACCCCCAGCTTCTTGTTTGGCTTGACTGGAAACTTGGGCAGAACCGCCGCGTCCATGACACGTGCGTTGGAAGGCTGCAGGTCGCCCGCCTCGGAAGTCTCCTTGAGCCGCTTGAAAAACATCTCATAAAGCTCGCGGTTGGACTGCACTTCACGTTGGAGTTCGCGGTATACGCTTTCCTTCCGGGCAATCCCCTGCAGCTCGCTCTTGATGGAATCGATCTGGCCGGCCAAGGCATTCTCATTGGCGTAGGCCGCGGCGATCTGCTGCTTCAGCCGGCCGGCCACGCTGGCGACCTGTTTTTTCAAGGCGGCACGTATCGACTCGAGATGCGTCTCCGCCGTCACCCGTTCCGGATGCTGAGCGCCGTAGCGGCTGGCCAGCTCGTTGACGCGCGTCAGTGCCTCGTGCTCCTGTTGCTTGAGATCGCGCACGGTCTCGTCGCCGTAGATCGCCGGCATGCTCTCGATATTGTCCGGCACCTGGCCGCCCAGGCTGGCGATCTGGCTGTAAAGCGTCTCTGCTTCCAGCCGGACCTTTCGGGCGTCGATATATTTGGCATTCAGATCGCTCAACTGGCTGGCGCTCAACGACGACACCCCTGAAGACGGCATGCCGGATGAGGAAGCGCCCGCGATGTCCACGAGTTTCTGGTTTTCGAGATAGGCTTGCAAACGGCGCTCGGATTCGACCAATTTCTGGCGCAATCCCTCCAGACGAGTGGCCAGCCATTTGGAAGCCAATTGCGTGCCTTCCGAACGGGCCTCAAAGTTGGCGTCGATATAAGCGTCACAAACCGCGTTTGCGACGCGCATGGCCAATTCCGGGCTGGCTGCATCGAAGGAGATTTGCACCAACTGAGTATTTCGGACACCAGTGACATTCAGCCGCTTCAGAAACTTGTCGACCACGGCATCGACCGGATCTCGCTCCGCCATGTCGACGGCGGACGACTGCGATGCCCCGAACGGAAACCAGCTTCCCAAGTCCAACCACGACCCTCCCGTCTCCGAGTCATCCTCGGATCCGGTCCCTTCCTGCAAGGCTCCGGACTTCGCGACTGCCATTTGAGTCGGAATCTGCGGGCCATAAGGTCCCACCGGCCCCATCTCTTCGGCGCGATCCCCAGCGTCCTTTTCTTCGTCGTCGTCGATGAATTCAGGGCTCGAGGTCAGATTCAATTTTTCGATCACCTTCCTTGCAATCGCGCGGGACTTCAATATCTCCACCTGAGTGAGGTAATACTCCTTACTCTTCGTATCGACCCCGTAAAGCTCCTCCACAGAAACAACTTTCTGCTCTTTTGGTTCGACGATCAGGGTTGCGGTGGCCCGAAAAATCGGCGTCATTGACAGCAGAATCAGCAAGGTCAGAACGGATACCGAAACTGCCAGACCGAGAATGCCCCAAAGATGACGGCGAATGACACTCCAATATCGCCGCAAATCGAACTCCTCTTCCTCCGGCTGATAGCCTCCGCCGTCATGAGGAATAGTGAGTACCTGCGGTATATTGTTCTGAATGATCGGCGAGTAGATATTCTTGTCAGTCATGACCGGCGACGGGAGATGAAAGGATGCAAGGCGTGGAATGGCTCAGAAAAAACTTTCCTTGACGGTAATGACATCGCCCGGACGAACCGGCGTCAACACATTCGCCTCGACCGGCGTTTGCGTCGGATCATCCTCATGGATCACCACGATGTCGCTCGAAGCCCTTTCCGTAAAGCCCCCGGCCAAGGCGACCGCCTTTTGTATGGTGAGACCCGGTTGAAACGGATAACCTCCCGGCGCTTTGACCTCGCCCCCGATGAAAAACTTCCGATACTCGATCACACTGACGCTAACCTTGGGATCGACCAAATAAGGCCCTTTAAGCCCCTGGGTGATTTGGGCCGCCAGCTCGCCGACGGTGCGGCCCAACGCGTGAATTTCCCCTAAAAAGGGATAGGAAATAGTCCCGGCATCGCTCAGGCGGACCTCCATGCTGAGGTTCTCCTCATTGAGAACGTAGATCTTGATCAGATCGCCCGAACCCAAGCGGTAGTCGGAGACCGCCGGACGTTCCTCGCCAAAGGAACCGAATGAAATCAAAACAAACAGCACAAAACAACCCAAAGAGATAATCCGTTGCATATCGGCTTTCTTCCGTCCGATCCCGTTTCGACATATCGCCGGGCCGGCAAAGAGAAAAGGCTCGGCCAGACCGCGAGCTGGCAAAGAAACCTACATATTCATCTGCAAACTCAGCTCTATCATGTTCCTGTCATAATCGTATTGATCTTGAGTCGAATGTCGTTGATTGTAGAAATAGTTGAGACCCGTCGTCAGCCAGTGTTGCGGTTTATAATAAAAACCAGCAAATATACCATAGCCCCTGTTGTTGATATCAGAGTTTTGATACTTGTCTTCGCGCGCATTGACTTCAAGCCGGCTGCTGAAGCGTTCGAGCCAACTATGGTTCCACGATAATGCATAATATTGGCTGTCGCTGAAACTTGCCCCCAGATAAACCGATTCGTTCGCCGTTTTCGACGCGGCAAGCCGGAAGGTCGAATAGGTCTGGGGGGCCCAGGAAACCGCGGCTTCGTAGGTCGGCAAACCGAAGGACCCCAGCGATGAATTGCTGAAGTCCTTGGTCAGGTATCCCGCACGGAGCGAACCGGCCGTTTTTGCGGTCGGCTCCCAGAGAACGCCCGCCAGATAACGCCCTTGGAGGCTATCCAGTGACGGCGCCCCCGGCGGAGTATACTGGTAGTCCGAAAAAATCTGGTCCATTTGGACCAATAACGACGTCTTGGGCATCACCCGGTAATAGAATGTCCCACCGAGCGTATAGCCGTTGACGTCTCTTAGTTTGGTGAGCAAAGGATGGTTGTCGTAGGTCCTGCTCACAAAATTGAAGTAAAGGTCGATACGGCCCTTTGCCTTGTCGGCTCCGTAACGGAATTGGGCTCCGAAGGTTCCTTCATGCCATTCATTGGGTTCGTTTAACAAGTTGACCACATTACCCTGGCTGAACATCGTACCGATCGGATCATGGGCGAAAACAAGGCTACCGTTCAGCATCAACCTGGCGCGGTGGTTGAACTCCAGATCAGAAAAAGCATTCAGATAATTATCGACATAATTATTCTGCGAGGCATTTTCATAAATGCTGCCGCGAAACGAATAGGCCAGCCCCAAATTTTGCTTGCCGAAACGCATCGGCACCAGGAACTGTGGATTAACGATGGTGACGAAAGACGACCGGCGATTCAGATTATTGTAGAAGACATTGTCGTCGTAGTATTCACCCAGGCGAATCCGCGTCAACAGTGGCAGCCGGAACCCTTCCAGCCAGCCCGCCCCCTCCGTCGGCGCATCCCCCGTGTCCAGTATGGGACGCGTGCGCAGGTAGGGACTATCCCCACCACCGGATACGAGGGGAGATGTGTACGAACCATATCCGCCGGCAGCGCTCGAACTCGGACTCTCCGCGGACGCCCCACCGCCATGGGAAAAGGCCAGCCCCCCAAACAAGAAGGCCAAAAGGCGGGCGCAGGGTACGTGGCCTGCTCTCACTGATGCCTCCTTCGTGGAGGTTTATGCTCGTCCTCGGCGTGTCGACCTGTCGACGCCCTGGCAGGGTCATGCTGATGACAAAAAGCGGAAATCCAGGCCAGCGCCATGAGCACCACGAAGAAAGCCGCATTCGCCGGAATCTGCAAATTGAAATCAACAGACGAGTGTATCAATAGCGCCACTATCCCCATGAAGGAAGCAAAACCCATGGCCCGCAGCAAGGCATCATGCCGCTGACGCAGCGCGGACACTGCAACAGCCAGGCTTAGAACCACCGCAAGGCCCATGGCTGTAAACCCAACAACGCCCCACTCCCCCAGAAACTCCAGATAATCATTGTGGGCGTGGGCATATTGTTTAATAACCTCCTGGCCGCTATAAGGGAGGAATGCCGCAAAAAAGGAACCCGCCCCCGAACCGAACGGGAGGTAATCCCGTACATAGGGCATCGCGTAATCATAGAGATCGACCCGGTTTGACGCTTCGGTCGCACTCGTCTCTTCGAGCCGCCGGGCCACTTCTTCGATGCCAAAGTAACTCCCAATGACAAGAAGATCAATGAGGACGATGCTTGCCAGCATAGCCAAAATCATCCCGGCAGAAAATCGCGATGACGGAGCGATCAGCAGGTAAAGGGCGCCGGCAATACTCAGCGACGTTGCAAATCCAACATTCCCCATCCGGGAGCGGGTCAGCACCAGGCCAATGGCCATAATCACGACCGCAATGCGAAGCGGCGCCTTGTTGCTGAGAAGAAAGCCCGCAGCGCCCCGCAGCCAATCCCGCCAGCCATGCCCAGGAGATGAAAATCTGCCGGCGATCAGCAATCCTATGCCGACGGCTATCGTCATCTCCAGGAGCCCAGCAAGATGATTGCGATTGGCATATGTGCCGGTCGCCACGCCCTTGGCGACTTCTTGACCAAAGAAACCAAACTCAAGTCCGGTCAAAGATTTTGCGGACCCGTACAAAGCCTCCAGCACACCACAGGCAACGAGCGAATAGGCCAGCCACGTCACTTGACGATGACCACGTGCGAGCAGGAGGAGCAAGGCGAACAGGATGAGGTAGGCCAAACCCTTGAACGCCGCGAGACGAGTGTAATATGCGTCTACACTGATTACTGCGGTAACCCCTGGCTCAACCACCTCCGCCAAGGAGGAATACAGCCGCGCCGCCTGAGGGGACAACACCTCGATCCAACTGGGCGATATAGGCATATCCTGCAAAACCGCCCAAAGCAACGACGCGGCCATCAGCACCGATGCGGGCCATGCTTTCCTGAACGGCGTGGTAAGCGGAGCCCTACCGTGGGCATGAAGCAGAAGCCATAACGCTCCCAATATAAACGCCATGGCCGAAAAAAGAAAAACCGCCCATGTACGGTTACTACCCAATGGCAACGGCAGCCATAGGAGCAGGCCTAGTAGGGCGATGAACAGGCTCTTTTCAGCGAAAGCAGCCACGATCACTCGGTGCCAAACGCAACAACGACACCCGCCGGAGCATCGGCCCGGCGGGTGTCGCCGCTGTTGAACGAGATCAGCCCCGACTCACGCAAAATAGTGGAGGTTGAAGTTCTCCGCAGTGGTGATACAAAAAGGCCAACAACCCCACGATAAAATTTCGCCACTGTCCGCCAGAATGGTTCGCAGAGTCGGATGCACCCTCAGGATTATCCCTGATCTCCTTCAGTATTCTTGCGACATCAGCCGCCTTGGCCCTGTTGTCCAATTTTGACAGCAATGAATTCTGTTCGGCCTGAATTTCCTTAGCCTGGGCCTTGTACTGCTCCTTGGTGATCCTCCCGGCGAGAAGATCAGCCTTCAGCGCTGCCAGATCGGCCTTGGTTTGATCCCCGACCGCCTGCCGTGTGTCTCGGATAAGCTGTTTGTCAGCATCCGATAGCGAAGTATTGGCGGCCGCTGGAGCCACCGCCGCCAACGTCAGCGGCAATGCCAAAGCAAAAATCATCGTGAGTCGAGTGAATGCAACCTTCATGATGGGGCCCCCCAAAAAAGTGATGGATGAGAAAAAAAACAACAGCGTGGACCATTGTAGAAGGGGGAAAAAAAAATTCAATGGCCGGATGCGCATGTCGTCTCGGCGCGACCCCCTACGCACCATCCCCGGAAGCGCGGTCCCAGCGCCCTCCCGGGCCTGCCAACGCCTCCACTATCCGGCGCACCGCTTGCCCCCCCTCAGGAATCGGAGGCGGCCACGGAAAGTCGGACAGCTGCTTGAGTGAAGTTTCTGTGCTAGTCACCGCCCCTGCATGAAAAAAGAGAACATGAAGATGAAACGAAAGAGAAGAAACCACTGGGCGGTCTTCGAGGCTCTAAGGTAGCCTGGGCAGCGATCGAGGGCGTGATTTTTTGGCAGCCGCGATCGGTCGCGTGGGCGATGCGAGCGCAAAACGATGATCGTCCGGTCCGATAAGCTTCCTATGGTGCGCCAGTGGAATTGCTGGAATCTCCTGCTCTTTGGTGTATTGCCGGCATCAGCCGGGCTCAAAGGGCGACCTGACGCTCATGCGACGGATCGACGAACTCCACCTCAACCACCCGTTTGCCGGACCCCGGGAGAACCCGTTAGGCGACATGGCGCGCCGGAAATCTTCGACACGGATCAAGGCTGCCGATTAGCATCGATGCGGACCATGCTTTCCTGAACGGCGTGGCAAGCGGAGCCCTACCGTGGGCGTAGCCTCGCCGAACGACAGGATTGCCACATCAACAGGTTCTCCTGAACCTACACGTCAGAGAAACTGGCCCAGCTTGCTCAGGTTTTTCCACATCAGCGCCCCCACGCCTCCGATCCGATTGCCGCGCAAGGCCTTCAGATCCTCACCTGACTTGCGAAGGACATTGCGCACAGAACGGTTGCTAGCCCCTCCCACCCGCATCTTCACCAACACCTCGGGGACGTAGACCGTCCTCAGATCGGGCTGTGAGAATAGCCGCAAGACGAAGTCATAGTCCGCAGCAATGCGGTAAGCCGTATCGAATCCGCCGATCCGGGAATAAACCGCCCGGCGGACATACAAGGTAGGATGCGGCGGCATCCAGCCTCGGGAGAGCTTGCGCCGCGAAAATGCGCCTGCCTTCCAGTGGCGGATCACCTTCGACGTATCGTCCTTGCTTACATACAGCAGATCACCGTACACCGCATCCACCGACGGATCAGTGAACGCCTGCGCAACGCGCGCAAGCACCCCATCGTGGGCATAAATGTCATCCGCATGCAGAAAACCGATCACATCCCCCGTACTGCGGGCAATCCCCTTATTCAATGCATCGTAGATACCCCGGTCCGGCTCGCTGATGGCAACCGCCAGCGGCGATCCATGCGCCTGGATGGCCGCCCAGGTTCCGTCAGTACTGGCACGTCGAAAAGACTGCTTCAAGAGTTGGTCAAGAATTTTTTTGACTGACGTTGAATTCTAGAACAGCCGGGGTTCACGCGTCTTCGACCCCGCATGGCCGGGCTCCACCTTTAGCTCGGTGGATTCCGATGCGGACACTCGAGCCCACTTCCCACTGCACGTCAGCGTCTGGGACTGGGGTGGCGCTCGAGATCCAATTCCGAGACATTGTTCTTGCTCCGAGGACGAAGGGAACACCTTCTTCCTTCAAGGCATATCGGACAGACTAGACATCGAATCAGGATTAGCCGGCGTCTTTCGCTCAGACTCCAAGAGCCGGAGGTAGTCGGCAGCGATACGGTCCCAGCTATAATGCAACCGCACCCGCTCCCGCACTGCCCAACTCATCTCGGCAGACTGAGACGCTGAAAGTCCCTCGACCCTCCGCACAAGCTCTGGAATATCATCTGCTTGGCGAAAAAACCAGCCATTACTGCCCAGCACCTCGCGATTGAAGCAATTATCGTGCGCAAGCACTCGATTGCCGCAGCCCATCGCTTCCAGTAACGATGGGTTGGTCCCGCCGACAGAATGACCATGAAAATAGGCCACGGCATGATAGCGCAACGACTGCAATTTCTCCAGGTCAAAAATGGTCCCGAGGAACCTGACTCGATCCGAGCCATAACCCCGCAAGGCGTAAACATAATCGGATTTGCGGCTGTGATCGCCGATGATGAGCAAGGGGTGCGAAGTCTCACTCGCAAGGAATCCCTCGATGATCTCCCTGACGTGGTTCTCCGGCTCGAGACGGCAGACGACCAGGTAATACCCCCTCGGCACCACCCCCCACGACCGAAGCAGGTCTGCATCGGGTGGACACTCGACCACCGGCGCTCCGTAAGGAATCACCGAACAAGGCGCCAAGCGCTTGTGGCGTTGCAGCAAGTGCTGCCGGATCCCTTCTGCATCGGCGATGACCCGATCGGGAACACGCGTGGCGAAGAACTCCATAATCTTGAAATAGCTCCGCGCCACCCGCCCCCATTTAGCACGCCGCCATTCGATTCCATCGACGTTCAACCAAACCTTACACCCCCAAAGCCTGGGCAGGAAACAAAATACCGCCGCGCCATACCCGAGCATATAGACGACATCGTGGTTCTTGCGAGCCCTCCACAGGCAACGCAGATCGAATAAAACCGTGGTCAAAGGACCACAACGGGTCGCCGGCACGTACTCTAGCTTCACTCCCCGGTATACTCCAAGCGCCTCAGCCGGCCCTTTTTCGCAGTACACGGTCACCAAAACGCCCTGCTCGGCCAGCCGAACCGCAAGTTCCTCAGCGAAAGTCTCGAAGCCCCCGTATTGGGCGGGAATGCCACGGGTACCAAGAAACGCCAGACTCAGCGTTTTATGGGCCATCGGGAAAGTCTCCGACAAACGCATCACCCGAGGTCTCGATGATCTGATCCACGATCGAAGGGTCTTTCCAGATATCGAACCAGACCGTTGCCATCATCCCGGAAGCGCCATGCCGCGCGGCATAGGCGCTGAACGCCCGGGTGGTGGCCTCCTTCTCGAACGTCGCCCCCACCACCCGGAATCCATCCTGCCGAAACGCTTCGATCGTTCGGAATTCCGGAGTTTTCGGCGCTCCCTCCCTTTTCCAGAGTCGCGACAAAGACTCCACTGGAGCCGCCAAATCGAAACCGTCCAGCTTCTCGTCATAATGCCAGTCACAGATCACGATGTCCTTGGGCAATTGCCGCCGCAAGGTCGCGCCGTAGCCGGGAACCCCGCCCAAGAGAAAAACCCGATTCATTTCTGGGAACTCCTCAGGCGCGATCAGCATATCCCCCCACATCCAGGTTTCTACGCCGCGCTGCGCAAGGTAGTCGTGAATCCGATGAACATCCCTGAGAAACCACTCCGCCGGCAGAAGCGCCTCGCCCGTTTTCCAATTTTTCGGTCTTTCGGCGCTACCATACAATTCATCGTGCCCAATGTGGATGGCCGAGGGGTGGAGAAGATTGATGACTTCTTCCAATACCGCTAATACGAGCTCGTAAACCTTTGGGTTGCGCGGATCGTAGGTTTCGGAGTTATAAAGCAACTCAGGATGAGAGTTGCCCAAGAACTGGGACTGATGGGTCAGCAAGGGAAGGTTCGGAATCACTTCCAGCGATTTGCCACGCGCATAGTTCACCACTTCGAGCAACTGTTCCCGGCTCCACGCCGTATCCTCGGTAACCCACGGCATACTATTCAGCTTCGTGCTGCCGCCCCAGCCAACGCCCAAAATCAACGTATTGAATTGGGCCTCCGCGGCCTGATCGATCCAGTGCTTTACCTTCTCCAAGGGAACGGCCTTGGTGACGACATGCAAACCGCGGATCGGCGCCGGTGCAGCGATAGCCGAACAGCCCCATATCCACAACCCCAACGCCGATACCACGACGTGCTTCCGATTCCACCATTGGAAAAAATACACTGGATTCCTCCATTCAAGCTGGAAGATTTAACAAGGCACGGTACACCGCCGCCGTGCGTCTCCCGATCTCGCGCCAGTCGTGTATCGCACGGACGTACGCCAGACCTTTCTCGGCGACGGCTTGCAGCAAAGCCTTTTCCTCCAAAACTGCATTCAAGCGTCGGGCCAAGTCTTTGGGGTCCTCGCGCCTGAACACCAACCCGTTTTCTCCGTCGCGCACGATCTCGGTCATGCCGGGTAAATCGGACACAAGTACCGGCTTGCCATAACTCATTGCCATCAACACCACCCCGCTTTGATAAATGCGCCTATAAGGGAGCACCACCAAATCACAGGCCCCATAATAGAACGACACCTCTGCGTCCGGAATGTAGCGGATGTCACGATGGCAGCGGTCGCCGATTCCCAGTTCCTCGATACGTCTGGCGTAAGCCGAAAAATCGGTCTTCCACGGCCGTCCAGCGATCACCAGGACGGCATCCGGATGCTTGCGAAGCACTTCAGGCATGGCCTCGATCAGTACATCCAATCCCTTCACCTGCTTGATCTGGCCAAAGAAGAGCAACACCTTTGCCGAACCTGGAAGTCCAAGCCGATGCCGCGCCTCCCCCATCGGAGGCAAGGGCTGGAGCATGTGCAGGTAATGACCGTGCGGGATCACCGCGATCTTGTCTGGCTTTACCCCAAGCCGCGCCACGAGTTCATTCTGACTGACTCGATTGTGCGCAATGACCCCATCTGCCCAGCGATAGACCCTGCGGCTCAAACCGTGTGTCTCCAGGCCTTCCACGAATGACTCGACATCATGGGCAGTGACGACCACCCGACGAAACAGGCTACGCGCCAGCATAATCTGCATGGCCTGAAGTATGCCCACATGAAAGAAATGAAAATGAACCACCCTGCGCCGTTCCACAACGGCGGCACCGAGCGCCATCAAACTCCCCCAAATAAAGCGTACAGCCCGGCGCCAGACCTGATCCGGCCCGTAGATCCCTCGAAAAATCGGGTGCACCGAAAAAGCCGCTGCCTTTGGGATCGGTGTTTCATCGGAGGTATGGAGCACCACATCGACGCCCTCCTCAGCCAAACCGCCGCCGAGGCCGAAGTCGTAATAATCCATGCCACCATGACCTCCGACAGGCTCGATGATTGCAACCTTTATGTTCTTATCATTCAATGCGATACCCCACGGCCCGCATAGTCTCGTCGAATAAAGGACGCAATTCTGCAAGCATCTCAAACCCCGCCCGTCGCGGGGCAGAACGAAGTACCGTCTCTCCATAACGCAAAAAGACTTCGTCTTCTCCCCATTCGGCAAAAGTGGCGATTTCACGTAAGACTGCCCGCGGATTGACGACCAGATCCTCGTAGCGGACCATGCGCATGCAATCTGGATTCTCTTTCAGGCACCGTAACCCCTCCCGCATGGTGACAACCCATTCCACTACTGCCATGTCCGTATCTCGTTGCAGTTGCCGAATCGTATCCAAAGCACCCGCAAAAATAGGATCAGGTTCAATCAACTCTTTTAGCATCAGCTTCCACTTGCGTCGATCCACACCCCACCAGTCGTGATTCTCTCCTTGCACCCTCACTCCATAACGCGAAGACCATTGATCGATCGATGCACAAGTATCCCAGCCATTCCGCACCACAAATAGAAACCTTGCGTCTGGGAAGATCGCCTTCACAAACGGCACACGAAAGACCAACTCGGGATATTTATCTACGAGGCGTGCGGAACGCACGAAGCGAAGATACGCACCAAAAAGCCTGTGAGCATTCCTTTTCACCTCATCCGTTGCATCATCAACCCCCAGACGATAGCGGGCTTGTCCTCGGCTATAATTGCCTACCACGTCCTCATGGGGATGAATCGCGTGCCACAATGCCTTTGGCTCGTTGAGAAATCCAACTTCCCGATGCATGGAAAGCACAGTGCCCAATATCGTCGTACCACTCCGTCCGGTACCGAGGATGAATAATGGCTCTCGAACTTCTTTTAATTGCGGAAGTTTCTTCTCCAGGAAAAAATGCGAAAAGACCAAAGGATTGATCCAGCGTCCACGGGTAGTTATAGGCCTTCCTTCAAATAGCACGTAACTAATCAAGCGAGCGATCACTTTCGCGGGACGCGCTTGCAAATATAAATGATCAAGCTGTGCAAGCATAGTCTTTTTCTTTTTTATAATTGCTTACCTCCCCCACTCTGTAAGTCATCCCAGAGCTCCTGCCACACCATTTGGACATACTTCGCAAATAGAAACGCCGGAAATACCATGTTGACAATGGCAGCATTCATCTTTCAACCATTTTGAGTGACTTTGCATGCTCAATAATAGGCTTTTTAGCCATTAATATATAAAAAAATTAGTCATTGTGGGTTTCGCAAATCAAAGCTTTCCATATACTTGTCTCGATTCTTCTGACGACCGTGTCCGATATGGAAGCCCCGGTTCTTGAGAAAGTGCCAACGGATCAGTCCTCTGGTGTTGTCGTTCGGTGCCTCGCTCCCCTTACGCATCAGGGTGGGTGAAGTAGAAGCCCGCTTGAAGCCTTTTGCTGATCGCTTCGTGCTTGGCAAACTCCTGCCCCCTGTCGGAGGTGGGGGTGTGCACCTTGGAGCAGTAGGGCTTGAGTAGTCGGGTCACGGCATCGCTAACGGCGGTAGCAGTCTTGCGTTCGACCAGGCTGACAATGGCCTGTTGGCGATTCCCGCCGGTGATCGTGTCGGCTTCCCATTCGCCGATGCGCCTGCTTCGGCGTGTAGCCGCACCGTCTGCGGTTTCGGTTCAGTTCACGGCTAATGATGGATGGATGCTCCTCAAGCACTTTCTGACCTGCATTACTCAATTTGCACTTCACCCTTGAATCTCTACAATCTTTTTCATAGGAGGGCGCATACCCACCACCCTTGCTGGTGAACCTACGGCAATTGCGTTGGCAGGGATATCGCGCGTCACCACCGAATTGGCTCCAATCACAGATCCTTCGCCAATCTTCACCGGCTTGACGATCACTGTATTGACACCGATGAAAACATTGTCACCGATATGTACCTTACCCTGATAAAAACGGAATGGCCTTTCTGGTGTCGGCTGAAATCTTGTATCAAAATAATGTGTCAGGATTCGCACGCCAGCCGTGATACGCACATTGCGACCCACAAAGATATTCTCGGGATAGATGTCGTCGAAGAAGACATCTTCACCAAGAAAGACCGAGTGCCAATCCACAAAATGCACTCCATTCACCCTCTGCAGCAACACTCGCACCTTGCCCGGAATCAACGGCATCTTGCGGGCAACAAGTTGGCACAGTTTTCCGAATATTCTCTTAACAGAGCGTTCAGGAGCGGCAGTGCCCTCCTCATATGTTCCGCCCATCTTCCATATTCCTTCTCTTTCTGAACTCGACCCAATTGTCAGAAGGCATAATAGTCTTTACGATGTTTGCCGGAACACCAACCACCACGCTTCCTGCGGGCACATCTTTCACCACTACCGCACCGGCGCCAACAATCACATTGTCGCCAATGTTGAGCCGCCTTTCACCGCGCGCATTACTAATGATCTGTGCGCCTGCATTGATCTCTACATAATTGCCTATTGTGACATTCGGCCCTCCCAAGGTCACGCGTTGCATGATCGAGCAATAGCATCCAATCCGGGTTCCCGGATTGACAACCAACCCCCTTGGATGTCCAAGGAACAGCCCAGGACCAACCTCTACTCTTGGCCCTATCCAAACACCGTGAACCAGATCGTTGAGCATGGTGCACAGGTAAGCCAACGGACGACTGATGCGCTTGCCATACAACAACTGGCTGAGCCTGAACAACAGCACCGCCCTGAAATCCGGAAAATAAAGATACTTGAAGAGCCCCTTCTCCGGATGAACAAGACGAAACATCTCCAGGTCTTTTTTAACCGTTTCAACCCAATGGCTCATGGCATGGCCTTTCGTATCTCATCTCTGTACGCTCGCCAACCATCATACATAGCCTGGATCGCCCTCCATCGGCGATGAAGTGCAAACCTGAACAGTTTTGCCAAGAGAAACAGCGGAAAATAGACATAAAACCGTATCCGATCCTTCCCTTTCATGTACTGCTTCATGGTCAGCAGTCTGTTTTTCATAATGTGGTAGGCATAAAAGGACAAGTTAGGATTGTCGGGCATCCAAGCCCCAATAAACCGGCTACCCTGCTCCCGTCGCAGACTGCCCTGCCCTTTATGCACGATAATGGCTGACGGTTCATACCAAATCTTCCAACCCTCATTCGTCAGACGCAATCCGAGCTCCAAATCTTCCTCATACATGAAATAGCGTTCATCGAAGCCCCCATATCTTTCGAGCACCTCTCTTCTGACAAGCATGGCGCACCCGCTGGCAAAAGAAACATGTCGCGACTGCATCGCCAGTGGCGCAGCGGCCGGCCCCAATACTCCAGGCACCTGACTTCCGCCGCGCCGCCAATCCACCTCCCCACCCCCATACCAAAGCTTCGATTCATCCTCCGCAAGCACGATTCTGGCCGTCACGATCGCGGCCTCTGGGTGGGTGTCCATCGCCGCCTCCATGCGCTTGATCGCATCCGCCTTGATGGTGGCATCATTATTCAGAATAAGAATATATTCACAATCTGGCTGTTGAAGGGCCCAATCAATGCCTAAATTGTTACCCCGACCAAATCCCAGATTTTCCGGTGCTCGAATCAGTTTGATGTTTTCAAAAGGGGACAGCGCCTTTTCAAGAGCGGGATCATCAGGCGTATTATCCACCACCACTGTTTTGACCGGGACAGTGGATCGCTCGAGCGATGCCAGACAATTGGCGGTATCTGCCGACCCATGGTAGTTGACAGTGATGACATAGGTTCGAAGCTGCTTCATAACCGCCTCCTACTCAGCGAAAACTCTAAGTCATCTTCATAAGTGTCCTTGAAGTTCCGGAAGTTGATGGTGATTACGCAGGTTCGTGTTTTCATCACGATATCATCCACATTCGACGAAGGCATTCACTCGGCTCATACCGGATATGACAAAGCAACGCAATGAACATCAAACTGACTTGCGGGAAATGCACAAAATGCCCAGTCACCATCGAAATAATAAAATAATAAAGCAAAAATCCTTGAATCGCATCAACCAACTTCCCGTATTTTCCATGCTTGATCTGCCGCGCATACCGAATAGCGAACAGAAATTGCACCACGAACAGCATAAACCCCACGATCCCATATAGATAGACAACTCCGATCCAACCAATGTCCGATGGGTGAAAATACTCTCCGAGGATGCCTTCATATCCACCTTCCCATTGGTTGCTGATGTCGCCATTTCCCAGAAACCAGTGCTTTTCGGCATACGGCCTCGCCAACTGAAATTCCGAAATTCTCGCATTCGCTGAAACGTCGTTGCTTTCCTCGCCGGTCAGGAGCACGGTAAATGCGTCTTGAAATTTCTCCAGAAGGAAAATAAATTGATCAGGATCATAAATATAATAAAGCGACAAGCAAGCAACGAAACCCATCAACAAAGCCGGAACGTATACTACCAATCGAGGCAGGGAGCCAAATCGATAAATCAAGATAAGAAAAGACAGGATCACCGAGAGCAACATCGTCCTCTGACCCGTCATCAACAAATAGAAGAGCAGCACGAATGCGTATAGGTAATATTTATTCCGCCGCTCACGAAAGGCAAGAAATCCATAATAAAAGAAACCAAAGATGATAAACTCAGGGGCAAACTTGAACGCCGCTTTTTCCCACTTCGATTCAGAGTTAGCAAAACTTTTATATTCGTCCGCAAAATCAGCAGGGTCAAATATTAGGTCAATCGAAAGATAAAGCAGCAACGTCGCCCACACCAGAAGAAGGAGACTTTTTTCAATCTCCCCAACTCCCACCTTCCCTCGACGTAGCAGGTAAAGCAAAGCCAGCGCCCCGCCACACAATACCAGGTTGCGCTTAGCCAGTACGCCGTAAAGAATGGGCTGCCCAAATTCCTGATGGGCGGCGAAAGCCGAAATCGCCGGAATCGTGGTCAATATCACGATGACATAGAGCTCCAGACTCGTAAAGCGGAATCCATTTCTCAGCTTCCAGAGTGCATAGGGTCCCAGCAGAAACAAAAACAGGGCGACGTTCCACAGTTCCCGCGGTACTTCCATTCCAGGAAAGTATTTAAATGTTGCAAACGTCATCGCTAGAAAGATCGCAATCCACCCCACGCGATATCTCGCTTTCCCTTTCGAAACTACGGTTCTTACACTTCTCAATGAATACGGCGACAATTCCGCGATCTGTAATTTTTTTTCCACGATGCGTGACTTAAAGAAGCAAATCAAGCCTACCGCAACCCTAGAAGAGAAAGGAGACCGAGAAGCATGAAAAGATACCTCACGTTACATCATACGGTAAGCACGCCATGTTACTTGTCACGAACTCGAATTAAGGCATGATCCCAATCCTTTATCATCAGACTCTCGCTAGCACTCACAAATCATCGCTTCTTCTATATTTTTTCATTCGAAACATACTAATAAATCATATCGCATAGCCAACTTTTTTACTGCCCCCGACGATCATCTGCCCTTTTGTATGTAAAAAGACCCAGGCTCACGTTCTGGATTCAAAAATGGACAAGCATTCTTTAATTCGGCATAGTAACTATGCTTTAGAAAATTTAATGCTCCAATAATCTTCCAGTCATTGTTTCCAATAAGAAAGGCCTCCAGCAAATATTGTTCATTCCAAAGGCGCATATCTTCAAATATCCATGACCTGGGGTAATCATTGGGGGTAAATATATCGTGTACATGAACAATCACGCCCGGAGGCAGGACCGGCATGATTCGCAGATACTCATGCAGAACATCGCCGCCGGATCGAATCACATGAGACGAGTCAATGAATAATAGGTCATCGCCTCCGAGATCCTGAAAAAGAGATGGATCCACATCTTCGACCCTTTTGCGTAGGATGGTTGCGCCCGTTTTTTCAAGCCAAGGCTTTTCGTAGGGTTCGATACAGATGTGTCGGCAGCTATATGTCGGATCGTCGTCCCGGTTTTTGTTCATAGCCATGCGCGCGATGAGCGTCGAGTGACCAGCCCCAATTTCCACCATCATCCGGGGCTTCTTGTGTCGGATAATGCTGTATAAGTATTCCGCATCTCCAGAGCCAAAGGCAGGATTCTCGATGTAAAACTGCAAAGGGTCCCCCGAATACCGAGGAATCGCGAGTAATTCGTCGACGTAACGGAATTCCTGAAGTAACGCGAGCTGTTCGTCCACGTTCCAATCGATTCCCGAAAGCCGGTCTTTTCCGTCATAACGGTTTCCGAGGACTTCCGTTTCCGGAAAGGGTTCATAGTAGTGGTTGGTGATTGGCAACACGCCTATGGTAAATAGCACCTTGCGGCACCACGGAAAACGCTTGATCCCAAGCCTACGAATTAACTTGAGTAAAAAGGCTGCCGGGATCGTGAAAACCGCGAGGAAACAATCTACTATCTTGATCATCCGCTTCTTCCTTTCCAAAGATATCTCGAAAACCTATTTGCCAGGTACCCGATGATTCCTGACAAGTACGCGTTGATATAATAGGACGGGCAACCTAGTGGCTACAGCAAATGGTAAATAGAAAATACCAAAAATTAAACAACGCGGTCTTTTGCAACTTATACAAATAACTATTTTGTTCTGTTCTCATTGAAACGGCTTATGAAACTTCAAGGTATATCGCAAATCCCGAGTCCGCTCGCCAATCACCCGAGCGGGTACACCACCCACGATCTTATAAGGTGGCACATCCTTGGTTACCACAGCCCCTGCCGCCACGACCGCGCCTTTCCCAATCGTAACCCCGGGCAAGATGACCACCCGGCAACTGATCCAGGCATAATCTTCAATCACAACCGGCCCGCCTTTGGCCCCGTACCACGGGTCTTGCGGATCGTGCTCCATCGTCCAGATCCATACCCCCATGGAAAGGGATACATTGTTGCCGATAGTGACGCCGTTTCGCGCGTCGATAAAGGCATCATTGCCAATGATGGTATTGTGGCCAATCTCGAGGTTCCACGGCGCAAAAAATCGCGCACGCCAGTGGAAGCTGGTCCCCTTGCCCATACGCACCCCACAAAGACGATATACCATCTTGCGGAACAT
Source organism: Methylococcus geothermalis (assembly GCF_012769535.1). Taxonomy (NCBI): domain Bacteria; kingdom Pseudomonadati; phylum Pseudomonadota; class Gammaproteobacteria; order Methylococcales; family Methylococcaceae; genus Methylococcus; species Methylococcus geothermalis. Next base: position 2,648,000 of record NZ_CP046565.1, read on the forward strand.
ATGGGAAGGCACATATCCGACCCAGGTGAGAAGAAAAAGCAAAAGACCGTCGCAGTAATTTTTTAGGCTGAGCAAAGCAGCTTTGATCCGGGGACTCATTTTTGAACACTCTGCGTTTCCGGATAACCAATCAACAGCCATTGGGGACTCGACCATTCCGGCCCTAATCCAAGCAGGAGGAGGTGGATTACTCGGTCTTTTTTTGAAAAACGTAATCCATCGCAACGCTCGATCTGAAGCCCTGCCTCCATGAACATGCGGCATGCAGTCCTTCGAGTGAAAAACCGCAGGTGGGTACGGTCTAAAATGCCTCGTGGGGCGTAGTTCCATGCCCCTAGGAAGAGCAACGGCAGAGTCACGCTCCAGTGGCGAACGTTGGGGATCGATGCGATCAGCCGGCCATTTTCCTTCAGCAGGGTGGACAGTCGCCGCAGCGCATCCCAAGGGTCTTTAAGGTGTTCCAAGACATCACCGCAGACGACGTAGTCGAACGCCCCCTTGGCAAGTCCCAATCCGTCCCAGTCAAACGTTTCGAGATCACCGCAAATCACCCTGTCCAGTCGGCTCCTTGCAGCTTCGGCGGCATACTGATCAAGTTCAATACCTACTACTTCCTCGGCTTTGCCGAGCTGTTTGATGCTTTCCCCGAAGATACCTTCACCGCAGCCAACATCAAGCACCCGATGCGGACCCGGCGGAATGTGGTGCTGTATCTCCGGACGTGGCATCTTATAATATAAATTTTTCCAATCAACTTTCGCTGGTTTTGCCCACACCTGGATCGACTCCTGCTTGCTGAAGAAAAAGCTCCACCTAATCACTCATCAATAACGGTACGTCATCAAGAATTTGTTCGCTTGGCCAATCCCACCAACCGACTTGCAGCAGCAGCTCGACGATCCTGGGTCTGAATCGGTGCCGCAATACTCGAGCAGGATTACCCGCCATGATCGGGCAAGGTGAGACATATTTCGTGACCACGGCACCCAACTCGATTACCGTATCATCGCCCATGGTGACACCCGTATAGATTTCTTATTCTGCAGGCGCGGTGAAACTTTGCGTTGCTGCCAAGCTTGAAAGAAGCGCCACAAAGCCCGCCTCATGGCCGGACTCCCAAGGGCCAAAAGCCGAGGCGGATTCGCACTACCGCCACCATCGCCAGGTTCAACGCCGCATAACCCGCACCAACCGAGAAGGCCGCACCAATTGCGCCGAATCGCGGCAGTAGCGCGAGGCAGAGCGCCACGATGAGAGCGGCCCCACACACGTGGAGATTCCTCGTCCACCGCTCATGTCCTGTCATAATCAGCAACTCGCCCACGGCACCCGTCGCGACGTTCACCAGTACGCCACACAGCAAGATGCGGAGCGGCCAGATTCCGCCCGTAAAGTCCTGGCCGAAGAGTTTCATGACCTCCTCTGCGCCCAGGTACAACGCGGTGCTCGCGCATACCGCGAAAATGCCGAGGATCATTGAGCTATGCCGCACCAGGTGCGCGAGTTCCTGAGTCTTTCCGGACTGGTGCAACACCGCGAATTTGGGCGCCAGGGTACTGATCATTGCGAACAGCGGAAACAACAGGAGATTCGCCACCCGGTTCGCCACGTTGAACACCCCGATGTCATCGACACTGCCCCAGATGCCGAGGAACAGGGTGGGGGCGTGCTGCATGACCAGAGCGGTCAGGGTCACGCCGAACAACGGTCCACTGGATTGAAACAGGATACGAGGATGCAGCGCGCTATGAATTGTAAGACTTCGGGGCGCGCGTATTCGGAAAGCACGTCGCCAAGCCAGGCCAGCGAGAATTGCCGTAACAAACGTTGCCGTAACGTAAGCCGCGATCGCACCTTCGGCTTGCGACCGCCTGATCGCGGGATACAGCAGCAGCAGGGTCCCTAGGGGAACCATTACGCTCTGGAGCGATTGGAACGCTACCATCTCCTTGAGTCCGCGCAGAGCCTGTGACTGGATGGAGGTAAGCGCAAACGGCACGACGGCAAAAGACGCACAGATCAAGGAGCGTTCGATATCTGGTTTGCCAAAGAGATGCTCAGCAAACCACGGGGCACCTACTAAAAGAAGCAAGGCGGCCAACAGGGAAGCGAGAGCGACTACCTTAACCGCCGTCCGATAGACGAAACTGACATCCCCCCATTTTTCCACCTCGGCGCGGGCGGCGACGAAGCGAACCACCGTATTTTCAAAACCGAATTGACCCAGAGTAGCCGCGATGGTCGAGGCGGACAGCGCCAGATAGTAAATCCCGGATCCTTCAGCGCCCAAAAGGCGGGCAATGGCCACGCTTACCGTAAACCCCAATAGCGTGCCGATACAACGCAGCAGAAAGGAGATCGACGCGCCGCGGAGCACTTCACGCAAGTGGAGGCTTCCAGAGTGCAGTGTTGCTGTTCTCGCCCGCGCCCTATTGGTCGCCTTCAAATTTCCAGCGAACATTTCTTTTTTGTCTCTCCAGTCTTATCACTTATATTCAAAACCTTACTCCAATGGTTACCAATACCATGCAAATTAGAGTGATATATTCGCCATCACCCCAGCCCCCTCCCAAAGGGAGATGGCGTGCATATGACATTACTTTCAATTACATTGTGAACTGGATCAATAATCTTCCTGTTACGAAGGCATGCCAATACTGCATCCACGCTGTCATCCAAAGACATATCGCTGGTCTCAATGACTACCTCAGGCTTATCTGGCTCTTCATACGGTGAGGAGATGCCAGTGAAGTCCTTGATCTCGCCGGCGCGGGCTTTTTTGTAAAGGCCTTTGACATCGCGCGATTCGCAAACTTCGATAGGGCAACGGCAATGGATTTCAATGAAGCCTTCGCCGTGGAGGCTGCGCACCCAATCTCGGTCAGCGCGATGAGGAGAGATGAACGCAGTCAGGACGATGTTCCCGGCATCGGTGAACAGCTTTGCGACTTCGCCGATACGCCGGATGTTTTCATGGCGATCGGCGACGGAGAAGCCGAGGTCGCCGCACAGACCGTGGCGAACATTATCGCCGTCCAACACGTAGGTACGGCAGCCGAGTTGGTGCAGGGTTTCTTCCACAGCATGAGCAAGGGTGGACTTGCCTGCGCCGGATAAACCCGTGAACCAGAGCACTGCCGCTTTGTGGCCATTCATCCGCTCACGCCGGGCGCGGGTGACGGTGGCATGATGAAACACGACGTTAGTTGACTGAAATTTTCCAATTGCCATCATATTCCAACCTTTTCATTTTTTTGGCGCATCAAAATACCGTCATGTATTCCCCCTCATCGACCTTTCTCCTAAAGGGGGAAGTTTCATTTACGTCGAGCGGACGTTGTCAAGATTCATTTAGTAGCTGAGCTGGCGGGCGCGAAAAAGAAGGGCGGAAAGGGAAAAGCTTGGATGGTAGGGTGATACCGCGGTCGGCCGAACCAGGAGGGTACGTTTTGCACGAACGGGTGAACTCGCTCAGCGGCCGGATGCGTCTTTGGCCGAGACGGAGGTCTGTTGGTTGGAATCGTCGAAAGCATGGCGCCTTGCCGCGTGTTCAACACTTGAACATCAAGTCTAGCCGGCCGAAACGGGATGGCAAGGGGTCTTTGGAAAAAATTTTTCGGGGGGATGTGGGTGGGTTTTCGGGGTTGGATTGCGACCGTGATGGGTCGCGGCCGAGCCGTTCCCATGGGGTTTGCGGCGAGTTCGACGAAATCCAGCAGTTCTGGCCAATCTACGGCCTCGGGCAATTGTGCCCGATATTCGGGGCGAGTGAGACGGCGCGCCCTCTGAATCGCAGCCTGGGAGTCTTCTGCGATCAGGATGTGCAGCCGACGGTACAGAGTGTCATCGGGCCGGAACTGGATTTCGACGAAGACCCAGGGAGCGTCGCTGTCTTCCGGCGGGGCCAGCACGCCGTCACTGAAAAGCTTTTCCAGCCTGATCCCTCTCATAGCGGATACCGGTCGCCTTGGCCTGCCGCTCGCTGGGTCTGCTTGCATCCTCGCTGAAAACCACATCGACTTTTTGCTCGCCGATCCTCTGCTCCAGCCGGACCAGGAACTTGATTTTGTGGGTCAGGTCCTGATTCTGGCCAGCCTTGATATACCAATCGATATCCCCGCCTCTTTTATGGTCATCAGTACGGCTGCCGAAAAGAACGACCTCCACGTCGGCACCGAACACCTCTTGCGCGGTTTGCTTGATGGCGCTGATTTCCGTCCGGCTAAGACGCATGGCTTGAAGCTTCCGGAAGTAAGGTCATGTATTTGTTCTGGTTATTCCAGGCTACGGCCAACCATGCCGGCCCGTCATGCCCCCACTGACTCGGCCAGGAATGCCTTGTAGGTTTGTTCGAGGCCTTCGCGCAAGGGAATCCGGGCCCGCCATCCGCAGGCGGCCAGTCGTTCAACATTCAACAGCTTGCGCGGCGTCCCGTCGGGCCGAGTGGCATCGAACCGGATGCCTCCCGCAAAGCCGGTGATTTGCCGGATGAGTTCGGCCAGCTCCCGGATGGTGATGTCCTCGCCGGTGCCGACGTTGAGGTGGCTTTGCATGGGCTCCGTCGAAGCATCGTAGGTTGCCTTGTCGAGACTCATGATGTGGAGGCACGCCTCGGCCAGGTCGTCCACATGAAGGAATTCCCGCCGCGGGCTGCCGCTGCCCCAGATCACGACGTCTTGCGCCCCGCTTACCTTGGCTTCGTGGAAACGCCGCAGGAGCGCGGGGATGACGTGGCTGTTTTCCGGGTGGTAGTTGTCGCCGGGGCCGTAGAGATTGGTGGGCATGACGCTGCGGTAGTCGATGCCGTGGCTACTGCCATACTGCCGGTTGTAGCTTTCGCACAGCTTGATGCCGGCGATCTTGGCGATGGCGTAGGGCTCGTTGGTCGGTTCGAGCGTGCCGGTGAGCAGTGCCTCCTCGCCCATCGGCTGCGGCGCGAGCTTGGGGTAGATGCAACTGGAGCCCAGAAACAGCAGCTTTTGCACGCCGGCGCGCCAGGCCTCGTGGATGAGGTTGGCCTCGATCATCAGGTTCTGGTGGATGAATTCCGCCGGATAGGTGTTGTTGGCGTGGATGCCGCCGACCTTGGCGGCGGCGACGTAAACCTGATCGGGCTTTTCGGCCCGGAAAAAGGCGCGGACGGCGGCCTGGTCCGTGAGGTCCAGCTCGGAGCGGGTGCGAGTCAGGATACCGCTGTGGCCGCGCCGCTGCAGCAACCGGACGATGGCGCTGCCGACCATGCCGCGGTGGCCGGCGACGTAGATGCGGGGGCTGGCTTCCATTCCGGCTTACTCGTGGTAGTCGTAGGCGGTGAAGCCGGCCATCTTGACGAGGGCATCGCGCTTGGCGGCGGTGTAGTCGCTCTGGACCATTCCCCCCCCTCTCCCCGACCCTCTCCCACCAGGGGAGAGGGGAGAAAGCTATAGCCTTTTTCATCCACGCCCTGCCCTTCCCAGCGGATTTCCATACCCAGCTCGCGCGCGGCAGCGTTGACGAAATCGCGCACGCTGTATTGCTCGCCGGTGGCGATGACGAAGTCTTCAGGCTCAGCCTGCTGCAGCATGAGCCACTGCATCTCGACGTAGTCTTTGGCGTGCCCCCCAATCGCGTTTGGCATCGAGGTTGCCAAGGTACAGGCAGTCCTGAAGGCCCAGCGATGCGGGCGATGGCGCGGGTAATCTTGCGGGTGACGAAGGTCTCGCCCCGCACCGGGCTTTCGTGGTTGAACAGGATGCCGTTGCAGGCGTAGATGCCGTAGGCTTCGCGGTAATTGACCGTGATCCAGTAGGCATAGAGCTTGGCGACGGCATACGGGCTGCGCGGGTAGAACGGCGTGGTTTCCTTCTGGGGAATTTCCTGCACCAGACCGTAAAGCTCCGACGTGGATGCCTGGTAATAGCGGGTTTTCTTTTCCATGCCGAGGATGCGGATGGCTTCCAGGATGCGCAGGGCGCCGATGCCGTCCGCATTGGCGGTGTATTCCGGTTCCTCGAAGCTGACCGCGACGTGGGACTGGGCGGCCAGATTGTAGATTTCGTCCGGCTGGACCTTCTGGATGATGCGAACCAGGCTGGTGGAATCGGTCAGGTCGCCATGATGCAGGATGAAGCGGCGGTCCTTCACATGCGGGTCCTGGTAGAGATGATCGATGCGATCGGTGTTGAAGAGCGAAGTCCGACGCTTGATGCCATGGACTTCGTAGCCCTTGTTGAGCAGGAATTCGGCCAGGTAGGCGCCGTCTTGGCCGATGATGCCGGTGATCAGGGCGGCACGCCCTTTAGGTGTTAGGGGTTAAGGTGTTAGGAGTCATGTTTGGCCTTGAGGTTCTTGCGCAGGTTGGTGAGCATGCCCGTAATTTGTTGGGCGGTCTTTACCCATGAGGCGCTGGTTTCTTTGGGGATATAGTCGATTTCCATGCCGATCCAGGTTTGGGTGGCGAATTCCGCGGCAGAGCCCGGGGGCGAGTCGAGAAAGCGCAGTTGGTCCTTGCCGGGTTCTTTTTCCATGCCCTCGGCGATGTTGCTGGGGATGGATAGCGCCGCGCGGGTGATTCTATCCTTGAAGCCATAGTCCTTCAGCTCCGCCGTTTGACGATAAACCTCCGCCGCCAGGCGCGCGCTGATTTTCCAAACCTCAAGCTTCTCGCACTTCATGGCACCTCATGTTCCAGAATGGCTTGTTCCGGCCGCAAACCCTTCAGAAACGCCTCGATGGGAATGCAGGAAATTTCCCCGATCTTGAGGCGATCCTTGCCCATGTAGAGCAGACAGGCCGAGGCCTCTGGGTAATCCTCGCGGAAGGCGTTGAGGGCACGCAGGTCTTTGCTGTGGATATGGACGGCACGCTTGACCTCGATGGCGTAGAAACTTTCCGGTCCGTAAATGACGAAATCGACTTCGCTGCCCGATTTGGTGCGCCAGTAGTAGAGCTGCTCACCCCGTCGCCGATAGCCGATCCAGGCTCGCAAGTGTTGTGCCACCAGCCCTTCCAGGGCCATGCCTTCGATCTCCTCAGCCCGATCCAACGGTCCGGCAGGGCGCAGGGAACGAAATACCCCGGCATCGAAGTAATAAAACTTGTCGTGGGCCACGAGATGACGTTTCGCCCGCCGGGTGAAGACCGGGACACGGAATGCCAGCAGCAGATCTTCGAGAATGCCGAGATAACCCTCTACGGTTTTACGCCCCACCTGACATTCCCGTGCGATTTCGGCGAGATTGAGCAACGTGCCATGGGAAAAACTGATGGCCTCCAGGAAGCGAGCGAATGCGCCGATGTCGCGCACCAGGGCCTCGGCCTGCACTTCCTCGCGCAGGTACAAGGAGGCGTAGGCACGCAGGCTCGCGGTCGGGTCGGGGGCGTGCCAAATCAAAGGCACGAGACCGATTTCCAAAGCCCGGTGTAGGTTGAAATTGTCGCCCAGCTCTGCCGCCATGAACGGGTGCATGCTCGTTTCCACCAGGCGTCCGGCCAGCAGGTTGGCGCTGCCCCGCCGCAACTTGCGCGCGCTGGACCCCGTGAGGATGAAGCGGCGCGGGCGATCAGCTTCGATGAGCTCATGGACGACGTCCAACAGGGCAGGCGCCTTCTGGACTTCATCGATCACCACCTCCCGCGCTTGAGGGTTCCCCGCGATCAGCTCGCGCAGTCTTTCCGGGCGCGCCTGGTAAAGCCGCTGAGCAGCCGGGTCGAGGAGGTCGACACTCAGGGCGCCAGGAAATGCCATGCGCAACCAGGTGGACTTGCCGGTTCCCCGCGGCCCGAAGAGGAAGAAGCTAGCCGCTGGAGCCTCAAAAAAACGTCCCGCCGTCGCCATTTATGCTTCCAATTCGGAAGCAGAGGGGAAATTTTGCTGGAATTCTGGCCTCATCGCACCACCCACCTAACACCTAACTCCTGACACCCTCTCCCCCTCAACAAAATCCGCATAGGTGCTGGCCAGCCCCTCTTCCAATGTCACCCGGGGTTGCCATCCGGTAGCCATGATGCGGCCCGTGTCGAGCAGTTTGCGGGGGGTGACGTTAATTGCTGCGAGCCAATTGGCACGTTCTGCCAATTGTAATCTCAGCTTCTCGCACTTCATAACCGATAACCTTCAACCCTCGAATAAAACTCCTTCCCGACGCGTTGAATGTGGTCAAGCAACTGCGGGTTCTGGAGCGTTTCGAAGCGGCTGATGTCGAAGGTATAGGGCAGCAAGAGATCATCGAGACGGCTGCCGAGTTCGAGCAATTCCGTTTCGGTCAAGCCTTGGCCGAAGAGAACGAGATCGATGTCCGATCCGGGTTTGTAGGTACCTTTGGCGCGCGATCCGTAGATGACGGCGCGCTCGATGGACGGGTACTGCGCCAACACCGCGCGGATGCGCTCGATGGTTTTCTCGGGCAGGCCAAAGCGTTCCATGCGTTCACCCCCCTCGTTGCTGCAGGCCCTGCATGCGCTCTTCAAAGGCCGTGAACAATGGCAGGTAGCGCTCCACGATCAAGGCGGCCAAGGCGTTGGCCGTGTTTTCGTCGTAGGTGTGCGAGGAGCGGTTTCGGCTTTGGATGGTGTCCATCCAACCTTCGCCGTCTTCGAGCAACCCAGCGCGGAAGGCGGCACGGATCGCGTCCCGGGAGCCGGTGATGCCTGGGTTGCCCTGATATTCGAAGTAATCCTTCATGACTTGCCAGGCGAGCTCCTGGGTGAATTCGAACGCCTGGATGAGGCCTTGTTGTTCCAGCCGGCTCAGGGGGCGTGTTTTGGCCAGGGCGACGGCCTCGGCCAATTGCTGCAAGGCCCGCCGGTAATTGGCGAAACGCTGTTGCCAGCGGATGTCGGGATGTTCGGTCTGACTCATCGGTGATGCTCCAGAAAATCCGTGTAGGTGCTGGCTAGCCCCTCTTCCAAGGTGACCCGGGGTTGCCAGCCGGTGGCCATGATGCGGCCCGTGTCGAGCAGTTTGCGCGGGGTACCGTCGGGTTTGCCCGGGTCGAAGACGATTTCCCCGGTGTAACCCATGACTTTGGCGATGAGCCCCGCCAGTTCCGCAATGGTGATGTCCTGCCCGCAGCCGACGTTGAGGTGGCTGCGCATGGGCGCGGTGTGTTGGGCATAGACCGAACGGGGCAGGTTCATCACGTGCAGGCAAGCGGCGGCGAGATCGTCCACGTGCAGGAATTCGCGGCGTGGAGTGCCGCTGCCCCAGATCACGACGTCTTGCGCCCCGCTTACCTTGGCTTCGTGGAAACGCCGCAGGAGCGCGGGGATGACGTGGCTGTTTTCCGGGTGGTAGTTGTCGCCGGGACCGTAGAGGTTGGTGGGCATGGCGCTGCGGTAGTCGGTGCCGTACTGGCGGTTGTAGGATTCGCAGAGCTTGATGCCGGCGATCTTGGCAATGGCGTAGGGTTCGTTAGTCGGCTCGAGCGTGCCGGTGAGCAGTGCCTCCTCGCCCATCGGCTGCGGCGCGAGCTTGGGGTAGATGCAACTGGAGCCCAGAAACAGCAGCTTTTGCACGCCGGCGCGCCAGGCCTCGTGGATGAGGTTGGCCTCGATCATCAGGTTCTGGTAGATGAATTCCGCCGGATAGGTGTTGTTGGCGTGGATGCCGCCGACCTTGGCGGCGGCGACGTAAACCTGATCGGGCTTTTCGGCCTGGAAAAAGGCGCGGACGGCGGCCTGGTCCGTGAGGTCCAGCTCGGAGCGGGTGCGAGTCAGGATACCGCTGTGGCCGCGCCGCTGCAGCAACCGGACGATGGCGCTGCCGACCATGCCGCGGTGGCCGGCGACGTAGATGCGGGGGCTGGCTTCCATTCCGGCTTACTCGTGGTAGTCGTAGGCGGTGAAGCCGGCCATCTTGACGAGGGCATCGCGCTTGGCGGCGGTGTAGTCGCTCTGGACCATTTCCTTGACCAGTTCCCGCAGGCTGGTCTGTGGCGTCCAGCCGAGTTTCTCCCGTGCCTTGGTGGGATCGCCGAGCAGGGTTTCGACTTCGGTGGGACGGAAATAGCGGGGATCGACCCGGACGATGACATCGCCGGCCTTCACCTTGACGTCCTTGCTGGATACCGCGGCCACCCTGCCGGTTTCGTGTTCGCCCTCGCCTTCCCAGGCCAGGGAAATCCCCAATTCTTCAGCAGCGAAGTCGACGAACTGGCGGACGCTGTATTGGACGCCGGTCGCGATCACGAAGTCGTCGGGCTGGTCCTGCTGGAGCATCAGCCATTGCATCACGACGTAGTCGCGGGCGTGGCCCCAGTCGCGCAAGGCGGACAGATTGCCGAGATAGAGGCAGTCCTGAAGGCCCAGCGCGATGCGGGCGATGGCGCGGGTAATCTTGCGGGTGACGAAGGTCTCGCCCCGCACCGGGCTTTCGTGGTTGAACAGGATGCCGTTGCAGGCGTAGATGCCGTAGGCTTCGCGGTAATTGACGGTGATTCAGTAGGCATAGAGCTTGGCGACGGCATACGGGCTGCGCGGGTAGAACGGCGTGGTTTCCTTCTGGGGAATTTCCTGCACCAGACCGTAAAGCTCCGACGTGGATGCCTGGTAATAGCGGGTTTTCTTTTCCATGCCGAGGATGCGGATGGCTTCCAGGATGCGCAGGGCGCCGATGCCGTCCGCATTGGCGGTGTATTCCGGTTCCTCGAAGCTGACCGCGACGTGGGACTGGGCGGCCAGATTGTAGATTTCGTCCGGCTGGACCTTCTGGATGATGCGAACCAGGCTGGTGGAATCGGTCAGGTCGCCATGATGCAGGATGAAGCGGCGGTCCTTCACATGCGGGTCCTGGTAGAGATGATCGATGCGATCGGTGTTGAAGAGCGAAGTCCGGCGCTTGATGCCATGGACTTCGTAGCCCTTGTTGAGCAGGAATTCGGCCAGGTAGGCGCCGTCCTGGCCGGTGACGCCGGTGATGAGAGCGATTTTTCGGGTCATGGATCGATCACGGGGTTTGAATGGGTTTTTCACCGGTTGCGTTCGACTCCGCGGGAGTCGACAGTTCGATGTGCAGCGCGGCGATCTCGGCGCGCAGCGCCTCGTATTCCGCCTCCTTGCGCGCCAGATAGGCGCGGGTGAGGCTGAGTTTCTGCTCGATACCTTGGGGGGTCAGCAAGTAGAGGTAGCCCAGCTTGTTGTCGCTGCGGCGGAAGTTGCCAGCCTTGACAAGCCCCTTCTCCAGCAGTGCCTTTAGGAGGTAGTTGGTCTTGCCCAAACTGATCCCGACCTGCTCGGAAAGCAGCCGCTGGCTGATGCTGGGGGATTCCGCAAGGATCTTGAGAATTCGAAGCTGGGCTTGTTCGCCGGGCGTCATCGGTGGGGGAAAACTTCGTTCAGGCATTGAACAGAGCTTAGCAGCCAATCCGGGTACGTCAACGTAAGGAGTGAACCCGCTTTTTCTGATTCAGCAAGAATCTTCTGCCGACCTCGAATACGCCGTCAGGGATACATGCCACCCCACACGGCCGGGTTCATGGTCCAGTCGAGCCTGAGCTCGGAGGCTTCGACCTGCCAGTCCGCCTGCCTCTTTTCCGCCGCGAGTTGGCGGAGACGATCCTGGGCCGCCTGGTCGCCGACGTAGACACAATCGCAGTGTTCGTTGTCGGCATAGAGATAGGTCAGAGTGTCTTTGACCCGGTGGGAGACCAACTGGCGCTGGGGAATCGCATCCAGATGGGCCTGTTGTTGAGGCGATTGGGCGTAGAAAATCTGAAACCCCGCGGCGGCCAGCAACTCTTCCACGGTCTCGATTTTTTCGTTCGATGCCGCGCAACCGACGAGCGCCAGTGCCTGAAACGGAAAAATCGAAAGCAACCCCCACTTTGGAATACGCATCTCAGGTCCACAGCTCCGCGAGAGAAAAAGTCACCGCATCGAAAGGCGCCAAACAGATCGGGTCGTCGTCCTTGTAGGTGCCGAGCAACAGCCATGAACCGTCGTGCAGCTCGAATCCTTCGAGGGTGCGCGCCTGCGGATCGACCAGCCAGGCATGGGCCACGCCGCGGCGGGCGTACAGCGGCAGCTTGATGGCGCGGTCCTTTTTCGCCGTGTTGGGCGAGAGGATTTCGCAGACCCAGTCGGGCACCACTTCGAAACGGTGATCCTCGGGCACCGCGGGCATGCGTTCACGGCGCCAGCCGGCAAGGTCGGGCACGACGACTTCGACGTCGCGGACGAAGTGTAGTTCGGGTTCCGGCAAAATCCACCAGCCGCCGGGGCCGCCCCGGCCTTTTCCGAAAGCCCCGCCCAGTTCAAGGGAAAGACCGATGGCGGCCAGCGCATGCGGCCCGGCCGGCCGCGGCCGGGTGTCAAGCTCGCCGTCGACGATCTCGCCGACCAAATTGTCGGGCAGAGCCATCAGGCGCTCATACGGCGTCGGTGCGGCAACGGCTTGTGCGTGTCCCATAAAGGCATCCCCATCCGATGGAAGACCGCATCAGTGTGCCGGGTAAGGAATGACGTTGCAACGCGCTATCCGGCCGATTCCCGTTCAAATGCCCCTGCCGTTGTGGTTCATAGCAACCCCGATCGGACACCCAGCGTTCGGAAAACGCCGTGAGAATCCGGTGATAGCCATAGGCTGAGGGGTCGCCGGTCCGTTGGCACAGAATTCGCCACACAAAGGCGTCGCCATCCTCTTTCCCAAGAACTCACCATGACTTTGTTTCTGGCCTACGCCTCCGTGCTGGCCGCGCTGTTTTCCGGTCTGCTGGCCATGCTCGCGGAACATCGGGCGGCGTGGGCACGCCAGACCCGGCGTGCCGCCGGGCTCATCCGCACGCCGTTTCCCGCAAGCCTGGCTCTGACGGAGAGTCACCCCCAGCGCCTGCCCCACGCCTGGCGGCGTTGGGTGTTTGCGCTGCTGACCGCGTCCGGCGTGCTGGCACTTGCGGCAGGCGGCCTGCAGCTCCATGCCGGTACCGCGGTTGCCGACCAGTTGCCTTGGGGCCTGCCATGGCTGCAGTGGCACGTGCGGTTCGATACCTTGTCGGCCTTTTTTTTCGTGGTGCTCGGCCTGGGCGTCATTGCCGCGGGGGTCTACGGTCCCGGCTACGCCCGCCAGTTCGCGGGCCAGTATTCCTTCGGGGCACTCGGGCTTTTCACCGGCTTGTTCGTCGCCGGCATGGAAGGCGTGCTACTGGCGGACGACGCCTACGTTTTCGTGATCGCCTGGGAGGTGATGACGGTCTCGAGCTATTTCCTCGTGGCCTACCAGCATGAACATGCCTCGCATCGACGAGCCGCTTTCCTCTACCTGCTGATGGGCGAGGTCGGCGCCATCGCCATCATCCTGGCGTTCGGCATACTGGCTGCGGTCTCCCATAGCTTTGCGTTCGATGTCTGGCGGGACACGCATGTGACTCCGAGCTGGGGAACCGGGGCCTTCCTACTGGCCTTGGCTGGATTCGGGATGAAGGCGGGGCTGGTGCCGCTCCACGCCTGGCTGCCGGAAGCACACCCCGCGGCGCCGGCTCACATTTCCGGGTTGATGAGCGGGGTGATGCTGAAAATCGCGGTCTACGGCCTGCTGCGTTTCGCTTTCGACCTGCTGGGCGATGTGCAATGGTACTGGGGCGCGATCGTGCTGGGCCTCGGGACCGGCTCGGCGGTGCTCGGCATTCTGTACGCGGTGGTGCAGAGCGACGTAAAGCGGCTGCTCGCCTACTCATCCATCGAGAACCTGGGAATCGTGTTCATGGGCATGGGCCTTGCCATGGTCTTCATCGGCAAGGGACATGGGCAGCTTGGGCTGGTCGGCCTGGTCGCCGCGCTTTATCACGTGCTCAACCATTCCTTGTTCAAAAACCTGCTGTTCCTGACCGCCGGCTCGGTGGTCCACCAGACCCATCAGCACGACCTGGAACACATGGGTGGCCTGATCAAGCGCATGCCGGTCACCGCCGGCTTGTTCCTGATGGGCTCGGTTGCGATAGCGGGGCTGCCGCCGCTGAACGGATTCGTCTCGGAGTGGCTGACCTTTCAGGCCGCTTTGCAGGCGGCGTCGGTCATCGACAACGGCATCCTGCGCAGCATGGTTTCGGTGGCGGCGGCGATCCTGGCGTTCACCGCCGCGGTGGCGGCGGCGTGTTTCGTCAAGCTCTACGGCGTGGCGTTTCTGGGCCAGCCGCGTGAACGGCAGGCCGCTCATGCCCGCGAGGTGGCGCATTCCGGCATGCTTTGGGCGCCTGGCTTTCTGGCCGGTCTGTGCCTGCTGCTCGGGGTGCTGCCGACCTGGGTGCTCGATGCCCTGCGGCCCGTCACCCGCCCATTGCTCGGCGAAACGCTGAGCAGCGCCTCGGCCCGGGGCTGGCTGTGGCTGACGCCGGGGGGCGTCAGCACGGCCTCGTATTCGGCGCCGCTGGTGCTGCTGGCGATGGCGATGGCCTGGTGGTTCCTGCGCAGGCTCGAACACGGCGACCGGGGCGCGGCCGTCCGGCGGGCCCCGGCCTGGGATTGCGGCTTCGGCGGCCTGAGTCCCCGGATGCAGTACACCGCGGCCGCCTTCGTCCAGCCGGTCCGGCGCATCTTCGCGCCGGTCTGGGATGCCGTTGAAACCTCCGCCCCCGAAACGGCGCCCGCCGATCGTCCGCAGATCACCGCGCTGCGCTACCGGCTGGAGATCGGCGACCGCTCCTGGCGCTGGCTGTACCTGCCGATGGCCCGCGTGGTCGAGGAGCTTGCGCGCCAAACGGCCCGTATCCAGACCGGCCAGATGCGCATCTATATCGCCTATTCCTTTGTGACGCTCATCATTCTCTTGGGGGTCGTAAGCTGATGGACTGGTTGCTCGCTCTGATCCAGGACGTGCTGTTCATCCTGCTGGCGCCGCTGTTTTCGGGTTGGCTCAAGTGGGTCAAATGCCTGCTGCAGAACCGCCGCCCGCCGCCGTTGTGGCAGCCCTACCGAGATTTACGCAAGCTGCTCGGCAAGCGCCCGGTGGTGGCCGACACGGCTTCCTGGCTGTTCCCGGCCACGCCCTACGTCGTGTTCGGCGCGGCGGCCCTGTCCGCCGCCATCGTGCCGTTCTTCGCCGTGGACCTGCCCACCGCGGCCATTGCCGACATGATCGTCCTGGTGAGCTTCTTCGCCCTGGGCCGGTTCTTCCTGGCCTTGGCCGGGATGGATGTCGGCACCGCCTTCGGCGGCATGGGCTCGTCGCGGGAAATGACCATCGCCTCGCTGGCGGAACCGGCCATGCTCATGGCCATCTTCACCCTGGCCCTGACCGCCTCCACCACCAACATTTCGGTCGCCATCGACTATCTGCTGGACACCGGCCTGGCGCTGCGGCCTTCCTTCCTGTTCGCGCTGGGAGGACTGCTGCTGGTGGCGGTGGCGGAGACCGGCCGTATCCCCATCGACAACCCGGCGACCCATCTGGAGTTGACCATGATCCACGAAGCCATGATCCTCGAATACAGCGGCCGCCATCTGGCGCTGATCGAATGGGCGGGCCAAGTCCGGCTGATGCTGTACGGCGTGCTCATCGCCAACATCTTCCTGCCCTGGGGCCTGGCCCGCGAATTCACGCCCGAGGCGCTCGGCATCGGGGCCGCGGCCATCGCGGCCAAGCTCGGCGTGCTGGCGGTCGTCCTCGCCCTGGCCGAAACCTCGGTGGCGAAGATGCGGCTGTTCCGGGTGCAGGAGTTCCTGGGGTTCGCCTATCTGCTCAGCCTGCTCGGCATGCTGAGCCATATCATCCTGGAGGTCTAGGCGTCATGCCCGTTCCGGCTTATTCGATCTACGAGCAGGCGATCCTGTTCATCGCCGCATTGGTGGTCTTCACGTCATTCCTGATGCTGGGCCAGAAGCGCCTGTTCGGCATGATCCATCTGTTCGCCGCCCAGGGCGCCTTGCTGGCTGCGACCACCGCCCTTGCCGCCTACACCCTGCCCTACCCGCACCTCTACATTTCCGCCCTCATCATCGTGGCGCTGAAAGTCATTCTGATACCGGTGATGCTCCACCGGCTGATCATCCGCATGGACATGCACCGCGATGCGGAACCCTTGTATCTGTACGGCTATGTCATGATGGGCGCCGCCGCGCTGGTGATGTTCAGCTATCACGTGGTGGCCCCGATCGAGCACCTGTCCACGCTGGCGACCCGCAACGCCATGGCGGTCAGCCTGGCCGTGGTGCTGCTGGGCATGCTGCTGATGATCACCCGGCGACAGGTCGTCACCCACGTCATCGGCTTCATGGCCATCGAAAACGGCCTGTTCTTCGCCGCCGTGGCCTCGACCCAGGGCATGCCGATGGTGGTCGAACTGGGCATCGCCTTCGACGTGCTGGTCGCCGCCGTCATCTTCGGGGTGTTTTTCTTCCACATACGTTCCAGCATCGATTCGCTGGATGTGGATCGCCTGAACCGGCTGAATGAGGTGGAACCGTGAGCGCCGTCTACTGGATCCTGGGAATCCCGTTCGCTGGGATGCTGTATCAGGCTTGGCGCGGCGATGTGCCACAGGCCGGCCGGCTCAACACTCGCCTATGCGGCCTGGCTTTCCTGGCTTCGCTGGTGTTGGCGGTCGAGGTGTTGCGCCAGGGCGTCGTCGAGCTGGCGGACCTGCAATTCCGGGTCGACGCGTTCAGTGTCTACCTGATCGTACTGACCGCCTTCGTGGGGTTCACGACGGCGATGTTTTCGGCGCCTTACATGGCCAACGAGCGCGACCACGGCCGGCTGAACGCCGCCCGCATGCGGCTCTACCACGCCATGTACCAGGGCTTCATGCTGACCATGTACCTGGTGCTGACCACCAACAACCTGGGGCTGCTGTGGGTGGCGATGGAAGGCGCGACCCTGGCCACGGTGCTGCTGGTCAGCCTGTACCGGTCGCCGGAATCGATCGAAGCGGCCTGGAAATACTTCATCCTGTGCGGCGTCGGCATCGCCCAGGCCCTGTTCGGCACCGTGCTGCTCTATTTCGCCGCCGGCCAGGTGGAAGGGATCGGCGAGCACGGACTGCAGTGGTCGGTGCTCTATGCCCACGCCGCCGAGCTCAACCCCACGGTGATGAGCATCGCCTTCGTCTTCCTGCTGGTCGGCTACGGCACCAAAATCGGCTTGGTGCCCCTGCACAACTGGCTGCCGGATGCCCACTCCGAAGGCCCCACGCCGATGTCAGCCATTCTTTCCGGCCTGCTGCTCAATGATGCGCTGTATGCGGTAGTCCGCTCCAAGATGCTGGTCGACGGCTCCCTGCAAAACATGCTCGCCGGCGAACTGATGATGGGCTTCGGCCTGCTGTCCTTCCTGGTGGCGGCGCTCTTCCTGCACCGCCAGCGCGACGTGAAGCGGCTGTTCAGCTACTCCTCGATCGAACACATGGGCATCATGACCTTCGCCTTTGGCCTAGGCGGCCCGCTGGCGACCTTTGCGGCCTTGATGCACATGACCGTGCACTCGCTCACCAAGTCGGCCATCTTCGTCACCGTGGGCCATGCCGCGCAGATCGCCCGCACGCAGCGGATCGAGCACATCCGCGGCCTGATGCGGACCCAGCCCATGGTCGGCTGGGGACTGGTGCTGGGCGTGGTGGCGATCGCGGGGATGCCGCCATTCGGCGTCTTCACCAGCGAATTTCTGGTGCTCACCGCCACCATGCAGGATTTCCCCTGGTTGACGCCGTTCCTGCTGCTGGGGATCGCCATCGCCTTCGCCGGGCTGTTCCGCCATCTGCACCCCATGGCGTATGGACCGCAACCGGCGGGACAAGCGCCGGTGCAAGCCAACCTATGGCCAGTGATGGCTCATCTGGGGATCGTCCTGTGGCTGGGACTCTCGATTCCTGGGGTGCTGGCCGACTGGTTCAGCCAAGCCACACGACTGATCGCAGGGAGCGCGCCGCTATGAGCGCCGACAAAACCGCTGCCGGCGAGGCAAATTTCGTGGGCGCCGAAAGGCTGACGACAATGTTGCAGAGCCTCGGCACGCCGGGATTCCGTCCGGAGGCATTCCAAGCCGGCTGCGTCGGCCCCGCGCTGCTGTGCCCCATCAGCCCCGACGACTGGGCCATTGCAGCGGAAACCGCCGCGGCCCAAGGCTGCCGCTGGGCCGCAGGCTGGGGAGACACCCAGGGCGAACGCTGGGTCGTCAACGCCTTGCTGGAGAGATCCGGCGACTATCTTCTGCTGCGAACGTCGTTTCCGCCGGGTCGGAACGAGCTGCCGTCGCAGGCGCCTCACTTTCCCGGGGCCGCCCGCCCGGAACGCCACACCCAGGACCTGCTGGGACTGCATTTCACCGGCCACCCCGATGGCCGGCGCTGGGTCCGCCATCAGGCCTGGGACGAACGGGCCTTTCCGCTCCGGCCCGGCGCCCCCCTGGCCGGCCATCCCTTGCCACTCACGCCACCGGACCGGCACTACCCGTTCGCCTCCGCCCATGGCGACGAAGTCAACGAAATTCCGGTCGGCCCGGTCCACGCCGGGATCATCGAACCGGGACATTTCAGGTTCCTTGCCGTAGGCGAAACCGTGCTGAACCTGGAAGAACGCCTGGGATACGTGCACAAGGGGATCGAAAAACTGGCCGAGGGCCGCGACCCCGAGAGCTTGGCGCGTCTGGCCGGGAGGGTGTCCGGCGACACCGCGGTGGGCCACGCCTGGGCCGCGTGCCAGGCCATGGAACGCGCCGCTGGCGTCGAGCCGCCGGAGCGCGCCCTGTGGCTGCGGACCATTTTCGCCGAACGAGAACGCATCGGAAATCATCTCAACGACATCGGCGCGATCTGCAACGACACCGCCTTCGCCTTCGGTTATTACCAGTTCAGCCGCCTGCGAGAACTCTGGCTGCGCGACAACCTGCGCTGGTTCGGCCATCGCCTGCTGATGGACCGGATCGTGCCAGGAGGCGTCGCCGCGGATCTGTCGGAAGCGGCCGCCGCGGCGATGCCAGCCGCCATCGCGGGCTTGCGATACGAGCTGGGCGAACTCAAGCCGATACTCGACGAAGGCTCAATCTTCCAGGATCGCGTGGTCGGCGCGGGCGTGCTGCCGGACCGCGTCGCCCGGGAACTGGGCTGTCTGGGCTATGTGGCTCGGGCTTGCGGCATCGGACACGACGTGCGGGAACGCGCGCCCCATGCTCCCTACGATCGGCTGGCGGTCAAAGCCGTCCTCCGCGGCGACGGCGATGTCGCCGCCCGCCTTTACGTCCGTTACGGGGAACTGCTCGCTTCGCTGGAAATCCTCGAAGAATGCCTGCGGCGGATCGTGCCGGGACCGCTGCGGGCCGTTTGGGCCCCAGCTTCGGAAAACGCCGAAGGGCTCGGGCTGGTAGAGGGATGGCGTGGCGAAATCGCCAGCTACGTCCGTTTCGACGGCACTGGGCACATCGCCCGCTTCTTCCCCCGCGACCCCAGCGTCTTCAACTGGCCGGCCCTGGAAAAACTGATCCTGGGCAACATCGTTCCGGACTTCCCCCTCTGCAACAAATCGGTCAACGGTTCATATTCCGGCCACGACCTCTAAAAGCCGCCGCCATGAACAAGATTTTGAGCAAGATTGCCCGCGTAGGTATCGTCACCGAAACCTTCAAGCCGCTGACCGACCCCGAGCTGGACCGCCTGGGTGCGGAACTCAAGGCTGTGCTCGACAGACGCTTCGCGGGGAGCCTGGCGATCCGGCAAGTCGATGCCGGTTCCTGCAATGCCTGCGAGCTGGAGATCGCCGCGCTGGGAAATCCCTTCTACGACGTCGAGCGCTACGGCATCCATTTCGTCGCATCCCCCCGCCATGCCGATGTGCTGATGGTGACGGGGCCGGTATCCCGCCACATGCAGGCGGCGCTGCTGGCGACCTGGGAAGCCACGCCGGAGCCCAAGTGGCTGGTGGCGGTCGGCAAGTGCGCCGCCGATGGCGGCGAATTCGGCGTGAATTATGCGAGCTGCGGAGCGGTAAGCAACGTGTTGAAGGTGGACGCCGTGATCCCCGGCTGCCCGCCGACACCGACGGACCTGGTCCGCGGTCTCCTGTCCCTGATTTCCCGGCGTTAGAACGGCATCCTCAGGGCTTCGCTTCGGAAACCTCCGCAGAGGTGGCGCAGCTTCCGAATTCCGTGGCGATCGAGGCCAGGCACCAAGCCTGGTCCCGCCGATGCTGCAAGAGGCTGAGGTGGCGGTTGAGCAGCGGCCTGATGCTCTCGTTGTAGTGCGTCGGCACCAGCCAGATGTCGGACATTTCCCGCTCGATGAAACCGAACAGTTCTTCGATGAATGCAGGGCTTGCGCCGTCCACCCCGGAAAAATCCAGTTCCATCCAGTTGCCCGGCTTGCGCCTCAGGCTGGCGATCACCGAATGCGCCTGACGGGCTGTATCGAGGGTGTGGGTTCTCGGGCTGGCATAAGCCAGGAGATGGATCGTGGCCGTGGGGCCGCGGACGGGATCGGGCGAGTTCATGGCGTCAGGGACAAACCGAACGGTGATGCCAGTCAAGGCAAACACGGTTCGTGCCATCTCCACCTGGCGGAAAAAACATGAGGTTAGGGAAAGTCTGGTCGAATCCCGCGCCGTTTGTTGGGGGAAATCCACCCTCGCCGCTTGGGGATTCGAGCCGGCCGGCGTGGCGGGTCCCGCGCTTGGGGCTCTTGTCTGCGATGCCGTCATCACGCAACATTCCGGGACGGATCTTCCTGCCAGTTGACTCAATAAGGAGAAGCATGGGCGAGAGCGACCGGAATATTCACGGCGTGCTGTTCGACCTGGACGGGGTGCTTTATGTGGATTCGCAGCCCATCCGGGGCGCCGTGGAGGCCGTCGCCCGGATCAAGGCCGGCGGCAGGCTCTGCCGTTTCGTCACCAACACCAGCACGCAATCCCTGGCCACGTTGGAACGGAAACTCAGGACGCTCGGTTTTCCGGTGGAACAAGGCGAAATCATCAGCGCTCCCCAAGCCGCGCTGCGCTACTTGCGGACAACGGGACTGCGGGCCCATCTCCTGCTGGAGGACGACGTCGCGGCCGATTTCGCCGGCATCCCCCAGGCGCCCCTGGAGGATGCCGATGCCCTGGTGCTGGGAGATACCCGCGTTGTCTGGACTCACGACTGCCTCGACCGAATGTTCAACGCGATCATGCGGGGGGCGCGCCTGATCGCCGTGCACAAGAACCGCTTCTGGCAAACCGAGGGGGGATTGCGCATGGACATCGGCGGCCTGGTGGCCGCGCTCGAATACTGCGCCGGCGTTCGGGCATTGGTCATGGGCAAACCGTCGGCGGATTTTTTCGATGTCGCCCTCCGGGACATGGAGCTGCCGCCCGAGCAAGCCGCCATCGTCGGAGACGATATCGAGGCGGATATCGGCGGAGGCCAGTCCGCGGGACTTCTCGGCATATTGGTCAGAACCGGAAAATTCCGGCCTTCGCATCTGGAAACCAGCCCCGTGCGGCCCGACCGGCTCATCGACTCCGTGGCCGATCTGCCGGGCCTTCTGGATAGGTTCCGGTAATTCATACCCTTCCTCCTTGCAGGATCATCGACTATAGTTGATCGAGCTCGTTTCTCCTGCAGTCGTCCTGTGCAGGCTCGAATCAGGCTGCACCCAATTGATTGACTTTTCAGGCAGGTCATCAGAGCCATGGCGATGATCGAGGATATCCTTGGCGACTTCGGCAACGCGACCCCCGTCCTGATCTCGGGAGGGGGACTCGTGTTCACCGCGCTTCTCATCCATCTGTTAAGCAAGCCCGCCGCGCGCCTCGGTCTGGTGGACCGCCCCGGCGGGCGCAAGACCCATGACGGGCTGATACCGCTCACGGGCGGCCTGGCCATTTACGGCGGCTTCGTCGTTGCTTCGGGGTGCGACAGCGGGATCGTTTCTCCCATACTGCTGCTTGGCATGGGTTTCGTTCTGGCGGTCGGCCTGATCGACGACCTTTACGGCTTGTCGGCCCGCTTCCGCCTCGTGACCGAAATCGGGGCCGCCCTGATCATGGTGATATGGGGAGACAAGATGATTCACGATCTCGGCGACATCGTCGGCACGGGATCGTTGCGGCTCGGCCTGTTCGCGATTCCCTTCACCGTCCTGTGCACCGTCGGCTTTATTAACGCCTTCAATATGTCGGATGGCATCGACGGGCTGGCGTCGGGCTGCGCGATCACGGCCATTTCCTGGTTCATCCTGGCAACCTGGCTCGCCGGCCAGCCGGTGCCTCTCAAGGAATGGATACTGCTGGCGGCCATTCTCGGTTTCGCCGCCTACAACATGCGTCATCCCTTGCGCAAGAAGGCCTCGGTTTTTCTCGGGGATTCCGGCAGCATGCTGCTCGGGTTCGCCCTGGCCTGGGTCGCGATTCAGATGGTGGAAGGCGGCCCCAACCGGATACTTTCACCCATCGCGGTAGCCTGGGTGCTGGCATTGCCGGTCATCGACACGGTCAGATTGATGGCTCAGCGGGGACTGCGGGGTGGCAACCCGTTCGTGGCCGACCGCGAGCACCTCCATCACATCCTGCTACGGAAAAACCTCAGTCCTGGCCAAACCTCCTGGCTGCTGGTCGGCATCAATGGGGCACTCGGCGGGGTGGGGGTATTGGGCCATCATCTGGGTGTGCCCGACTTCTGGCTGACGATGGGGTTTGTCGGGATTTTCCTGGCCCATTACCGGCTGACGACCTATGCATGCGGCGTGGACGAAGCCGATTCGGCCACTCTGCCTTTACCCCTACCCGAAAGTCTCGATGCCTTGTCAGTCCGGCAATGTCTTCCGAGGGGGAGCGAGTTGCCAATCGAGCTGGCCCACCCGTCGGATGGCACCGACGGTTACCGCGAACCCCGGCTCCGACACCATTGATCAATCCCTTCCGGCTTCTGGCATGCCCGCGCCTTGCTCGCCGCCAATGATCAGTACCGCCAACCCGGCCACGCGCTGGGGCTTCGTCCTTCCCGGCGAGATCGAACCGATTGGCGATGTCATCGGCCAGGTCCTGCTTGTGGCCTAGCACACGTCGGCGCTCCTCGCCTGAGAAATCGGCCGCCGCTATTCGAAAGACATCGAGTCTGCGGCTCAACGCCTCGTATAGCGGTGTTTCACCCCGACCGGAAAATAGTCCGGATCGGCGAAAGGACGCAGCACCACATGCGGGGTCTGCCGCGCCTCCGGCGTGTAATGGGCGAACTCGCTGTTGAGGCGCAGCAGTTCCGTGCGCACCGACTCGGCGATTCTCGCCGCCTTGGTCTCGTCTGACGCCACGCCCGGCAACAGCTCCACCGTCAGCAGCAGCATGCGGTCGCCTCCCGCCCCTTCCGGCGCCTCCAGCACGAACTTTCCGCTGACCCAATCGACGATGCCGGGCTGCTCCAGCCCGACCGCCACGTTTTCCGGGTAGATATTGGCCCCGTAATACGAAACGGTGAAATCGGCCCGTCCGAACAGGTAGACGAAAGGCAATGGCCGTTCGCCCCAGGCCGGATCGAATCCGTATTCGGCGAGATCGTGCGCGTCCCAGTCGCGCAGGAAGTCCCGCATGTCGGCATGTCCGACCAGCCCGCCACGGTCGGCGATGTGGTAGCGGATCAGGGGCACGCCGTGGTCGCCGGTCACCACCAGCGTGCCGTCGTGCAATTCGAAATAGCGGCTCAAGGGATCGTACTGCACCAGCGTCGGCAGCCTGGACTCGCCGAACAGCTCGCGGGCTGCCTCGGGGTGGGAAGCGAAAAAACGGCGTATGGCGATGCTCAGAGGCGTTTCGTTGCCCAACACCCCGCCATCCGCGGTGCCATAGAGCGAGGCGGTGTCGTAGCAGGGCGAGTCGGACCCGATCCGGGCGCAGACCAGCGAACGCCATTCCTCGCTGAACACCTCTCCGGCGAACACCAGCTTCACCGCATGACGCTCCCAGGGAATCCCCGCGGCCGCGCCGGCGTCGATCACGTCCTTCACGAACGGCGGATAACCCAGCAGCACCGTCTGCTCGAAATGCGGTGCCAGTTCGCCGATCACCCGGAAGATTTCATCGGGGCGATTCCCCGGCGTCGCCACCGTGATCGGATACCCCTTGCGGGCGAGATGCCATAGGCAGGAGGTGGTGTAGATGCCGCCGACCCAGTTCCCCAGGGCGAAGCAGACCACCGCCAGGGTGCTGCGGGCGTGGGCCTGGAAAGCATCGCGGAACACCTGCTCGAAGCGCAACGCAATGTCGAGTTCGTGGTGCAAGGCCCGCGGCCAGAACGTCGGCTTGCCGGTCGAACCGGAAGACACCGCGATTCTGTCGCAAGCCGCCAGGCGCCCGCCCCAGCAGCGCTCGGGCAGCGGATAGGCCTGCATGTAGGCGGGCTTGTCGGTCAAAGGCAAGCGGGCGAAGTCGGCGAGGGTCCGCACCGCGTCCGGACGAATCCCGTGCGCCGCCAGAAAGGACCGGTAGGCCGGCACTTCCGCCGCCGCACGCTGGAATAGCGAGAGAGCGGCAGCGCCGGGGTCGCAGGCCAGTCGTTCGGCCATCAAATCCTCCAGGGAGCGATCCAGAAACCGCGTCGGCTGATCGGCGAGAAGGGGAACGGTCATGGGCTTGTCTCGAGGTCGGGAGATTGAAGATGATAGAGCCATTGCGACTTTGGGGGATAATCGGAGGTTTCAACACTGCTTGCAACGCGCGCCATGGCACTCACCCGCTCCTCTCTCGAACGATTCCTCGCCGCGCTGCTGAATCCCGGGGCGTTCGCCGATTATGGCCCCAATGGCCTGCAGATCGAGGGACGCGAGGACATCCGGCGGATCGCCTTCGCGGTGTCCGCGACGGCCCATTCCGTCGCTGCGGCCGCCGAATGGCGGGCCGACGCTCTGATCGTGCATCACGGCCTGTTCTGGAAATTCCACGGTGCCCGACCGCTGGTCGGACCGTTCGCGGGGCGGGTGTTTCCGCTGGTGCGCCATGCCATCAATCTGTTCGCCTACCACTTGCCGCTCGACGCCCACCCGGAAATCGGCAATGCGGCGGTGCTGGGACGCAGGATCGGCCTGGACGAACAGGCGCCGTTCGGCGACCATCAGGGCTGCCCCACCGGTGTTCGGGGCAAGCTGCAGCTGACGCTACCGGCTTCGGCGCTGCGCGAGCGGCTGGCGGGAATCCTCGAACATCCGGTGTTGCTGGCCACGCCGGACGCGACGGCGCCGGTCCGCACGGTCGGGATCATCACCGGTGGCGCCAACGGCGGCTGGGCCGAGGCGGCAAAGGCGGGCCTGGACGCCTACATCACCGGCGAAATGAGTGAACATGACTGGCACGAGGCGCAGGAAGCAGGAATACACATGTATTCCGGCGGACACAACGCCACCGAGCGGTTCGGCATTCAGGCTCTGCAGGAACGGATCGAGCGCGAGCTTGATATCGAGTGCCGCTTCATCCCGAGCGACAACCCGGCCTAGTTCGTCATCAGGAAATGTCAGACTCACCGGCAGCCATGGCGGCTCATCCCAAACCGACCGTTTCTCGGTATTCGGGGACCCGGCAGTCCCAACCCAATTCGTGCTCGATCCGAAAACGAAGCGCGTCCGCGGCCTCGGGCTCGCCGTGGGTGATGAATGTCTTGAGCGGCGGCTTGGGACACTGCCGCAGCCAGTCGAGAATTTCACTGGAGTCGGCATGGGCCGAGAGGTTTTCGACCCGTCCCACCTCGGCCCGGATCGGAACGTATTCGCCATGGATCTTGACCGCCTCGGCGCCGCCCAGGATCGCCGCGCCGCGCGTCCCCGGCGCCTGGAAGCCCGTGAACAGCACCGTATTGCGGTGATCCGGAGCAAAAGCCTTGAGATGGTGCAGCACGCGTCCGCCGGTGGCCATGCCGCTCGCCGAGATCAGGATCATCGGCGTCCGGCGCGCGCTCAGCCCCTTGGATTCCTCGGCGGTATTGACGTAGCACGCGGTCCGGCACACCGCCTCGGCCTCCGCCGAGGAAAGCCGGTGCTCCGAACGGTAGCGGCGGAACAGCTCGGTGGCATCGACGGCCATCGGACTGTCGAGGTAGACGGGGATATCCGGTATTTTCCCGGCAGCCTTCAAACGGTGGATGCAGTACAACACGCTCTGGGCACGACCGACGGCGAACGCTGGGATCAGCACCACACCGCCGCGGCGAAAGGTCCGTCCGATGTAGTCGCCGAAGGCTTCCACCGGGTCTTCCGCGCTGTGGCGACGGTTGCCATAGGTGGATTCCACCACGAGGAAATCGGCCGCCGGGCAAGGCGCCGGGCTGCGCATGGTCGGATCTTGGGGCCGTCCCAGGTCGCCCGAGAAAGCGAGGGAGGCACGCCGGCCCTGGAGCACCACCGAAGCCGCCCCGAGGATATGTCCCGCCGGCTGGAAGCGGAACCGGAATTCGCCGCCCAATCGCACCTCCCGGCCGTAATCGACCGGCTCGAACAGATCGAGGCAACGTTCCGCATCTTCCCGCGTGTACAGCGGCAGGGCCGGATGATGACGCGAGAAACCGCGCCGGTTGGCATACTCGGCTTCCTCTTCCTGCAGGTGGCCGCTGTCGGGCAGCAGGATCCGGCAGAGATCGAGGGTCGCCGGCGTGCAATGGATGCGCCCGGCGAAACCGTTGCGCGCCAGCAGCGGAATGTAGCCGCTGTGGTCGATGTGCGCATGGGTGAGGACCAGCGCATCGAGACTGGCCGGCGCCACCGGAAAAGGTTCGCGGTTACGCAGACGGAGCTGCTTGAACCCCTGGAACAGCCCGCAGTCCACCAGGATGCGGCTCTGCGCCCCGGTCACCAGATATTTGGAACCGGTGACCGTCCCGGTGGCGCCGAAGAAGCCCAGTTCCATGGGGAATCAGGGCTTGGCCGCGGCTCCCGCGCTTCCGCCGTGGCTCATTCCGCCCTGATGCTGCATCTGCATCATCATCTGATGGTGCGCCTTCATGTGCTGCTTGATCATGTCGCGCTGCTGCTGCTTGAGCTTCTCCTTTTCCGCCGGATCGGTCGTCGCCTGGATCTTGTCCATGATCTCGTGCATCTGCAGCATGTGATCCTGCATCATCTTGACGCGCTGATCCATTTGTTCCTCACTCATCATGCCGCCGCCCCCCATCATGCCGGAACCCATGCCGCCCATGCCTCCCATGCCTCCGGACGCCTGGGGCTTTTGGCTTGCACTCGGCTCCTCCGCGCAGACCGGGCCGGCGAGGCCTATAACCGCGACCCAGACCAGGATCAGTTTTTCAATCGGCTTACGCATCTTGCGACTCCTTCATTATGTAGTGCGCTGGGGAATTCCAGCACCGCGGACGGTATCACCGAACCGGCCGGCTGACCAGCCCCAAGGACGGGCGGTCAGGAATCAGCCCACCCATGGCTCGAACGCCGCCGACAGGACCAGTTCCGACGCCCCCGAGCGGCCGTCTCCAGGACACCATGGCAACAGCGCCAAGCGGGGCTCGGGCAGCGACTCGTCCAGGGTGCGGAGGTATTCGTCCAGATAGGGAAATTCGGGGTCGATCACGTTGCCGATCCAGCCGGCCGGGCGCACGCAGCAACGGCCGATCGCCGCGGCGCTGAGCAGCGCATGGTTCAGGCAGCCCAGCCGCAGGTCCACGACCAGAACGACCGGCCAGCGCAGCGCTTCGGCGAGATCGGCTACCCTTGCGTGATCGTTCAAGGGCACTTCCCAGCCGCCGACGCCTTCCACGATCACCCAGTCGGCCTCGCTCGCCAATGCCTCGCTGCGAGCGACGATCGCGCCGATATCGATGGGCCGCCTCGCCAGACTGGCGGCGATATGGGGCGAGGTCGGCGTTTCGTAGGCGAAAGCGTTGACGTCTTCGTAAGACGCCGGGACGTCCGCCGCCGCCATCAGAAGTTCGGCGTCCTCATGACGCAGGCTGCCGTTCCTCCGCGCGGCGCCGGTTGCCACCGGCTTCATGGCGGCGACCCGGAATCCCCGGCGGCGCAGCTCGCGTATCAGCGCCAGGGAAACCCGGGTCTTGCCGACCCCGGTGCCCGTTCCCGTAATGAAAAAACCTTGCGCCACGAATGCACCCTCATTTTTCGATCAATGCAGTCAACACTTCAAAGCTGGCGGTCACCCCTGAGGCCATGCCCGGCAGACGCCCGTAGGCCTCGGCCACCCGCTCCAGCGTGTGCCGGCCGAGCAGATGACGGGGCCGGTTCCGGGTCAGGTTGCGCGCTCCCAGCGCCTTCAGCTCCTTCATCAGCGCCATGACGGAAGGATAGCCGCGTCCTACGATTGCGGCCTCCACCCGGACCTTCGAGAATCCCTGGGCCCGCAAGCTCTGCTCCACCGAATGGCGAGTCGCGAACGCATTGACGTGGCTGTAGCCGTCGACCGCGCGCCATGCCGTCCGCAATTCGCCCAGTGTGTCCTCGCCGAAGGTGCTGAACGCCAGCCTGCCGCCGGGACGAAGCACCCGGCGGCATTCTGCTAGCGCGGCATCCAGGCGCTCGCACCATTGAAAAGCCATGTTGGAAAAAATCAGGTCGACCGACTCGTCCGCCAGCGGGAGGGCTTCCGCATCGCCCACGACAAGCCCAATGCCGCCGCCGGGGGCCCGGTGAGCGCGCAGGAACCGGAGCATGCCTTCGGCAATGTCCACCGCCAGACAGCAAGCATCGGGAAAGGCCGAAACCAACGGCCCGGTGAAATACCCGGTACCCGCCCCGAGGTCCAGCACCCGCCCCGGCCGCAGGCCGAGAGGGCGAAGCCGCGCGAGCAGCGACTCGCCGACCTCCCGCTGCAATGCCGCGACGCCATCGTACCCGGCGGCTGCCGAACTGAAGGAGGCGCCGACCCAGCGCTTCTCGGGCACACCCATGCCTGCCATGACGACCTCGGCCCGCCGATCAGGAAATGAATTCATGGATCAGGCGGGCCGTCTGGTCGCCGTGGGTCAGGAATGGAACATGGGGCGCGTTGTCGATGCAATGACTGATCAAGCCCGGTTTCAGTTCGGCGAGCGCAGGCCCGAGAGCGGCTGGCACCAGCTTGTCGCGCCGGCCGAGCAGCGCCTGCACCGGCTGGGAAAGCTCACGCAATAGCGGGCGCAGATCGGCATGGCGCAGCACGTCCAGCCCGGCCAGGAGCGCCGTCCGCTCTGGCTGCGGCCGGCCGGCCAGCTGGCTGCGGACCTCGCGGAGCAACTCCCTCTCGCCCGGCATGCCCCAGACCTGCAATGCCAGAAAGCGCCGGCAGGCGTCCTGGTAGTCGTCCAGGAAACCCTCGGCGAAACGCGCCAGCGTGGTCGCCTCCATCCCCGGCCAACCCGGTTCGGCGACGAAGCGGGGGGTGCCGCACAGCAGGGTGAGCGAGGCCACCACCTCGGGCGCCGTGCGGGCGGCGTCCAGCGCCACCATGGCGCCTAACGACCAGCCGACCCAGTGCGCGGGCTGGGGCACGGACTCCAGAACGGCTGCCGCTACGGTTTCCAGCGACCAATCCGCCCGCATCGGGCTGTGGCCATGTCCTGGCAGGTCGATGCGCGTGACCCGGTAACGGCCGGCCAGCAGCGGCACGAAATCGGACCAGATACCGCCGTGCATGCCCCAGCCGTGGATCAGGACGACATCGGGCCCACGACCCGCGGTCTCGACGAACAACCCCATTCAAGCCTCCTGGGGAACAGCCGCGGCCAGCGCTTCGAGCAGGCCGTCGACCTGCTCGTCGGTGTGCGACGCGGACAAGGTGATCCGCAGCCGGGCGGTACCTTCCGGCACCGTAGGCGGGCGGATGGCGCTCACCAGGAAGCCCCGCTCGCCCAGACGACGGCTGGCTTCGAGCGCTTCGGCATTGGCGCCGATCACGATGGGCTGGATCGGGCCGATCAGGTCGCCGAGTTCGAACCCGAGGCTTTCCGCGCCGGCGCGGAAACGCCGCACGTTGCGGTGCAGCCGTTCGCGCCGCTCGGGCTCCTCGCGCACGAGACGCAAGCTGGCGCGGGTCGCCTCGGCGACCGCCGGCGGCAGCGCCGTGGTGTAGACATAAGTGCGGGCACGCTGGATCAGATAGTCGATCAGATCCTCCGAACCCGCCGCGAAGGCTCCGAAAGTGCCCAGCGCCTTGCCCAGGGTGCCGACCAGCACGGGAACCTCGGTCTCGTCCAGGCCGAAATGCTCCAGGGTTCCGCGCCCTTCGCCGCCCAGGACGCCCAAGCCGTGGGCATCGTCGACCATCAGCCACGCCCTGCCGCTCCGGGCGGCGCGGGCCAACGCCGGCAAGGGTGCCAGGTCGCCGTCCATGCTGAACACGCCGTCGGTGACGACCAGCCGGGTTTCGGCGCGGGACTCGGCCAGAGCGGCTTCGAGGGCACGGGCATCGGCATGGGGATAGCGCTGGAAGCGGGCGCCGGACAAGAGGCCGCCGTCCAGCAACGAAGCATGGTTCAGCCGGTCCTCGAACACCGCATCGCCGCGCCCGGCCAGGGCGGACACGACGCCGAGGTTGGCCATATAGCCGGTGGAGAACAGCAAGGCCCGCGGACGTCCGGTGAATTCGGCCAGCTCTTCTTCCAGCGCATGGTGCGCCGCCGCGTGGCCGCAGACCAGGTGGGAGGCGCCGGAGCCGGCACCCCAGCGGTCGACGCCGCGCCGGAAAGCCTCACGCACGGCGGGGTGGTTCGCCAGTCCCAGATAATCGTTGCTGCAGAAATTGACCAGGGAGCGGCCGTCGACGGCGACTTGCACGTCCTGCGGACCTTCGACGATCCGCCGCCGCCGATGGGCATCGCGCGCCTTGATCTTCGCCAGGGCCGCGGCCGGGTCGAACGCCATGGAACTCAGCAGCCCAAGCCCGCCATGCGCAGCCCCAAGCGCGCGAACAACTGCTTGTCGCGCTGGGCCTGCGGATTCTCCGTGGTCAGCAGTTTCTCGCCGTAGAAGATCGAATTGGCCCCGGCCAGGAAACACAGGGCCTGCATTTCGTCGCTCATGTCCAGGCGTCCGGCGGACAGCCGCACCCGGGATGCCGGCATCATGATCCGCGCCACGGCGACGGTGCGCACGAAATCGAGCGGATCGAGCGCTGCCGCATCGGCCAGCGGCGTGCCTTCCACCTTCACCAGCAGGTTGATCGGCACGCTCTCCGGGTGGCGCGGCAGATTGGCCAGACCGATCAGCAGGCCGGCGCGGTCGGCGGCGGATTCACCCATGCCGACGATGCCGCCGCAGCACACGTGCATACCGGCATCGCGCACCCGTTGCAGCGTGTCCAGCCGGTCCTGGTAGGTCCGGGTGGTGATGATCTCGCCGTAATAGCTTTCCGAGGTGTCCAGGTTGTGGTTGTAGTAATCCAGGCCCGCTTCCTTGAGCCGCCGGGTCTGTGGATCGCTCAGCATTCCCGCGGTGACGCAGGTTTCCATCCCCAGCGCCTTGACGCCCTCGACCATCGCCGCGATGGCCTCCAGGTCGCCATCGCGCGGGCTGCGCCAGGCCGCGCCCATGCAGAACCGCGTGGCGCCTTCCGATTTCGCCCGGCGGGCGGCATCCAGCACCTCTTCCAGCGGCATCAGCGACTCGCGCTTGAGGCCGGTGTCGTGATGCGCGCTCTGGGGGCAATACGCGCAGTCCTCCGAACAGGCGCCGGTCTTGACGCTGAGCAGGCTGCTGACCTGGATTTCGCTCGGATCGAAATGGCGGCGGTGCACGCTCTGGGCTTGGTACAGCAGCTCGCTGAACGGCAGCGCGAACAGGGCCTCGACCTCGCCCTGGGTCCAGTCATGGCGCAGCACCGGTTCCCCAACCCGCTCCTGGTTCGTCATTACCGCTACTTCTGCTTGCATTACACTCGATCTCCAGTGGACTACCCGCGAACCGGCGGTGTACGAAGTTAAGCCGTCATGCCGGCAGGGAATGCCGGCATCCATGACACAAGGATGTGCTGGGCACGCGCCCTCCCTGCCCCCTGGGCTCCGGCACTCGCCAGAGCACGTATGCGAATCCATGCCGGAGCGACGGGATGTCTCTTAACTTAACGGCATCGTCTCCGAAGAGAGGACAAAGACACTCACCTTCACACACGACCGGCGTTGAAAACCAAAACACCAACACGCCGACAGCTTCCGTCAACTACAATGACATGAAAACCGTAAACGGCTGGCTGAATATTATACAGAACTGGGTCTATCCGCCCACCTGTCTGTTGTGCGGAGCTCCCGGAGAACGGGGACTGGATCTGTGCGGGGCATGCGAACGCCACCTTCCAAGGATTGGCACCGCCTGTCTACACTGCGGCGAACCCCTGCCCGACGGCGCCCCCAGCCCCTGCGGCCGCTGCCTGCAACAGCCGCCGCCGTTCGATAGCTGCCGCGCGGCGTTCCACTACGAAGAGCCCATCCGGCATCTGATCCACGGGCTCAAGTTCGATCATCGCCATGCCTGCGCCCGTACCCTGGGCGAATTGACCGCCCGCCATTTCCGCGAATACGCCGAGCCGCCGGACGTGATTGTCCCGGTGCCGCTGCACCCTTCCCGCTACCGCGAACGCGGCTTCAACCAGTCGCTGGAAATCGCCCGGCACCTGAGCCGGAACCTGAATCTCCCGCTGGAACTGCATGCCTGCACCCGCAGCCGCACCACCCGGCCGCAAGCCCAACTGTCGGCCAAAGAACGGGCGAAGAACATCCGCGGCGCTTTCCGGCTGGAACGGGAAATCGAGGCGCGCCACATCGCCATCCTCGACGACGTGGTCACCACGGGGGCGACTGTCAGCGAGCTGGCGCGAACCTTGCGGAAGACGGGCATCGCACGGATCGACGTCTGGGCCGTGGCGCGGGCGTGAGCCGCGCCACGGCTGTCCCCTTTACGGCGTTGAAGGCACCACCGCCGCCGGCTGGGCATCCGGCTCGCCTTGATAAAGATTGGTCAGCTTGCGGCGGAACTCGTTGCTGATCGAGGTAATGTCGCCCTTCTTCTCGACTACCCTGGGTGTAATCAACACGACTAATTCGGTACGCTCTGGCTTGATCGTCGTAGACCCGAACATCCAGCCGATCATCGGAATTTGGTTCAGGTACGGCAGACCTACCTGACTCTCCGTGCGTTTATCCGAAATCAGGCCTCCCAAAGCCAGCGTCTCGCCGTTAGGCACAGCCACCATGCTCTGTATCTCCCGGTTGGCAAACTGGTAGGTAATTTGATCGCTGCCGACCTTGACTTGAGAGGGCGTAGAAATTGCCTGGAATATTTCCAGAGAAACCAAACCGCCGGCATTGACGCGGGGGCGTATTTGGAGAGTAACGCCAGACTGTTGCTGCTGGAATTGATTGAACTGGGTAGTGCCGATAGTCGCGCTTGCAGTCGTGCCCGTTAGAACGGGCACCTGATCACCCACATTGATCTTGGCCTGTTGATTATTCAATACCATCAACGAAGGCGAGGAAATCACGTTGATCAGATTTTCTTTTGCCAACATATTGAGCAACACCTTGACGTTGCCACCATTGGCAATTAGCGCATAGCTAAATCCCCCCGCTGCCGCGCCCCCGGTGGTGGTGAGAAAATCCTTGATCGGGTTTGCGTTTATCAGTGGACTGCCAAGCGCCTCTGTACTGGTACCACTACTGATCAACCATTTCAACCCGTATTGAAGTTCGTTCGAGAGGGTAATTTCGACTATGGTTGCATCGATAAGCACCTGTAAAGGTAATACATCAAGCTCCCTGATTACCGCCTCTATTTCCTTCCAATCCTGATTCTTAGCGATAACGATCAACGCATTATTCGAAGGATCGGCGACGACTCGCGCGTTGTTGCCCAGTTGCGTCATGGTCGTCCCCTGACCACCCGCACCCGATCGGCTCCCGCCAAAACTGCCACCGCTGGTACCCAGTCCACCGCCTGATCCCCCCAGACCGCCGCCGGACCGGCCGAGCCCACCGCCGCTGCCGGTTGATCCCATGCTGCCGCTCGTGGTCCCTCCCAGCCCACCGGAACTACCTGAGCCGCTACCGCCGAACGAACTCCCCGCTCCGCCGTAGGAACTGCTTGAACTACCGAAACCGGAGGAACCCGTGCTTCCAAAGCCGCCGGAACTGGCGGAAGCAGCCCCAAATCCGCTCGAACCTCCGCTGCCCACATCCATTCCGGTCAAGCCCGGCGCCAGCGACGGTCCCTGCCTTCCGGCCCCGCCGCCAAAAATCCCGCCCAGCGTACGGGCGAGTTCCGTCGCATCGACATGCTGGCAACGGTAGACGTGGACATTGCCGGTGCGCGTGGTGTTATAGCGGTCGAGCCGCTCGACCCAGTCCTGCACCTCCTGCAGAAGATGCATCTCCGGCGCGACCGCGAGGATGGCGTTGAGGCGTTCGATCGGCAGGATGCGCAACACGTTGCCCATGGCGCCCTTGCCGCCGAGCCCGAGAACTTTCGTCAGTTCATCGGCGATGGTCGGCACGTCGGCGTTCTTGACCGGATACAGCGCCACGGACATGCCGCGCATGTAGTCGACGTCGAAAATCTGCACCGCTTCCATGACGCCGCTCAGCTCCTCCGCCGTGCCGGCCACCATGACCAGGTTGCGGGTTTCGTCCATCCGCAGCACGGCCTTGGGCGGCATGATGGGTTCAAGGACCTTCTGCATTTCCTGTGCGCTGATGAAACGCAGAGGAATGACCCGCAACTGGTAGCCCGGCTCCATCATCCCCCGGCCGACACCGGGGCCGGAGGCGCTGATCGCGGCCTGGGCGTCGGGCTCGATCTTGTACATGCCGCCGTCCCGGATCAGCGCCGCCCCGTTCATGCGCAGCAAGGTCTCCAGCGTCGGGATCATCTCGTCCTCGGTCAGCGGCCGGGTGGTCTGCAGGCTCACCTTGCCGGTGACCTTGGGACTCAGGACGTAATTCACCTTCAGCGTGTCCCCGAGGATGACCTTGGTGACCTCGGACAGGTCGGCATCGTCGAAATTGAGGGTGTACTTGCCTTCCTTCCGGGGCGAGGTCCGGCCGCCCCCTTTTCCCTTCGTGCCGCCACCGGAGATGCCTGCGCTCGTATAGCCACCACCGCTCGACGAAGGTGGATTGACCACCGAGCCCTTCCGCGGGTAGTACTCCGGCTTCTTGAGCATGTCCGTCTGGGCCTCCGCCAGCGGCGCGGGCGGAGGCTCGGCCGAGACCTTCTCGATCTTCAGGCTGTCCGGCGAAACGGGCTTCTTGTAATAGTCGGGCAAGAGCGACTCGCAGCCGCTCAGGCCGAGGGCCGCCGATACCGAGACGGCGACGATTCTTTGAATGAACTTAGGCATGCACTGTCGATTGCAATTCGTTGAACGGGTTACTCATCGCTTTGGTCCTCTGAATCCTCGGCGCTGTCGCTTTCGGTATCCTCATCGGGTTCGGCCAACTCACCCTCTTCTTCATCCAGCGTATCGGCATCCGGCGGCTGGAGGCCGGCGGGCGGCTTCTTTCCGGGCTTGGCTTCCGCGGCCGGCGGCGGCGATCCACCCGCCGCGACTTTCGGCTTGACCTTCAAGAGGGGGAGTTCCTTGGTCTCCCCGTCCTGCTGCATGACCACGCCATCCGTCTTCAGCTCCTTGAGGACCCAGCCGCCGACGACGCCACCCTGCTTGACCCGCTTGTACTTGCCCTTCGGATCGACCAGCAAGGCGGTTTTTCCGGTCGGCGAAAAAATTATCCCCATCAGCTTGAGGTCCAGCGGAGTGCGGCTGACCGGCGGCGGCGGCTCCTCGACGATCTCCGGCGGCGGTCTGCGCCCTTCCACGAACAGGGGCCGTTCGACCATTTCTTCGAACTCGCCGAGATCGGGAAATTCGAAAAGGCCGATTTCCGGCTTCTCGGCATTGTCTTTATCCACCGTCTTCGACACCTGTGGAATGTGGTGCAGCCGGTCCACGCTGAACCACTCAGCCACGAGCAGCAGCGCCAGCGCTGCGCAGACTCCCGCGAGCAGCAGCGACAGCCTGAGATCGGGGCTCAGTTTCCCCATGTCCACTTTTATGTTCATGGCGCCTTCTGCGACATATAGCCGACCACATCGAAGTCG
The DNA here is from genome assembly GCF_012769535.1 of Methylococcus geothermalis. Classification (NCBI taxonomy): domain Bacteria; kingdom Pseudomonadati; phylum Pseudomonadota; class Gammaproteobacteria; order Methylococcales; family Methylococcaceae; genus Methylococcus; species Methylococcus geothermalis. The sequence goes on from NZ_CP046565.1 coordinate 2,683,933, forward strand.
ATGCTCAGCTTGTCCGGCGCCACCGCCTGTTTCTGGCCGGGCCGGGGGGGAACGCGGATCGGGCGGAGATTGAGGTTTTCCACGAACAGCACCGGCTGCTCCGATTCGATGTCGTACAGCACTTGGCGCAGCACTTCGGTGCTGCCGTTCAAACGCACCTTCACCGCGATGCGGGTGAACTGGTCCTCCTTGCGCTCGGGGATCACCTGGGTGCTGATCAGCTCGCCTCCCGCGGATGTCACGGTATCCTTGATGCGCGACTGCAGGTCCGCCGCAGCCAGAGCAGCCGTGGCCTGGGAAAACAGGTTCTTCGCCTGTTCGCCTTCATTGCGGATTTCTTCCAGGCGGCTCTCCCAATACGCTCTTTCGGCCGCCACCGTCTGAAAGCGCTTCAGCCGGAACAGCAGGCTTTCGATCGATTCGTCATATCTGGAGGACAACGCCCACAGCGGCGCCATGATCAAGCCGTACAAGGCCAGGACAGTCAGCGCCAGCAAACCCAGGGCCGCAGCCCTGGATTTACTGACCTGGATTTTCAGGTTGAGCAGGCGCTTCAGAAAACCTCCCATTGACCGCATCCGACGCAATCTGGAACCGCTCCAGGCCATTCGATACATCCTTGGTGACGGGCGACACGAAACTGGTGTTCTTGAACTCCTCGGACGTCTCCATGCGGGCGATCAGGCTGGATGCCGACGGCGACTGCCCCTGGACCACGAGATGGCCGTCCTTGTACTGGAGGCCGTTCAGCCAAGTGTCGTCCGGCATCACCTTGCTCAGCTCGTTGAGGACGTCCAGCACGATCGGGTCCTTGCGTTTTTTCTGCGCCAGATACCCCATCTCGTGCGCCATCTGCTCGGCCTCCTGCCGCAGAGCCTCCACTTCCTTGGCGGCCTTCCCCGCCTTTCGCACCTCGGCCTCGAGCTGCTCGACCCACTGGCTCTTTTTCCAGACCGGTACGATCAGGAGTGCCAGCAGCAACCCCACGGCCAAACCGGCGAGACCGAAATTGAGCCAACGGTTCCAGCGGCTTTTTTTCATGAGGAACCGTTCGGGCAACAACTGGTGCGACCGCTTGTAGGGATCCTCGCTCACGTCCACGTAGTCCGGCTGCCAGCCGGATGCGATCATCGACTCCAGCATCAAATCCAGCCGGTCTTTCGGCACCACGGCGAGATCGACCCGGATCTGCCCCGCCGCCTTGAGCCGTTCGATCACTCGTGCGCCGAAATACACCTGGTCGGGTTTGAACGGCGTGAGGCGGTCGAGTTCGAATGCGATGACCTGCTGCAGGTTCTCTTCCGTTGCCAGCGGCAGCTTGACCACCCGCGTCATGCACTGATCGGGCAGAAGCCGGAAAACCATCCGGACTTCGGCCAACTCGGGCTCGGCCTCCAGCAGCCGGCGCCAGGCTTCGCGGCCCGCCTCGTCCAGCGTGAACGAGCCGAGCCGGCGCTCGCTGCCCGCGGTCCGGTGAACCGCCTCCAGCATGTCCGCCCGCCAGGTCAGGAATATCCAGGAGGTCCGCCCTCCCAAGAGGCGCCGGAGACGCTCCGGAACCAGGAAGGCCAGTTCGCTCCCCCACCATCGCAGGAAAGCCTGGACATCCAGGTCTATCGGTTTGCTGAAATCCACCATGGGTTGAAAATGTCAGTTTCCGTGGCCGCTGGAACGGTTCCGCATCAAGACCCGGCGATGGCGGAAAAGCCGCCGGAAAGTTCATGTAAACGCGGGATTTTCCAATTTAATACGGAAAACGGCAAATCCCGCGCATTCTGCTGGCGCATCAGCACAGCCTCCACGGCCGCTTTGTCGCCGTCGGGAAGCACCGCTTCGACCCATACGCTGTAGGCGGTATCGCCGCCGGTCGTCAGTTTGATCGGACTGTTGGCGCGATTGGCCGGAATCGGCGGCTGAGCGTTTCCGATGGCGGCGCCGCGCTGGGCGATATAGTCGGCAACCGCGGCTTCGTCGCCCTTGAACACGATCCGCAGCATCTCCGGACCGGCCTTGGCTGGATTGATGCCGTCGCGCCCGGTGTACACCGTGATCAGCGGCTCGATGCGCTGATAAACTGCCGGGGCCAATCCCAGCACTTCCATCAGTTCGTCGGCAACCTGGAACGGCCGGTTGCGTGGCCCTGTTTTCCCCATGGCCTGATACTCGTTGCGCTCGGCGCCGCTGGGCCGTTTGAGGTCATCGGGATCGCGCCAGTCCACGATGGCATCCGACAGGCGCTGAGCCAAATCCTCGTCACCCGTGACCTGCAGGAACAGTTCCCTAAGCGCGGCATCCGACGCCATATTCATGTCCAGCTTGCCCGCCTCATCCAGGACGCGGATCATCAGGCGGCCTGTGCCCAGCGTTAGGGGATAAGGCGTGCCATCGGTCTTCCAGCGCTTGGCCGGGTCTCTTTCGACCAGCATGGGCATGGCGTAGTAGATCCCGCCTTCGGCCAGCGCACGCGCCTGGGCCGTGCCGCGGACGCTGCTGACCAGTTCCGATTCGCGGCGCAAGGTGAGGGAAAAGCTTCCGGCCATGATCGTCATGAGCGCCAGCATCCACAGGACCAGGACGAGCGCCATGCCTTTCTGGCTAGGGGCCCGCGCCGTCACCGTCCACGCCGGGGAGAATCCGGTCCCTTTCCGGGAACGAGCGAAAAAAAGCGGAGTGGCCGGCAGCAAGGGGGTGCATGAGGGGGAAACCGGCCACTCCGTCAAGGGAGAGAGATGAAGACGCATGAACAAGCTACCTTCATATGGCTGGGAACCTTCAGCCACGGACAAGAGTAAACCATGGTTTTGTATCAGGAGTGTGTTCGCGTGGTAGCGGATTGGTATCCCAGCCGCGTTCACCGCGCCATGTCGAGACGGGGCGCTACCATCAGCGGCGGCCAAGGATCCTCGCCTTCCGGCTTGATCGCGAGGCGGACCATCCGCGGCATGGCCAGTTCGTTCCATTCCTCAACCCAGGCCAGGTCGCCGGTACGTTCATTCTGTCCCAGATAGGACAGGCGGAACTGCTCCACCCCCTCCAGGACGAGAACGTCGTCAATGGGCGTGACCGGGTCCTGGGGACTGTTGGTCAATGGCAGGACGGCGACCCGCAGGTCCATGCCTTCCTCCCGCTGCGCCAGATACAGCCGGAACCGATGGAGACCGCCCCGCACGTAAGCCGGCAAGGTGGACACGAAACTCAGGGTCTGCGGACCGCCGCGAAACGCCAGGACCATCCGGTTCATTTCGCCGGGTTCGCGGATCGGAAACGCCGATGTCAGACGGGCGCGAAGAAACTCCTGCACCACCAGGGCGCGGCTGGCCCGCTCTACCGAAACCTCCCCCTTTTCCCAGGAAGCGGCCGCCATCCGCAGGCTCGCCGTCAGAATCAGCGACATCACCGCCAGCAGGCTGGTGGCGATCAGCACCTCGATCAAGGTAAAACCGCGGGGCGCCATGATTACATGCGTTGCCCGAATGCGCCGACAGGGGGGCGACCGGGGCCGAGACCCGGATTCTCGTTGGACAACCGCAGGGTGCTCAAGGTGACTTCCCGCGGCTCCTCGCCCTCCCCCCAGACAACGCTGGCATCCACGGCGAACAGTTTGAGGCCGGCCAGCGGAGAGCCCGTGGGAGGCGCGTTATTGGGCCCCGTCGGCTGTTCGAAGACGGGGATGGGCAAGGGCGCGATCCGTAGAATCCAGCGGAACTCTTCGCCGAAACGGCCTTCGGTCACGCCGGGTGCCAGCGGCATTTCCACGCCGACGTCGTCGAGCACCGACTCCGCGGCGATCACGGCGCGGGAATATTCCTCGGCGATCCGGGCCGAACGGGTCGCACCGCCGAAAACCCGCATCAGCACGCCCAGCGCGATGGCCATGATGGAAAAAGCCACCAGCATCTCGAGCAGCGAGAAGCCGGACTGGGACCGGAATTCAGGAATCGTCCGCTTCTTCCGCACTGGAGGATATCCTGCCCGTGAGCCAATTGACGTCGATCAGCCGTTTCCGGCCGGCGGCCTCCAGGGTCACCCGTCCCCCGGTCGAGGAACCGTCGGGGAAAAAGCGAATACTGCCGACCCCTTCGCCCTCGACTTCGCCCGAGGCAGTAAAAAGCTTCAAAGCCACCGCTGACGGCAGGCCGAAAGCCTTGGGCCGGGTGCTCACCTGGTAACGGTGTCCGGCCACGTCAAGGGTGAACCGCACCTCTTGGCGCCTGCTCAAGGCCTGGCCGCGGGCGAACCGGAGTCCAGAGGCCACGTCGCGGGCGGCGGAACTGAGCCGGGCGGCTTCGATAGCCGGCATCACGTTGGGGACGGCGACGGCCAGGAGGATGGTACCGATGCCGAGCACCAGCAGCATTTCCAACAAGGTGAAGCCATGGCCGCGCATCCCTTGGCGCACCTTACTCCCAGCCGAGAATATCGGCGTCTTCGCCTTCGCCGCCCTCGGCATTGTCCTGGCCGAGCGACCACAGGTCGAACTTGCCATGCTGTCCCGGCGCGACGTAATGGAACGGGTTGTTCCACGGGTCCAGCGGAACCTTCTTCTTCCGCAGATACGGCCCATTCCAGACCCGCGCCGTGCTGGGCTGCTCGATGAGGGCGTTCAGCCCTTCCTCAGTAGTGGGATAACGGCCCACATCCAGTTTGTACATATCCAGCGACGATGCCAGCTCCTCGATCTGCAGGCGTGCGGTCTTGGACTTGGACTCGCCCAGGTGCTTCATGACCTGCGGACCGACCAGGCCGGCCAAAAGACCGATGATCGCCAATACGACCAGCAGTTCGATCAGGGTAAAGCCGCTGCTGCCGCTGCGGAAAGAACGCATATGTTTCATAGGAAAACCTCAACCAAGGGAAAGGGAAGTGGTGGGAAATCAAAAAGCCAGATCGTTGACGCTCACGATGGCCATCAGGATGGAAACGATAATGCCGCCGATCATGATGCCGAGCCCAACGATCAACGCCGGCTCCAGCAACGCGAGAATGCGCTGAACCGTGATCTTGATCTCCTTGTCGTATGTGACCGCGACTCGTTCCAGCATCTCGGTCAGATGCCCGGACTCCTCGCCGAGTTTGATCATCTGCAGCGCCAAAGTCGGAAACACGCCGGCATCGCTCAGGGGGCCGGACAAGGCCCCGCCTTCCTTCAGATTGTCCATGGCGGTATCGACCCGTTCCGCCACCGCCCTGTTCCCGAGCGTCTCCTTGACGATGGAAAGACCGCCGAGCAGGGGTACACCGTTTCCGAGCAGGGTTGCCAGGGTCCGGGCGAAATTGGCCACCTCGACCTTGCGCACCAGATCGCCGAACAAGGGCCAGCCGAGAAAACGCCGGTCCCACACCAGCCGGCGCGAGGGCTCGGCGAGTTCGTAGCGTCCCCAGCCCACCAGCACCAACACCGCGCCCAGGAGCGCCCACCAGTAACTCTTGAGGATATTGGCCACGCCGACCACGATCTGGGTCGGTACCGGCAGCTCCTTGCCCGCGGTCTCGAACATCTCCTCGAACTGTGGCACCACGAAGGTGAGCAGCAGCAGCAGCGAGCCGACGGACATGATCAACAGGATCGCGGGGTAGATCATCGCAGTGGAAACCGTGTCCCTCAGCTCCTTGGAACGCTCGAGATAGTCCGTCAACCGCTCCAGCACGTCCTCCAGCGCGCCGCCAGCCTCTCCCGCCCGGATCAGGTTCAGGTAGAAGCGCGAGAACACGCCCTCCTGCCGCTCCAGCGCGGCCGAGAGCTGCGAGCCACCCTTCACCAGCTCGATCACGCGCCCGATCATGCTGTTGAGCGCGACGTTTTCCCGGGTCAGGTCTTCCAGCACGAACAGGGCCCGGTCCAGTGGCAGGCCGGCCTGCAACAGCGTCAGCAGCTCCCGGGTGAAGATGCCGATGTCCTTCTGCGAAATCCTGTTGCGGCGCCGCGACAGGCTGAGCCAGGCAAACGGGCGGGCACCGGCCGGCGCCACCCGGATCGGAATCAACCCTTCGCCCTGGAGCGCCAGGACCAGGCTCATCTCGTCGGAAGCTTCCCGCTCCGACTCCACCGTTTCGCCGTCACGGTTCACGGCCTTGTAAAAATATAGCGGCACGGAGTTACCCCGGGATCACATCGGAGCGGCGGCGGGCGATTCGGAAATCATCGCCGCCTTTAGGAGTCCGAGGTCACGCGCAGGACCTCTTCCACCGTGGTAAGCCCCATCAACGCCTTGCGGATACCGTCTTCATACATGGTATGCATGCCCTCGCGCAAGGCGACTTCCTCGATCTGCCGGGCTTGGGCATGGCTCATGACCAGCCGCCGCACCTCGTCGGACATGACCAGGAACTCGAGGATCGCGAGCCGTCCGCGGAAACCGGTGCCGCCGCAATGTTCGCAGCCGACCGGCCGGTACAGCACCACCTCCCCGTCGCGCTGGAACCGCCGCAGCCCCATTTCCTCGGCGACCTCTTCCAGCGCCGGATACGGCTCGCGGCAATGCTGGCACAGCCGCCGCACCAGGCGCTGGCCGAGAATGCCATTCACGGTCGAAGTGATGAGATAGTCCTCCAGCCCCATGTCCATGAGCCGGGTGACGCCGCCGGCGGCGTCGTTGGTATGCAGGGTGGACAGCACCATGTGGCCGGTCAGCGCCGACTGTACGGCGATGCGGGCCGTCTCCAGGTCTCGCATTTCGCCGATCATGATCACGTCCGGGTCCTGCCGCATGATGGAGCGCAGGGCACTCGCGAAGCTCAGCCCGATCTGGGGCTTGACCTGGATCTGGTTGACGCCCTCCAGCTGGTATTCGACCGGATCTTCGACGGTGATGATCTTGCGTGAGGGCGTGTTGATCTTATGGAGCGCGGTGTACAGGGTGGTGCTCTTGCCCGAGCCGGTCGGACCCGTGATCAGGATGATGCCATGGGGCAGCTCCAGTATCTCGAGGAACCGCCTGAGTACCGCACCCTCGAACCCTAGGGTGCCAAAGTCGAACGTGATGCTTTCCTTATGCAGGAGTCGGATCACCACGCTTTCGCCGTACATCGTGGGCACGGTGGAAACGCGAAGATCCAGCTCCTTGCCCTGCACCTGCAGCTTGATCCGGCCGTCCTGCGGCAGGCGCCGCTCGGCGATGTTGAGCTTGGCCATGATCTTGATGCGCGAGATCACCGCGGCGGTCGAACGCACCGGCGGCGCCTCCACGTCGCGCAATACGCCGTCGATGCGAAACCGCACCTTGAGCTGCTGCTCGAAAGGCTCGACATGGATATCCGAGGCCCGCGACTCCACTGCCCGCTGCATGATCAGGTTCACCATGCGGATCACCGGCGCTTCGCTGGCGAGGTCCTTCAGATGCTCGACATCGGCCTCATCGGCATCCTCGTCGCCACCCAGGTTTTCGACGATCTGCCCCATCACCGAGCGCCCCGAGCCGATTTGCTGCTCCAGCGCGCGGTCGATCTCGGAAGCCAGGCCGACGACGGGATGGACCGGCTGGCCGAAGGCCAGGCCGAGCGCATGAATCAGTTCGGCATCGAAGGGATCTTCCACCGCCACCACGAAGCCGTCTTCCCTGGCCGCGACGCCGACGGCATGGCGATCCTTGAGGAAACGGGCTGCGACACCTTCCGGTAACGGCGACACATCGGGATAGTCGGCCGGCCCGACCAAGGGAAGGCCACTGGCCTCGGCCAGAGTCTCGGCCACGTCGCGCTCCGACACCACGCCCAGCTTGACCAGCAAGGCGGGGAGGCGCATGTCGTCGGCCTGCGCCGAGAGCCGCCTTGCCCTTGCCAGGTCCATTTCACGGACCTTGCCGCGGCGAAGCAGGGCGGCGGCGAACATGGCGTAGCCATCCCCATCCTGCGCCCAATCGACGGACGCGGCCGGTGCCGCCTCGGTCTTTCTCAATACTGCTTCGGTCATGGATGGGGATGGCGGAAGATAGTCAATGCTTGCAGCCGGGGTCCGGCACGGAGAGGGATTATGCTACAGATCACGAGACGGTTCTTGAGGAGGGCTTGCTACGAATGCGCCGGGCGGCCCTTCGCATCTTTTCAGCCTTGGAGAGGTTACCTTTCCACGAGCGGGGGATCAATGTCAAGCCGCCCCGCCCCTCGCGGCAGGAATCGAGAGGCTTGCTGCGCCCCATCCCCCTTTATTCATGAATCGCAGGGAGGTCCGTAGGGCGATCGCCGAGCCGCCAAAATGGACCTCGCGGCTGCCGTCGGCTATCTTTTACGCTTCCGCTATGTTTCGAGAAGTCTATGAATCCCTATTGGAGTGCGCTGGTCCGGGACCTGAGGCCCTATGTGCCCGGCGAACAGCCCAAGCTCAGCAATCTCGTCAAACTGAACACCAACGAGAATCCGTATCCACCCTCGCCCAAGGTCCTGGAGGCCATACGCGCCGAACTCGGAGCCTCCCTCAGGCTTTACCCCGATCCGAATGCCGAAACACTCAAACGGGCCATCGCCCAGTACCAGGGCATCGGCACCGACCAGGTCTTCGTGGGAAACGGATCGGACGAAGTTCTGGCGCACGCGTTTCAGGCGTTGCTGAAACACCCGCTGCCCATCCTGTTTCCCGATATCACCTACAGCTTCTATCCCGTCTATTGCGGTCTGTATGACATCGCCTACACCTGCGTGCCGCTGACCGACAGCTATGAGATCCGGGTCGAGGACTATATGCGGCCCAACGGCGGCATCGTGTTCCCCAATCCCAATGCGCCGACGGGGCGCCTGCTGCCCCTGGCGGACATCGAAACGCTGCTGGGTCGGAACCGGGATTCGGTCGTCATCGTGGACGAGGCTTACATCGACTTCGGCGGTGACTCGGCGGCGGCGCTGGTCAACCAGTTTCCCAATCTGCTGGTCATCCAGACGTTGTCGAAATCCAGGTCCCTGGCCGGCCTGCGGGTCGGTTTCGCGTTCGGACACGAAGGATTGATCGAAGCCCTGGAGCGGGTGAAAGGCAGCTTCAATTCCTATCCGCTCGATCGCCTGGCAATCGCGGGGGGCGTCGCGGCCTTCGAAGACCGGGACCACTTCGAATGGTCGCGGCAAGCCATCATGTGGACACGGCAATGGGTCGCTCAGGCGCTTGCCGATCTGGGCTTCGAAGTTCTGCCGTCGGCCGCCAATTTCGTCTTCGCCCGCCACCCCTCCCACGATGCCGGCGAACTCGCAGCAGCCTTGCGTGAAAGGCACATCATCGTCCGCCATTTCAGGCTGCCGCGGATCGATCAGTTCCTCCGCGTCACCATCGGCACGGAAGAGGAATGCCAAATCCTGCTGGACGCGTTGAGCGAACTCGTGGCGGGGAAAGCAGCCGCTTAGGCGGCGTGCTGCTTGCCGGCCTGGGCGACGAGGCGGTTCCAGGCCAGAGTCAAAACGAGGAGAGCGGTTGCTGCGACGGCAAGATATTGACCGACCTCGACGAAATCGGTCTGCACCATGCCGGCGCCGACCAAGGTCGCCGCCATGCCTTGGGGAAGAAAACCCAGTCCAGTGCCGATCCAGAAATCGCGGTGCCCGATCGCGCTGATGCCGAGCAGAATGTCGTTGTAGAGCCCCGCGACCGGGATCTGCCGGATCAGCACGACGGACCACCAGCCTTTCCGGCCCTGGACACGGGCAGCCAGAGCATGCAATTTCGGATAGCGCCGCAGCACGAGTTCACGGGCCGACCAGCGCGCGAACAGGAACGTGCCGTACGCGCCAAGCACGGTGCCCAGCTCGCTCCACACCGTTCCCCAGACGACACCGAACAGCAGTCCGCCGAGAACACAGAAGACCAGGCGGGGGAACCCAAAAGCCGTCAGCAGCGCGGAAACCAGGACGAATACGGGCGGCGCCAGCGGCCCGATCCCGTCGAACCAGGACCGCGCATCTCTCAGGTAAGCCAGCCAAACCTCGAGCGGCGCGGCAAAAAGCAGGGGAATCGCCCCCGCGATCGCCAGCAGCGTCATACCGGCGATCCGCAGCCGCGCGGATGTGCGTGTTGCTTTGTCCATGTGTCCAAGTGCTTGTTTACTAGCGCTTAGTTTCCAGCAAAACCGGCTCAAAAGATAGTCTTGGCGATAGGACTCGTACGTCGCCTCCCACGGTTCCGTCTTGGCCACCGGAATCTGGGGGACGTTCCGGAACAGGCATATTCCAATTGATTATAACTGTATAACATAAAAATCCTGCCTAACATATCGATGGTCCTATAGACTCCACCTCTTTTGCCCGGAGAGGGTCATGACTACTGCATATGCAATGTCTGGACTGCTGGTGGGGTTCCTGGTCGGCTTGACCGGTGTCGGCGGCGGCTCGCTGATGACCCCCTTGCTGGTTTTCATGTTCGGATTCGCCCCCAAGACGGCGGTGGGGACCGATCTGCTGTTCGCTGCGATTACCAAGGGCGGCGGCGTCCTCGTCCACCACCGTTCCCACCGGTCGGTCGAATGGAAGGTCGTCTTCCAATTGGCAGTGGGCAGCATCCCAGCGGCGCTGGCCGTCATCTACCTGTTGGAAACCGTATTCAAGAAGGACGAGGCGGTGACCGCGATCATTACGACGACGCTGGGCATCGCCCTGATCTTTACCGGCCTGTCCCTGCTGCTGCGCAAGCGGCTCTCGCAGAAATCACCGGTCCAGCGCCTGACCCATGCCGAGCGTTTCGGACGCTGGCAAGGCATGCTGACCGTGCTGGTCGGCCTCGTTCTCGGCGTGCTGGTCACCCTATCCTCGGTCGGCGCGGGTGCCCTGGGCACCGTCGCGCTGCTGTTCCTGTACCCGCGACTGGCGACGGTCCGCATCGTGGGCACCGACCTGGCGCACGCGATCCCGCTGACCGCCGTGGCTGGCCTGGGCCATCTGCACATGGGCAATGTCGATTTCACCCTGCTCGGCAGCCTCCTGGTGGGCTCGCTCCCCGGCATCTATCTGGGCAGCCACCTGAGCGCCAGGATTCCGGAATGGGTGCTGCGGCCGGCACTCGCCACGCTCCTGTTGCTGATCGGCTGCAAGTTCGTGCTGTGACCGTCCCCTCTTGAGTACTGCTGGCGCGGCCTTAGAATAGGCGCCGCTCCGGCGTAGGGTCTTCGCGCCCGGCCGTCTCCATGACAAACGATCCTTGCAGGACAATTCGATCCCATGAGTCTCAGCCGCCGCAATTTCCTCCAGCTCGCCATCGCGATGAACGCACTTTCACTGCTCAAAGCGGGCACAGCGCACGCCGAATCCGGACTGAAATTCGGGGCGCCCTCCCCCTTCTCCTTCGAGATACTGAAAGCGCTGGCGCGCGAGCGGGCGGGGCGTGAATATACGCCGCCGCCCCAGCCCGATCCGGAAATCGTCAAGCAGATCGACTACGACGCCCACGGCAAGCTGCAATACCGCAAGGAAGCCGCCCTGTGGGCCGAAAGCGGCGGCTGCTACCCGATCTCGTTCCAACACGTCGGCATGTTCTTCCCCAAGACGGTGACCATGAACGTCGTCGAAAAGGGCGCGGCGAGGGAGATACTGTACGATCCCAAACTCTTCACCATGGGGCCGGATCATGTGGCCAGCAGGTTGCCGGCCGTTCCGTCGGCCTTCGCCGGCTTCTGGCTGCACGAAAGCCGCAAGGAAGCGGACTGGAAGAAGCGCGAACCCTGGGTCACCTTCCTCGGCGCCTCGTATTTCCGGGCCATCGGCGAACTGGGCCAGGTTGGCCTGTCCGCCCGCGGCATCGCGCTGAACCCCGGTACAGCCAGTCCGGAAGAGTTCCCGGATTTCGTCTCGTTCTGGTTCGAAGCCTCGTGCAAGGCCGACGATCCCGTGACCGTCCATGCCCTGCTCGACGGTCCCAGCCTGACCGGTGCCTACCGGTTCTCGCTCAAGCGGACCAAGGGCGTGGTCATGGAAATCGAGGCCGCACTGTTCCTACGCAAGGACATCGAACGCTTGGGCATTGCGCCGCTGACCTCCATGTACTGGTTCTCGGAAACCGCCAAGCCCACCGGGGTCGACTGGCGGCCGGAGGTGCACGATTCCGACGGCCTGGCGCTGTGGACCGGCATCGGCGAGCACATCTGGCGGCCACTCAACAATCCCGCTCATATCATGGTGTCCAGCTTTTCCGACAAATCCCCCAAAGGCTTCGGGCTCGGCCAGCGCGACCGGGTATTCGACCATTACCTGGATGGCGTGCGCTACCACCTGCGGCCCACAGCCTGGGTCGAGCCGCTCGGCGACTGGGGCGAAGGCGCAGTGCAGCTCACCGAAATCCCCACCGACGACGAGATCCACGACAACATCGTAGCGATGTGGGTGCCGCGTGAACCGGCGACGGCAGGCAAGACCTACGACCTGCGCTACCGCATCCACTGGCTGGCGGACGAGCCGTTCCCCAGTCCGCTGGCCCGCTGCGTGGCAACCCGGCTGGGCAACGGCGGTCAGCCCGGCAAGCCGCGCCCCAAGGGCGTGCGCAAGTTCATGGTCGAATTCCTGGGCAAGCCGTTGGCGAAACTGCCCTTCGGCGAGAAGCCCGAGCCGGTCGTCACCGCCTCCCGCGGGGAATTGTCGCGGCTCGAAATCGAAGCCGTGCCGGATGACGTGCCGGGGCATTGGCGCACCCATTTCGACCTGGCGGTGGAAGGGCCCGATCCGGTCGAAATCCGCTGCTATCTGCGCCACAAGGACGAAGTGATGTCCGAAACCTGGCTGTACCAGTATCACCCGTTCTGAACCCGGAACATTGCACGCCGGCCGAATTGCCGCCGGCGTGCCTCAACCGGGCTGGACGATCCGGCGGAACGTGAGATTGACGCGTTCGCCGCAGGCTTTCGCGGTCTTGGGGATGCAATGCTTCCAGCACGACTGCAACGCCCCGCCCATCAGCAGCAGGTCCCCATCCCGCAGCGGCACATCGAGGGTTTTGCCGGTCCGGCGATGACGGATGCGGAACGTCCGCTCGGCCCCCAGGCTCAGCGAGGCAATGAACGGACGCTCGCCGAGTTCGGGCTCGTCGTCGGCGTGCCAACCCATGGAATCCTTGCCCGTGCGGTAGCGGTTGCAAAGAACGGCGTTGAAGGATCGTCCGGTGAATGCCTCGATTCGATCCCGCAAGCCAGCGAGTGCCGCATCCCATGGTAACGGTTCATGCGACACGCCCGAATAGCGATAGACCGCGCCGGGATCGCCATACCAGCACAACAGGCGCGGCACCGCCATCCGCCGTCCGAAGATCGCGATTTCCTCGCCATGCCAGGCGAGCTCGCCGAGCAGGCGCGAGCCGAGTCCGGCGCATTCGGCCGGCGGGAGGAACCCCTCGACCAGATCAAGCTCGCCGTCTTCGGCGATGAGGCGTATCGCGGAGGACATTCGGCTTCCCCGACGGTCATCGAGCTGGGTCCGCGAGCGGGGCTTCGCCATCCACCGGTCCGAACCGGTTTTCTACCGCCGGCAAGGGCGCCGCGCTTCAACGGCGTCACAAGGTACCGAACGAACCGATGCCCTACGGAACCCCATCAACACAGACCCGCTTCCTTGTTTCCAGGACCTTCTGTTTGGCATCACAGCACCTTTCGTTGAAGCCGGACCGGACCCGACCGGCGTGCGGATGCCAGCCGTCGGCGCGGAAACCGCTCCCGCGACCGCAACGGATTCTCCCTAATCATCCCATTCGGACTTCAGCACCTTGCCGTCGGCGCTGTATACGATCTCGCGTTCGACGCCTTTATCCTTGAACTCGATCTCATAGACGGTCTGGCCATGCTTCACCTTTTCCTCGTATTCGATGTCCGTCGCATTCGGATAAACCGCCTTGAATGTGTCGAGCACCGGTTTTGGCACCTGCTGCTCGGTCAGATTCTTATCGTCGGCCAGGGTTCCTGCCGATGACACCAATACACACACCCAAACCAGAGCATGGGAGAGTTTTCGATTCATGACGCGACTCCTGTGCGAAATTGAACGACGGAACCGGTTCGATAGCGCGCCGAATGGATCATTTCCGCTGCTCTCCCGAGCCCTCGGCGTCGATATCGCATACCGACTCCAGCCACATGGCATTGATGATGCCGAACGCGCAGGCGAAGCCTACGCCGAGAATCCAAGCGAAGTACCACATAGTCGATTCCTCCTGTCCAAGCGGACGAACTGCCCCCATTCAATACAGCGTGTGATCGCCTTTGGCGATGTCCGCCTCCGTCACCTTGCCCCAGATCACCCGGTAGGCCCATTGCGTGTAGAGCAGCACGATGGGCAGGAACACCAGGGTGATCGCCAGGGACCACTGCAGGTTCAGATGGCTGGCGCTGGCGTCCCAGATCGTCAGGCTGCTGCGGGGATCGGTGGTCGAGATCAACAGGAACGGGAACAGGCCGAAACCGACCGTCCAAAGCAAGCCGCCGATGCCGACCGAGCTGGCGGCGAAGGCCGCTACCGCGCGGCCGCTGCCCGCGAGCACCGCCGCCGCCGGCACACCCAGCACGGCCAGCGCGGGAGCGACGAACATGCGCGGATGGGCCAGGAAATTCGCCAGCCAGCTGCCGGAAAAATCGACCGTCTTCGCCATCGGATTGGATGGTGCGCCGGGGCCGGCCGCGGTCACGATTTCCGGCCGCGGGATGCCGAGGATCACCCATGCCGCGGCTAACACGATCAGCACGACCAGCACCAGACCACCGATCAGCGCGATGCGCCGGGCGCGCTGCTCGATCGCGCCTTCGGTCCGGCAACTCAAGTAAACCGCACCGTGAAAGACGCAGGCGAGCACGCCGATGACGCCGCAAAGGAGTGGAAACGGCGTCAGCAAGCCGAAGAAGCTGCCGTCATAGAAGGTGCGGAGGTTCCCGTCGAGATGGAATGGCAACCCGACCAGCAGGTTGCCGACCAAGACGCCCATGAGGACGGGCGGTACCGCACCGCCGATGAACAAGCCCCAGTCCCAGGCGTTGCGCCACGTGGGCGATGCCAGCTTGCTGCGGTAATCGAAACCGACCGGCCGGAAGAACAGGGTGTACAACACCAGCAGCATCGCGATGTAGAGCCCCGAGAACAGCGTCGCGTAAACCGCGGGCCATACGGCGAAGATGGCTCCGCCGAGCAGGATCAGCCAGACCTGATTGCCGTCCCAGGTCGGCCCGATGGTGTTGATCACCACCCGCCGCTCGACGTCGTTGCGGCCTACGAATGGCAGCAGGGCGCCGATGCCGAAATCGAATCCCACGGTGAGGACGAAACCCGTCACCACCGCTCCGGTGATCACCCACCAGATCACCCGCATGGTTTCATAGTCGAACATGTGGACCTCCCGACGCTTATCAAGCTGCTGAATGGGAGAGCGCCGCTGCCGGCCGCTCGAAATGGTATCGTCCGGTGTGCAGGCTGCTCGGTCCGAGCTTCACGTACTTGAGCATGAGGTAAAGTTCAATCACCAGGAGCGCTGTATAGAAGAACGCAAAGCCGGCAATGCTGAACCAGAGTTCTCCGGCGCTGATTGACGAGGTGCTCAAATGCGTGGGAAGCACGCCGGAAATGGTCCAGGGCTGGCGGCCGTATTCGGCGACGAACCAGCCGGTTTCCGCCGCGATCCAGGGCAACGGAATGGACCAGACCGCCAGCTTCAGCAGCCAGCGCTTGCGGTCCGCCACCCGTATCGCACAGTAATAGAAGGCCATCACGAAGATGAACAGCAGGGTGAAGCCGCAGGCCACCATGATGCGGAAGGTCCAGAACAGCGGCCCGACGCGTGGAATGGTGTCGGTTGCGGCCTTCTGCACCAAGTCCTCGCCCGCCCCGGCAATGCCTTCGGTGTATTTGGCGAGCAACAGAGCGAAGCCCAGGTCGGCCTTGTGCGCTTCGAATTCAGTCTTCACCGCGGCGCTGGTATCGCCCTCCCTTATCCGCTCCAGGGCCCCGTAGGCGATCTGGCCGCTGCGGATATGGGCCAAGCTGGATTCCCGCAGCTCCTTCAGTCCCTTGACCTCTTCGTCGATGGAGCGCGTCGCGATCAGGCCGAGCACGTACGGTATCCGGAGCGCATAGCGGGTTTCCTGCCTGTCCTGGTCCGGAAAGCCGACGACGGTGAACGCTGCCGGCGGCTTTTCGGTTTCCCAAGCCCCTTCGATGGCGGCCAGCTTGACCTTTTGCACCTCGCCGTCGGTGTAACCGCTTTCATCGCCCAGCACGATGACCGAAAGGATCGAGGCCAAGCCGAACGCCGCGGCGATCGAGAAGGAGCGGCGGGCGAACCCGATGTCCCACCCTTTCAGCAGATACCAGGAGGATATGCCGAGGACGAACATCGCCCCGGTGACGTAGCCGGCTGCGACCGTATGCACGAACTTGACCTGGGCCACGGGATTGAAGAACACGTCGGCGAAGCTGGTCAGCTCCATGCGCAGGGTCTGGTCATTGAATTCCGTTCCCACGGGGTGCTGCATCCAGGCGTTGGCGATCAGAATCCACAGCGCCGAGGTGTTGGTGCCCAGCGCCAGCAGCCAGGTGACACTCAGATGCTGCACCCGGCTCATGCGGTCCCAGCCGAAGAAGAACAGGCCGACGAAGGTCGATTCCAGGAAGAACGACATCAGGCCTTCGCTGGCCAGGATGGGACCGAAGATGTCGCCGACGTAATGCGAGTAGTATGACCAGTTGGTGCCGAACTGGAACTCCAGGGTGATGCCGGTCGTCACGCCCATGGCGAAGTTGATGCCGAACAGCTTGCCCCAGAAACGGGTCATGTCCTTATACACCTCCTTGCCCGTCATCACGTAGACCGATTCCATGATGGCCAAAAGGAAAGTGAGCCCCAAGGTCAGGGGCACGAACAGAAAGTGGTAGAGCGCGGTCAGGCCGAATTGCAGCCTGGAAAGGTTGACGATGTCTTCACCTATCATGGCTTGAGCGCCTCCTGGTTGGGAGAGGAAAAGGGATTTGCGGAGAGCAGAACCGCCGGACGCGACGGTTTCGGGGCATCCGGATCGGGGCGGAAGAACAGCGCCCACAGGCCCCACAGCATGATCATCTTGAACAGCAACGCCAGCGTGAGCTCGCGCGCAAAGGGGAAACGCCGGCCCAATCCGGCCAGGCGCTTGAAGGCGGCCATGCCAGCCCGCGGCGCGTGGACCGGGACAGAACGACATCCATCGCATGGTTTCATGATGTCCCTCGCATTCCGTCAGGAATCAGCCCGCTTCCAGTGGCCGACAGGCACGAATGCGCCAATCGTACACCTTTTCGTTGATTTCACCACACCGACAGCGTGCTTTTTCGACATCGGCCCGACCCCTGCCTAAGGGACCGTCCTGCCGGCGCCGAAGTAGCGCGAATGGAGCCATCCTCGCACCCGCGACAACAGCATCGCCACCAGCACGGCCGCCGCGCCGCGGAAAAAATCCGGATGGGCGGAAACCAGCGCGCCGATCTCGTCCAGCCGTTCCGGCGTCAGCTCGCGGTACATCACGAATACCGCGATCAGCGCCACGAATCCGCCGAATAGCCGGCGCAAAATCGTTCCGCCGAGGCGACCGGCCAGCCATCCGCCCAGAAGGCTCCCCGCGACCGCTGCGCCCGCGATCGGCACGGCCAAGTCAGAGCGAACCTGGACATGACCGGCGTAGCCCAGCAGGGCCGCCAGCGAGTTCATGGCGACGACCAGGAGCGAAGTCGCTACGGCGGCATGCATGGGCAAGCGGCCGAGCAGATTGAGTGCCGGCACGACCATGAAACCGCCTCCCGCCCCCACCAGTCCCGTCGATGCACCGACCAGGCCGCCGTCGAACAGAACGGCGAACAGCGGCAGCCTCAAGGGACAGACGGGCGCCTTGCCGGCGGGAACATCCCCGCCGCGGCGCCCTCGCAGCATGGCCATCGAAGTCGCCAGCATCATCAGGCCGAACAGGATCAGCAGGATTCCGCCCGGCAGCGCTGCGGCCGCACGCCCGCCGCCGTAGGCCCCGGCCATTCCCGCCAGGCCGAATACCGCCCCCATCTTCCAGCACACCCGCCCATGCCGAACATGGCCGACCAGCGCCGTCAGGCTGGTCATGCCGACGACGACCAGCGACGTCGTAATCGCCTCCTTCGGGGCGAATCCGGCGACGTAGACCAGCATCGGCACCATCAGCACCGAACCGCCGCCGCCCAGCAGTCCCAGCAGGACACCTATTCCCAATGCCAGTGCCAGCACAAGGGTCATGGACACCTCACCCTTGGCGCTCCGCCAGCAGCCGGCCGCAGGCCGCAGGCCTGGTTGGCCGGCAGCGCACGATCGATGTCTTTCGGATAATCGAGTTCGAGCTCGCTCATGAGGGCAATGAATTCCTCCTGGCTCCTGCCGCCCCCCACGCGCGGGTTCCTGGCCATCTCCCGGCCGATCGTGCTCACCGTGTTGCCATGATAATCATGTCCCGGAAACACCAGCGTGTCCGGCGGGAGGGTGAAAAGCCGCCGGTGGATGCTGTCGTAGAGCAGGCCGGCGTCGCCCTGTTGGAAATCGGTGCGGCCGCAGCCGGCGATGAACAGGGCATCGCCGGTAAATACCCGGTCGCTCATGACATAGCTCACACAGCCGGCAGTATGGCCCGGCGTGTGGCGCACCTCGAACTCCAGATCGCCGACCTGCAGCGGCACGCCATCGGTCACCAGGAGATCGGCGCATCTCGCCCCGGCATCCCGATGCACCACGCTCCTGCTCTGCAGGCGCTCCCGCAGGAGTCCGGCGGCGGTGACGTGATCGGCGTGCACATGGGTTTCCAGGGTGTAGACCAGCCTGAGATCGAGCTGGCGCAGCAGGTCTTCATACTTTCCGACCTGTGTGTCCACCGGGTCGATCAGCACCGCTCGGCGGGTGCGCTCGCACCCCAGCAGATAGGTATAGGTCGACGTATCGGTCTCGAACAATTGTCTGAAAATCATCCGGCTCTCCTTCAAGAAAAACATTTTGGCCTTCCTGGGCCAGGACGAAACAAAACCCGTGCCATCAAGCCAATGAAATGATTGATAGACGCTTTTTGGGTAGCCAGTAGGTCTCGCAGGCTGCGAGCGTTTCATCTTATGATTCATCGATGAAACCCATGCTACGATTCTTGAATCATTATGAAACACAGCACCGACACTCCGCCGGGCCCCCGTCTCGACGCGCGCTGCCTGCTTGATGCCCTGGCCGGGCTCGAATGCGCCGGCGCTCTTTATCTGCTGGATGAAGATGGCAGCGTGAGCTACTGGAGCTCGGCCGCCGAGCGCCTGACGGGCCACGAGGCCGGGTTCGCAACCGGCAAGCCCATTGCCCGTCTGCTGCCCGGCTATAGCCGTCCTGCCGCAGACGAAGCCCGCGGCATGGGTGAGGACGAAATTCGGGTGGAGCGGGCGGACGGTTCGACCCTCCTGGCACGGCGCCGGTTCCAGCCCTTGCGGGACCAGGACGGAACCCCCCTGGGCCGGCTGGAGGTGCTCGCCGCGATCGAAACCGTCGGCACTCCCTTGGCCGAAGCCGACGTCGAAATCCTGCATGGATTGATCACCCGCGAACCGGCGATGAAGCAGGTGTTCCGCATCGTCCGCAACGTCGCGGAAACTGAGGCCACGGTATTGGTGCGGGGCGAGTCGGGCGCGGGCAAGGAGCTGATCGCCCGCGCCGTGCATGCCGAGAGCCATCGCGCCAAGGGGCCGTTTCTCGCGGTCAACTGCGCCGCGCTGTCGCCTTCCCTCTTGGAAAGCGAGCTGTTCGGGCATGTCCGCGGTGCCTTCACCGGGGCGATGCGGGACCATGCCGGGCTGTTCCAACGCGCCGACAGCGGTACCCTGTTCCTGGACGAAGTGGCCGAACTGCCGCTGGAGCTACAGGCCAAACTGCTGCGCGTGCTGCAGGAGCGCAGCTTCGTCCCGGTCGGCGGCGACCGCACGCTCAGCGTGGATGTGCGCATCGTGGCGGCGACCCACCGCTCGCTGCGCGAAGCCGTGCGCGAGGGCCGCTTCCGCGAGGATCTGATGTACCGGCTGCGCGTGGTTCCCATCTTTCTGCCGCCCTTGCGCGAGCGCCGCCGCGACGTCGGTCTGCTGCTCTGGCATTTCATCGGGCGGCACAATGCCCGCGGCCTGCGCCGCATCGTCCGGATCGATCCGGACGCCATGCGGCGCCTGCTCGACCATGCCTGGCCGGGCAACGTGCGCGAATTGCAGAACGTGGTGGAATACGCCTTCGCCGTGGGACGCGGAGACGTGCTGGCGCTCGACGATCTGCCGCCCGAGTTCCGCGAGGAACCCGCGGCGCCGCGGGCGGAAACGGAACATGTGCCGGACGAGGCCGAGCGCATCCGCGCCGCGCTGCGGCGCTCGGGCGGACGCATCGACCAGGCCGCCCGGCTGCTGAACATCAGTCGGGCGACGCTGTGGCGCAAGCGAAAGAAGTGGGGCGTGTGAAGGAAAGGGGCCTCCCTGCCCCTGATAACCGGCTTCCCTATTGGATGTTCCATATCCCCATCATCCCCATGTCCTCGTGCTCGAGGATATGGCAATGGAATACCGTGGTCCCGCCGTAATCCTTCACCGGCACCAGCAGTTTGACGCTTCCCATGGCCGGCACGATGACGGTGTCCTTCCAGGCCGGCGTCGTGGTGTACAAGGCGTTGTACGCCGAATCGCCGCCGCTGATGGAAATCACCTGTGCCGGGTTGACGTGCTGGTGGAAGGGGTGGTCCATCATGCTTTGGTTGTAGATTTCCCAGACCTCGTAGGTTTCGCGTCCCGAGGTGATGGTGTAGGCCTCGGTGTCCGAAAAGGCGATGCCGTTGATGGTGGCCGAGCCGCCCCCCATCATGCCCATCCCCATGCTCAGGGTGATCTGCCGCGTGAGGGCGTTGGCCGGCACGCTCAGCCTGGTCGCACTGGGGTCGACCGTCGCCGGCAGGCTCTGGCTCAGCGATGAGCCGGTGACGTTCACGGTCATCAGGGTGATCTGCTGATTGGCCGAGTCGCCCGCCCCGCGGTTGTAAGGCAAGGCCTGCAACTTGTAGTAACCCTTGGTGCTTGAAGCCTTCACCAGGACGTCCACCCGCTCGCCCGGCGACAGCAGCACGGTGCTCTGTGCATAGGGCTTGTCCAGCAGGCCGCCGTCCGTGCCCACCACCCGCAGCGAATGGCTGGCCAGGCTGAGCTTGTAGAACCGCGCGTTGCTGGCGTTGACGATCTTCCAGCGCTGCACCTGCCCCGGCCGCATCGCCAGCACCGGGTTGACCTGGCCGTTCACCATCATCGTGTCACCCTCCTTGCCGTTCATGAAGTCCGACGACGTGTGGGCCGCGGGTGCGCCGCCGCTGAGGGTGATGTCCTTCAGGACCAGGGTGTGGGTCTCGTAGCCCGAGAGCACCGCGCTCTCGTCCGCCACCTCCAAGGCGCCCGCCTGCCCCGCCCAGACCTGCTCCGCGACGTTGCCGTGGACATGCGGGTGATAGAAATTGAGGTTGCCGCCGCGATGGAGCGAGAGATCGTACTCGTAGTCGAAGGTCTCGCCGGACAGGAAATGCACCAGGACGTTGTCGGCGTTCCCGGCGGGCGAGACGTGCAGGCCGTGGGTGTGCAGATTGGTCATGTCGCGGGGCATCCCCATGTCGTTGACGCCGGTGTAGGGCAGCGAATTCTTGAAATGGACTTTCAAGATGTCGCCTTTCTTCACCTTGATGGTGGGACCGGGGAACAAGCCGTTGTAAGTCTGCAGGTTTGCCGTCGTCCCGTTGATGTCGACGGGTGCGATTTTCGCCTCCAGGTTGACTTCGACGACGCCTGGGGTCGTCGACAGATTGGGCAGCGTTGCCGGATCGGCGAACGCCGCTCCGCGGGGCGGATCGATGACGGTGGTGGAAGTGCAGCCCATCATGCAGCCGCCACCCATCATGGCGGCACTGGAAGACGCATAGACCGCGGCGCCTATTGTCAAGGCCGCCAGCGAAAGACTCCGTGAGTTTGTCGTTATAGTCATTGGTGTGACTTTCCATGAGATTTGATGACAATGTGACATGACTGGCCCATGAGGCCGAAATCCGGATTGCAGGTATCGGACCAGGACTGAACACCGTCCGGAAGATCCCGCGAATCATGGCGCTCCCAGCTCGTCACCGACTTCCGGCCGAACGGGAACACGTCATTTCCCTCGCTCGCAAGGTGAAATGACCCACCCTGAAATTACCCCAGGAGAGGCTGAACGGCCGGGACGATCCTCGACCCGGTTCGCGCTATAATTCGCCGCTTTCGTCCTGTAACCCTGCGGTTCTCCCCTCATGTCAAGCTCAAACGTCAAGAAAGTCGCACTGGCCTATTCCGGCGGCCTCGACACCTCGGTCATCCTGAAATGGCTGGAAGAAACCTACGGCTGCGAAGTCGTGACCTTCACCGCCGATCTCGGCCAGGGCGAAGAAGTCGAGCCGGCGCGCGCCAAGGCTCAGGCCATGGGCGTCAAGGAAATCTACATCGACGACCTGCGCGAGGAGTTCGCCCGCGATTTCGTCTTTCCCATGTTCCGCGCCAATGCCATCTATGAAGGCGAATATCTGCTGGGCACCTCCATCGCCCGTCCCCTCATCGCCAAGCGCCTGATCGAGATCGCCAACGAAACCGGGGCGGACGCCATCGCCCACGGCGCCACCGGCAAGGGCAACGACCAGGTGCGCTTCGAACTGGGCGCCTATGCCCTGCGGCCGGACATCCGCGTCATCGCTCCCTGGCGGGAGTGGGATCTGACCTCGCGCGAAACCTTGCTGGCCTACGCCGAGAAGCACGGCATTCCCATCGAGATGAAGCGCGGCAAGGCCTCGCCCTATTCCATGGACGCCAACTTGCTGCACATCTCCTACGAAGGCGGCATCCTGGAAGACCCCTGGGCCGAGCCGGAAGAAGACATGTGGCGCTGGTCGGTCTCGCCTGAAAACGCCCCGGACCAGCCGACCTACGTCGAATTGACCTATGAGCGCGGCGATATCGTCGCGATCGACGGCGAACGCCTGACGCCGGCGGCGGTGCTGGCCAAGCTGAACCAGTTGGGCGGCGCCAACGGCATCGGCCGGCTCGACATCGTGGAAAACCGCTACGTCGGCATGAAGTCGCGCGGCTGCTACGAGACCCCCGGCGGCACCATCATGCTGAAGGCACACCGCGCCATCGAGTCCCTCACCCTGGACCGCGAAGTCGCCCATCTCAAGGACGAGCTGATGCCCCGCTATGCCAGCCTGATCTACACAGGCTACTGGTGGAGTCCGGAACGCCGGATGCTGCAGCAGATGATCGACGCATCCCAGGCGCCGGTGAACGGCGTGGTGCGGGTGAAACTCTACAAGGGCAACGTCAGCGTGGCGGGCCGAAAATCCGAAAGCAACAGCCTGTTCGACATGAACATCGCCACCTTCGAAGACGACCGCGGCGCCTACAACCAGAAGGACGCGGAAGGCTTCATCAAGCTCAACGCCTTGCGCTTGCGCATCGCCGGCCGCAAGGGTGCGAGCTTCATATAACAAGAAAGCCGTTCCCGGCGCGAAGTCCTGCCGCGCCGGGAAACACAATGTCGCGGCCGTGACGATACGCCGCCCTCGCCAAACCCCGTGGATATGGTATATTCAAGAATAATTATCATTTGCGGGGTTTACCTATGGATTCCAACCTGAACCTGAACAGCCTCAAAGAAGGCGAATCGGCGATCATCCGCGCCATCAGTGCGGAAGGCGCGCTCTACCATCGCCTGGTCGGCCTCGGTTTCCGAGTCGGCAAGGCCATCGCCGTCGTCCGCCACGGCCGCTTCAAAGGCCCCTTGCAGGTCCGCATCGGCAATACGGACATCATCATGCGTCGCAGCGACGCCGAAAGAATCCGAGTCATCGCCAAGACAGCCTGATGAAGAGAATCGCCCTGGTCGGCATGCCGAATACCGGCAAATCCACTTTTTTCAATCGCTTGACCGGAGCATCCGCTCGGGTCGGCAACTGGCCCGGCATCACGGTCGACCTGCTGAGCGCCAAGATCATCCTCGGCAGCACGGTCGCGCAAGTGGTGGACCTGCCGGGCATCTACAGTTTCCATGGATTTTCCGAAGACGAGAAGGTGGTCCGGGACTTTCTCGAAAACAACCCGGTCGACCTGGTCGCCATCGTGCTCAACGCCACCCAGATCGACCGCCAGCTCCCGTTTGCGCTCCAGGTCGCCCGGCTCGGACTTCCCACCGTCCTGCTGCTCAACATGGCGGATGAAGCGCGTCACCTGGGGATCAACATCGATGCCCGCAGGATGGCCGAAATCCTCCGCATGCCGGTCATCCTTCTCAGTGCCAAGTACGGCAGCGGCTTCCAGAACGTCACCCAGACCCTGACGCGGTCCCTCAATGCCAGTCCCGCCCATGCGCCGGCGGCAATCGAGCCGACCTTCGCCGAGGAGCATCAGATCGAGGCGGCCGCCGCAAACGTGCTGAGCGCCGCGGTTCGCGTCCCCAAACAGTTGCCGGAAAACACCACGGCCCGCATCGATCGCGTTCTGCTTCATCCCTGGCTGGGTCTCCCGCTGTTCTTTCTGTTCATGTTCCTGCTGTTCCAGTTCATCTTCACCCTAGGCAAGCCGATGCAGGACGGCGTCGCCTGGGCATTGACCGAACTGCGGACACTCGCGCTGGAACCGCTGATGTCCGACGTACCGGCCTTCGCCAGGGGACTTCTGCTCGACGGCATCTACAGCGGCGTCGGCACCGTGGCAGCGTTCGTGCCGATCATCATCCTGTTTTTCCTGGTCATGACCCTGGTCGAAGACAGCGGCTATCTCTCGCGCGTCGCCTTCCTGATGGACGCCCTGATGGCCCGGCTGGGATTGGACGGACGCAGTTTCGTCATGCTGCTCATGGGGTTCGGCTGCAACGTGCCGGCGCTGATGGGCACGCGGGTGATGCGCTCGCGCAACCTGCGCCTGCTCACCATGCTGGTGATCCCGTTTTCGCTGTGTTCCGCGCGGCTGCAGGTATTCCTGTTCATCACGGCGGCGCTGTTCACCGTCGAAACGGCACCCGCGGTCCTGTTCAGCTTGTATCTCCTCAGCTTTGCGACCGCTCTGCTGACGGCGGTCGCGTTCAAGAGCCGCTTCGTGAGCAATGAGCCCTTCGTCATCGAGCTGCCGCCCTACCGCTTGCCGACCTGGCGCCAGATCGTTCTGCGCGGCTGGCATGAGGTCCGGCACTTCTTGAAGCGCGCGTCCAAGTTCATCACCGCCGGCGTGGTCGCGGTCTGGCTGCTGACCCATATTCCCACCGACGTCCCGGCCGGCGGGGCGGACACCCTGGCGGGCCATGTCGCCGCCTGGCTGGCGCCGGTGCTGTCCCCCATCGGCATAGACGCCCAACTGAGCCTCGCTCTGATCTTCGGCTTCGTCGCCAAGGAAATCGTGGTCGGCTCGCTCGCTGCGATCTACGGCCTGGAAGGAGATGCCCTGATGGGCTTGATGGCGCAGAAACTCGATTGGGTGCAAGCCTATAGCTTCATGCTGTTCACTCTTATTTACCTGCCTTGTCTTTCGACCGTGGCGACGCTGCGCACCGAGTCGAAAAGCCGGGCGTTCATGGTCGGCTCCGTCCTCTGGTCGCTGCTGCTGGCCTGGCTCGCGAGCTTCGCGTTCTACCAGGGCGCCCGGCTGTTTGGATTCTGATACTGCCCCGCCTGGACGAAAAAAGCCCGCTTCGAGCGGGCTTTTTTCGTCATCGATCCAGTGGTCAATTTATGCCGTATTTCTGCATCCGATAGAGCAAGGTATCGCGCGAAATGCCGAGCAGGCGAGCAGAACGGCTGCGATTGCCGTTGGTCCGGTTCAATGCCTGACGGATCAGGTCCATTTCCACCTGTTCCAGCTCGATGCCCATGTCGGGTAAGGCGAACAAACCCTTGGTCGTGGACGCCCGGTAGGTGATTTCAATAGGCAGATTGCTTTCTTCGATGGTCCGGCCCGCCAGGAGTATCGACAGCCGCTCGCAGACGTTGCGCAGCTCGCGGACGTTGCCCGGCCATCCATAATTGCATAGGCGGTTCAGCGCCGCCTTGCTGAAGGTAGCGGGGGCCAAGCCGTGCTCGCGCGCGAACCGGTCCATGTAATGCTGCAACAGCAGGACGATGTCACCCATCCGGTCCCGCAACGGCGGGATCTCCAGGGGAACCACGTTCAGCCGGTAATAGAGATCCTTGCGGAACTCGCCGCGCTCGATCCTGGCGTGAAGATTGGCATTGGTAGCAGCGATGATGCGCACATCGACGTTGTACGTCTGGGTTTCGCCCACCGGCTGAATCTCGCCTGTTTCCAGGAAGCGCAGCAGCTTTGCCTGCAGAGGCAGGGACAGCGAATCCACTTCGTCCAGGAACAGCGTACCGCCATCGGCGGCAGGCAGACGGCCGGTCTGGTTGCTGACCGCGCCGGTGAAGGAACCGCGGCGATGGCCGAACAGTTCGGATTCCGCGATCGCCTCGGGCAATGCGGCGCAATTCAGCGTGACGAACGGCTTGTCCGCTCGGGGACTGTGCATTTGCAGGGCGTTGGCCAGAACCTCCTTTCCGGTTCCGGTCTCGCCGACGATGAGGACGGTGACATCGGTCGCCGCGACCAGTTTGGCGCTTCTCGTGAGCGCTTCGAAGCTCGGTGATTGTCCAATCAGCGTATCAAACATAACCTCACCCAACTTTCTTAATATTCGAGATGGTGCAATACCAGCGGATTGAGGCCAGGGAACGCGGCCAGCACTGCCAATACGATGAGCGTGATCCCCGCGATCTGGCGGAACTTCTGCATACGGGATAACCGCACCAGCAGGCTGGTCATTATACCGACACCGACCACTGCCGGCAAAGTCCCGATGCCGAACGACAACATGGTGAACGTGCTCCGCACCACATCACCCGTTGTGGCCGCCAGAGCCAAAGCGGTGTAGACCAGTCCGCACGGCAGCCAGCCCCAGACCATGCCGAAGAAGAAAGCCTGCGGCAAGGTTTCCACCGGGATCAGGCGACGCCCATACGGTTCGAGCCGCTTCCAGAACAGAGCGCCTCCTTTTTCGATATAAGCGAAACGCGGAAACCAGCCTCCGATATGCAGCCCGGCCCCAAGCATCACCAGCGCCGAGAGAATCTGCAGCACCCGGTGCCCGTGCCCTTCCCCCAAGGGGATGGACAGGACATGCTCCAGGAGACCGGCGATCAAACCGCCGATCGCGTAACTGGTGATCCGCCCCATGTTGTAGCTCAGCACGAAGGGCATCAACAAGCCTTTGTTGTCCCGGATTTCCCGCCGCAGGCTCAGCGTGAGCGATCCGATGATCGAACCGCACATGCTCAGGCAATGCAGCGCGCTGAACAGCCCCATCAGCAGGGCGACGAGATAGGACGTGCTAAAAGCTTGTTCGATAGGATGCATGGGAGCGAAACGATACCAGAAATGCCAAGACGCCGACAGGCGGGAACATCCCCGCCACGAACGTTCAGCCGGCCGCGAACACTTCGCGGATCTGCGCCTGCGCCCGCAGCGCAGCCTCGCGGGGATCCGCCGCATCACGGATCGGCCGCCCCACCACGATGTAATCGGCGCCGTTGCGGAACGCCTGCTCCACGGTCACGACCCGCTTCTGGTCATCCTCCGGCCGGTTCTCGACCGGCCGGATGCCGGGCGACACGACCATCAGCTGGTGGTCGATCTCATCGCGCAACAGCGGAACCTCGAGGCCGGACGAAACCACGCCATCGCAACCCAGCGCCAGCGCGCGCCGGGCGCGGGAGAGGACCAGGGCCTGGACATCGCACTGGAAGCCGAGGTCGCGCAAATCGCCCTGATCCAGGCTGGTCAGTACCGTGACCGCCAGAATGCCGAGTTCGCCCTTGTTGCGAGCCGCCGCTTCCATGATGGCGTCGTTGCCGTGCACGGTCGCGAAATCCACTCCGCGGCGACTGAGCGCCTTCACCGCCCGTCCCACGGTCTCCGGCACATCGAAGAACTTGAGGTCGATGAACACCTTCTTGTCCCGTGCCTTGAGCCAGTCGATCAGACCGAAACAGTCGCCGGACATGAACAGTTCCAGCCCCACCTTGTAGAAGCTCACGGCATCACCCAGACGCTCCACCAATGCTTTGGCCTCGGGGATGGCGGGCAGATCCAGCGCCATGATCAGGCGGTCGGCCACGGGAATAGGCTTGTTGGAAACGAAATTCGGCATATTGAGCAGAGATAAGGAAGTCAAGAAAAACGGCGCCTGGGCGCCGTCATGCCGAATTATGGAGGTAGAGGCCGGTTTTGCATAGGACCCGGCGTGCTGGACGGCGGAAATTGCCCGTAAAATGAGCCCACTCTGGCCCAGAAACGGTATCTTATGGCGGGCGTATTGGCGCAAATGAGCGCCCTGATTCTCTGTGGCGTGATCCTGCGTCGGCTTCGGCCCGGCGGCATCGACCCCGAGCGGGTGCGTCGAGCCGTCACCGGACTGGTATTCAACGCCCTGCTCCCCGCGCTCGTGCTGTCTGCATTATGGGGCGGCGGTGTGTCTCCTCAGGGCTGGAAGATTTCCCTGTTCGGCATGGCGATCGTCGTGTTCGGCATCGCCGTGACGCTTTGCCTCGACCGGGCCTTGCGCCTGGAACGGCGGCAACTGGGAGCGACCATGCTCGGCATTTCCTTCTCCAACGTCACGTTTCTGGGGCTGCCGGTGCTGGAGCAGACCTTCGGCCCGGACCTCGCCCGCCCCCTCGTCATCCAGATCGATCTGTTTTCGACGGCCCCCCTGGTCTTCACGCTTGGCGTCTACATCGCCTCCCGCTATGGGGAAGCACCGGGAAACCCGTCCGCAGCCCTCCGAGCCCTGCTGTTCAACCCCCCTCTTGGGGCGGCTCTCTTCGCAATGATGCTCGGCGAATACGACATTCCACAGCCGGCCGCCCTCGAACTTGCCCTGGAAACGGCAGCCTCCTCCGTGGCGCCTCTCATGCTGCTGGCGCTGGGATTGGGCCTCCGGTGGGACGTCTGGCGCAAGGAGAACACCCTGCTGGTGGTCCTGGCATCGGGTTTGAAACTGGTCGCCGTGCCCCTGTTCGGGCTGGGATTGACCCAGATTCTGGCAGTGTCGGGCGACACCCGCTCCGCTCTGGTGCTCGAAGCCGGGATGCCCAGCATGCTGCTCGGCATCGTCTATTGCGACCGCTACCGGCTGGATACGGGGTTGTATGCGATGCTCGCCACCTCGACCACTTTGCTTGCCCTCGGCACTCTGCCGCTTTGGCACCTGACGATCGAAGCCCTGCTCGGGAGCCGGGCGTGACACCGCCCCGTGCCGAAATCCTTTCCCAGGGCGACGAGCTGGTCACAGGCCAGATCGCCGATACGAATGCCGCCTGGCTTTCGGAGCGGCTGACCGAGCTCGGCTTTTTGGTCACGCGCCATACCACGGTGGGAGATGACCTCGATGCATTGACCGGCGTTCTCCGTGAAATCGGGGCGCGCGCCGAACTTTGCGTCGGTACGGGAGGCCTCGGCCCGACGGTCGACGACCTCACCGCCGAAGCGGCCGCATGCGCCTTTGCCCGCCCCTTGCGGGAAGATCCGGAAGCCCTGCGGCAGATCCGGTCATGGTTTGCCGGGCGTGCCGAACCCATGCCCGAGGTGAACCGTAAACAGGCCCTGTTGCCGGATGGCGCACGGCGGCTGGACAACCTCCGGGGGACGGCGCCCGGCTTCGCGCTGAACCATGCCGGCTGCCGCTTTTTCTTCCTGCCCGGCGTCCCCCATGAGATGGAGTTCATGTTCGAACACGCCGTAAAGACGGACATCCAATCGAGCTTCCGCACCCGACCGGGGCAACGCGTCACCCTGCGGGTACTCGGCATCGGCGAATCCACGCTGCAGCAGCGGCTCGATGCCATCGCAATGCCGCCCGGGATCAAGCTGGGCTTTCGCACCGTGCCGCCGGAAAACCACGTCAAGCTGCTATTTCCCGCGCCTTTCCCGACTTCGGAACGCGATACCCTCGTCGAGAAAATCCGATGCGCCCTCGGGCCTTCCGTCTTCAGCATCGACACGCCGGAGCAGGCCGGCGGCACGCTGATCGAATGCGTCGATCGCCTGATGCGGCAAGCGAACGCCAGCCTGGCCACCCTCGAAACCACAAGCCGCGGCCATCTGGCACAGCTCTGCGGCGCCCACCCCTGGTGGACTTACGGGCTGGTCATCCCCGACACTCGGCCGGTTCCGGTCCGCCTCGGCCTGTTACCCCGTGATGGCCTATCCGATGATCTGCCGGACGCCGCGGCCCTTGCCGAACGGCTGCGCCTGCAACAGGGCACCTCCCACGCCCTCGCCTGTCTGGAATCGCCGCCTGACACACGCGAACTCGTCATTGCCATAGCCGCGGGTAGCGGAATCGTCACGGCACGGCGCCGTCTCGACGGAAATCCCCGATACCGGCAAGCCTTGAGCGCGGCCCTGGCCCTGGATTTTCTGCGGCGGACGCTGTCCACTCCCGCGGACTGAACGGCGCGAGATTGCCAGGAGCGCCCGACAATGCTACTGTTGCGACTCGCAACATGCGGGTGTAGTTCAATGGTAGAACTTCTGCTTCCCAAGCAGATAGCGTGGGTTCGATTCCCATCACCCGCTCCAAATGAGCCAAGGATGGACAGCCGGTTCGGCACTACCATCCCCCTCTCGTAGCCGCCAGTCCACACTCCGACGCGACCGAGCCCATCGGCGCGGAACATTTCCCGGGAAGGCCACTCTAATCCCTTCGTAACAGCCGTCCTTTTTCCCCTGGCACATTCTCGTTCGAAACGCCGGCCGGCTGCCAAGAAAAACAACAACGGAGATATTCGATGCGAAACATGCTGACCGCCGCCGTGACATCCGCCTTGTGCGGCTACCTCGGTATCGCAGGAGCCCAGTCGATGGACTTCGACCCGATTCCCGCGTCGGCTTACGTGGAATCCACGACGGACAAAACCATCCTCGGGACCGCACCTTGGCTCATTCCTGACGGCTACTCCCAGCGCATCGTCTCGGATGAAACCGATCTGAACATCTACCAGCTCAGCGACCGGCCGGCCTTTATCGTCACGAACGAAACCGGCCCGCTGGCAGGCCGCTACCTGTACCGAACCCATGAAACCTATCCGGGCAAGGACGCCCATCTGGACGGGAGGACCTCCGGTGGAGCGCTTTCGGTGGTCGACCTGGAAACCGGTGTCGCCCAGTTGCTGGCCAGCCGCAGCGACTGGGAAGAATTGGACGGCTTGACCTGGACCCCGTGGGGTTCCTTGTTGTTCGCAGAGGAGACCGACGAGCCGCATTACCCCGACCCGGGCTATCCCGACGCCAAGCGGGGCCTGGTTTACGAGCTGAAGCTGAATAAGGACGATCCCACCGTGGCCCAGTCGGTGACCGCCCTGCCCTCGCTGGGCGCGGTCCGGCACGAAGCGATCGAGTTCGATCGCAAGGGCAATATCTATCTGTCCAGCTCGAATCGCGACAGCTTCATTTACAAGTTCGTGCCGAAAAGGCGCGGCGACTTGAGCAAAGGCCAACTCTATGCTCTCCGTATCAAGACCGGCGGCCAGACGGGGAAAGCAAAGTGGATCCCGCTGAACATGAAACAGGCGCGGATCGATGCCCACGAAGCGGCTCGCGCCGCCAAGGCGACGCCCTATTGCAATCCGGAGGACATCGAGCTCATCGGCCAAAAACTGTACGTGGCGGTGAAATGTGAACCTCGAATCGACGGCATCGACGGTCCCGGAGTGGTCCTGTCCATCACCCTCGGCAACAAGCCCAGGGTGGCCTATTTCATCGAGGTCGGAAAGAACGTTCCTGCCCAAGATGCAGCGGCTGGAATCACCGGCTTTTTCCGTCCTGAGACCCTCGCTGCGGGGCCCGACGGCAAGTTGTGGATAACCGAAGACACTCAGCCGAGCGACATCTGGGTGGCGGATACAGACACGGGAGACGACGGCCTGAGCACCCCGGTGAGCCTTTTCGCCTCGCTGAAGGATAAAGAGGCAACGGGTACGGGCGTTTATTTCGGCAGCGATCCCGGTACCTTGTATGTCAACATCCAAGACTCGTCCACGGGCAACGACAAGACCATGGCGATCATCGACCAGCACAGCCATTGACCGCTTGGCATTTTCCTGCGGTGAAAAAAAGCGGTCCCCGGACCGCTTTTTTTTGTCTGCCCCTCAAGAACCGAAGAAAGACGTCCCTGGCGTGTCGGGGAGAAAGTAGCAAAAAAGCGCGATAAGGAGATACACACTCAGCAGTTGGACGCCTTTGAACCAGTTCGAGCGGCCGTCTCCGACGAGCATGGACAGCAGCAAGACCGGGAGCATGATGATCATGATACCGGCATTTCCCACCATCAGGTTCAAGGTCCTCGGAGCCATGACGTAGCTGGACAACACAAGCACCGGAGCCACGAAAAGCGCGATCTGGACGCTGCTGCCGACAGCGATTCCCATGGTGAGGTCCAGTTTGTTCCTGCGCGCCACGGTCACCGCCGCCACGCTTTCCGGGGCACCGCCGATCAAGGCGAGGATGATCACGCCGATGAAGGCCTTCGACATACCCAGACTGGCCGCCGTTCCCTCGATCGAGCCGACCAGAATCTCGCTCATCAGCGCCAGTATCGCCGAGGCGATCGCCAGATGCGCCACCGCCAGCTTCGTGCCGGTGGAATCGGGCAAGGCACCGGTCTCAAGGCCGGTGTCTTCCGACACGAAGTAATCCGGATGCGTCTTCAACATGAAAACCAGACTCAGGGCATAGGTCGCCAGCAGCACCAGCGCGACGCAGATATTGAGCCCATCCTCCCGGTCGATCATTTCCGGCGGAATGAAATTGTCGAATACGCTGGGCACCACGATGCTGATGGCCGCGACCATCAACACCGCCCGCTGGATGCGGGCGCCATGCCGATTGAATTTCTGGACGTGAAACCGCAATCCGCCCAGCAGAAACGCCAGCCCCAACACGAACAGCAGGTTGCTGAGGATGACTCCGACGATGGAAGCCTTGACCACCTCGATCAACCCGGCCCGCAAGGCCATGAGAGAGATGATCAGTTCCGGCGCGTTACCGAAAGTGGCGTTGAGCAAACCGCCGACGGTCGGGCCTGTACGATGGGATATCCGCTCGGTGGCATCCACCATCGCCGCGGCCAATGGGATGATGGCAAGGGCGGCGGCGGCGAACCGAAAGCCCGCCGGAACCGACGGCGAATGCTCGAAAATGACGGCCAGCGGGATAAAGGCCAGCAGAAACTTCATGAAATGCGCGAAACATCCCTATCTGGTGGAAGATTTCCGGTTCCCCGCCCCGGTATCGGACCGAAGCTCTGCCGGGCCCTCATATCACATCACATGATGACGAACGAACCGGTTCAGGCCGGACTGACCACCCCGATACACCGGATCAGCGGCCTTTCTCCTTGAGGAAGCCGTAGGCATTGATCAGGAGGGTCGACACCGGCCCGAGAACATGGCCCTGTCTGGCTTGATGGACCGCGAAGCCTAGGAAGCTGAGAAACATCGCCGACTGGAAATCGATTGCCCCGCCGGTCGCCCGGCGAAACCGCCGATTGATGACCTTAAAGCCAGCCGCAGTAGTCTCCGCGATGGAAGGAGAAGCCGCCGGCGTCACCGGCGAAGCGACGGCAAGTATGTTGCGGTCCGCGGCGTAGCGGGCGATCGGCTGCCATGCCTCGCCCAGTTTATGGATGACCAGCAAGCCACCGGTCTTGGAGCGGACGTCCACCGAAACCACGTCGGGGTGTGCGGCCAAGCCACCGGCCAATTCCCTCAACGCAGCAGCATCGCCGCGTTTTCCGGCAACGCGCAGCCGCAGCCTGCCCGGAAGGCAGTGAACGATCTCGGCCTTCAACATCAGTCGGCAGCCTCGGCTCCCTCCACTTCCGCTCCCTCTGCTGCGGCTTCGCCGGCAGCCGCACCGGCCGCTGCTCCGGCCGCGAGTTCCGCTTTGACTTCAGCAACGATGTCTTCAAGATTCTCTGCGGCTTCGGCCAGGATTTCCCGGCCCTTTTCCGAGAAGAGAATGGCGGCCTTGACGGTCGAACGTGCCATGGGCCGCGCAGCCCGCACTGCGGCGGGGAGAGCCAAACCGGCCAAGGCGACGATGCCGGCACCGATCGCAACGCCCTTGACAATGTCGTTGTTCAAAACCTCGTTAACGGGCGGCAATTGGTCGAAAAGCTCTTTGATCTGGGGCATAGCAAATTCCTCAGGCAGCCAACGCGGTGTACCGGACGGAAGGTTTTCCGGGCCGGCGTTTCAACTTCTTGTATTCCGCTTCGATAAGCGATCTCGAATATTTTCGCTCTAATCGACGAATAGTAAAGTGGCTGCGCGCGGTCTCCTGGAAGTGATGTATGAATACGTCGTTGATAAATGCGCCGCCCAAGGCACCGACGACGGGGATAACTTTCGCCGCGGCTCGTTCCGAAAGCACGACGCCGAAGCGTTCGGAAATACGCCCGATCAAATTCACCAGGGCCGGCGCACTCCTGCGATCGAGCCCGCGCCGCGCAATGTGTCGGGCCGCGTTGTAAACCGGCGCCTCCAATGCGAGGCGCAAGCCGTAATAGCCGGTATCGGCCGCATCGTCGTCACTGGAACGCCCCACCATCGCAAAAACTTCGAGGCAGGCGAGCCGACTCTCGAGGGACTCCATGTCCTCCCCTTCCTGCCTGGCGATGTCGGCGATGGCCCGAAGCATGATCACCGTCGTCAACGGCATTTCGAACAGCAGCGCGGGCCCGCCGAAAAAGCCGCCGACGGCGCCGGATACCACGCCCATCATCCGGTAACGGTGATCGGCCAGCGGCCGGGCCGACTCGTTCAGGCTGTTGATCGCCACGTCCAGTGCCCTGGCGACAGCGGCCTCCACTCCACGATGCAGTGCCGCGTACCACGAACGCGGCAACAGCTTGACCGCCATTTCGATGGGGGTCCCCACGATGCTGGACAGCCTCGCCGCGAAACTGGGGTATTCCAGATGCTCGAAAGCGCGCTGCAAAAATCGCTGGTCTTCCGGCGCCAGCGCGAAAGGGATCACGCTCGTTGGTTTGCCTGAACGCATATTGATTTTTCGAATACTTTGAAGCGAATCCGTGACAAATTCGCATGATGGCGTTAACGAACGTTCCTAAATTATCAGGTTGCTGTGACGATTTCATGACGCCGCGGCCATGGTCACCGAGACGCCAGCCTGAATGCGATGCCACACAATCCGCCGCATGGCTTGGACTATACTCTTCGCCTCGCTTACTTCCCCACAAGGCCGAGGGATATGATGCCGCCTTGGGAAGACCTTGCCATGATACTCGTAACCAGCATGAAAACACGCGCTTCTTCCCTGCCGCGCGCCGGAATTCTCGGACTGGCCGCCATCCATCTGGCAGGATGCCTGGCTCCCATGGCGCTCGATCAAGCCGTCCTGGCCTACGATGAGGCCGCGACCGACATCGTAGACAAGCAGATCTTGCTGAACATCGCCCGTGCCGCCCGCCACCAGCCGATTCATTTCACCTCGCTGTCCAGCATCGCGGCGACCTACAACTTCACTTTCAATGCCGGCGCCACACCGGCCCTGACCGGTAACTCGGGAGGGCTGATGATGCCGGTGTTAGGCGGCTCGGTCGCCGAAAATCCGACGGTAAGCATCGTGCCGGTCGAGGGCGAAGCCTTTACCAAGCGCATGCTGGCCCCGCTGCAGGAAACCAAGCTGACCCTGCTGCTGCGCCAAGGCGTGGATGTCGACATGGCCCTGCGTCTCATGGCCCAGGAGTTCAGGATGTTCCACGAGGGCGAGGAGATCGCCTACGCCAACAAGCCGTCCGACCGGGCCGGATATTCATTCTTCCGGCGCCTGGTCCTGCATCTGTCCTCCATCCAGGACCGCAACCGGCTGTACGTGGAACCGCTGTTTTTCAATCAGTCCTGGACACTCCCGGCTGCCGCCATGACTCCGGAAGGATTCGCGACGCTGGAAAAAGACTATGGCATTCAGTTCGACCCCAAGACGAACAGCTACATCTTGTCGAGAAAGGTGACCGGACGCCTGGTGATCACCAACTACGATCCGGATAACCTGCCGGAGGCCGAGCGCATCCGGCTGAACCGGGACGCCGAAATTGCCGACCAGCCCGACGAAATCGCGGTGGATATACGCAAAGACTACCCCGGCGGCGAATTCCCGATCCACGGCACGTTCCGTCTGCGCAGCTTCCAGAGCATTCTGGGCTTCATCGGCAGTTCCATTGCGGAAGAACCGGAGTACGACGTCGCACCGGATCCCAGAACACCGCCGGTCGAGGAGAATCCCGTGCCAACCGTCGACATCGTGGAGACGGCTTCGCGCCCGTCGGCCGCGGAGCTTGCTGTGGAATTCGACGGAAGTTATTACTCGCTGCGTCCTGAATCCGGCCATCAATGGAATCTGGAAGCCTTCCGCCTCCTGTACCAGCTTTACCAGATGACGGTGACCGATCTGCCGATTTTCGGGACGCCCAGCATCACCATCGCCAAATGAAAAACGCCGGGTCACCCCGGCGTTTTTGGCGGATCGAGGCCAGTGTCGCTCACTTGAAAGCCGGCATGCCCCCGAGATACCCCACCGCCGCCTTGGACTTGTCGATCAGCGGCTCGAGCTGGCCCTTCAGGGCCGGGTCGATGTTGGAGGAAAAATCGCCCGCATGCTGGTAGTTGCTCATGATGTAGGCGTAGCCACCGAGGGAGTCGATGGCCTGGAGCCCCGTGCTCTCGGCACCCGCAGGCAGCGACAGGATGCGGGACAGCTTGCCGGTGTCCACATTGTAGGCCCAGAGGAAGTTGTTGATGTGGAGCGTACTGCTGTCTTCTCCGATGAACAACGTGCGCATCTTTTCCGAAAATTTCAGATTGTCCGGATTGGCGATCTTGTCGACCGCAGCGGTGTTGCCCGCGGCATCCTTGGGGATATCCTGCCCAAGCACCAGGGCCTTCATGTGAGTCCCTACATACCTGCTGTCGATCCTATGCCCTTCGGTGTCCAGTTTCCATGTAGCAAGGTCCATCTGGTAAACCGCTCCGGCCAGCAGCTTGGGGATACGAATGTGGTTGGCCGGATCCTTCGGCTTGTCCTCCATCCCGCTGCTCATACGCGTCATCGCCAGGTAGACTTTCCTGTCGCGGGCATTCACGGTCACGCCTTCGAATTTCTCGAATTCCGTGGTTGCCCCCAGATACGCGGCGTACCGGCGTGTCTCCAGGAAGGCTGCCGCGGTTTCCATCCCGGGTTTCAGCTTCAGATTTTCCACCAGCCCCTTGTTATGGCCGGCGATGATCTGCTTGAAGCCCGCCGGCGGCGCTTCGTACGAACCGTCCGCCAGCTTGTTCACCGGCGCAGTCTCGAAGATGTCGGCAAAGGTCACGCCGCTCCCAACCAGCGCTTCCAGTTCGGCGTCGCTGGAATGCCCGAGACGAACCCAGGCCAGATCGGCTTCGCCGCCATTCTCGGCGCTGGTCTGTATCCATTTCGCGGCGTACAGCGTTCCCGCCGACAGATCGCGCTTCCTGTCGGCCACGAACAGGGTCAGCACGTTGTAGGTACCGTCGTCGCCCTGGATCGCCGTGCGTTCATCGGGCAGCACCTGGACCAGTTCGCGGGAAACCCGGCCCAGGGTTCGATGGCCGACGACCTTGGTCTCACCGTTCTTGCTGACCATCACTTCTGGCACGATACCGTAGTTGTACACGTTGGGCGTCTTGGTCCCGGCGAGGTAACGCTCCATCGATTCGAGACCGATGGCTCCGCTTGCGCAGGACCTTTCCACCTGGCAACGGGCGTCCGGCTCGTATTCTTCGCTGCCGAGATGGGTGTTCCAAGGGGAGAGAGAGCCCGCGCAGGGGATCCACAAGCCGTCGATGGCCGACATGTCGATGTTCCTGATGCCGGTGGCCGAAAGCTTCCCGTTCTTGCCGTCCTGCTCGATATTCGCCAGGCTCATGGTCATGGGCTGCTTGCCATACTGGTCGGCCCCAGCGGTATCCAGCCAGTCGTATTCGAAGTGAGTGATCAGAAAAAGCTTGTCGCCGCCCTTGGCCGGGATGCGGATCAGACTGTTCGCGTCTGGCGTTTCAGCGATCATCGGATTGCCGTTCGAATCCAGCAAAGGAGTGCCGGTGACATCGTATATCGCACCGGCTGTCACGCCGCCGATGGTATCGGTGTTGTGGAAAAGCGCGTTGTAATTGAGATCGTAGACTCGGCTCCCCCCGCTCTTGAAGGTGACCTTCACCTTGGCAGTAGTGTAGGCGACGGCCCGTTCTTCGGCGGTTTCGGGCGCAGCCATTCCGATGAATTCCACCGACTTCACTGGAATCGTGCCTTTGACGGAGGCCATGACGGGGGATGCCGCTGCACTCGCCAGCGCCATGCCGACCGCCGTGGCCAGAAATCGTTTTTTCAGCATCTTCAAACTCCTCGAAACAGAACGATCTTTGGACCAGACGACCTGCGCCGTCCGGATGAGTGGGCGATCCTATTGGCTCGAAGTTAAAGGCGGATGACAGGCTGGCTCCGAACGGCAGCCGGAAATTTCCTGTGGACGTCGGAAAGCGACTGTGGTATCCGTGCTCCTGTCGGGCATAAATTGAGTGCAGTGCGTCCGACGACAATAAAGCCTTACCACCCATGAGAGGAGGAAAGCACAATGAGCGTTCTGAACAGAGGCATCATCAAGGGGCTGCTGACCGCGGCATTCGCCACGATATTCAGCCTGAGCGCAGCGCAGGCTGCGGAAGATCACAAGGCCGAGGCGTTGAAGCATGCCGAAGCGGCAGTCGCTGCTGGCAACGCGGCGGGCGTGGCGGAACATGCGGAGGCCGCGAAAACCCATGCCGCCGCCGCAAATGCGGAAAAGAAAAGTCCCCATTACGACGCTGCGATCACGAGCCTGAACAGCGCCATCGAGCACGGGAAAATGGGCCATGCCGATATCGCCAAGAAATCGGCCGAGGAAGCCGTCACCCACCTGAAAGCCGCACCCTGAGACCAGGGTACTGCGCCATCCGTGCGGGCCGGGCGCCATGCCGGCCCGCGCGCCAGCTCAATCGAAGAACAGCCCCGCCCGCGGGGACGAGGCCGAAGCGAACCGGCGCCTCGGCATCCTGCCCGCCAGGAAGGCCTCGCGCCCGGCTTCGATCGCCTTCTTCATCGCCGAGGCCATCAGCACCGGATTTTTCGCCTCGGCAATGGCCGTGTTCATGAGCACGCCATCGCAGCCGAGTTCCATCGCCACCGCGGCGTCGGAGGCCGTACCCACGCCGGCGTCGACCAGCACCGGAACCTTTGCGTTTTCCACGATGGTCAGGATGTTGTAAGGATTGCGTATCCCGAGCCCCGACCCTATTGGGGCGGCCAAAGGCATCACCGCGACGCAGCCGATCTCTTCCAGGCGCTTGGCGATGATCGGATCGTCGTTGGTATACACCATGACATCGAATCCCTCGCGCACCAGGATCTCCGCCGCTTCCAGCGTGGCGGTCACGTCCGGGAACAGGGTCGTCGGGTCGCCCAGCACCTCGAGCTTGACCAGCCGATGCCCGCCGAGCAGCTCGCGCGCCAGCCGGCAGGTACGCACGGCGTCATCGACGGTATAGCAGCCGGCGGTGTTGGGCAGCAGGGTGTAGCGGTCGGGCGGGATCACGTCCAGCAGGTTGGGCTGGCCCGGGTCCTGGCCGATGTTGGTGCGGCGGATCGCCACCGTGACGATCTCCGCGCCGGACATTTCGACCGCGGCCCCCGTCTCCGCCAAGTCCTTGTACTTCCCGGTACCGACCAGCAGGCGCGAAGTGTAAGCCTTCCCGGCGATCACCAGCGGGTCTCCCTCCCCGCCGCCGATAGCGTGGACGATTTCGACCCGGTCTTCCGGCGCCAGAACGCGAGAGCCGTAGCTGCCGTGCGGCACGATTTCGAGGTTCAGTTCGACCGCCACGCGCATCCCGGCGAGGTCCAGCGCCGCGACCAGATCTTCGAGGGTCGCCCCTGCCGGCACCGTGCGTTCTTCCCCGTTGACGAAAATACGCATGCGCTCAGCCTCCCCGGACATTCGGGAACCGGGCCGGATAGCCGCGCCGGGATGCCACCGCGACGGCAAGGCGCTCGAGCACCGCCACGCTGTCGTCCCAGCCGATGCAGGCATCGGTGATGCTGACGCCGTATTCGGGCATCACGCCCTTACGCAGTTTCTGGTTGCCCGGCTTGAGGTGGCTTTCCACCATCAAGCCGATGATGCGCCGGTCGCCGCCGCCGATCTGCTCGGCCACATCCTCGGCGACCCGGATCTGCCTCAGGTAATCCTTCATGCTGTTGGCGTGGCTGCAATCCACCATGATGTTCGGCGGCAGATCGGCGGCTTCCAGCGCCCTGGCCGCCGCCTCGACACTCGCCGCATCGTAATTGGGCTTGGAACCACCACGGAGGATGATGTGACAATCGGTGTTGCCGGTCGTGGAGAAGATCGCCGAATGACCGGCCTTGGTCAGCGACAGGAAATGATGCGGCCGCCGCGCCGCGCCTATGGCGTCGATAGCGACCTTGATCGTGCCGTCGGTGGCGTTCTTGAATCCGACCGGACACGACAGCCCCGAAGCCAGTTCGCGGTGCGACTGGCTCTCCGTAGTGCGGGCGCCGATGGCTCCCCAGCTGATCAGGTCGGAAACGTATTGCGGGGTGATCAGGTCCA
The DNA here is from genome assembly GCF_012769535.1 of Methylococcus geothermalis. NCBI lineage: Bacteria > Pseudomonadati > Pseudomonadota > Gammaproteobacteria > Methylococcales > Methylococcaceae > Methylococcus > Methylococcus geothermalis. The sequence continues at coordinate 2,724,662 of NZ_CP046565.1, forward strand.
GATATTCGGTCGCCGCCGGCACGCCCATCTCGTTCAAGTCGAGCAGCAGCTTGCGCGCGAGGCGCAGCCCCTTGTTGATATTGAAGCTTTCGTCCAGGTCTGGATCGTTGATCAGGCCCTTCCAGCCCACGGTCGTCCGCGGCTTCTCGAAATAGACCCGCATCACGATCTCCAGACTCGCCGCCAGCCTTTGCCGCAGCGGCAACAGACGCTCGCCGTATTCGAGTGCGGCCTCGGGATCGTGTATCGAACAAGGCCCGATCACCACCAGCAGGCGATCATCCTCGTTCGAGAGGATGCCGTGAATTCCGCGCCGGGCGTTCAACGTCGTGAGTGCGGCCCGGTCCGTGATCGGGAACTCCTCGTGAACCTGGACGGGCGGAATGACTTCCTTGATCTCGCAGATGCGAAGATCATCGGTGTTGTACGCACTGGGCATGACCGCAAATCTCTCTGATCGGCAATTCGAAGACCCTGCGGCCGGGCCTCATCGTTGGCACAGACGCCGGGGAAGCCAATTATTCTAACTTGGCGCGCCGTTCGGGGATAGTCGGACCCGCATTGGCGAACGGAGCGGGATAGCCGACTGCTCCGTTCGCCTCGGACGATTGTTGCAGCGAAGCGATCAGATCGCGTGATGCCGGATCACCAGGCCCATCGCCTGGTAGATCACGTACTCGGCCAGGTTTTCCGCGTGGCAGGCGATGCGCTCCAGCGCCTTGAGGACCAACACCAGATTCACCGCGGGATTGGCGCCACCGGCGTCGGAGCCGCCGTTGTCCATCAAACCGCCAAGCGACTGGTGGAACCTGTCGGCGACTTCGCGTTGGCTTGCGATGAACTGCTGTGCCTCCTCGGCTTCCCACGAATCGACGATGCGCAATGCGCCCTCGAAGCGCCGGACCACGATATCCGCAAGCGTAAGGACTTCGTTGCGCGAGACTTCGGAGGGGTATTCGGCCGGCTCGGCAAACAGCCTTTCCACGCACGAGGCGATCTTGACCGCTTCATCGCCGACGCGCTCCAGATCGGTAATGGCTTTCGACAGCGCCATCACCAGACGAAGATCGCTGCCCTTCGGACAGCGGCGGGCGAACAGCGTAACGACATCCGTATCGGCTTCGACTTCGAGATCGTCGACCCGATCGTCCCCTTCGATGACTTTGGCAGCCAGGCTCACGTCGCCCGTTCTCAGGGACCGCACGGCCTCCTTGACCTGCGTCAACACCAGGGTGCCCATTTCCAGCACTTTGTAATGCAATTCCCGTAGCTCGCCGTCGTAACGGCGGATACTGTGACCTTCCGTAACCTGATTCATCGCACGCAATCTCCGCGGTTAGCCGAATCGGCCGGTGATGTAGTCTTCCGTGAGGGGGTGGCGCGGATTGGTGAAGACCTGCGCCGTGTCCCCCACTTCGATCAACCGGCCGAGATGGAAGTAGGCCGTGCGTTGCGAAACGCGGGCCGCCTGTTGCATCGAGTGTGTCACGATGGCGATGGTATAGAGTTCGCGCAACTCATCGATGAGCTGCTCGATCTTGGCCGTGGCGATGGGATCGAGCGCCGAACAGGGTTCATCCATGAGGATCACCTCGGGACTGACCGCGATGGTCCGTGCGATGCACAGGCGCTGCTGTTGTCCGCCCGACAAGCTGGTGCCCGGTTTCGCCAGATCGTCCTTGACCTCGTCCCACAAGCCGGCCCGCCGGAGCGACGACTCCACGATCTCCTCCAGTTCGGCCTTGGTATTCGCCAGACCGTGGATCTTGGGACCGTAGGCGACGTTTTCGTAAATACTTTTGGGAAACGGATTGGGCTTCTGGAACACCATGCCGACCTGTGCCCGCAACGGCACCACATCCAGGCCGCCATCGTAGATGTCCTGGCCGTCGAGACTGATCGATCCGGTGACCCGGCAGCCTACGATGGTGTCGTTCATGCGATTGAGGCAGCGCAGAAACGTCGACTTGCCGCAGCCGGAAGGACCGATCAGAGCAATGACCTCGTTGTGGCCGATATCCAGGCTGACGTTTTGGATCGCATGCTTTTCGCCGTAATAGACGTTGACGTCGCGGCACATGATCCGCGGATTCGGCGAATTGATGTCGCCGATCGTCTTGGTGAACTCCCTCTGATGGGCCGCGATCAAAGCCTCCTTTTCCGGGCTTTTCATTTTCACGCTCTCTCTGCTTTGAACCGTTTGACTCTCTGCGACTGTATTCATGCGCTCCCTCGAGTTTTTCGTAGTGTAACCCGCAAGCCCCGCAGACGAATCAGCCATCACCAACGCCGCTCGAAGCGCCTGCGCAGATAGACCGCCGTGCCGTTCATCAGGATCAGGAATGCGAGCAGGACGAGAATGGCCGCGGACGTGCGCTCGACGAATCCACGTTCCGGGCTGTCAGCCCAGAGATAAATCTGCACGGGAAGAACGGTCGCCGGATCAAAAACACTATGGGGAATGTCGACGATGAAGGCCACCATGCCGATCATCAGCAAGGGCGCACTCTCGCCCAGGGCACGCGACATGCCGATGATGGCGCCGGTCAACATGCCGGGCATGGCCAGGGGCACCACATGGTGGAACACGGTCTGCATCGGCGAGGCGCCCACCCCCATCGCCGCCTCGCGGATCGACGGCGGCACCGCCTTCAGGGCCGAGCGGGCGGCGATGATGATGACAGGCAGCGTCATGAGCGTGAGCACCAGCCCGCCAACCAGCGGCGAGGAACGCGGCACGCCGAAAAAATTGATGAACACGGCCAGGCCGAGCAGACCGAACACGATCGACGGTACTGCCGCGAGATTGTTGATGTTGACTTCGATAAAGTCGACCCAGTGATTGCGCGGGGCGAACTCTTCGAGGTAGATGGCGGCCGCAACGCCGATGGGCAGGGACAGCACCAGGGTCACCAGGACGGTATAGAGCGACCCCATCAACGCGCCCCATATCCCGGCCTGCTCCGGATCGCGCGAATCGCCGGCGGTGAAGAACTTCACGTTGAAGCGCCGTTCCAGGCGCCCTTCCGCCTTCAGCTTGTCGACCCATGCCAGCTCCCGATCCTTCATGCGCCGTTCGGCTTCGGCGGCATCGCGGTCGACATAGCCCTTTTCCAGCATGTCCACATCGGGCCCCGCGGCTACCCAGATGCGCGAGGCGCCACCGACGAGTTCGGGGTGAGCGAGCACTTCGTCGCGAACCGTGTAGGAAGCGCCCGCGCTGACCAGACGGTGGAGGGCGCGCTTGTCCTGGCGCTCGGTGACTTCGGGAAACAGTTCGCCCAGGCTGCGCTTCAGGAGCGCGTCATAATCCGCGGTCGCCAGGGCGTCCTGGGAGCGCCGGCCATCGGGATCGACCACCGCGGGATCGAAGTGGACGTCTAGGCCGACATAAGTCTGGGAAAACGCCCGGTAGCCCTTGCCGAAAATACTGACCAGCAGAATGATCAGCATCAGGATGCCGGCGCCTATGGAAATCAGCCCATAGAGGCGAAAACGCCTTTCGGCAGCATGGCGCCGCCGGAGCGAGGCGCTGACGACGTCCGCAGTGCGCCGTGGAAGGACTTGCGTGGCTTCGTTATTCATATTGTTCCCGATACTTCCGGACGATGTGCATGGCAATGATGTTGAGGGCGAGCGTCGCCAGGAACAGCACCAGGCCGAGGGCGAACGCCGCCAGCGTCTTGGGGCTGTCGAATTCCTGGTCGCCCACCAGCAGAGTGACGATCTGGGTGGTCACCGTGGTCACCGCTTGCAGAGGATTGACGGTCAAATTCGCCGCGAGTCCCGCCGCCATGACGACGATCATGGTCTCGCCGATCGCCCTGGACACTGCGAGGAGGATGCCGCCGACGATGCCGGGCAAAGCCGCCGGGATGACGACGTTGCGGATCGTTTCCGATTGGGTGGCGCCAAGCGCATAAGCGCCGTCGCGGAGCGACTGCGGCACCGCATTGATGAAATCGTCCGAGAGCGAGGATACGAATGGAATGATCATGACCCCCATGACCAGGCCCGCCGCCAGTGCGCTTTCGGAGGAAGCCTGGAGCCCCAGGGCCTGCGCCGCGTCACGCACGAAGGGGGCGACCGTCAAGGCTGCGAAAAAGCCGTAGACCACGGTCGGCACTCCCGCCAGGATTTCGAGCAGCGGCTTGCCGATCGCGCGAACCCGCGGGGTGGCGTATTCCGCCAGGTAAATGGCCGACAGCAAGCCGATGGGCACGGCAACGGCCATGGCAATCGCCGAGATCAGCAAGGTGCCGGTAAATAGCGGCACCGCCCCGAACGCCCCGGAAGAACCGACCTGGTCCGCGCGGATCGCCATCTGCGGACTCCACTCGGTGCCGAACAAAAACTCGGTGATGGGAACCAGCTGGAAAAATCGTATCGACTCGAACAGCACCGAAAACACGATACCGACGGTGGTAAAAATCGCCACCAGGGAACAGGCAATCAGAAAGAGCATCGACGCCCCTTCCACCTTATTGCGCGCCCGGAGCAGCGGCTGGATGCGCCAACCCGCGATGAGACCGCCGATGACAGCGACAGACAACGCCAACGCGGCCAGCAAGGCGTCGCTCAGAGAGCGCAGGCGCAGATACTCCGTGGCGGCTTGCTGGATTGCCGGGCTCGCCGTGGAAGTCTCCCGCCCTCCGACGACGTTCCTGACGTCGTTGATGATGAGCCCCAACTGCTCGGGTGGCTGATTGCGGAGCTCATCCGGCAAGCTCGCGATCACCAGGTGGTTGATGACGGCCCCTTCGAACATCAGCCAGCATAGCAACAGAATCACGGCTGGCACGCCGCACCACAGGGCAACGAAAAATCCGTAGTAACCAGGGAGGGAATGAAGGTTCTTGATCCTGCCGGAGGCAACCTGCATCGAGCGATGGCAGCCGAAGCGGTAAGCAACGAGACACAACAGCACTAGGACAAACAACAGCGTTGATTTGGTCATCGGAAATTTCTGGCCACAAAAATCGGACTGCGGGGCACTTTACGGATGCAACGGCACATCGGACATCATCACGGAGCGGCGTGGGGTATCCAGGCGTGGTTTCTCGAAACCGCGGCCGGAAGCGGGTCCGCCCAGGAAACAGAGCCTGATAAAAAAACCTTTTTTAACCCGATAATATTACAAGGTCATTTCACAACAACCGTCCAAGGCGCAGCCTCCTAAAACTCAAGGCGTTAACAGCAGCGCGCGACAGTTTTGGCCAAAGCCACCCGCTCCGGAACATCCAGCGGAATGTGACGCAGGCCTTCGAGATAGCGTAAGCGCGGCAATAACCCGGTCCGGGTCGCAAGCTGAATACTGAGGCCGGGGCGCGCATTCAGCTCCAGCATCAGCGGCCCGAGGTCGCGGTCCAGCACGATGTCCACGCCGATATACCCCATGCCGACCATGTCGTTGCAGCGGGCGGCCATCGTGAGGATGTCGTCCCAATGGGGAATCCGTATGCCGGCGAGCTCCCCGCCGGTATCGGGATGCTCTTCAACCCTGCACTCGCGCCAGACGCCATGGTAAGTCCGACCCGTGATCATATCGACACCGACCCCCACCGCGCCCTGATGCAGATTGGCCTTGCCGTCGGACAGGCGGGTGGGAGCCCGTATCATCGCCATCACCGGAACGCCGCGGAACACGACGATCCGGATGTCGGGAACACCGAGATAGCTCACTTCTGCAAAGAGCGGATCGAAATTGACCCGGTATTCGACGAGCGCGCAGTCCGGAATCCCTCCCAGGCTGTACATGCCGCTGAGGATATTCGAAATGTGGTGCCCCAGGTCCTCTTCGGTCATGACCAGGCCGCTGGTCCTGCGATAGCGTCCGTCGCTACGCGATTCCACCACCAGAATACCCTCTCCCCCGCTGCCGTGCGCCGGCTTGACGACGAATTCGCCGTGGGGAGCAAGCAATCGGGGAAGATCTTCGATCTGGTGTTCGATTTCCACCACCGCATAAAGGCGGGGCACGGGAATACCATATTCGATCGCGAGCGCCTTGGTCTTGCGCTTGTCATCGACGAGTTGGTACAGCGAGCGGGGATTGTAAGGCAGCACGAAATCGGCGTTCCGCTCGTTCATGCCCAGGATGCCGAGCGTGCGCAGACGCCGCCAGGGAAGGATTCTGTCTTTCCAGCCCCCGGCCCTCATCCCTTGAGCGCTCCGCGGAAACGCCATAATTCCAGCAAACGGTAGCCCGTGTATCGCCCCAGGAGCAGCGTGAAAGCCAAGACCACCAGCAGGAGTTCCGGGAAAACGAAAACCAGATGCCCGAGATAATCGCTGCTCATGCTCAAATACCCCAGCACGGCAACGGCAAGACTGCCGAATCCCTGTTTCAAGGCCTCGGCGGGCCCGAACTCCTCCCAAACCATGGACATGCGTTCGATGGTCATCGCCATGATCACCATCGGGAACAGCGCGACGGAGACCCCCCTGTCCAGGCCGAGCTTGTAAGTCATCACGCTCACGGTCGCCATCAGCAGGATCACGATGATGAGGACCGCCGCAAGCCTCGGAACCAGGAGAAGCTTCAACGACTCCAGATAAAACCGCAACAGCAGCCCCAGGGCAACCAGCAGACAGAACATCACGACGCCCCAGAGCAACTGGGTTTCCCGGAAGGCCAGCGCGATCAGGATCGGCATGAAAGTGCCGAAAGTCTGCAACCCGACGACATTGCGCAGGAATACGATCAGGAACGCCCCGATCGGCACCAGCAGCAGCACGCGATAGACGTTCTGCGTCTTGACCGGCAGGCTGAACAGAGAAAACTCCATGATCCGCGATCCCATCTTGCGCGCGCGCTGCTCGGCGATCAGAGTCATCTCCTGGGAGTGGCGACGCACCGAATATTCGACCCGCCCATTCTTCCCGCCCGTGATCTCGAGCAGCGGCTCGCTGCCCACCGTCCACACGATTGCGTCCCCCGGCAGGCCCGCCTCGCCGGTGGCGGGATTCAGGTCGATCCAGGACTCGCCGTCGAATATCTCGACCCAAGGCGTCAGCGAGCCTCGGCTGGCGTTGTCCTTCAGAGTCGCCAGGTAGAGAGGGCGGGCGGAGACGTCGGCCTCGCGGAGGATGGCCACCACCCTGCGCGCCCATTCGTCCGGCCCGGAAACGTCTTGGCGCAACAGGTTGACGTTACTGTCGGGATCGGCAGCATTGAGACGTTGCAGGAGCGCCTGGGCGAACGTCACGTCATCCGCCGACTTGCTCCGAACCTCGTTGAGGAGGCCGCGCGCGGCAGCCTGCAACGGCTCGGGCAAATTCTGCGTGTCGACGGGTACGTCCACGCCCGTCGGCAGGGGGGCAGCTTCGGCGGTCGGATCCTTGGCAAGGTGGATGCGGTAATACAGGACCTGCCACCCGTGAGTTTCGCGTATGGCCCAGCGCGCTTGCCGGCGTAGCCCATTGTCGTCCGTCGTCAGGCCGTAGTCGCTGGCGACGAAGTTTTCGTCCAGGACGGTGTAACCCCGCGGCGCTCGCGGAATGGCGAATTGCACCTTGACGGCGGTATCGCGCCTGGCTTTGAACTCGATGCGCGCCTCGACCGTCCATACCTCGGCCTGCTCGGTGGGCAACAGCGGCAATCCCAGAATTTCGACCTTGTAATAGCACAACGCCAAGCCTACCGCAGTCAGCAACGCGGCCAGAAGGCGGACGTGAAGCTTGCTCATGCGGGACAGAACTCCGTCATTTGTCCTCGGTGCCCACCGGCTGCGGGCGAGGGGACGGTGTGGCGACCGTCTTATCCCGCTTGTTGCAGGGATCGTCTTCGGCCTTGAAAAGGAACGTCTCGCCGGCATCGACCACGGCGGCGCCGCTCAGAAAACTGCGGCCGAGCAGGAGGGGATAGTTGAAATTGCTCCGATCCACTAGAGTGAATTCGGTCTGATACTCCCGCCCGTTCTTACACACCGTCAAAGTCACCACCTCCCGCTTCGAAGCTCCCTTATGGCGCTCCTTGATGTAAACGGTCCGCTCCAAGGGCCTTTCCACCACGACGGTTTTTTCGTCGTCGTCGTCTCCTTCCAGGGTAAACCTCACCCATTCGCGGCCGTCTCGGTTGAATCGCTGGATATTGTTCGCATGGAGGGCCGAAGTCTTCGCTCCTGTATCCAACTTGGCCGTCAAGCGGAGATTCCAGGGCAGCAGAAAGACCGACTCCAGCCAGCCCATGACGACTTTTTCCTTCGACTTCGGCGCCTCTCCAGCGGAAGAAAGGGCGCTGAATAGCCCTAGCAAGAATGCAAGTGCAATACGATGAAGTTTCATGACGGAACTCGTCCCGCAAGATACGGCGGGGTCAGAGTCTGACGATGCGTCCGGCCTCCCTGGCAATCGACGAAAAACGGCCCACCAGTCTCCCCGGTGAGCCGTCGTCCGAAACCACGGAAAAGCCGGTCAATTGTCCTGAACGACCGACAATCCGCGAGCCTGGCTCGAGTAATAAGCAGCCAGATCGTGCATGTCTTCATTGGAAAGCGCGCCAGCCAAACCGTTCATGATCGCGTTCTTGCGAACGCCGGTTTTGTAGTCTTCGAGCGCCTTCATCAGGTAGTTTTCGTACTGGCCTGCCAGACGGGGATTCGGGCTTTCACCGTTGCCGTCCTCACCGTGGCAACCACCGCAGCCGCTGGTTTCGGCCTTCTTCTTGCCGTTGGCTACGTTGCCGGTTACGGCGTTCTTGACGTTGATCGCACGAAAGCCCGCGACATAAGCGGCGATATCCTGCATATCCTTGTCGGACAGCGAAACCGCGTTGCCTTCCATGCTGCCGTGCCGCCGAGCGCCCGATGCATAGGCCTTGAGCGAGGACACGACATAATCGTCGTGCTGACCCGCCAGTTTGGGCACATGGTAAGTCGGATAGGCGTTGGAATAACCTTCGATGCCATGACAGCCGGCGCAGGTGTAGAACTTCTCCTTTCCGGACATGCGGTCTCCTTCCGCCGATACCGTCCCGCTGCTGACCATTCCGGCCAGTCCGGCAACCGCAACCTTCCAAAGGATATGGTTTTTCATGATGCTGAATACTCCCCAGTGACTAATCGATCCGAACGCCGGGCGCACCCGGGCACGCGACAGACGGCGACGGCCCCGGCAAGTCGGCGTATGGTACCGGTTTCCGGGAATTTCACAACCTGCGGAACCGGGAGGATGCGTCCCCCATCCTCCGGTCCCATCCAGCGCGGTCAGAGACTGAACGCCTGTTTCAAGGCCTCTTCGACCTCCGCCGTATCGATCGTCTGAGCCTCAGGCTCCTCGACCTCGCCGAGTTTCGCCCGCTCCCTGCGCTCCGCGTGGTAAGCCAGACCGGTGCCCGCCGGGATCAGGCGCCCCACGATCACGTTTTCTTTCAGACCCTGCAGGCGGTCGGTGGACCCCCGGATCGCCGCTTCGGTCAGCACGCGCGTGGTTTCCTGGAACGATGCCGCGGAGATGAACGACTCGGTGCTGAGCGAGGCCTTGGTGATGCCCAGCAGCACGGGCTCGTAACACGCGGGCACCTTGCCTTCCTCCTCCAAGCGGTCGTTTTCCTCCAGCAGCCGCGACCGGTCCACCTGTTCGCCGCGCAGGAAGCTGGAATCGCCCGGGTCGGTGATTTCGACCTTGCGCAGCATCTGGCGGATGATCACCTCGATGTGCTTGTCGTTGATCTTCACGCCCTGCAGACGGTAGACGTCCTGGATTTCCTTGACCAGATAGGAAGCCAGCTCCGCGGTACCGCGCAACCGCAGGATGTCATGCGGCGTCAGCTCGCCTTCGGCAATGGTTTCTCCCTGCTCCACGTGTTCACCCTCGAACACCGTGATGTTGCGCCATTTCGGCACCATGACCTCGTGCTGCTCGCCGCTCGCGTCGGTGATGATGAGCCGGCGCTTGCCCTTGGTTTCCTTGCCGAAGGAAACCGTGCCGGTCGCTTCCGCCAGGATGGCGGGATCCTTGGTCTTGCGCGCTTCGAACAGGTCGGCGACACGCGGCAGACCGCCGGTGATGTCGCGGGTCTTGCTGGACTCCTGGGGAATCCTAGCCAGCACGTCGCCCACCTCGACCAGGTCGCCGTCGCGGATGCCGATGATCGCTCCGGCCGGCAGGAAGTACTGTGCAGTGATTTCGGTCGAGGGGATGAAGATGTCGTTGCCGTTCTCATCCACCAGCTTGACCAGCGGCCGCAGCTCCTTGCCCGCGCCGCCGCGCTGCTTGGGATCGATGACCACCATCGAGCTCAGGCCGGTCATTTCGTCGGACTGCTCGCGGACGGTCACGCCCTCGACGAAGTCGATCAGCTTGGCGCGGCCGCGCACTTCGGACACCACCGGGTGGGTATGCGGATCCCAGTTCACCACGATCTGGCCCGCCTTGACCGCACCGCCTTCCCGCACCGACAGCACCGCGCCGTAGGGAATCTTGTAACGCTCCCTCTCGCGACCGTGTTCATCGATCACGCTGATTTCGCCCGAGCGCGACACCGCCACCAGAGCGTTATCGCGGTTGACCACAGTCTTGAGGTTCGTCAGGCGGATCTGCCCGCTGGACTTCACTTCGACGTTGCTGATCGCCGCCGACCGCGATGCCGCACCACCAATGTGGAAGGTGCGCATGGTGAGCTGCGTGCCCGGCTCACCGATCGACTGCGCCGCGATGACGCCGATCGCCTCGCCGATGTTGACCTTGTGGCCCCGGCCGAGATCGCGCCCGTAGCAGGAGGCGCACACGCCGTAACGGGTCTTGCAGGTGATGACGGAACGCACACGGACGTTGTCGACACCGTGCTGCTCGAGCAGCTGCACAGCGTGCTCGTCCAGCATCGAACCGGCTTCGAGCAGCACCTCGCCGTTCGATGGATCGGCCGCATGCTCGGCCAGAACCCGCCCCAGCACCCGCTCCGCCAGCGGCTCGACGACGTCCCCGCCTTCGATCAGGGGAGCCATCTGCAGGCCATCCGTGGTACCGCAATCGTCCTCGGTGATGACGAGGTCCTGCGCGACGTCCACCAGACGGCGCGTCAGGTATCCCGAGTTGGCCGTCTTGAGCGCGGTGTCGGCCAGCCCCTTGCGGGCGCCGTGGGTTGAAATGAAGTATTGCAACACTGTCAGTCCTTCCCGGAAGTTCGCCGTGATCGGCGTCTCGATGATCGAGCCGTCCGGCTTGGCCATCAGGCCGCGCATACCGGCCAGCTGGCGGATCTGCGCCGCCGAACCGCGGGCGCCGGAATCGGCCATCATGAAAATCGAGTTGAACGACTTCTGCTTGATGATCTCGCCGTTTTCGCCGGTGACCTCGTCCACCCCCAGGCCTTCCATCATCACCTTCGCCACCTGGTCGTTGGCATGCGACCAGATATCGACGACCTTGTTGTAACGTTCGCCGTCGGTCACGAGGCCGGACGCGAATTGATTCTGGATTTCCTTCACTTCGCGCTCGGCGGCCTGGATGATCTCGTCCTTGCGGGAGGGGATCTCCATGTCCTCCACGCCGAACGACACGCCGGCCCGGGTCGCATGCGAGAAACCGAGATACATCAACTGGTCGCCGAAAATGACGCTGGCCTTGATGCCCAGAGTTCGGTAGACATGATTGATCAGACGCGAAATGGCCTTTTTGGTCATGTCGACGTTGATCATCTCGAACGGAATGCCGTCCGGCACGATGTTCCAGATCAGCGCGCGGCCCACCGTGGTCTGGACCCGCTTCGTCACCTCGGTACGCTCGCCGTTTTCGCCCAGAACGACCTCGCGTAGCCGGACCGTCACCTTGGCGTGCAAGTCCACCACACCATTGAGAAACGCCTGCTCGGCCTCGTCGATACTGGAGAAGATCATGCCCTCGCCCTTGGCGAAAGTGCGCTCCCGGCTCATGTAGTACAGACCCATGACGACGTCCTGGGTCGGATTGATGATGGGCTCGCCGTTGGCCGGCGACAGAATATTGTTGGTCGCCATCATCAGGGACCGGGCCTCGAGCTGTGCCTCCAGCGACAAAGGCACGTGCACGGCCATCTGGTCGCCGTCGAAGTCGGCGTTGAATGCGGTGCACACCAAGGGATGCAACTGGATCGCCTTGCCTTCGATCAGGATCGGCTCGAATGCCTGGATACCCAGACGGTGCAGGGTCGGTGCACGGTTCAGCATGACCGGGTGTTCGCGGATCACTTCGTCCAGGATATCCCAGACTTCGGGAGCCTCCCGCTCCACCATTTTCTTGGCTGCCTTGATGGTGGTGGCGAGGCCGCGGAACTGCAGCTTGCTGAAGATGAACGGCTTGAACAGCTCCAGCGCCATCTTCTTGGGCAGACCGCACTGATGCAGACGCAGGGTCGGACCCACCACGATCACGGAGCGGCCGGAGTAGTCCACGCGCTTGCCGAGCAGGTTCTGGCGGAACCGGCCCTGCTTGCCCTTGATCATGTCGGCCAGCGACTTGAGCGGGCGCTTGTTCGAACCGGTGATGGCCCGGCCGCGGCGGCCGTTGTCCAGCAGGGCATCGACCGATTCCTGCAGCATGCGCTTCTCGTTTCGCACGATGATGTCGGGCGCATTGAGATCCAGCAACCGCTTGAGACGGTTGTTGCGGTTGATGACGCGGCGGTACAGGTCGTTGAGATCGCTGGTGGCGAAGCGGCCGCCATCCAGCGGCACCAGCGGACGCAGGTCCGGCGGCAGTACCGGCAGCACGGTGAGGATCATCCATTCCGGCCGGTTGTTGGAGGCCAGCATCGATTCGATCGCTTTCAACCGCTTGGTGTACTTCTTGATCTTGGTCTCGGAGTTGGTGCCGTTGATTTCCTCCCGCAACTGCACGACCTCGGCCTGGAGATCCATGGTGCGCAGCAGTTCGCGGATGGCTTCGGCGCCCATCTTGGCGGAAAACTCGTCGTCGTACTGCTCGACCATCTTCTGGTATTCCTCCTCACCGAGGAGCTGCCCGCGGGTGAGCGGCGTCATGCCCGGATCGATCACGACATAGGACTCGAAGTAAAGCACGCGCTCGATTTCGCGCAGCTGCATGTCGAGCAGCAGCGCGATGCGCGAAGGCAGCGACTTGAGGAACCAGATATGGGCGACCGGGCTGGCCAGTTCGATGTGCCCCATCCGCTCGCGCCGCACCTTGGAAAGGGTGACTTCCACGCCGCATTTTTCGCAGATCACGCCGCGGTGCTTCAGGCGCTTGTACTTGCCGCACAGACACTCGTAGTCGCTCACCGGCCCGAAGATCTTGGCGCAGAACAGTCCATCGCGCTCCGGCTTGAAGGTCCGGTAGTTGATGGTCTCGGGCTTCTTCACTTCACCGTAGGACCAGGAACGTATCATGTCGGGCGAAGCCAGGCTGATGCGGATCGCATCGAACTCTTCGCTCTGAGTCTGGCGCTTCAGAAAATTGATCAAATCTTTCACGTAAATCTCCCAGTCATCAATTCGGAAGGCAGCCGCGAACGGCTGCCTGCTGCGCGGGGCGGCGATCAGTCCTGCTCAAGCTCGATGTTGATCCCGAGCGAACGGATCTCCTTGATCAAGACGTTGAAGGACTCGGGCATGGCGGCCTCCATGCGGTGATCGCCGTCGACGATGTTCTTGTACATCTTGGTCCTGCCGTTCACATCGTCGGATTTCACCGTCAGCATCTCCTGCAAGGTGTAGGCGGCGCCATAGGCTTCCAGTGCCCACACTTCCATTTCACCGAAACGCTGTCCGCCGAACTGGGCCTTGCCGCCCAGCGGCTGTTGGGTCACCAGACTGTACGGACCGGTGGAGCGCGCATGCATCTTGTCGTCGACCAGATGGTTGAGCTTCAGCATGTACATGTAGCCGACCGTCACCGGACGGTCGAAGACGTCGCCGGTGCGTCCGTCGTACAAAGTCGCCTGGCCGCTCTCGGGAAGATCGGCCAGTCTCAGCATGGCCTTGATGTCTTGCTCCGTCGCGCCGTCGAACACCGGGGTCGCCATCGGCACACCGTCCTGCAGGTTGCCTGCGAGTTCCATGACTTCGGCATCGCTCAGGCTGGCGATGTCCTCCTGCCGGCCGCTCACGTTGTAAACCTGGGTCAGGAACGAACGTAGCTCTTCGATCCGGGCCTTGGCTTCCAGCATCCGCCCGATCTTCAGGCCCACCCCTTTGGCTGCCCAGCCGAGATGGGTTTCGAGCACCTGGCCGACGTTCATGCGCGAGGGCACGCCCAGCGGATTCAGCACAATGTCGACCGGCGTGCCGTCGGCCGAATACGGCATGTCTTCCACCGGCACGATGCGCGAAATCACGCCCTTGTTGCCGTGCCGTCCGGCCATCTTGTCGCCCGGCTGGATGCGGCGCTTGACCGCCAGATACACCTTGACCATCTTGAGCACGCCCGGCGCGAGATCATCGCCCATGGTGATCTTGCGGCGCTTCTCTTCGAGGCGCTTGGCGATCTCCTCGCGCTGCTGGGCGATCTGCTCCGCGATCGCTTCGATCTGCAGATTGAGGTCCTCGTCCTGCAGCCGGATCTCCAGCCATTGCGCGGGCTTGATCGAATCCAGGTATTCCCGGGTCACGGTGGCGCCGCGTTTCAAGCCGGCCGGCCCCATGTCGGCCACCTTGCCCAGCACCATCTGCTCGGCACGCTGGTAGAAGTCCTTCTCGATGATGCGAAGCTGGTCGTTCAGGTCCTTGCGGACCTTTTCGATCTCGGCCTCCTCGATCTGGCGGGCGCGTTCATCCTTCTTCACGCCGTCGCGGGTGAACACCTGTACGTCGATGACCGTGCCGTCCATGCCGGAAGGTACGCGCAACGAGGTGTCCTTCACGTCGGAGGCCTTCTCGCCGAAGATCGCACGCAGCAGTTTTTCTTCGGGTGTGAGCTGGGTTTCGCCCTTGGGGGTGACCTTGCCCACCAGGATGTCGCCAGCCTTGACCTCGGCGCCGATATAGACGATGCCGGACTCGTCCAGCTTGGACAGCGCCGCCTCGCCGACGTTCGGGATGTCGGCGGTGATTTCCTCCGGCCCCAGCTTGGTGTCTCGGGCGACGCAGGTCTTCTCCTCGATGTGGATGGTGGTGAAGCGGTCGTCCTGCACCACCCGCTCCGAAATCAGGATCGAGTCTTCGAAGTTGTAGCCGTTCCACGGCATGAACGCGACCAGCAGATTCTGGCCCAGCGCCAATTCCCCCATGTCGGTGGACGGACCGTCCGCCAGAACGTCATTGCGGGCCACCACATCCCCCGGCTTCACCAGCGGTTTCTGGTTGATGCAGGTGTTCTGGTTGGAACGCGTGTACTTGGTCAGGTTGTAGATGTCGACACCGGGGACGCCCGCCTCGGTCTCCTCGTCGTTGACCCGGACCACGATGCGCCCGGCGTCCACGAACTCGACCGTGCCGCCGCGCTTGGCCACGACCGCGACCCCGGAATCGCGGGCGACGATACGCTCCATGCCGGTGCCCACCAGAGGCTTCTCGGTGCGCAGCGTCGGTACCGCCTGGCGCTGCATGTTCGACCCCATCAAGGCACGGTTGGCGTCGTCGTGTTCGAGGAACGGAATCAGGGAAGCGGCGACCGACACGATCTGCTTGGACGACACGTCCATGTAGTTGATGTTCTCGCGCGAAGCCAACGTGAATTCGTCCTTGTGGCGGCACGAGACCAGGTCATCCTTGAGCATGCCCTGCTCATCGACCGAGGCGCTGGCCTGGGCGATGTAGTACTGGCCTTCCTCGATGGCGGACAGGTATTCGATTTCACCCGTCACCCGTCCGTCGACCACCTTCCGATACGGCGTCTCCAGGAAGCCGTATTCGTTGGTACGCGCATACACGGCGAGCGAGTTGATCAGGCCGATGTTCGGACCTTCAGGGGTCTCGATCGGGCAGACGCGACCGTAGTGCGTGGTATGCACGTCGCGCACTTCGAAGCCGGCGCGCTCGCGGGCCAAGCCGCCCGGCCCCAGTGCGGAAACGCGCCGCTTGTGGGTGACTTCCGACAGCGGATTGTTCTGGTCCATGAACTGCGAGAGCTGGCTGGAACCGAAAAACTCCTTGATCGAGGCCGCCACCGGCTTGGCATTGATGATTTCCTGCGGCATGAGACCGTCGGCATCGGGCAGCGACAGACGCTCCTTCACCGCTCGCTCGACCCGCACCAGACCGAGCCGGAACTGGTTCTCCACCATCTCGCCCACGGAGCGCACGCGGCGGTTGCCCAGATGATCGATGTCATCGACCGTGCCGCTGCCGTTACGGATGTTGATCAGCTCCTTCAACACCGCGATGATGTCTCCATTTTCCAGCACACCCGGGCCGGTCGGATCGGCTCGCCCCAGACGACGGTTGAATTTCATCCTACCGACGGCGGAAAGATCGTAGCGCTCGGGGGAAAAGAACAGATTCTCGAAGAGGGTCTGGGCAGCCTCCTTGGTGGGCGGTTCGCCGGGGCGCATCATGCGATAGATCTCCACCAACGCGTCCAGTTGCGTCTCGGTCAGATCGATACGCATGGTGTTGGAGATGTACGGCCCGCGATCGAGATCGTTCACATAGAGGGTGCGGACCTCGGCGATGCCAGCGCCCACGAGACGTCCGTAGACATCCTCGGTGACCTCCTGGTTCACCTTGGCGATGAGTTCGCCCGTCGTCGTATCGACGACGTTGTGCGCGAGTATCTTGCCATACAGATAGTCTTTAGGAACGTCGAGCAGGCTCACATTTTCCTTCTGCAGCATCCGGATGTGGCGCGCCGTGATCCGGTGATCCTTCTCGACCACGAGCTGATCACCGATCCGAATATCGAAGCTTGCGACATCGCCGCGCAGACGCTCGGGGATCAACTCGAGCTGGACACCGCTGGGCGACAGCAGAAAACGATTGGTATCGAAAAATTCACCGATGATCTGTTCGTTGTCGTAACCCAGCGCGCGCAGCAAGACCGTTGCCGGCAGCTTGCGGCGACGGTCGATACGGACGTAAACGCAGTCCTTGTGGTCGAATTCGAAATCCAGCCAGGACCCCCGATAAGGGATGATTCTGGCATTGAACAACAGCTTTCCCGAAGAATGCGTCTTGCCCCGATCGTGATCGAAGAACACGCCGGGCGAACGGTGCAACTGGGAGACGATCACCCGCTCGGTGCCGTTGATGACGAAGGTGCCGTTATCCGTCATGAGCGGAATCTCGCCCATGTAGATTTCCTGCTCCTTGATGTCCTTCACCACCTTGGCATTCGCCGGTGCTTCCTTGTCGTAGACGACCAGACGCACGAGCACGCGCAACGGGGCCGCATAAGTAGTCCCCCGCTGCTGGCACTCCTTGACGTCGAACACCGGATCGCCCAGACGATAGCTCACATATTCGAGCAAAATGTTGCCGGAATGGCTTTTGATCGGGAAAACCGACTTCAACGCCGCATGCAAGCCTTCGTCGCTCCTGCCGGAGGGCTGCCTGTCGAGTTGCAAAAACCGCCGGTACGAGTCAACCTGTGTCGCCAGAAGATAGGGGACCTCCAGCACGTCCTGGCGCTTTCCGAAACTCTTGCGAATTCGTTTTTTCTCGGTAAACGAGTAAGCCATGTTGGTTCCTGACCTGAGTTTGGTTTGCTTGAAATATCGTGAGCCCAAAGCCTTCGAGAGGCTATGCCGGCAGTATCGGGGATATGCCCGCGCTCGTTATCGGGTTGCCACGTGTGATACGGAGGACGGCATAGTGGCATGGACGGAAGATCGGAGTTGACAAGGTAACCGATTCCGTAACAATCCGCAAACGCCGAAAGGCCGGCAGCGCAAAGCTGCCAGCCTGATTCGAAGCTATTCCTTAAAAGGAGCGGGTGTGCAACGTTACGTTACTTAACGTCTACAGCTGCGCCGGCTTCTTCCAGCTTCTTTTTGATGTCGTCGGCTTCCTGCTTGGAAATGCCTTCCTTGACGGTGGAGGGCACGCCCTCGACCAGATCTTTCGCTTCCTTCAGCCCCAGACCGGTGATCTCGCGGATCGCCTTGATCACGTTGACCTTGTTGGCGCCGAAGCTGGTCAGGACCACATCGAATTCGGTCTTCTCCTCAACCACAGGCGCTGCTGCGCCTGCCGCTGCAGGAGCCACCGCGACCGCGGCTGCCGCCGAAACGCCGAACTTCTCCTCCATCGCCGAGATGAGATCCACGACCTCCATCACGGTCATGTTGGAAATGGTCTCAAGGATGTCTTCTTTGGAAACTGCCATGATAATTACTCCGAAATGTCTTTCTGCAAGCCCGGCGGATCACGCCGCCTGCTTCTGATCCCGAACCGCCGCCACGGTGCGCACGAACTTCGCGTGCGGTTCCGCCAGGGTACGGACGAACTTCTCGATCGGCGCCTTCATCGTGCCCATCAACATGCTGAGCGCCTGCTCGCGGTTCGGCAGCGATGCCAAACGCTCGAGCTCGGAAGGACCGTATTGTTTGCCGCCAACCGCCACCAACTTCACGACAAGCTTGTCGTTGGTCTTGGCGAATGCGCTGACTACGCGGGCTGCTGAGCCCGGGTCCTCAAGGGAAAACGCGAGAATCAAGGGACCTACCAAGCCGTCCTGCATGCACTCGAAACTCGTGCCTTCAACGGCTTTGCGCGCCAAGGTGTTCTTGACCACGCGCAGGTAAACCCCAGACTCCCGCGCTTCCTTGCGGAGCCGCGTCAGAGCGGAGACACTCAGTCCCCGGTACTCTGCCGCAACTGCGGAGTGCGCTTGCGCGGCAACGGCTGCAACCTCGGCGACGACCGCTTTCTTGTCATCGAGTCTCAGTGCCACTCGTTACCTCCAGAAAAAGCTGAATAGTTTGGGAAACCATTCAGAGCCATGTCACCCCAACCGAGGCCGGGGACTCTTGTAACGGCTCCCTTCGCCGATATTCGGCTTCAGTCACCGTCTGCGCAGGCTGGATCGATTAAGTGCACAAGGCACGCCTGCGGTCTTTGACGGTTACCGGAAACCCGGCAACCCAAAGTTACATGATTTGTTACGGTTCTACGCGGTCAGCGTGTTCTGGTCGACCGTCAGGCCGGGGCCCATGGTCGACGATACCGTGATCTTCTTGACATACACGCCCTTCGACGTGCTCGGCTTGAGCTTTTTGAGATCCACCAGCAAGGCTTCCAGATTCTCTTTCAGCGCCGCCGGCTCAAAGCTGAGTTTGCCGATCGTGCAATGGATGATGCCCTTCTTGTCGGTGCGGTAGCGGACTTGGCCAGCCTTGGCGTTCTTGACCGCCGTGGCGACATCCGGCGTGACGGTGCCGGTCTTGGGGTTCGGCATCAGTCCGCGCGGACCGAGAATCTGGCCCAACTGGCCCACGACGCGCATGGCATCCGGCGCCGCGATGACGACGTCGAAATTCAGCTCACCGGCCTTCACCTGGGCACCCAGATCGTCCATGCCGACGATGTCCGCGCCCGCCGCCAAGGCGGCCTCGGCATTCGCCCCCTGGGCGAACACCGCCACCCGAACCGACTTGCCTGTCCCGTTGGGCAGCACGGTCGCACCGCGCACGGCCTGATCGGACTTGCGGGGATCGACGCCGAGATTGACGGCCACATCCACCGACTCGACGAATTTGACGGAGCTGACCGATTTCAGGACATTCAGCGCTTCCTCGATCGCATAAGCCTTGCCGGACTGAACCTGTTCTTTGATCGACTTGATCCGCTTGGTCAAACGAGCCATCACACACCCTCCACAATCAGACCCATGCTGGTCGCGCTACCCGCAATCGTACGCACGGCCGCGTCCATATCCGCCGCCGTCAAATCCGGCATCTTCATCTTGGCGATTTCCTCCAACTGGGCCCGCGTAACCGTTCCGACCTTGTCGGTGTTCGGCTTCGAGCTGCCGGATTTCAGTCCGAGCGCCTTCTTCAGCAACACGGAAGCCGGTGGCGTCTTGGTGATGAACGTGAAGCTGCGGTCGGCATACACCGTGATGACGACGGGAAGCGGCAAGCCCTTCTCGACGTTCTGGGTCTGGGCATTGAATGCCTTGCAGAACTCCATGATATTGACACCGCGCTGACCGAGCGCCGGCCCGACCGGCGGGCTCGGATTGGCTTCGCCAGCCTTGACCTGAAGCTTGATGTAGCCTGTGATTTTCTTTGCCATTTTCTGACTCCTATGGGTACGAACGCCTGTGAGGCTCCCCTAAATAAATAAAAAAGGGCCCGCGACGGCAGCCACGGCCCCTGCTTGCAACCGCCTCGCCTAGCCTTTTTCGACCTGTCCGAATTCGAGCTCGACAGGCGTGGATCGTCCAAAAATGAGGACGGAAACTCTGAGCTTGCTCTTCTCGTAGTTGACTTCTTCGACGACGCCATTGAAGTCTTTGAACGGACCGTCGATGACGCGAACGACTTCGCCGACTTCGTAAAGCACCTTGTGCTTGGGCTTCTTGACCCCTTCCTCCACGCGCGCCAGAATCGCTTCCGCCTCGGCATCGGTGATCGGCGCGGGATGGTCCGGCGTCCCGCCGACAAAACCCAACACCCGCGGCACGTCGCGCACCAGATGCCAAGTGTCGTCGTTCAACTCCATCTGGACCAGCACGTAGCCCGGGAAAAATTTCCGCTCGCCTTTACGCTGCTGGCCCTGCCGCATCTCGAGCACTTCCTCGGTGGGCACCAGAATTTTGCCGAAAAAGCGCTCCAGCCCGGCCCGGGCGATCCGCTCCTCCAAAGAGCGCTTCACGCGGTTCTCAAAATTCGAATAAGCTTGGATAACGTACCAGCGTAGCGCCATGACCGCCCCTTACCCCGTGATCGAGGTGATTGCCCAGAACAGGAGCATGTCGAGCAGCCAGAGGAAAATTCCGACAAAAAACACCAGCGCGACAACCATCAAAGTAGCCTGAGCGGCCTCCTGCCTCGTCGGCCAGACCACTTTTCGCACTTCGATGCGCGATTCGCGGAAAAATCCGAGCAACGTCCGACCCTTGGCTGTTGTGGACACGAGTCCCGCCGCGAATACCCCGGCGCCGATGAGCCCAAGAGTGCGATAGACGATCGAATAATCGCCGAAATAGTAGTATCCGACGATGCCCGCGAATAGAAATACCAGCGCAAGAACGAGCTTGACGGTATCCAGACCGGAAACACCGGACTCTGAAGTAGTTTGAGTAGACATGCGCCGGACTGCTATGAAATAAAAGGGGGCGCCCATTACCGGGCGCCCACATCATGTCGTGGCAGGCCAGGAGGGGCTCGAACCCCCAACCTGCGGTTTTGGAGACCGCTGCTCTACCAATTGAGCTACTGACCTAAATAAATATCGGATGCGAGCGAAACCCGTTCGCTCTGCCGCCCTTACTCGATGATCTTGGAGACAACGCCCGCGCCGACGGTACGACCGCCTTCGCGCACCGCAAACCGCAACCCTTCGT
Organism: Methylococcus geothermalis; assembly: GCF_012769535.1. Classification (NCBI taxonomy): domain Bacteria; kingdom Pseudomonadati; phylum Pseudomonadota; class Gammaproteobacteria; order Methylococcales; family Methylococcaceae; genus Methylococcus; species Methylococcus geothermalis. The sequence continues at coordinate 2,746,043 of NZ_CP046565.1, forward strand.
CCATCGCGATCGGCGCGATCAGCTTCACTTCGATCTTGACGTTGTCGCCGGGCATGACCATCTCGACCCCTTCCGGCAGCGTCACCGAGCCGGTGACGTCGGTGGTCCGGAAGTAGAACTGCGGCCGGTAGCCATTGAAGAACGGGGTATGACGACCGCCTTCTTCCTTGGACAGGACGTAGATTTCGGCTTCGAAGTGGGTGTGCGGGGTGATGGTGCCGGGCTTGGCCAGCACTTGCCCGCGTTCGACGTCTTCGCGCTTGGTGCCACGCAGCAGGACGCCGATGTTGTCGCCGGCCTGACCCTGGTCGAGCAGCTTGCGGAACATTTCCACGCCCGTGCAGGTGGTCTTGGTCGTGGGCCTGATGCCGACGATTTCGATTTCTTCGCCAACCTTGATGACGCCGCGCTCGACGCGCCCGGTGACGACGGTGCCGCGCCCGGAGATCGAGAAGACGTCTTCGATCGGCATGAGGAACGGACGGTCGATGGCGCGCTCGGGCTCGGGAATGTAGTCGTCCAGGGCCTGCACCAGGGCTTCGATGGCGGGTACGCCGATCTCGCTGGTGTCGCCTTCCAGCGCCTTCAGGGCAGAGCCCCGGATGATCGGGATGTCGTCGCCGGGGAAATCATACTTGGAGAGCAGTTCCCGCAGCTCCATTTCGACCAGTTCGACCAGTTCGGGGTCGTCGACCATGTCCACCTTGTTCAGGAACACGACGATGTAAGGGACGCCCACCTGGCGCGCCAGCAGGATGTGCTCGCGGGTCTGCGGCATCGGGCCGTCGGCGGCGGAGCAGACCAGGATGGCGCCGTCCATCTGCGCCGCGCCGGTGATCATGTTCTTGACGTAGTCGGCATGACCAGGGCAGTCGACATGGGCGTAATGGCGCGCCTTCGACTCATATTCCACGTGCGCGGTCGCGATGGTGATGCCGCGGGCGCGCTCTTCGGGCGCGGCGTCAATCTGGTCGTACGCCTTGAATTCGCCCCCGAACTTCTCCGCCATGCACTTGGTCAGGGCCGCCGTCAGCGTCGTCTTCCCGTGATCCACGTGACCTATCGTTCCCACATTCACATGCGGCTTCGTGCGCGTAAATTTCTCTTTGGACATCCGCCAACACCCCTGATTCGGCTATTTCAATTTCAATTCAGTCAAAAACGATTCACAGATATACGATGGAGCCCATAACCGGACTTGAACCGGTGACCTCTTCCTTACCAAGGAAGTGCTCTACCGACTGAGCTATATGGGCAAATCAATTTGTAAAGCGCCATCACAACACTGGAGCGGGTGATGGGAATCGAACCCACACCATCAGCTTGGAAGGCTGAGGTTCTACCATTGAACTACACCCGCGTACCACAAAATCCAATTGGTGGAGGGGGAAGGATTCGAACCTTCGAAGGCTGAGCCGTCAGATTTACAGTCTGATCCCTTTGACCGCTCGGGAACCCCTCCTAAGCGGAAAGCGCGCATTCTTCCAGAGTCCTGCGGCCGTGTCAAGCAAACGTCAGTTTGTCTTCCCGCAGCGCACGCCTTCAAACGTGCAAGCGGTTCATCGCTTGGTCGACGTTACCCGCCAGCAACTCGGGCAGACAGCCCGCGGCTTTTTCGATCGCCCCGAATATGGCTTGGCGATCGACGGCGGAAGGTGCCGCCAGAACATAGTCCGCCACCGCCATGGGACCGACCGGGCGCCCGATTCCGATCCGCAACCGCATGAATTTCCCGCTTCCCAGTCGAGCCATGATGTCGCGGAGGCCGTTATGCCCGCCGTGACCACCGTCCCGCTTGATGCGAACCACCCCAGGCTCGAAATCGAGTTCGTCATGAACCACCAGGACATGCTCGGGCGCGATCTTGTAAAACCTGGCTATCGCTGCGACTGCGAGCCCGCTCCGGTTCATGAAGGTCAAAGGCTCCATGAGGTAGATGGGCTCGGCTGCCTCGATCGTGCCCACGCGGCCATGGAAACGGGATTCTTCCCGCAATACGCAGGCGTGGGCGGACGCCAGTCTGTCAACAAACCAAAACCCGGCATTATGCCGGGTTTTGTCATAGGCCGGACCCGGGTTGCCCAGGCCGACAATCAGCTTGACCATCCCACCCGGACCGATCAGCCCGCCTCGCCCTCGCCGCTTTCCGCGGTGCGCGGCGCATGCACGGAAACCACCGGAAGATCGTGGCCGGCACCCTGGGTCAGCGCATGGATTTCGACCCCGGCCGGCAGCTTCAGGTCGGAAAGATGGACGATATCGCCGATATCGAGCTGAGCCAGATCGACTTCGATGTACTCGGGCAGATCTTTGGAGAAGCAGTGCACCTCCACATCCACCATGCTATGGGATACGACCCCGCCCCTCTTGACGCCCACCGAAGATTCCTGATTGATGAAATGCAGCGGCACGTGCACGCGAATCTTGTCAGCCGCGTTGACACGCAGAAAATCCATGTGCATCACGATGGGCTTGGCGGGGTGGCGTTGCACGGCTTTCAAAATGGCGCTTTCTTCGCGACCGTCGAACCGAATCGTCAGCACGTGCGAGTATGTGGCTTCGTTTTCCAGACTCTTGACGACCTTGTGATGCTCCAGCAACAGCGGCACCGGCTCGCCGCCGCCGCCATAAAGCACCGCGGGGACCTTGCCGGCATGGCGCAGGCGGCGGGACGCACCCTTCCCCAACTGATGTCGCAACTCGGCTTCAAATTCGAAACTGCCTACCATCTCTTTCTCCAAAATACTCTTAGCAGATATTGAAAAACGGGGACGCCATCAATCCACATACAGCGAACTGACCGACTCCCCCATGGCGATACGGCGGATGGTCTCCGCCAGCATTTCGGCAATGGTCAATTGCCGGATTCTTCCGCAGGCTCGGGCCCGCTCCTGCAACGGGATCGTGTCGGTCACCACCAACTCATCGAGCATCGATGCCTCGATATTGTCGACAGCGGGTCCGGAAAGCACGGGGTGCGTGCAATACGCCACCACTTTTTCGGCGCCGTGCTCCTTCAAGGCACCGGCAGCTTTACATAGGGTGCCGGCGGTATCGACGAGGTCGTCGACCATGACGCAGGTCCGCCCACGGACATCGCCGATGATGTTCATGACCTTCGCCTCGTTCGCGCGCGGACGGCGCTTGTCGATGATGGCCAGATCGGCGTCATCGAGCCGCTTGGCCAGCGCCCGGGCCCTGACCACCCCGCCGACGTCGGGCGACACCACCATGAGGTCGGGATATTTCTGGCGCCAGACATCGCCGAGCAATATCGGCGAAGCATAGACGTTGTCCACAGGCACGTCGAAAAAGCCTTGAATCTGATCGGCGTGAAGGTCCACCGTCAGCACCCGATCGGCACCGGCGGCGCAGATCATCTTGGCCACCAGTTTCGCAGTGATGGGAACCCTGGCGGAGCGAATGCGCCGATCCTGCCTCGCGTAGCCGAAATAGGGGATGACCGCGGTGATGACCGATGCGGACGACCGGCGCAAAGCGTCGATCATGACGAGAAGCTCCATGAGATTCTCGTTGATGGGCTGCGAGGTGGGCTGAATGACGAACACTTCGCGCCCGCGCACGTGCTCCTCGATCTCGACCGCGATTTCGCCGTCACTGAACCGCCCCACGGTCGCCATGCCCAGGCGCATGTTGAGCTTGCGCACAACGCCTTCGGCAAGGGGGAGATTTGCATTACCCGAGAACACCATGAAGGAGGTGTCGGTCATCGTGCACTCCAGATATCGACACAGACAGGGAGTTGGCTGGGGCGCCAGGATTCGAACCTGGGAATGCCGGGATCAAAACCCGGTGCCTTACCGCTTGGCTACGCCCCAAAAAAATCAAATGCAGGATGACAGCCCGCTCAGCGCCTCGTAGAGAGGCGACAGGTTGCGGCCGGACGCCACCATGGCAGTCCAGGCGCCGGCCAACGCCTCATGCGAGGCTCTGGCCTCTTCCTCGCTGCCATGGACCGAATACACGCAGGCGCCGGTGCCCGTCAGACGGACATCCGGGGAATACTTCGCCAGCGCGCGCATCGCCTCGGCCACGACCGGGTATCGACGCACGACGGCATCGAGACAATGATTCTCGTGGCTTCCCGCAAGGAAGTCGGCTATTGTGATCGGCTCATTATCCCTTGTCAAATCGGGGGCGCCAAAAATCTCGGCGGTCGAGACATGGCAAGGCGGCACGACGATGACGTACCAGGGCTCGGGCAGTTCCACGATCTGCAACCTTTCGCCCACCCCTTCCGCCCACGCGGCGTGGCCGAACACGAAGATGGGCACATCGGCTCCCAGCCGCAGACCGACACTCATCAGCGTCTCCCTATCCAGACCCAACGCCCACAAGCGGTTCAGCGCCACCAGCGTGGTCGCGGCATCCGAGCTTCCGCCACCCAGGCCGCCGCCCATCGGCAGGTTTTTTTCCAAGATGATATCCGCCCCGGCGGACACACCGGCGTAGTCTTTCAGCAACTGGGCAGCGCGGATGATCAGATTCTGCTCCGCCGGCACGCCTGCCAGCGGTTCCCGCAGCGCAAGCTCGCCGGAAGCATTGGCTCGAAACTCGAGCCAATCGCACCAATCCACGAACTGGAAGACCGTCTGCAGGTTATGGTAGCCGTCGGCGCGGCGACCCGTGATCCGGAGAGTCAGATTGAGCTTCGCCGGCGCAGGCAGGCGCAGAGAGGGCGACTTCATACCCGAGAATTCCCGATGGTCCATTCGTCCGCGAACAGCTTCAGCTTGAGCGAGCGCCCCTGGATCAGTACTTTCTGCGGCAGCACGAACCGGTCCCAGTCGCGATAGCGCTCGTAATCGAGGGACCATTCCGCCTGCTTCAGATGCTTGAGACGGCCATCCGGATACAGATCCATGTCTTCGCTTGCCTCACCCGGCGCCGATACGCCCAAAACCCAGTAGCGCAAGCTCTGCAGCGGAATGGAAAATCCCAGTTTTTCCTTCAAAAGAGCGTCGGGATCACGGGAAATCCTTTCGTTCCCATGACCTTCGTTGATGAGAATCAGGTCGTCCTGGAGGACGATGGAAACCGTCCCCTGATTCAAGGGGCCGGAAACCAGCAAGCGATCCTGGCGCCCGTCATGGTCCCAGGCCAGGCTGGCCTGCCAGGCATCGTCCGGGGTCTGCACCGCGATGCGCCCTTCCAGCCGCCAACGCTCCAGGCCGGCCAGGTGCGCAGCATCCACCGCGGCAGGCCGAGTCTGCACCCGGGTGCAGCCGTGCAACCCAATGACTATCGACAACACGACCAGGACCGCCGCGGCGCAAGAAAACCGATCAGGCATCATGGAGCCAGCAGGTCCGGATAGCGCGCCTTGATCCGCTGCATATCCTCGTGCTCGGGCGCTTTCTTCCAGGCCTCGCGCAGAATTTTCCTGGCTTCCTGGCGCTTGCCCGACTCCAGCAGCACCTCGCCCAGGTGCGATGCGATCTCCGGATCCTGAACCTTGTCGTAAGCCCGGCGCAGATATTCGACGGCTTCGGCGTAATTGTGCAGCCGGTACTGCAGCCAGCCATAGCTGTCGAGTATCGCAGGATCGTCGGGCTTGAGCCGGATCGCCCGATCCAGATAACCCTTGGCCTCGTCCAGCCGCTCGCCTCGCTCGACGAGCGTGTAGCCCAATGCGTTCAAGGCATGGGGGTCATCGGGATTCTTCTCCAGCAATTGGCGCAGATCCGACTCCAGCACATCGAACCGGCCGACATTTTCCGCCACCAGGGCACGGGCATAGAGCAGATCGGCCTGCCCCGGCCACTCCACCAGCGCCTCGGTCAGCAGGTTGAAGGCGTCTTCATAGTTTTTGTTCTTGGAAAGCAGCTCCGCTTCCAAAAGGTACAGCCGCACCGATTCGTTCGGAAAACGCTTGCGCACCTCGGCCAGCCGGGTTCGCGCCTCCGTCAGCCGGCCCAGGCTGATCAGGGCGGTAATGCTGTTCACCCGAGCGTCGAACTCGGTCGGACCGGTCGTGACACGGTCGAACCAGCCCACCGCGTCGCTCAAGCGACCCTTGCGGGCATCGACCAGCCCCAGATAGAAGTACGCCTGAACCCGCCATTTCTCGGACGTCGCCAGTCCCGCGAACTCGCGCCGGGCCGCATCGAGCTGGCCCAAATCGATGAGCGCCAGGCCCAGCCCGAACCGCGCATCCTGATTGCCCGGCTCCTTGGCTACGATATGCGCCAACTCGCGCCGAGCGCCTTCGATATCGCCGGACTTGATCAGGAACTGCGAGTAGATGAGGCGCAATCTGGCATTATCGGGATCCCGTTTGAGCGCCCGCCGGATCATTTCGCCAGCCGCCGCCGAATCGCCCATTTGCGCCATGACCTGCGCCTGCAGCACCCGCGCCCGGCTCCAGTCCGGATGCAGCGCCAAGGCTTCCTCGGTTTCGCTCAACGCCCGTTGGAACTCCCCTTGATTGGCGGCGAGCAAGGCTGCTGCGAAATGAAGCTCGGCCATGCCCGGAAACGACCGAAGCAATGCATTCATGAATGCCGCCGCATCCTCTTTCGGCACCTCGCCGCCCAGCACTTTCACCAGCTCGATCAGGGTGTTCTCCAAGTCGGCGTCCGGCAGCGTCAGCAAGATCTTCATTTGCGCCACTGCCTCGTCACGCCTCCCAGCCTTTAGGTAAAGCAGGGCGGCCATGCGGCGTGCCACGGCATTGCGGGGTTCGCGCTCCAGCCAGAGCGATACGCTCTCGATCGCTTCCGGATACTTTTTCACGAACAACGCGATCTGGGTCGCCCGCTCTGCGATGCGTGCATCGCGCGACAGGCGCGCGGCCTGAAGGTAGTGGTCGAGTGCGGCCTCGTACTGACCGCGCTGGCCGGCCAATTCCCCGGCCAACACCAGGTACACGAGCTGGGACTTGGGCGTCAGCGGTTTGACCGCCCCGCTGATTTCGGCCTCGTCGTTCCAGAATGTTTCATCTGCCGACTTGGTTCGATGACCCGCGCATCCAAATGCCAGCGCGATCAACAGCAATCCCGGCAAAGTACCTGCACCGCCGGGCCAGAGTTTTCGTATCCGAATTTTAGGCACTATCGTCCCGCGAGTTGCGCGTAGGAAATCCAAAGCTTGAGACAGAAGCAACCGGACAGGCTGAAGCTTTCCCTGCATCCCACCAGCGCCGATGTTCTGGGATATTTGGAGGAGGACGCGGGATTACCGATGTTGCTTGCGACGCTGGCCAGAACCGATTTTTCCGAGCGAAATTGTACCCTTTCCCGATAAGCCGGCAAGACTTAGGCATCGGTGAAATTGGATTAAGGGTGCATTTTCATTAAAATCGGCGTCTGTTTCAGCCACCTGCTCACCATGGCGATCCTGACTTTAGGCGTCAATCACACCACCGCACCGGTTTCGATCAGGGAGCGTCTGGCCTTTCCCGCCGACCATTTGCAATTCGCCCTGCAAGACCTGATCGGCCTGCCGCAGGTGGGCGAAGCGGCCATCCTGTCGACCTGCAACCGCACCGAAGTGTATTGCGAACTCGAAGGGCGCGATCAGCGGCCCATCGTCGACTGGATACGCGGGCAGCGGCAGCTCGACGACCAGGACATCGCCCAATACCTTTACTCCCATGTCGATGCCGGCACGATCCGGCATATGTTCCGCGTCGCCTGCGGTCTGGACTCCATGATCCTGGGCGAGCCGCAGATCCTCGGCCAGATGAAGACCGCCTATCAGGCGGCCCGGGACGCCGGCACCGTCGGGAAGGTTCTGACCAAGCTGTTCCACCACACCTTCGCCGCCGCCAAGAAGGTCCGCACCGACACGGCGATCGGCTGCAGCCCCGTATCGGTCGCCTTCGCCGCCATCCGCTTGGCCCAGCGCATCTTCGACGACCTGAGCGATCTGACCGCCATCCTCATCGGCGCAGGCGAGACCATCGAGCTGACGGCACGGCACTTGAGCGAAAACCGGATCGGCCACATCATCATCGCCAACCGGACTTTCGACCGGGCCCATACCCTGGCCCACCAGTTCGACGGCTTCGCGATCTCGCTGGAAGAGCTGCCCAAACACCTCGCCAAGGCCGACATCATCGTGGCATCCACCGGCAGCCCCCTGCCCATCCTCGGCAAGGGCAGCATCGAGAGCGCGCTGCGCAGCCGCCGCCACAAGCCGATGTTCATCGTGGACTTGGCGGTACCGCGGGACATCGAGCCCGAGGTCGAGCAGCTCCCGGACGTCTATCTGTACACCGTCGACGACCTGCAGCACACCGTCGAGGAAAACCTCAAGACCCGGCAGGAAGCCGCCCTCCAGGCGGAGGAAATCATCGACCTGGAGGTCGAGCATTTCCTGGCCTGGCTCCGGGCCCAGGCCGCGACCGACACCATCCGCGACGTCCGGAGCTACGCCGAGCAGCACCGCGACGCGGCCTTGGAGCGGGCGCTGCGGGAGCTGCGCCGTGGCAAGAGCGCCGAGGACACCCTGCGCTGGCTGGCGGAAACCCTGACCAACAAGATCATTCATGCGCCCAGTTCGCAAATCTGGCAGGCGGGCGTGAACGAACGCGCCGACATCGTCGCCGCGGCGCGCGAAATCTTTCAACTCAAAGACCCCGATACGTGAATCCTTCCGTTCAGCAGAAACTCGAGAACCTGTCCCATCGCTTCGAAGAAATCACCGGCCTCCTGGCCACCCCGGAAGTCCAGAACGATCAAAACCGGTTCAAGGCCCTGAGCCGTGAATATGCCCAGCTGGAACCCTGCATCAACTGCTTCCGGCAGTACCAGGAAACCCTGGAGAACATCAAATACGCACAAACCCTGCTCCAGGATAAGGATGCGGACGTCCGCAGCCTGGCGCGGGAAGAGCTCGATGCCGGCCGGAAACGCAGCGAAGCTCTGGAACTGGAGTTGCAGGTCCTGCTGCTGCCACGCGATCCCAACGACGAGCGCAACGTCTTTCTCGAAGTCCGTGCCGGCACCGGCGGTGCGGAAGCGGCGATCTTCGCCGGTGACCTGCAGCGCATGTACAGCCGCTATGCCGAACAGCGAGGCTGGAAGACCGAGATCGTCAGCGAAAGCGAGGGTGAGCACGGCGGCTACAAGGAAGTCGTGATGCGCATCAGCGGCCAGAACGTCTATTCGCGGCTCAAATTCGAAGCTGGCACCCACCGCGTGCAGCGGGTCCCCGCCACTGAGGCCCAGGGCCGCATCCACACCTCGGCTTGTACGGTGGCGATCCTGCCGGAAGTCGACGAGGTCGAGATCGACATCAACCCCGCCGACCTCCGCGTCGACACCTTTCGCGCCTCCGGGGCCGGCGGCCAGCACGTGAATCGGACCGATTCGGCCATACGCATCACCCACATCCCGACCGGCACCGTGGTGGAGTGCCAGGACGAACGCTCCCAGCACAAGAACCGGGCGCGCGCCATGTCCCTGCTTCAGGCTCGTATTCTGGCCGCGGCTCAGGACAAGCAGAATTCCGACATCGCTGCATCGCGCAGACTGCAGGTCGGCAGCGGCGACCGCTCCGAACGCATCCGCACCTACAACTTCCCGCAAGGGCGGCTCACCGATCACCGCATCAATCTCACTTTGTACCGGCTGGACGCCATCATGGAAGGCGATCTCGACCCGGTGATCGATCCCCTGATGCAGGAACATCAGGCCGACATGCTGGCCAGCCTGGCAGAAACCTGAAGGCTGTGGCGACACTCTCCATCGAAGCGGCCCTGGCCTATGCCATCGGGCTGCTGGGCGCTGTCAGCGACACGGCCCGGCTCGATGCCGAGGTGCTGCTGGCGCACTCGATCGGGAAAAACCGTGCCTTTCTGCGCGCCTGGCCCGAGCGCCTGCTCCGGCCGGAGGACCAACGATGCTTTCTGGACCACGTCGCCCAGCGCGCTCGCGGTGTCCCGGTCGCCTATCTGACGGGGGAGCGGGAGTTCTGGTCCAGATCCTTCCATGTCTCCCCCGAAGTGCTGATTCCGCGGCCGGAGACAGAGCTGCTGGTGGAACTGGCCATCGAGGCGATTCGCCGCGAAGACCGGCCCCGCATCCTCGATCTGGGCACCGGCAGCGGCGCCATCGCCGTGACTTTGGCGCTGGAATGTCCAGAGGCGGAAGTCTGGGCCGTGGACGTCAGTGAACCCGCTCTTGCGGTCGCCCGCCGCAACGCCGCCCAACTCGGCGCCAAGGCGATCCGATTCCTGCAGGGATGCTGGCTCGCGCCTTTGCCGGCCAATGTCCGCTTCGACCTGATCGTCAGCAACCCGCCCTATATCGGCCCCGCCGACCCGCATCTGCTGAACGGCGATGTCCGGTACGAGCCGCGCCAGGCCTTGGTGTCCGCTGGCGACGGCCTGCAGGACATCACCCTGATCGCCGAAAGCGCCCGCCAGGCGCTGACATCCGGCGGCGGGCTGATGTTCGAGCACGGCTACGACCAGGCCGCCAGAGTCGCGGACATCCTCACCGACTTGGGCTACCGCGACATCCACCACTACCGGGACATGCAGGGCCACGAGCGCGTCACCGCGGCGAGGCGCGGCGCCCGGGATTGAAAGATGCCGCCTACAGCGGCATCGACAGATGGCAGAAGAAGGTCTTCAAGTATTCGGTCTCCGGAATGGCGGGATGGACCGGATGGTCCGGCCCCTGCCAGCCTTGGCCCAGGATCACCAGATGCCGGTCCAGATGCCGGCTGCTGGTGCGCAGGATGTCATGCAGCGTGGGGCGCGGGAGGTTGAAGGAACAGGAGGCCGAAACCAGAACTCCGCCGGGGTTCAGCACCTGCATGGCGGCCTGGTTGAGGCGGTGATAAGCCTCCACGCCCGCCTTGATGTCCTTCTTGCGCTTGATGAGGGCGGGTGGGTCCACCACGATCAGATCGTAGCGCTGGCGCTTGTGCCTGAGCTGCTTGAGAAACTCGAAAACATCCTGCCGGATGAAGGCCATCCGGTCCGCCACGCCATTAAGCCGGGCGTTCTCGGCGGCGAGCGCCAGGGCCGACTCGGAACTGTCCACGCAGTCCACCGATTCGGCCCCGCCCAAGGCCGCCTGCACGCCCCAGCCGCCGGTATAGGAGAACAGGTCGAGCACACGCTGGCATTTGGCCAACTGCGCCACGGTTGCCCGGTTCTGGCGATGGTCGAAGAACCAGCCGGTCTTCTGCCCTGCCACCGGATCGACCAGGAAGCGGGCACCGTTCTCCTCGATCCCGATCGGACCCTCGAGCGGTGCGCCCAGCACCCGCACGTAATTCTCGAGCTTCTCGAACTGGCGCAGGCTGGAGGTATTCTTCAGCACCATGGTGCGGGGCGAGAGCAATTTTTCGAGCACCTCCATCACCGGCTCCTGGAGCCGCTCTGCCCCGAGCGTGCTGGCCTGGAGCACCAGGACATCGCCCAGGCGGTCGATCACCAGACCGGGCAATCCGTCGCTTTCGCCATACAGCAAGCGGTAATAGGGCTTGTCGAAAAGCATTTCGCGCAGATGCAACGCCCGGCTCAGGCGCTTCAACAGGAAGGTCTGATCGATCCCGATACGGTGGTCGCGGCTCAAGAGCCGCGCGCAGATCAGCGATTCGGGGTTGACGTAGGCTAGCCCCAAGGGCTGCTGGCGGGAGTCCTCCACCACGACGTATTCGCCCGGCGCGAACCGCTTGAGCGGCGTCTTTTCGCCATCCACTTCATTGCTGAAGACCCACAGGTGCCCCGCCCGCAGACGGCGATCCTCGTTCTTCTTCAGCCGCAATACCGACAATTCAGACATACAGTCGACAACCCAAGCGCCACCGGTCCCTGGAGAATAAAAAGAGAAGGCGGTTCCCGACCGGGAAGCGCCTGGATACACGTGTCAGATCAATTCGAAGGTGAAACCGCTGATGTCCCGATCCGGCTTCGCCAAATCCAGACGGACTTCAAGAGACTTGCCGACCGGCATCATGGACAGGCCACTCCCCTTCGGGAGGTACTCTGCCGGCGAAAACACCCTCCCGGCGGCAGGCTTCCCCTGCCGGTCGACGACTCGCAGGACGATGGACGGGAACACCTGGGCCGCCGTGGACTGGTTGGCCATGACCAGCCGGAATTCATAGCCGCCGGTGGCGGGCACCGGCCGCAGGGTGCGCTCCACGATCTGGATCGACTCGACGTCGCTGTACGGTGGGACTTGGCAACCCACCGCATCGCACAACATCACCAGCCATGGCCGCATGGCCTCGTCCTGGGCAAAGCGCATGCTGCCGAAATACGCCACCTGGCCGAGCAGGACGATCGTCAAGACGATACTGCCGACGCTCCATACCAGCCGCAAAAACAAACCCGGACGGGCAGGCTCGTCGTAGCCCCGCCTCCCTCCCCCGAACCAGCGTCCCGACACGCCTTTCGGCGGCTGCGAGAACGAATCGGGGACGCTCTCCTCCAGTCCCGGCAGGGCATTGAAAACGCGGCCGCAATGATCGCAGAGCATGACACCGCGCCCTTCCCGGAGCTGGCGCACCGAGATGCCGTAAGCCGTACCGCAGGAAGGACAGCGGGTAAACACCTTAGGCCCGTCTTACCCCGGCGAGTCGGGCCCAGCCTTCGCCGAGCACGGCGGGCTCCATTTCAAAGCCTTTCCCCGCATAAACGGAGGCCACGGCATCCGCCTGCTCGGCCAGGATGCCGGAGAGCACGATCCGACCGCCGAGGCGTACCCGCAACCGCAATTCATCGGCCAGTTCCATCAACGGATTGGCGAGGATATTCGCCAATACGATGTCGCTCTCGAAAGAGGACAGCCGGTCCGGCGGGGAAGTCTCGATCTTGTCCTCGACGGCGTTCTTCCGCGCGTTGTCGACGGTAGCCACCAGCGCCTGCGGATCGATGTCGACGGCATGGACGGAGGAGGCGCCCAGCAGCGCCGCGCCGATGCCGAGGATGCCGGAACCGCAACCGTAGTCCACCACGGTCGCACCGTCCAAATCCGCCGCATCCAGCCATGCCAGGCACAAAGCGGTGGTGGGATGTGTGCCGGTGCCGAAAGCCAGACCGGGATCCAGCAGCATCACCACCGCGCCGGGTTCCTCGACCGTGAATCCGGTCGGACACACCCACAGCCGGCGGCCGAAACGCATGGGGCGGAAATGTTCGAGCCAGGCACGTTCCCAAACCTGGTCCGCCAGCGTCTCCTCGCTCCAGTCCCGCAGCCGCCCTTCGCCGAAACGCTGGCCGAGCGCCGAGCGGACCGCGGCCAGATCGCCGCCCTCCTCGAACAATCCGACCACCCGTGTTTGCGCCCACACCGGCGTCGTTCCGAGCGGAGGCTCGAACAGCGGCTGATCGCCGGCATCCAGGAAACTGACGGACAAAGCACCGGCGTCCATCAGCGCGTCCGATATTTCCTCGGCCTGATCCTCGTCGACGGTCACCATCAACTGATGCCACATAGGTTTAGTGCTTGAGCCCCAGCTTCTGCTCCAGATAATGAATGTTCTGTCCTCCCGCCTCGAAGGCGCAGTCGTTGACGATGTCGAGCAGCAGCGGGATGTTGCACTTGATCCCGCCGATCACCATCTCGTTCAGGGCCGTACGCATCCGGGCAATCGCCCCGCTACGGGTTTCCCCGTGCGCGATCAGTTTGCCGATCATGGAGTCGTAATAAGGCGGCACACGGTAGCCGTTGTAGATATGGGTCTCGACGCGGATGCCCGGGCCGCCCGGCATGTGGAACTGTTCGATCAATCCCGGCGACGGCGTGAATTTGACAGGGTCCTCGGCGTTGATACGGCATTCGATGGCATGCCCGCGCATTTCCACCTCGGCCTGGCGGATCGACAACGGCTCGCCGGCGGCGATCCGCAACTGCTCCTTCACGATGTCGAAGCCGGTGACCATTTCGGTCACGGGATGTTCCACCTGGACCCGGGTGTTCATTTCGATGAAATAGAACCGGCCATCCTGGTACAGGAACTCGAAGGTGCCGGCGCCGAGATAGCCGATCTCCTTGCAAGCCTGCACGCAGCGCATGCCCATCTCGTCCCGCTGCGCCTGGGTGATGCCGGGCGCCGGCGCCTCTTCCACGACCTTCTGGTGGCGGCGCTGGGTGGAGCAGTCTCGCTCACCCAGATGGACCACATTGCCGTGAGAATCCGCGATCACCTGAAACTCGATGTGGCGGGGGTTTTCCAGGAACTTCTCCATGTAGACCATGTCGTTTCCGAACGCGGCGCCGGCCTCGCTCCGGGTCAGTTCGATGGAGGCGGCGAGATTGGCCTCGCTGTGCACGACCCGCATCCCGCGCCCGCCGCCGCCGCCCGAGGCCTTGATGATGATCGGAAAACCGATGCGCCTGGCGATCGCCAGATTCTCCTCCTCATCGTCGCCGAGTGGACCGTCCGAGCCCGGCAGGGTGGGAATCCCGGCCTTTTTCATCGCTTCGATGGCCGAGACCTTGTCGCCCATGAGACGGATGGTTTCCGGCTTCGGGCCGATGAAGATGAATCCGCTCTGGATCACCTTTTCGGCGAAATCGGCGTTTTCCGACAAAAAGCCGTAGCCGGGGTGGATTGCTAGAGAATCGGTGACCTCGGCGGCGCTGATGATGGCGGGAACGTTCAGATAGCTGTCGCGCGACGCAGCCGGGCCGATGCAGACCGACTCGTCGGCCAGACGCACGTGTTTCAGATCGCGGTCCGCTTCGGAATGCACGGCGACGGCCTTGATGCCCAGTTCGCGGCAGGCCCGGAGGATGCGCAGGGCGATTTCGCCGCGATTGGCGATGACGACTTTACCTAGCATGGTGAGCACCTTGGGAGACTGTTGAGCCAGAGCGGGCCGGGGCTATTCGATCACGAACAGCGGCTGGTTGTACTCCACGGGCTGGCCGTTCTCCACCAGAATCCTGGTCACTATGCCGGCCTTGTCGGCTTCGATCTGATTGAGGATTTTCATCGCCTCGATGATGCACAGCGTGTCGCCGACTTCGACCCGCTGGCCGACTTCCACGAACGCCTTGGAACCCGGCGACGGCGCCCGATAGAAGGTGCCCACCATGGGCGAGCGCACCTCGTGGCCGGTGAATTCCCTGGGCGCTTCGGCCGCGGTGGCCGCCGGCTGCCCGGCGATCACCTGGGGAGCTGCCGCAGGCATCACCGGTGCCGTCACGGCGACAGGAGTCGTGACGCTGGAAGCATAGCGGCTGATGCGGACGGATTCCTCCCCTTCGCGAATCTCGATTTCCGCGATACCCGATTCCTCGATGATTTCGATCAGTTTTTTTATTTTTCTAATATCCATCTATAACGACCTTTGTGTCATTTGCAGGGCGGCTTGCAGCGCCAGTTCGTAGCCCAGGGGACCCAATCCGCAGATGACCCCTTGGGCGATATCGGAAAGATAGGAATGGCGACGGAACGACTCGCGCGCATGCACGTTGGAAATATGTACTTCGATGAAAGGAATGGCGGTGGCCAGCAGCGCATCGCGCAAGGCGACGCTGGTATGGGTGAATGCCCCCGGGTTGATGATGACCATGTCGACCGCGTCGCGAAACGCCTGGTGAATGCGTTCGATCAGAGCATGCTCGGCATTGCTCTGGAAAAAATCGATCGGTATGCCCGCCGCTCCGGCCCGCGCGCCGAGGCGCGATTCGATATCGGAAAGCGTATCGCTGCCATAGATACCGGGCTCACGCACCCCCAGCAGATTGAGGTTAGGCCCATTCAGCACCAAGATACCCGCCATTGCGCGCGCCCGTTCATGAATCGATCAAATCGCCTAAATAGGCGGCGGTATTCTGCCGAAATGGGGCTATTTTGTCCACAAATGCGGACAAGACGCTCAAATGAGGGCTCTCATCGGGAGGGTGCGAGCCGAGGCTCGATATCAGCCAGGAGCCGGGGCCGCGTCTGGGGACCCAGATGAGTCGCGAGCACCCTGCCGCTGGCATCGAACACCACGCTGAAAGGCAACCCTCCCCCGGCATTGCCGAGGCGCGCCGCCAACGCGTCGCCGCCATGCTCGCCGACCAGGATGGGATAGCCGACCGGAAACTTCCGCAGAAACGCTGCGACCCCTTCCCGGCTCTCCAGCGCGATGCCTACGATCCTGAGCCCGCGCGGCCTGAACTCCGCATACAGTCGGTCCAGCACCGGCATTTCCTCCCGGCACGGCTCGCACCAACTGGCCCAGAAATTCAGCATGAGCACTTCGGAGCGTTCATCCGACAGGCGCACGGGTTTCCCCGAGAGGTCCGGGAACACGGCTTCCGGCCCCTGCCATTCGACCGAACCGGCGGACAGCCAGCGTTGCGCCGCCACTCCCCCCATGACGGCCAGCACGGCGACTGCGATCAGGACGATCCTATCGGACACCATCGAACACCCGGTCGAGGTGGTGGAGGAACTTTTCGGGCTCCGTGAACCCCACCAGCCGGAACGGTTTCCGTTCGCTCCGATCGGGGCCGAAAAACAGGGTCGCCGGCGGACCGACCAGGCCGAAGCGTTGCAGCAGCGCCTGATCGTTGTCGCCGTTTTCGGTGACATCGGCCTTGAGCAGCACGATGTCTTTCAGCTTCGCCTTGACCGCGGGATCACTGAAGGTGTAACGATCCATCTCCTTGCAGGACACACACCAGTCCGCGTAGAAATCCAGCATCGCCCAGCGTCCGGCGGCGGCGGCCTCGCCCAGGCGAGCCTCCAGTTCGTCGACGCTCGCAACCCTGGCGAAAGACACCGGACCGGCATCGGCGGCGGCGCCGGACGAGCCGACCACACCCCGCAAGGGCTGCAAGGGATCCCGGCTGTCGGCCGCCACCCCCAGCAGCATGAACACCCCATAGGCGGCCATGGCCACTCCCAGCCCTTTCCACAACTTGCGCCAACCGGAAGCGCCCGCCGGCAGCGCGTCGAGCGCCCCCATGTACACGGACGATACGACGAGCAGCAGTCCCCACAGGAGCATGGCCACGGACAGAGGCACGATCCGCTCCAGCATCGACACCGCGACCGCCAGCATGGCCACGCCGAACACCGATTTGACCGCATTCATCCACATGCCCGCCTTGGGCAGCAGCTTGCCGGCCGAGGTACCGATCGCCAGCAGCGGCAGTCCCATGCCCAGCCCCAGGGAGAACAGCGCGAGCCCGCCGAGCAGCGCATCGCCGCTCCGGCCGATGTAGATCAATGCCCCCGCGAGCGGCGCCGCCACGCAGGGCCCCACCAGCCCCGCCGACAGCAGCCCCATCACGGCCGCACCGGCCAAGCTGCCGGCATGCTGCTTGGAACTGAGTGCGGCAATCCGCGACTGCACGGCGGGGGGAAGCTGGAGCTGGTAGAAGCCGAACATGGACAGCGCCAGTACCACGAACAGGGCGCTGAAAGCTCCGATGGCCCAGGGATTCTGCAGCGCGGCCTGGAGGTTCGCACCGAACAGCGCGGCCAACACGCCGAAACACGTATAAGCCAGGGCATGGGCGAGCACATAGGCCAGCGACAGTGAAAACGCCCGGCGCGTGGTGATCGCATGACCGTGGCCGACGATGACGCCGGAAAGAATCGGGATCATCGGAAAAATGCAGGGCGTGAAGGCGAGCAGGATGCCGAAGCCCAGGAAGCTGAGCATGTTGAGCCAGAGCGAGCCACGCCAGAGCCTGTCGGCGATGCGGTCCTGTTCAGTGATGACGGTCGCCCCGGCGATCGCGGACACCCCCCCCTCAGCCGCCGCGGGCAGTTCAAGCTCGACCGTCTTCAGCATAGGCGGGTAGCAAACGCCTCTCTCGGCGCAACCCTGGAATCCGGCCTCCAGGGTGATGGCGTGCGAACCGCCGCCGGTCCGGAGCAAGGGGATGTCGACAGACACCTCGCCATGGAAGACCTCCACCGCCCCGAACGCTTCGTCGATCTTCGGCTCGCCGCGCGGGAAGGCATGGCCGCCCAGAGCCACGCCCTCGGAATCGCGCAAGGCGACGCGGAATTTTTCCCGGTAGAGATAATACCCGGGCGCGATCTGCCAGCTCAGCCGCACGGTATCCGGGCTCGGCGCATCGGCGAAGAAGCGGAATGCCTGGTCCGCCGGCAACAGATCACCCGCCGCCGGACCGGCTCCGATGCCCGGGAGCGCGCCGGCCAGGCGCGTGAGCGCACCCACGCCGCTCGTCGCAGCGGTTTTCACTTCGAGCGATCGCTGGTACGGCGGGAAGCAGACGCCGGCATCGGCGCAACCCTGCACGGTCACTTCCAGTCCCAGCGTCTCCGGCAGCGCGGTTTCCGCCACGAGCGGCAGCCGCACCTCGATGTGTCCCCGATAGATTTCGACTTCGCCGAAAAACTCATCCTGCTTCTTGTGGCCCTCCGGGAAGACCGGCTCGCCCAGACGGATACCGGCGGCGCGCGATGCGAACTTGAACTTGCTCCGGTAGAGATAATAGCCATCGGCGATGTCCCAGGACAGCACGGCCGTGCCGGAACCCTCGAGCCGCGTCGCCACCGGAAATGCCCGCTCCGGCGGCAAAAGGTCACGGCTGTCGATGGCGAAGGCCGGCATTCCGGCCAGGCATAAGACCAGCAGCAGATAAATCCGCATCACGAAGGTGTCACGCATGTTCCGATCCATTCGAGATATTCCGGCAGACCACTTTGTATGGGAATCGCGATGATTTCGGGAAGTTCATAAGGGTGGTGCTCTTTCAGCCAGGCTTGCAGTTCCGGCAGGCGGGATTCCAAGGTTTTGGCCAGGAGCAGGCATTCCGCCGATTTCTCGAGGGCGCCCTGCCACAGATAAACCGACCGGACCCCGGAAACGATGTTTACGCAGGCCGCCAGCCGTCCCTCGACCAGCCCCTCCGCCAGGATACCGGCGGATTCTTCGTCCGGACAACTACAAAGCACTAGACAGTAGACCGATGTCATGGCAGAAAGTGCGCCACTTCAATTGCAGAAACACTGCGTCGATGAATCCGTTGAAACTTGCCATCCTGGCGCTCCTGCTGTTGCCGATCGCCGAAATCTACGTCCTGATCCATGTCGGCGGCCTGCTCGGCTTCCTTCCCACCATTCTGCTGCTGGGCTGCGCGGCGCTGACCGGCACCTATCTGCTGCAAACCCAGGGACTGAAGACCTTCGGCCGCATCCAGCAGAGCCTGGATGCCGGACGCCTTCCCGCGCAGGACATGATCGAGGGCGGCCTGATCTTCGCCGCCGGCATCCTGCTGCTGATACCCGGCTTCATTTCCGACGGGATGAGCCTTTTCCTGCTGCTGCCGGCCTCGCGCCGCTGGCTGGCGGGCTACCTCGTCGATCACGCGCTCCAGGGTCTCCAGTCGCCCGATTCCGGCTCCCGCACGATCGAAGGCCAGTGCCGGCGAGAGGACTAGCCGGGGCGCCTCCTTGCGCCAGCAGAAACCGCCGTCCTTTAGTGGGATTCAGTATCGGAATGGGGGCAACCACCGCCGGCCGTCGGCTCATTCGGGTCTACGGTGCTCTTGGACAGACCGGAATACACTGGGCACCAGCGCATGAACGCAGTCGCCACGAGGACGATGCCGATCAGCAGCAGGACAATGTTTCCCATGAAGACAGAAAGCAGCAGCGCCGCGGCGCCGCCTATCATGCGGTACTGGCGATCTTTCAGGCCGACGTTGAGCTCACGCTTTAGCATTTTCTTATAATCAAAAGCCATGTCATAACCTCCTCTTAAACGTGCAGTTCGCGTAGCAAAAACCCTTCCCCCAAGGGGCTGGGCGAGGAAAACGGCCATGGCGCGGGCCGCCATCGCCGTCGAGTAGAGCCTCGCGATTGTGCAGGCTCCCCAGGTATTGCGCAAGACAGGTGTAAAATGCCCGTCATGGACATCACCGACATCATCGCCCCCCTCAACGAGGCCCAGCGCGAGGCCGTCACCGCCCCGGAGCGCTCCCTGCTGGTGCTGGCCGGTGCCGGCAGCGGCAAGACCCGCGTCCTGGTGCACCGCATCGCCTGGCTGTTCAAGGCCGAAGGCGTGTCACCGCATGCCGTCCTCGCCGTGACCTTCACCAACAAGGCGGCGAACGAGATGAAAGCGCGTATCGAGTCGCTGCTCGACCTGCCGACCCAGGGCCTTTGGGTCGGCACCTTCCACGGCCTGGCGCACCGCTTCCTACGCCGACATGCGGCCGAGGCCGGGCTGCCCGACGGTTTCCAGATTCTCGATTCCGATGACCAGTACCGGCTGATCCGCCGGCTGCTCAAGACCCTGGAACTGGACGAGGCGCGCTGGCCGCCGCGCCAGATCCAGTGGTACATCAACGCCCAGAAGGACGAAGGCCGCCGGGCCAGGAACCTGCCAGACTCCTACGACCCGTTCGAGAAGCAGATGCGGCGGATCTATCTGGCCTACGAGGCACTGTGCGAGCGCTCCGGCCTGGTCGATTTCGCCGAGTTGCTGCTGCGCACCCACGAATTCCTCCGCGACAACGCCGACGTCCTTGCGCACTACCAGGAACGCTTTCAGCACGTGCTGGTCGACGAATTCCAGGACACCAACAGCGTCCAGTACGCCTGGCTGCGGCTTTTGACTCAGGAACGGGACAACCTCAGCGTAGTGGGCGACGACGATCAGTCCATCTACGGCTGGCGCGGCGCCAAGATCGAGAACCTGCACCGCTTCCGCCAGGATTATCCGCGCCACCGGCTGGTCCGCCTGGAGCAGAACTACCGATCCACCGGCAACATTCTCAGCGCTGCAAACGCGCTGATCGCCAAGAACGAGAGCCGGCTGGGCAAGAATCTGTGGACGCAGGGCGGCGCGGGCGAGCCGATCTCGGTCTATGCCGCGTTCAACGAACAGGAAGAGGCCTATTTCGTGGTCGAGCGGATCCGCCGCTGGGTCGAGGAAGGCGGCCGGCGCAGCGACGCGGCCATCCTCTACCGCTCCAACGCCCAGTCGCGCCAATTCGAGGAAAAGCTGCTCGCTCTCGGCATACCCTACCGGGTTTACGGCGGCCAGCGCTTCTTCGAGCGCGCCGAGATCAAGGATGCCCTGGCCTACCTACGGATGATGGCGAACCGCCACGATGATCCCGGTTTCGAGCGGGTCATCAACACGCCGACCCGCGGCATCGGCGCCAAGACCCTCGATCTGATCCGCGATCTGGCGCGGTTCGAGCAGCTGTCGTTGTGGGCCGCCGCGGAGAAGCTGATCGGCAGCGGCACGCTGCCCGCCCGGGCAGCCGGCGCCCTGGCCGGATTCCTGGAGCTCGTCGACGCCATGGCGACGGCGGCACAGGGGCAGGCGCTGTGGGAACAGGTGCAGCTCGCGGTCAACGGCTCGGGATTGCTGGAGTATTACCGCAAGGAAAAAGGCGAACAGGCGGAAGCCAGGGTAGAGAACCTGGAGGAACTGATCGGCGCCGCCCGCCAGTTCGAGCTGGAACCGCTGATCGATCCCGAACTGGGCGGCCTCGACCAGTTCCTCGCCCATGCGGCGCTGGAAGCCGGCGAGAACCAGGGCGAAAGCTTCGAGGACTGTGTCCAGCTCATGACCCTGCATGCCGCCAAAGGCTTGGAATTCGATCTGGTGTTTCTGGTCGGGCTGGAAGAAGGCTTGTTTCCCAGCCTGCAATCGCTGGAAGACCCGACCCGGCTGGAAGAAGAACGCCGGCTCTGCTACGTCGGCATCACCCGGGCGCGGCGCAAGCTCTATATCACCCATGCGGAGTGCCGGCGGCTCTACGGCAAGGAGACCTACCCGCGGCCTTCCCGCTTCCTGCGCGAACTGCCGCCGGATTGTCTGGAAGACATCAGGATGAAGGGAGGCGTCAGCCGGCCCGTCGCATCACCATCGACTCAGCCGGCTGCCAGCGCTCCCGGAGGGCTAAGACTGGGCCAGCGGGTTCGCCACGGCAAATTCGGCGAGGGCGTGATTCTGCAGCAGGAGGGCGACGGGGCCCAGGCTCGGGTCCACGTCAATTTCGCGGATGCGGGCGCCAAATGGCTGATGCTGGCTTATGCCAACCTGGAACCGATCTGACGACCCCCAAAAAAAGCTGGCGGCAAGCGGCGCATCCTTGCGCAGATCTCCGTTCAAAAACACTCGACCGCCAGACAAAGTGAGGTTATGCGCCATATGTGATGCAACCCGGATGCCAAGCCCTGCAGCCCTGGAATTTCCTAGGTTTCCCGATCGGCGGCCGATCGCTCTTCCCGCCTGGCGAGTCAAAACTCGTAATGTTGATGGCTTTTCACACAGCATCCTGTCGCCATTCCATGCCGGCAGGAACCTATGCCATCATCGCCCCTCCACGAATACAGCCCCTGGTGAAACCATGCCCGATGCGACTGCCGGCGCTCCACGATTCTTCCTGACCTACAGCGGCGTGAGCCTGCCCCTCAACCTGATGACCGAACTGGAACCGCAACAGATCGGCCACCGGAATACCTACTTTCAGGGCCATTTCGACGACCAGGGCCGTCTGGTCGGTCTGCGGAAGATGGTTTACGGGGAAGTCGAAATGGAACACCGTTACGCCTATCACCAGAACGGCAAACTCAAGCGGGCGGAAATCACCGACGCCGACGGCGAACTCACCGTATTGGATTTCGACGAAGCGGGCCTGCGCCTCACCGCCGCCGCGGACTGAATCAGCCGAAGAGGGCGCGGTTCGACTGCTGCAGGGCGCGTAGGAAACGACTGAATTCGATGCCCAGGCCGGCTTCGAGCCGCCGGGCCCGCTGCGCCATCGCCCTGGCAGTCGCCGGTTCCGGTTCGGACCCAAGCGCAAACCCGATCAGGTTGCCCCGGCCCGGAACCGCCAATCGGAAGGAGGGCCCGTCGAAGGCTGTCGCCATCATCCCCAGCACCCGCTTGCAGGCCATGGCTTGTGTGCCCCAGAGATTGATGCCGAACACGCCTTCCCTCCGCAGCGCGCCGGCGCAGTCCAGATAGAGCGGCTCGTCTCCCACCAGGGGCGCCATGCCTTGTGCATCGAACAGATCCACAAGAATGAGATCGTAGGAGCAGGGCCGTTCCGTCCTCGCCTCTTTCACGAACTCGGCGGCATCCCCGACCGTGACCGACAAGCGCGGATCCTCCGGCAGACCGAAGAAACGGTGAGCGGCCTGGACGACCATCTCGCGCTGCTCCACCACGTCGATGCGGCTCGCCGGCAAGTGCTGGAACAAGGCCTTCGCCAAAGAGCCGCCGCCGAGTCCGAGCAGCAGAATGGCGGCGGGCTCCGGCTGGAACAGCAGCGCGCTCAGCAGGGCGCGGACATACGGCAGCTCCACCCTGTCCGGCTCCTGAAGGCACATGGCGCTCTGGCGAGCCGGCGTCCCGAAATGCAGGGTCCTCACGCCGAAGGCGTCAACCACTTCGATGGAACCGTATCCATCGCGGGCGAAGTGGACGAGGGACCCGCCGAACTTCTGCGGTGTCGGATCATTTTTCGGCAAAGGCATCAACGCTCCCGGTAAGGATGCGCCGGGTCATATCCCACAGAAACTGAGGCGATTGCCTCAGTCTCGCGCTTCCCCGACGCCCTCGTGTGGCCGTTGTCCCGGACTGCGCGCCGCCTGCAGGGAGAGGCACGGCTTTTGCGTAAAGTAACCACCGAACACTTTGCCTTTTCTGGGGTAGACCAGGGACCGACACACTTCTTCTTCGCGAAGACTGCATTCTCCTCTCCCAAGTCTTGCACTCACGTCCTCTCCATCGACTGCTCGTCCCTGGTTCATTTTCCCCCTAAGGGGGCTCGTGTTCCGGCTGTATAATCCGGGGCCATCCATTCTCTCACCGCATGTCCGCCATGCACCGCCGTTTCCGCTTCAGGTCCAGTCATGCCCTGGTTTGCCTGGCACTCCTCGCGATGCAGACAGCCTGCGCCCCGCTGATCAATCGCCCCGGCCCGGAAGCGACGGTGCCGCGGCTGCACACCGCGCATTTCGTCGCCGCCGACGGAGCGGTGTTGCCGGTCCGGCACTGGCTGCCACGCGCTGCGCGCCCCAAGGCCGTGATCGTCGCCCTGCATGGCTTCAACGACTACAGCCACGCGTTCGAACCTTTGGGAAGCTACCTGGAGATCCGCGGCATCGGCTGCTATGCCTACGACCAGCGCGGCTTCGGCCTGGCGCCGGGGCGCGGGCTCTGGGCCGGTGTCGAGGCCTACGCCCGCGATCTCGAGGCCATCGTCGGACAGGTCCGGGCACGGCATCCCGGCGTACCCGTCTACGTGCTCGGAGAAAGCATGGGCGGCGCCGTGGCCATCGTCGCCATGACTTCCGCCCTGCCTCCGCGGGCCGACGGCCTCATCCTGTCGGCGCCGGCAGTGTGGTCGCGGGAGACCATGCCCTGGTACCAGCGCTCCCTGCTGGCCTTGAGTTCGCATACCGTGCCCTGGCTCCGTCTCACCGGCGAAGGACTGGGGGTGATGGCGTCGGACAATATCGAGATGCTCCGCGGCCTGGGGCGCGACCCCAATGTCATCAAGGCCACCCGGGTCGACGCGATCCACGGCCTGGCGGACCTGATGGACGCCGCCCAGGAGCGGGTCGCGGCGCTGCGGACGCCGACCCTGGTCCTCTACGGCGAACGCGACGAAATCATTCCGCGGCCACCGGTCATGGCCCTGCTGGGCAAGCTCCCGCCTGGCACCCGCTTCGCCTATTACCGGCAGGGCTATCATCTGCTGCTGCGAGACCTGCAGGCCGACAAACCCTGGCGCGACATCGCGGCCTGGGTGACGGCGCCATCGGAACCGCTACCGTCCGGCGCCGAAAGGCAGGCAGCCGAAGGCTTCCCCGCGCCGGACGACACCTGAAACACAAAACTCAAGGCCCCCGCTTCAAAGCCTGCGCCAACGCCTCGGCCATGGCGCCTTGCGGGGCCGCCTGCGGCGCGGGCTTGCGCGACCTTCCGGCCGGCTCACCTGCTTCCCGGCGCGGCTGGGACGCGTCGCCCTTGACGGCCGGCGCCGCGTCACTGCGCATGGACAGGGCGATCCGCTTGCGCGGAATGTCCACCTCCACCACCTTCACCTTGACCACGTCCCCGGTCTTGACCACTTCGCGCGGATCGCGCACGAACTTGTCCGCCAGATGGGAGATGTGGACCAGGCCGTCCTGATGCACGCCGATGTCGACGAAAGCGCCGAAATTGGTGACGTTGGTCACCACGCCTTCCAGCCTCATGCCGGGCTCGAGGTCCTTGAGCTCGGTGACGCCTTCCTTGAAACGGGCCATCGTGAACGCCGGGCGGGGATCGCGGCCGGGCTTTTCCAGTTCGCGGAAGATGTCGGTGACGGTCGGCAAGCCGAAACGCTCGTCCGTGAACTGCTCGGCGTTCACACTGCGCAGGAAGGCCGCGTTGCCGATCAGCTCGCGGATGTCCTTGCCGGTACGCTGGATGATCTTCTCTACCACGGGATAGGCCTCCGGGTGTACGGCCGAGGTATCCAGCGGATTTTCGCCGTTGGCGATGCGCAGGAAGCCGGCGGCCTGCTCGAAAGCCTTGGGGCCGAGCCGCGAGACCTTCTTCAGCTGCTCGCGGTTGGTGAAGGGGCCGTGCTGGTTGCGGTATTCCACGATGTTCTGCCCCAGGCTCTGCGACAGGCCGGAGACATAGCGCAGCAGCGACACCGATGCGGTGTTGACGTCCACGCCCACGGCGTTCACGCAGTCCTCGACCACTGCGTCGAGGCTGCGGCCGAGCTGGGTCGGGTTGACGTCGTGCTGGTATTGGCCGACGCCGATCGACTTGGGATCGATCTTGACCAGCTCCGCCAGCGGATCCTGCAGACGGCGGGCGATCGAGACCGCGCCGCGCAGGGATACGTCGAGATCGGGAAGCTCGCGCGCCGCCAGTTCCGAAGCCGAATACACCGAAGCCCCCGCCTCCGACACCACGATCCGGGTGATCGGCAATGCCGGATGCCGCTGCATCAGCTCCGCCACCAACCGGTCGGTCTCGCGTGAGGCGGTACCGTTGCCGATGCTCACCAGATTAACGCCGTGACGGGCGATCAGCGCCGCCAGCGTGGCGATGGACTGGTCCCACTGGTTTCTGGGCACGTGCGGATAAATCGTATCGGTCGCCACCAGTTTGCCGGTACCGTCGACGACGGCGACCTTGACCCCGGTGCGCAGCCCCGGATCCAACCCCATCGTGGCGCGCTGGCCCGCCGGCGCGGCCAGCAGCAGGTCCTTCAAATTGCTGGCAAAGACTCGGATGGCCTCGGCCTCCGCCGCCTCGCGCAGGCGCTGCATCAGATCGAGTTCGATACGGGTCAGGAGCTTCACCTTCCAAGCCAACCGCACGGTTTCCAACAACCAGGAGTCGGCCGGACGGCCGCGGTCGGCGATGCCGAAGGTGCCGGCGATGCGATGCTCGGCGAAACGGCGACCGGCTTCCTCGTCCTTGGCCACCCGCAAATCCAGCAGCAGGACGTCTTCGTTGCGTCCCCGCAGCAGGGCCAGTGCCCGGTGCGAGGGAATCCTGGCAAGCGCCTCCTCGTATTCGAAATAGTCCTTGAACTTCGCGCCTTCCTGCTCCTTTCCCGAAGCCAGGGATGAAACCAGGATTCCCTCGTTCCAGACCTTCTCGCGCAGCTCGCCGGCCAGGGCCGCATCCTCGGCGAAGCGCTCCATCAGGATCTGGCGGGCGCCATCCAGCGCCGCCACGGCATCGGCCACGCCCTTGCCGGCGTCGACGTAGCCGGCCGCCATGGCGATCGGATCGAGCCCGGGATCGGCCAGCAGCGCATCGGCCAGGGGTTCCAGGCCGGCTTCGCGGGCGATCTGGGCCTTGGTGCGCCGCTTCGGTTTGTAGGGCAGATAAAGGTCTTCCAGCAAGGTCTTGGTGTCGGCCTCGCGGATGGCCCGTTCCAACGCCGGCGTCAGCTTGCCCTGCTCGGCGATGCTGGCCAGGACGGCCTCGCGCCGGTCGTTCAGCTCCCGTAGGTAGATCAGCCGGACCTCCAGCGTGCGCAGTTGGGTGTCATCCAGCCCGCCGGTCGCCTCTTTTCGGTAGCGCGCAATGAAAGGCACGGTGGCGCCTTCGTCCAGCAGCGACGCCGCCGCCCGCACCTGGCGCGCCTGGACGCCGAGTTCCTCCGCGATGCGAACGATCACATCCATCGTCTTAGATCCTTGAGAACCAGTGAAAGGGGTCGAATTTTAGCAGTCCCGTCCGGCATGACACAGCCGGAACAGCCCCCTTTGGGACGGCGCGCGTTCGACACCGCCCCGAACCAATGCAATAATGCGCAATTAGGTTGCGGTTTAAAGCGCGCCTCGCGACCGGGAAGAGCGGGCCGGTTCGGCATGAACGCGAAAATAACGAAGGATTTCGGCCCAACGCCTTTTCCCTGATCATACTCATTCAAAAAGTTATCGGGATCGATTATGCAAGTACCTCTGGAGATTACGTTTCGTGGCATTCCACACTCCGACGCGGTGGAAGCCAAGATTCGCGAAAAAGCCGGCAAGCTGGAGCAGTTCTGCGACCACATCATCAGTTGCCGGGTGGCCGTGGAAGCCGATCACCACCACCAGCACCAAGGCAATCTCTACCATGTGCGCATCGACCTTGCGGTTCCGAACAAGCATCTCGTGGTGAGCCGGGAACATCACGACAAGCAGGCGCACGAAGACCTCTACGTCGCATTGCGCGACGCCTTCGATGCGCTCAAGCGCCAGCTCGAAGAATACGTCCGCATCCAGCGCGGCGAAGTGAAAAACCATCAGGCGCCGCAGGCGATCTGACGTCTCAGGACCCGCCGCCCCGGCGGTCGGGTCCCTTTCCGAATCCGTCCTTGGCGGGAACCCACCGCTAATTGTAATACGGGCGGATTAGCCTGTTAGGCTTGACGACGATCAGTCCTGACCTACAGGAGCCTTGCATGAGGGACATCCTCGACCCTGCCGACGCGTTCGGCCCCGCCCGCATCATCCATGTCTGGGAGCCTTCGCTCGCACTGAAGGCCACCGTCATCATCGACAACAACGCCTTGGGCCCGGCGATCGGGGGGTTGCGGATCGCGCCCGCGGCGACCACCGGCGAGTGTTGCAGGCTCGCCCGCACCATGACCCTCAAGAGTGCGGCCGCCGACCTTCCCCATGGCGGCGGCGTCGCTGTGCTCCACACATCGCCGGAAGACCTCCAGACCGCCCGCAGACAGCATCTTGTCCGGGCGCTCGCGGCCGCGCTGCGCAACGAAGACCAGTTCATCTTCGCGCCGGATCTGGGATCGGATGAAACCACCATGGCCTGGATCCGGGATGAACACGCCCGAGCGGTCGGTTTGCCGCGCGAACTGGGCGGCATCGCTTTGAGCCGTATCGGCGCGGCCGGCTGGGGACTCTTCCATGCCACCGAGGTCGCGCTGCTGTATTGCGACTTCAAGCTCGAAGACGCAAGGGTGGTCATCCAGGGATTCGGCGCGGTTGGCCAGAACGCCGCGCGCTACCTCGCCGAAAACGGCGCCCTCGTGGTGGGCGTCTCCGACAGGGGCGGGACGCTCTACCACCCGAGAGGACTCGATATCGGGGACCTGATCGAACTCAAGAAAAACGGCGGCAGCGTGGCCGACTCGACCGAAGGCGAGCGCCTGGAGCGGGACGCGGCGGTCGATCTGGCCTGTGACATCTGGATACCGGCTGCCGGAGCCGACGCCCTCACCCAGGATAACGTCGCCCGGCTCAAGGCTCGCCTGGTGGTCGAAGGTGCCGACGCTTCTCTTTCGCCGTCGGCGGAACGCTATCTGCACGAAAAAGGGGTCATCTGCATCCCCGACTTCATCGCCAACGCCGGCGGGCTGATCGGAGCGGCATTGGAATACCGGGGCGCCAACAAAGCCCAGGTCCTCAGCGCCATCAAGGAAAAAATCCGGCGCAACACGGAAAAGATATTGGAAGCCGTCGAAACCGACGGCAGCCTGCCGCGCCAGGCGGCGGCCCAGCTTGCGGAAAAGCCGATTGCGAAGGCCATGGGATACCGTCGTTGGAGCGGGCTTTCCGGCGATCCGGCGTCGGCCTGAGGACCCGCCCACGGCCTCCTTCCGCGAGTTTTCACACGGTGTACACTGTGTTCGCGGTTGTGCTATAAAACCACCCGATCCGTCGCGCGTGTCGCGAGCCTACCCTACGGACATTACGCTGGTCTGACGAACAGACCATTCATCCCTGTTCTAGACGGAAAGTGGTTAACACAAACATGGCGATGCAGAATTCCAAGAACGCATTTCATCTCATGAAAGCCGGCGCCCTTTCGCTGGCCTTGGCCGGAATGATGGCGGGCTGCGGCGATAACGGCAGCGCCATCCCCGCCACTTCGACCTCGGAAGCCCGGATCAGCGGAAACGTGAGCGACCAGACCGGTCCGATCGACGAAGGACGATTGCAGGTCACCGACAAGAACGGGGCGGTCATCACCTCATTCGATCTGAACGGCACCAACCATTTCGAACTGACCATCCCGGCCGGCACGGCCTATCCGATCGTCATCACCGTGACTCCCACCTCGCCGAACGCGGCATCCACGGCCCCGGTCAAAGCGGTGGTCACCAGCGACATCGCCGACCGCCAGGACGTGACCGCCGTTTCGACGATCGTGGTCGACTCAGCCATCGCCCTCGGGGGACTAACGGCAGAGAACATAGCGAAAGCCTCGGGCGGGGCCATCGGCCTGCGGCAAAGCGCGGGGGTCAGCGCAGGAGCCGGCGGCGGCGGTGCGGGTCCGGGCCAAAGTGGTGGTGGGACGGGGCGCGGCGGCCACGGTGGACATGGCGCGAGCGAAGGCTCCCATGGCGCTCACTCGGCAGCCACACCCGTGCCGGGCGCGCAACCCATGCAGCACTGATCGGCGCGCTCCGCGCCTGGCAAGCCGCTCAACCGGCCGATGCCGGTTCGGCGGCTTTTCTGTTTGTCCCATCTGCGTGTAGCCCGCTCCGTTTGCCGCCGTTCCTTCCTTTCCCCAAACGCCACGCCAAAACAGAGACACGCCGGCGCCGGGCCGCATCCCGCCCGGACCGTTTCCTCGCCGCGCGTCTTCGCGCCCCGGCACTGGGTCTGGCTCTGGTCGTTGCGCTGGCCGAATACGCCCATGAGGTCTTGTATGCGAGGCCCCGCATGGCCTATCTGGGCGTCCCCCGCGCGATCGACCGGCAACAGCCGTACACCTGGACTCATGTGCTCCGCAACCACGGTTTCATGCTCGGGTACTCGGAACTGCGCGGCAATCCGCTGTGGGTTACCTTCGCTCTGCGGCCGGTCGTGCACGCCGGGGCCGGCCACCACCGCCCCGCCCGTTTCAGCGTGGACTGGCGCAACCTGACAAGGATAGCCCCCGAGGACTACACCGGCAGCGGCTATGACCGCGGACATATGGCGCCCAACCACGCCATGGATCTCCTGTTCGGCCGCCCGGGACAGCTCGATAGTTTCTTGATGACCAACGTCACTCCGCAGAAACCGGAACTGAACCGGAAGCTGTGGGAGCGCCTCGAAGAGGTCGAACTCGACCATTTCACCCGCCGGTTCGACCGCGTCTGGGTCATCACCGGCCCTGTGTTCGACGCCCGGACCGAGCGGCTGAAATCGGCCTTCCGGATCGAAATCCCCGATGCCTTCTTCCGCATCTATGCCGCTCCCGGCACGGCGGACGAGCCGTACCTGCTGGCCTTCGTGGTTCCACAGGAAGCCGCCGGCAACGAGCCGCTGGACCGTTTCCTGACCAGCGTCGACGCCGTAGAAGCGCTCTCCGGCCTGGACTTTTTCCACGAACTCGAGGATGCCGCGGAAGAACGTCTGGAAGCGGAAATAGCGCCGGAACCCTGGGGCATCCGGGAAGCCGCCCGGCGGCCAGGACGATTTTCCGCAGAGCACCGCCGGCGAGCGCCGGCCTCACCCTCCCCCGAACCATGAGAGGCAAGGAATGACCATCGACCGGCGGCGCCGTCGCCAGCACTGGCTCAGGATCCATTCGACTCTCGCCTTGAGCCTCGGGCTGTTGTTCGTCCTCATAGGTTTCACCGGCAGCCTGAACGTGGTCGGCCCCGAACTCGACCGCTGGCTCAATCCGGAACTGTCGGTGACCGCCCGCCCCGGTGCCGAACGCTCGCCGGACACGTTGATGGCGGCCGTGAAAGCCGCTCATCCCCGGCGCTTCGGCGCCTGGCGGCTGCAATTCCCGGAATCGCCCGACCGCCCGGCGATCGCCTGGTACGACAAACCGGTCGAAACCAGCGAGGAGTCGTATGCGCCGCTCATGGTCGCCCTCGATCCCTATACGGGGAAAATACTGGCGAACCGGTTCTGGGGACATACGTCCGCGAGCTGGATCTACCGCCTGCACTCCCAATGGCTGCTCGGCGGGTTCGGCCGGACGCTCGTCGGACTGACCGGATTGGCGTGGCTGGTCAGCCTGGTCACCGGCCTGAGGCTAGGGCTGCCCGGCAGGCACCGCCTGCGCCAGGCGCTGACCCTGAAATCCCGGGCGAGCTTCAAACGCAGGATTTTCGATCTCCACCGGGTTGCCGGGATTTACAGCCTGCCCCTTCTGCTGACCGCAGTCCTCACCGGCCTGCACCTGGCATTTCCCACGGTCCTGACGACCGCGATCGGCGCTGCGGACTTCGGCCATCACGAAGCGCCCGAAGCGGAAGAAATCGCCGGCTCGACCGCCGTTTCGGGCACTCCGCTGAATCTGGCCCAAGCCATATTGATGGCGCGCGGACTGTTCCCGAACGCCGCCGTCGACAGCGTGACGACGCCGCGTGCAAGCAACGGCCTGTACCGGGTGGACTTCCGCCGGCCCGGAGAGCATCACGCCCTGACCGCCGTCTGGGTGGACCCCTACAGCGGCCAGATCCGCCAGGCCCGCAACTCCGCCCATTTCGGCCGGGGGCAGCGCTTCGTCAACGCGATTCGCCCCTTGCACAACGGCAGCCTGTTGGGCGCGCCCGGCCGGACGATGGCATTTCTGGCCGGTTTCGTGCCCTTCGCACTCTTCCTGACCGGCATCATTCACTGGCTGCACAAGCGACGGGTCGAGGTAGTCCGCTATTGTCCCCGCCTCCCCCCGGCATGGCTCCGGCTTTGGCACCGCCATGGGCCGCAGGCGCGCGGCTTGGCGTCGGCTCTCATCCGCAATATCGTCGTAGTCATCGCTCACGTCTCATCTATCCTGATCCGCAGGCTGCGGGCACTTTGGGCGCAACGGCAGCGCCACCGGACACCGCCGCACGGCTGAGCCAGCTCCGGCCGTCACAATGACGTGTACGACGCCAAAACCAAATCTTGTTATATTGGTTTTCAGGGTTTTCTCGTGACGAAAACCAAAACTTTCTTCCGTCCACTTTCGGAAAGTGTGGCGGCGGAAAAATCGGCTCAACTGTGTTGGCAGGAGAACGCATTCATGGCAAAGAGACCTTCATCCCGAGCTTCCGAAAGTACAGGTGCCGAAAGCGCCGTTGAAACCTCGCCCGAATTTTCTGCAACGGAAACTTCAGAGGAAGCCACATCCGAAACCGAAACCTCCAAGTCCACCGCGCTCACGGCGGTCGCCGTCGCCGTGGAAGGTCTGAAGGAGGGCGCCAGCCAGGCGCGCAAGGCCGCGGGAGCATTCGGTCCCGCCGTGGGCCGGACCGTCTCCAAGGCCGTCTACACGGGCTGCTACGGCATCACCTACGGCGTCGTGTTCGGTGGCCTGATGATCGGCAGCCTGATTCCCCGGAACAGCGTCCTGGCCAAAGGCGTACGCGACGGTGCGGATTCGGCAGTCAAAGCCTTCGCCAAAAGGAAGGAAGCAAAGGCCGCGATCGCCTCTTCCGAGGAAGGCCTGGCGGCCACCTGATTTGGTCCTTCGCGGACGCCATTCCCTCTATCCCCGCATCCTGCGGGGATAGTTTTTTCCGCCCCATGCGAGCGCGTCGGATTGAATTCATCGTTCTGTAACAGCTGGGGCGCAGACTGCAGAGCTCCAGGTTCCAAACATCCGGCAATCACCCGTGGCAACGCGACAAGCCCAGGCAAAGGCAGTTTCCGAAGACCGCCGGGAGATTCCCATCGTCGAATCCCGGCTCCCCGTGTGTATCGATCCGCCCGAGCCCGGAACCGTCGTTCGTTATCTCGAAAGCCTGCCGCGTGATGTCGGCTGGCTGCTGGTGACCGCCGGCATCGTCGCCGAAGTGGCGCCGGGCGTCATCGGTACGCCCTTCTGGATCGCGGGCATGCTCATTCTCTGGCCGCGGATGGGCCACCGTATGGAACGCTGGATGCACCGCCGCGCGCCCAAGCTCCTTTACGGAGGGCTCAGACAGATCGATCGTTTCCTCACCGACCTGGAGCGACGCTATCCGCGGTCCCCTTGAGTGCGAGGAAAGGCATCGGGGGAACCAGCGCGATTTCCCACGTTCCTGGGTGAAGCCACACAGCGGACGTCATACTCCCTTAAATTCCGAACGCTATCCTGATCCCCTATCCTGCGGTCTCGGCGGCCCGAAACGGCCGGCGGCGACCATGGCACTTAAATTGCTGAATGGAATCTCGAACGGGCGTGATCGCATGTCCGTCCGAAGCACGCGCAGGTCCACCTGCCACCCCCCGCTGAAAGAATACGGAGCCGCATATGTCTGATCCCTCCACCGGCCTCAATCCAGGACATCTGCACCCGCCGCACGTTCCGCCGCCAAGCGGCCCCATGAAGCATGGGGTAGCGCTTGGCCTGGAAGCCTTATGCGAACGCCTCGACCTCCTCGCCCATATCGGTCTGCCTTGCATGGTTTATTTGAACGGCCGGGGTGTGGGGCAGTTGTTCATGGGCCCCTTGCGCCGATGCGTGCGGGAAAACGGACGCATCGTGATCGAAAGCGATCAGTTCAGCCTCGGGCTGGAAGAACGAATGATGGGACGAATTTACCTGGCGGACCAGGACGACGACGGCCAATCCGGAGCCGCGGTCGAGCTCTATCACCGCGAAGGAGGTCTGATCACGCGCATCTGCGGACTCCCGGACCCCGTGGTTGGCGCGGTCTGGCAGGACCTCATGGACGCTTTCTCGCACTCCACCTTGTGAATGCCGGCGTTAGCCTATCTCTGAGTATTTTTGTGTACAATTCGGTTGCCGATTTCAGGCTCTCTCTCAAGATTTGCACGGTAGCCGGGACTGCGTAAGGCTTCGCCCGGCACCGCGAGTCAACACCGTCCATCATTCAAAGGAGATTTGTAAATGAGCGTTCTCGTAGGCAAACCGGCCCCGGACTTCAAGGCGGCGGCGGTCCTCGGCTGCGGCACCATCGTCGACAGCTACTGGTTCTCGAAGGAAACCAAGGGCAAGTATGCCGCCATCGTGTTCTACCCGCTGGATTTCACCTTCGTCTGTCCTTCGGAGCTGATCGCGCTGGATCACCGCGTCGATGAACTGAAGAAACGCGGCGTGGAAGTGATCGGCGTGTCCGTGGACTCCCAGTTCACCCACAATGCATGGCGCAACACCCCGGTCGACAAGGGCGGCATCGGCCCGGTCAGGTACACCCTGGTCGCCGACGTCAGCCATGCGATTGCCAAGGCTTACGACGTCGAAGTCGAAGGCGCGGCCGTGGCCTATCGCGGCACCTTCCTGATCGACAAGTCCGGCATCGTACGCCACCAGGTCGTCAACGACCTGCCGCTGGGCCGCAACATGGACGAACTGATTCGCATGGTGGACGCCCTGCAGTTCCACGAGGAGCATGGCGAAGTCTGCCCGGCAGGCTGGAACAAGGGCCAGAGCGGCATGAAGGCCAACCCGGAAGGGGTTGCCGCCTACCTGAGCCAGAACGCCGACAAGCTTTAAACCAGCCGAGGCAAGGTTCAAACAAAAGCACGGGCGGAGCCGGTCTCCGCCCGTGCTTTTTCTTGGCTCAGCTGTTGGTCGGAGCCCGCAGCAAGAAATAATGGCGAACGGCGACGGCGACCAAGGCGCCGACCACCACGGATGAATGCCCGATCACGCCGGCCATCATGACGGCCGATCTGGCATGGAACTCGGCCATCAGGGGTTTGGCCACGACCAGGCTCCAGATGAAATGAGGTACGTAATAGGCCAGCAGGCCGGCAAATGCCCATTGCACCGCGGGCAACCCGCGACCTTCCGCCGAACGGTAGAACCAGATCGCAATCAGAATTGCGACTATGCCGCCGATCATAACTTCTCCTCCATCGTTTTCTTATTTCGACACGGGCCTTCGCCCCACCGGACCGATAAGATACAGGACTCGCAGCCTCGGTTCACGCCGCGATCCAAGCTTTCAGTCCGCCAGATCCGCGAACAGCGGGGTGCTGAGGTAACGCTCGCCGAACGAGGGGATGATCGTCACGATCAGCTTCCCGGCATTTTCCGGGCGGCGCGCCAGTTCCAGCGCGGCCCACAGCGCCGCGCCCGAGGAAATGCCCACCAGCAGCCCCTCTTCGCGGGCCGCGCGCCGGGCGAATTCGAAGGCATCGTCGCTCTTCACCCGGATGACCTCGTCGTAAATCGAGGTATTCAGGATCGGGGGCACGAAGCCGGCGCCGATGCCCTGGATCGGATGCGGCCCCTTCTCGCCGCCGGACAGCACCGGCGAAGCATCCGGCTCCACCGCGACGCACCTGAGGGTAGGCTTGCGCGATTTCAGCACCTCGCCAACCCCGGTGATCGTGCCGCCGGTGCCGACGCCGGCCACGACGATATCGACCTTGCCATCGGTATCGCGCCAGATTTCCTCCGCCGTGGTCTTGCGGTGGATTTCCGGATTGGCGGCGTTCTTGAACTGCTGCGGCATGAAATATTTCGGATCGGAAGCCGCCAGTTCCTCGGCCTTGCGGATCGCCCCGCCCATGCCTTCCGGGCCCGGCGTCAGGATCAGCTCGGCGCCGTAGGCCCTCAGCAGCATGCGGCGCTCCTTGCTCATGGTTTCGGGCATGGTCAAAACGCAGCGGTAGCCGCGCGCGGCGCAGACCATGGCCAGGGCGATGCCGGTGTTGCCGCTGGTGGGTTCGACGATGACGGTGTCCGGGCCGAGCAGGCCGGCCTGCTCGGCGGCGTCGATCATCGCCGCACCGATGCGGTCCTTGACGCTGTGGGCCGGGTTGAAAAATTCGAGCTTGGCGACGACCTCCGCCCCGCAGCCTGCGCTGAGCCGGCGGATTCGAACCAAGGGGGTATTGCCGATGAGATCGGTGACGCTGTTGGCGATTTTCATGGATCTGGCACTCAAAATAGTCCGGGATGCTGAGGTCTTGAGCGGGCTACGTACCGCCCGTCGCGGAATTCTATATCCCCAGAGGCCAAGTGGGTTATTTCTTTTGCGAAGCGCTGCATTGCCTGCCAACCATCAGCGGCGCAAGGCGCCATCCGTTAAACTTGAGGCCCTTTGAATGACTCCGGGAGGACACCGGGTGGCTTCGGACTTCGACCTCGAAATCCCGCGCGCGGGCACCGCATCCGTCAAATACGAGGGGCGCGGCGCCTATTTCGGCAGCGACGACGTGATCCCGCTGTGGATCGCAGACATGGACTTCGCCGCGCCACCGGCGATCACGCGGGCCTTGATGGAACGCGCGGCCCATCCGATTTACGGCTACACACTCTGCCCGGACAGCCTGTACGAGGCGCTGATCGCCTGGATGAAGAAACGCCACGGCTGGGAAATCCGGCGGGAATGGATACTCCTTTCCCCCGGCGTGGTGCCCTCGCTCCATGCCGCGGTGATGGCCTTCACCCAACCCGGCGACCCCGTGGTGATCCAGCCGCCCGTGTACCATCCGTTCTTTACGGCGGTCACCGTTCCCGGCCGCCGGCTGGCGTTGAATCCATTGCGCCTGGAACAGAACCGTTACCGGATGGACTACGAGGGGCTGGAGCGCTGGGCCGCCGAGGGCGCCCGGCTCATGATCCTGTGCTCGCCGCACAATCCGGTCGGGCGGGTGTGGACACGGGACGAGCTGGGGGAAGTGCTGCGCATCGCCGAGCGCTACGGGATGATCGTGCTGTCCGACGAGATCCACCACGACCTGGTCTATCCAGGCTTCCGCCACACGCCGCTGGCCGCGCTGGCGGACAATCCTCCCCATGTCCTGACCGCGGTCGCTCCCTCCAAGACCTTCAATGTGCCGGGGCTGGGGCTGTCCGCCCTCATCGTACCGGATGCCGGCCGGCGCAAGGCCCTGCGCGAGGTCTTCGACCTCTTCCACATCGGCGCCGCGACGCCTTTCGGCATCACCGCGTTCGAAGCCGCCTACCGCGAGGGCGAAGACTGGCTGGACCGTTTGCTGCCCTATCTCGCCGAGACCCGCGACTTCGTGGCCGACTTCCTCGACCGCCACGCTCCGGCCATCCAGCCCCTTCCGGCCGAAGGCACTTACCTGCTCTGGCTGGATTGCCGCGAACTGGGAATGAGCGATGCGGAGCTGAAGCAGTTCTTCGTGCACAAGGCCCGCGTCGGCATGAACCCCGGCATCAGCTTCGGCGAGGCCGGCAGCGGGTTCATGCGCCTCAACATCGGCGCGCCGCGGCTGGTCGTCAAGGAAGCCTTGGAGCGTATCGCCGACGCGCTCTGAAATCGACGGTCAGACGCCGATCCCTTCGATCCGGGCCGATGGCTGCCCAGAGACGATGTCGATGATCGCCACGCTGACCGGCAGCTTGAAACGCCGCGGACCGGCGCTGCCGGGATTCAGATAGAGCACTCCGCCGCTTTCGCGGATTTTGGCGCGATGGGAATGGCCGGAGACCACGACGCCGAAACCCTCGGCCACCGGATCGATCGCCAGCATCCGCAGGTCGTGCAGGACATAGCAGGCAAGGCCGGCGCATTCGGCGACCGCGGTCTCGGGGAGATTCTCGGCCCAGGCGCCACGGTCGTTGTTGCCGCGCACGGCCACCACCGGCGCCAATTCGCGCAGGCGGTCGAGAATCCCGGGATGGCCGATATCGCCGGCATGGACGATGAGGTCGCTTCCTTCCAGCAGTGCGACGGCTTCGGGCCGCAGCAGACCGTGAGTGTCGGCGATGAATCCGATGCGCTTCACTGCCGCGACGGGTCCGGGTCAGAGCGGATTCGCCCAGTGCCGGCCGTCCTCTTCCAGCAGCTCATCGGCTTCTTTCGGCCCCCAGCTTCCGGCGGCATAGTTGGGAAACGCGCGCGGCGGCAGCGCCTTCCAGACATCGAGTATCGGCTGGATGACGCTCCAGCCGGCCTCGACCATGTCGGCGCGCTGGAACAGCGTGGCATCGCCCGTCATGCAGTCGTGCAGCAGCCGTTCGTAGCCGGTGCTGGAGCTGGTGCCGAAATAGTCCTCGTAGTCGAAATCCATCTTGACCGCGCCCAGCTTCATGACCGGGCCGGGCACCTTGGCACCGAACTGGAGCGAGATGCCTTCGTTCGGCTGCAGATGGATCACCAGCCGGTTGGTCTGCAACTGCTCGATCTGGGTGTTCCGGAACAGCACCAAGGGGGCGCGCCGGAACTGGATCGCGATCTCCGTCACCCGCTTGGGCATGCGCTTGCCGGTGCGCAGATAGAATGGCACCCCCGCCCAGCGCCAATTGTCCAGGTTCAGCTTCAGGGCCACGAAGGTCTCGGTATGCGAATCCGGCGCCACATTGGGCTCGGCGCGGTAGGCCGGCACCGGCTCACCGTCCACCGAACCCTCGCGATACTGGCCGCGGGCCATCCTGCTGAGCACTTCCTCCGGCGTCGGCGCCTGGATGGCGCGCAGCACCTTGGTCTGCTCATCCCGCACCGCATCGGCCTCGAACGAGATCGGCGGCTCCATGGCCGTCAGCGACAGCAGCTGGAACAGGTGGTTGGGCACCATGTCGCGCATGCAGCCGGCATTCTCGTAATAGCCGCCGCGCCGTTCGACGCCGACGGTTTCGGCGGCGGTGATCTGCACGTGGTCGATGTAGCGGCGGTTCCAGATCGGCTCGAAAATGCTGTTGGCGAAGCGGAACACCATGATGTTCTGCACGGTTTCCTTGCCGAGATAATGGTCGATACGGTAGATCTGGCGCTCATGCAGCACCTGCCGGATGTCGGCGTTCAGCGCTCTGGCCGAATCCAGGTCACGCCCGAACGGCTTTTCGATGATGACCCGCCGCCAGTGGCCGGCCGGCTCCTGCGCCATGCCTGCCCGGCCGAGCTGCTGCACGATTTCGCCGAAGAAGGCCGGCGCGGTCGCCAAGTAATAGAAATGGTTGTCCTCGATGCCGAGTTCGCCCCGGACCCGCTCGCACAGGTCCTTCAGGCGGCGGTAGTAATCGGCGTCGCGGAAATCGCCCTGAGCGAAAAAAATGCGCTCCTCCAGTCCGGTCCACAACGCATCGTCCAGCTCGATGGCGGCGAACTCGTGGATCGCGTCGGAAAGGTGCCGGCGGAAACCCTCCGTGTCCATGTCGTCGAAGGCCGCGCCGATCACCGCGAACTTCTTCGCGAGCAGCCCCGCCTTGGCGAGGTTATACAAGGCCGGGACGAGCTTGCGCTTGGTCAGGTCGCCGGTGGCCCCGAAGATGACCATGACGCAGGAATCGCCGGTATGCACCGGCGTCATGTCGGCGCTCATCGCTTTTCCTCATGGCCGCCGAATGCGAAGCGCATCGCGGACAGGATCTTGCGGGCGAACTCGTCCTCGCCCTGGGAAGAAAAGCGCTGGTACAGCGCCGCGCTGAGCACCGGCGCAGGGGTACCCTGGTCGATGGCTGTCGCGACCGTCCAGCGGCCCTCGCCGGAATCGGACACGCGGCCGCTGAAGCGCGCCAGGTCGGGATCGCGGCCCAGGACCTCGGCGGTGAGGTCGAGCAGCCACGAGGACACCACGCTGCCGCGCCGCCACAATTCGGCGATGTCGGCGATCGGCAGGTCATAGCGGTAATGCTCGGGGTGACGGAGCGGCGCGGTTTCGGCATCCGAGGCTTTGCCGGCCTTGCCGATGTTGGCGCGGCTGAGAATGTTGAACCCTTCGGAGTAGGCCGCCATCAGGCCATACTCGATGCCGTTGTGAACCATCTTGACGAAATGCCCGGCGCCGGCAGGCCCGCAATGGAGATAGCCCTGTTCGGCGGTGCTGCGGCCGTCCTTGCGGCTGGCGGTCCCGGCGATTTCACCCTTGCCCGGCGCCAAGGCCTGGAAGATGGGACCCAGATGCGCCACGGACGCCGGTTCGCCGCCTATCATCAGGCAATAGCCTCGCTCCAACCCCCAGACGCCGCCGCTGGTCCCCACGTCCACGTAGTGCAGCCCGCGCTCGGCCAGACGTTCCGCACGCCGGATGTCATCGACGTAATGGGAATTGCCGCCGTCGATCAGGATGTCCCCGGCTTCCAGCACGCCGGCGAGCTGCTCCGCCATGCGATCCACCACGACGGCCGGCAGCATCAGCCAAACCGGCCGCGGCGGGGTCAACGCCGCCACGAATTCTTCAAGCGAGGATGCGCCGGTCGCGCCTTCCGCCGCCAAGGCCTCGACCGCCGCCTGGTCGAGATCGAACACCACGCACTCATGGCCGGCGCGCAGCAGCCGCCGGACCATGTTCGCCCCCATTCGGCCCAAACCGATCATTCCCAATCGCATCTCAAACCTCCCGTTGAATGTCCGCGGTCAGCCTGCCTGCATCTGCACGCGCTCGACGACCAAAGCCTATCGCCGGAATATGAAACTTTGGGTCCCTTCGACCGCGTAGGCGAGCTAGGGCGATTCTTGCGACGGCTCCGGGCCTGGCTCGACCTCGTCCAGGATCGCTGGAACCGGTTCGGCCACAGACGCGATTTCCAGCGGTGAAACCGTCTCGACCGGCCCCACTGTTTCCGACCTGCCCGACGGATTCGTGTACAAATCGTTCAGCGACTGGATCGATTCCTTGCAGCGCTGACGGATCGCGGACAACTGAATCTCGCAGCGCCGGCTCCAGCCCATCAGGCCCGGCTTGCGGAAAAACGGCCAAGGCACGGCATTCGCCCGGAAACCGCGAACCATGTCCCAGCGGATGTTGAGCGCCTTCTGGCGTTTTTTGAGGGTCCGCACGCCGAACGCCGCAAAAATCTTGCTCAGCACGACATGGACCCGCGACCATAGCAATATCAGCCCCGCCAGCACGCCCGATCCCGCCATCACCAAGAGGTTCGGCTCCAGCGGCACGAATTCCACCATGCCGTAGCCGGCGGCCCCCAGCACCGGCAGGAAGGTCGCGCAGTCGGTCCGGATCAGGCGCTTGCGGTAGGTCTTGAAGACCTTCTCGATTTCCGGCAATGCCACGTCCTGGAACTCCTCGACCAGACGTTCCAGGGTACCGAGGATGCGGTAAGAACGCTCAATTTCGAGCTGCTGGATGCGTGCGTTGATCTCCGCCCAGTCGCGGTCGCGGCGCTGGAGATAGCGCTGGCGCAGGGTCTCGTCGGCAATGGGCACGGAGACGTCGGGCGAGAAGATCGTGTAGAACCGGCCGGTGACCAGTCCCGATTCCGCCAGAGCCCGGTGCCAGGCCGCCACCACCTCCTCCGGATTGTCCTCCCGCGCCGTCGTGTCCATCTGGTTGAGGATGAACAGGAACTTGTTGGAGTCGTGGCGCTTGATGGTTTCGGTCACCAGATAGCGCAAGGTGTCCTTCATCGCACCGGGTTCGGGATGGCGGGCGTCGAAAAACACCAGCACGAGGTCCGAGATGTCGATGATGTGCTTGGTGATCGCCAGGATGGTGTCGCGCTGCGGATCGGCGTCGAATCCGGGCGAGTCGATAATGATCTTGCCCTTGAGGAAGGGGCTGCCGCAGGTCTTAAGCTGCAGGTAGGCGTTGATGCGGTCGCCCTCGCCCTGCAGCACCTGGTCGATTTCCTTGCTGATCTGGAAGAAAGGGAAGCGGGGATCGGCATCCAGGGCGATGCCCGGCAGTGTCCGGGATTCCGTATCGTCGGAATAGCTCAGGACCGTGAACTTGTCGTCCACGGCCTGATTGCCGGTGCGCTGGATCTTGGTTTGCAGCAAGTGGTTTATGAAGGTTGACTTGCCGGCGGAAAACGTACCCAACACCGAAATCACCGGCCACCAGGATATCTGGCCGGCGCTGGCGTATTCCGGGTCGATCAGGCCCAGTTCGCGGGCGATGCTGTCCAATTCCTCGAAACTCCGCGCCGCGCCCAGCAGCACCGGATTTTCCTGGGTGAGATGCCTTTCGAGATTTTCGGAGTAGTTGGTCATGGCTTCCTGTTTGCGGAACCGGCTTGCACGGTGCCGATAGTTCGAGACCGCGACACTTTACGTGTTCCGGGCCCGCAAGTCGACGCCAAGCCTTGTCCAATGACACATGAGCCTGAACGAGGGTGCGTATTTCCAGCGTGAGATGAGCCTGAAGGGGCGTAGGTTGGGATCAGGCAGACATGATCGTGACCTTACCGACCCCAAACCTTCGAACCCTCGCCCAGGTGCGGGCCTTCGTGGCCGGTGCCGAGGCGGTTTCCTTTTGACCGATCGGGAAAGCGCCTACGCCTGGATGGCCGATGTGCTCGCCCGCTTTCGCTATCCGCATGCTGCCGCCCCGACAAAGGCGTGCTACGCCTACCTGGCCAAGGTGTCGGGACTGTCGCGGCGATAGCCCAAGCCGCCCCGCCGCCTGGGCAACTTTCATCCGCTTGGCGCCACCTCTCGCACCACTTCCAGGCGATCCAATTCCTTCCCGCTCGTCGTCACCATCCTCTCGGTCATCTCGCCCCCTCCAAAACCCAAAAGGGGACATCTCTATCTTGCCGAAAGGGGACATTACAACTTTGCTCTTACACTGGATTGGAAAATACTGTCAACGATCCCTCACCCGGATAAAATGAGCGCCTCGGCTCGGGGCCGAAGACAGGGAGAACCAGCGTGAACGACATTGCAACTGCACCCGTAACCCGGACGTCGACCGGCCGAGTGCTGGTCGGCGTGCTGGCGATGGCGGCAACCGCTCTGCTTGCCGTGGAACTGCGCGCCCGCCTCTTCCCCTTCGGCATGGTGACGCATCCGGCGAATGGCGCCTCCCTGGCCGATCCGCGCCAGGGCATCACTGTGGAACCGCTCGGCGTGGGCACCCGGATCGCGGCTGTGGAACTGCGGGAAGACGGGGGGGCGATAGTGGCGGCTGCCCAAGGGCTGGACCGTTTCGAGCTCGACAGGCCCTTGGCTTTCGGTAAGCACTACACCTTGACCGCGACGGTGGAGCGTTCCTGGTCCGACCAGCGGCAGACCGAAGTGCTGGAATTTTCGACCGTGGGCATCCCCACACTGGAGGGGCCGGCGGATCGCAGCCTGGCGCCGGACGCATCGGTGACGCTCCGGTTTGATCAGCCGGTGGGCAAACTCGAACCCGTCGGCGAGCTGAACCTTGCCGTTCAACCGGACGAGACCCGCACCGCCTTCCGGCTTTCCGCCGCCGACTACGCCCAAGGCCAAACCTACCCGACGCAGATTCGCTGGGAAACGACCACCGGCGTGCCGCTGCCACCGTTCGAGCTGCGCATCTCGACCCCGCCGCCGGTGTCGGCGGAAGTCAACCTGCGCGGCGCGGACAATCTCGGCACGGCGATGCCTTTGCAGATCGCCTTCAGCGAGCCTTTGGCCGAACGCGACGACGCGGGCCGGCAGGTACGGATCCAGACGCAGGACGGAACCGACGTCGCCGGACGATGGGGCTGGATCGGCAAGACCCGCCTGCAATTCACGCCGCGCAACGGCTGGCCGCCCTCCAGCGTGATACGGGTCAGCGCAGAACCCGGCGCATTCCGCAGCACCCAGGGAGGCTTTCTCGAACCCCCGCTGGATTTGAGCTTCTCCACCGGAACCGACCGGAAAATCTTCGTCTACCTCGATACCCAGACCATGACGGCGGTGGAAAACGGCCAGACCGTGCGTACCTTCAAGGTCAGCACCGGCAAACCGAAGACGCCCACGGTCACCGGCTCGTTCTACATCTACGCCCGCTTCCCCACAAAGACCATGAAAAGCAGGGCCAAGAAAGGGGAAAAGGGCCATTACATCGTGGAGAACGTCCCTTACGCGCAGTATTTCCATGCCGACTACGCATTTCACGGCGCCTGGTGGCACAACGGCTTCGGGCGTCCCGCCAGCCACGGCTGCGTCAACATGTCGACGCAGCGGCACAACGCCCGCTGGCCTCAGGCGCCGGAGGATGCCGGCTGGCTGTATCAATGGGCCTCGCTGGGCGTACCGGTGACGGTGCTGCACTCGCCGGCGCCGTCTGCCTCGACGCGGATCGCCCTGGACGAGCAGCGCCGGGAACAACCCGGCCTCAAATCATCCCCCGCTCCCTGAACCAAGCCACCGCGTCGGCGAAAGCCTCGCGAGTGGAAGTCGGTATCAAGCCCAGTTCGCGCCGGATGCGGGAGGAGTCGCCGCGCTTGCCCGAGTTGAGCAGGCGGATCGAGTGGTAGTTGAAACGTGGGGCCTTGTGCGGGAAGAAACGCCGCTCCAGCGGATCCTTCAACAGCGCGATGCCCTGCATGAGGCGGGGCGGCACGGCAAGCTTCGGGCGCGGCCGTCCGGTCAATTCCTCCAGCCACCGCAGGATTTCTCCGATGCTGCGGTACTCGCCGGTGACGAGATAGCGCTCGCCGCGGATGCCCTTGTCCATGGCCAGCAACTCCGCGGCGACCACATCGCGCATGGGCACGAAGTCGAAGGCGCCGGGGACGAAGGCCTTCATCCGGCCTTGGGCAAAATCGAGTATGGTGCGGCCGATCAGGCTGGGACGGAAGTCCCACGGGCCGACGATGGCGGCCGGATTGACGATGGTCACGTCCAAGCCGCG
The DNA here is from genome assembly GCF_012769535.1 of Methylococcus geothermalis. NCBI lineage: Bacteria > Pseudomonadati > Pseudomonadota > Gammaproteobacteria > Methylococcales > Methylococcaceae > Methylococcus > Methylococcus geothermalis. The sequence continues at coordinate 2,790,794 of NZ_CP046565.1, forward strand.
CACGGCTTCAAGAAGCACATCGTGTTCCGATACCGCCTTGGTCCGTTCGTAGTCGGTGCCGAGCTCGAACGGACTCACCGTCCAGCCTTCGTTCGAAGCGCCCTCGGGATTGATGCCGACGGCACCGAACGAGCTGGTGTGCACCACCCGCCGGACGCCGGCCCGCCTCGCCTCCTGCATGAGCATCCGGGTGCCGATGACGTTGACGTCGAACAGCTCCTGGCGATCGCCGTTGCGGATGCTGACGAAAGCGGCGGTATGGTACAGCCGTTCCACGCCCTCCAGCGCTTCCCGGATCGAGCGGCGGTCGCGCAGATCGCCACAGGCCCGCTCGACGTCCAATCCCTCGAGCGCCGCGGTATCGCTTTGCGTCCTGACGAAGGCCCGGACCTTCTCGCCGCGGGCGAGCAATGCCCGCACCAGGTTGGCGCCCAGATGGCCGGTGGCGCCGGTGACTAGCGTGGTCACGCAGGGTCCGTCGCCGGCTTGGGGTCATCCATCGGTGAAGACTGCTGATAGGCTTTCCATTTCTCCAGCGATAGCTTCTGGAAGGAAGGGATGGCCGGATTGAGTTCGATCTGGGGCGCGTCGGGGTAACGCTCGAAACCGTCCTGTTCCAGTTCGAGCGCCCATTTGTCCTCGCCCAGCAGGGGTTCGATATACCACTTGTTGGTGAACCACAGGATAGGTTTGCGCAGGAATTCGGGCATCTTCCAATTCAGGATCGGGATGTGGATCGGCCCGAACAGGAAAACGAAGAAACAGCGTGTCGTGCACTCATCCTCCGGCAGCATGAACAGCCAGTGGATGTATTTGCCCCCGATATCGGAACCCTGATAAGGGTATTGGTACCAGATTTCTATCTCATTGAGGTCGCGTGCCCCGCCTTCCATGAAGAGCTTGGCGACCGGGCTCCCGTCGAAGCGGGTGTCGTAGTAGACCCGCACGCTGTCGCCATCCTGCTTCCACTCGCGCAACGTCGGCTGCAAGAACGGACGCTTATGCCGGTGCAGGTATTCGTGGTTGAAGTCGCAGACATTCTCCACGATCATCGAAAAATGCGACCGGATGGTCACGTCGATCGGGAAGAAGGGCCAGGGCTTGTCCCCTTCGAGTTGCGGAATCGTCGGCAGCGGCACGCTGTCCGCCAGCGCCGGGTCGCCCGGAAACAGCCAGATCAGTCCCCACTGCGCCTTGACCGGATACGTCCGGATGCGGATTTTGGGCAGCTTGGATCGGCCTTTGCCGAGTTCGTGGTGAATGTCGGTGCATCTGCCGCAGCCGTCGAATTTCCAGCCGTGATAAGTGCACACCAGATTTCCGTCCTCGACGAAGCCTTGCGACAGCGCCAGTTGCCGATGCGGGCAGCGGTCTTCCACGGCATGCAGTTTGCCGCCGGCATCGCGGAACAGCGCGATGTCCTGGCTCCAGAACCGCACCCGCTTGACCTGCCGCGGCTTGAGTTTGCCGTCGACCTCGACCACATACCAGTAATTGCCGCTGAGGCCGATGGTACGGACTTGGCGGCGGCGGGGCAGCTCGGGGATAGCCTGATTTTCGGTCGATCGGTTCATTTTCGGCGTCGTGGAAAGGCGAAGGAGAAGTCTACCGGACAGGCTCGCCGATCTCCTCGCGCAGATCGGCAAACTCCTGCTTCCAGGGTTTTTTGTTGTATCCCCAGTGTCCGGACTCCAGCAGTTTCATCCCGGCAGCCATCTCTTCCTTGACGCGCCTGCCCTCGCCGTTCACTTCCCACAGCGCCTGGGCGTAGAAAAGATGGTTGAGCGGATGCGCCGGATGTTTGTCCACGGCCCGCTGGAGCAGATCGAGCGCCTTGTCGCCGTCGCCGATCCCGGCCGGCCAGGGCGGGGCCTTGAGGTACAGCATGCCCAAGAGCCGCAGCGGGCCGCCATCGTCGACATCGGGGCTCAACCTCACCGCCGCCTCGAACTCGTCTTCCAGCCGGTGCAGATTGGCCATTGCCACCGTCATGTCGTCGCGGACCGCCAGCCCCAGATTTGCGGCCAGATAATAATGGACGGCGCCGTCATCTTTTCCGCCTTGCGCCAGCGCGGTTTCGGCGAGCTTCACGCCTTCCCAGGCAAAGCGCTCGCGCTCTGCCGGGTCGGAATCCCGTTCGGCAAGATGCAGGCAAAGCCGGCTGCCCAGGGAACTCCGGCGCAGAACGGGATCGTCCGACCCGCGCACGAAACCCAAAGCGCATTCCAGCTCCGGCGTTGCGCTCGACGGCCCGAGGGCGTCCTGGTTGGCGATCAAGGCTGCTGCGGTCTGCCGGGGGCAACCGGCAGGCTGGCCGGCCGGTACGGCATCCCTGTGCAAGCCGCCGCAACCGGCCAGGACTGCCGACAACAGGCCGGACGCGAACAGGCGCACGGTAGGCAAGGCTTCAGTTCCCCGCCAGCCAGAGCTTGGCCATGGGGTCGAATATCGCCGGATCCACCGCCACGAAGGACTGGATGCCGAACAGATCACATAGCTTTTTGCCGTCGGCGTCGCCGCACATGGTTTCCAGCGCCTTGCCAAATCGCGCCCGGTCCTGTGCCGTGGCGAGCTTGCCATTCGCCACCACGCCCATCAGCGGAATCTCCGCCGAGGTGAAGACCGCCTCCACCGGATTGGCGAGCTGCAACGCGCTCAGGCCCGCGAATTGTTGTTCGTTGAGCATGACCGCGTCCAGCTCCCCTTTGTCCAGCGAACGCAGGGCGCGGATCGCCTGCCGCGAGGGCTGGAGGGCGAAATCCTTTTCCGGGTCGAATTTACCGGCAAACACGATCCTGCCGATGAAGGCCGGCTCATCCAGCACGGTGCCGCCCAGCGATCTGCCCTTGAGTTCGTCCATGCCATGGAACCTCCCCTTCTGCACCACGACCCGGTAACGCTCGCTGGTCCGCCCGTCGATCCGGGGCTGAACCACCGGCACCAGATCGTATGGGCCGCGCATGTCCAGATACAGCCCCAGCGATGTGATCGCGAAAGCGGGCTTTTTCTCTGCCATGAGTTTTCCGCAATCGGCCGCCTTCGCAGTAAACACGCTGCTGAAACTCTTCTGGGGCCACTGCCCTACCCGTTCCACCACCCGGAGCATGGCGTCCATGGCCTGACCGGCGTCGCGCTCGTTCACGGGTCCCCCCGGATAACAGACGACCACCGGGGCGGGACCGCCGGCCGAAGCCGGGACGAGGGGAGCCAGCAGGACCGCCAACAGCAAAGCGCGCGAAATCTTGTATGTCATGGTTTCCTTCTTGAATCGAGAAGCTGCCCGATGGCCGGCGCAACCCACAGCGTCGCGGACAGACAGCAGAGCAGGCCGATGGTGATGTTGACGCCCAGGGTGGACACGCCGCGGTAGTTCGCCAGGGTGATCGCCCCGAGACCGGCCAGCTCGGTGCCGGCGGCAAGTCCGATCACCCGTCCGGCCACCCGGTTGAGCTGCCTCAGTGAATGGTCCTCCAGCTCGAACCAGCGCTGGCTGAACCACACCCCGTAATCCACCGCCAAGGCGATCACCAGCGGCAGCGCGATGATATTGGCATAGTTGTAACGGATACCGCCCAGCGCCATCAGCCCCAACATCCAGCCGCCGCCGATCAGCAAGGGCATGGATGCGAGCACAAAACCGCGCCAGCTGCGCAGGACGAGCGCCAGCCACAGCAGGCAGACCGCTACCGCCGCGCGGGTTCCGTGGGTGAAGCTCTCCACCACGGACTTGGAAAATACCTGATGGGTCGCCGGGAAACCGGTCGCTTCGGGCGATACCGCATAAATCTCCTGCATCAGCCTATCGAGGTTGGCGGGATCATACACAGTTTTTGCGGGAAACGCGTACACCGCGACCGTGCCGTCGGCAGCGAAAAACCGGTCCCGCAAGGCCGGCGGGAGTTGCTCCGGAGTCAGCGGACGAGCCCTCCGCCAGTCTTCCAGCAGCGCTCCGCCCCGCGCGGCAGCCGAAAGCAGCACGCGGAAAAACCGTTCGCTGCGCTGCCTGGCCCGCACGGGATCGGCGTCGATGCCGGCCCGGACCGCATCCAGCCGCTCCCGTACTTGTTCCAGCGCCGCCACCAATCCGGAATGGCCCGCGGAAAAAGCCAGTTCCTGCGACTGGTCGATGAAGTCGCCCGCCCGCTCCAGAACCGCACGCACCCGACCGAAGGTTCGATCCGGCAGGCCGATGCCGGCAAGCCCGGCCGCCTTCGCCGCATAGGCGCCGGCGGCGGCAAGCTCGCCGACGCGCCGGGCATTTCGAGCCCTCGCGTCGGCGTCCGGCGGAAACAGGTCCGCGAGAGACTGCACTTTCGCCACGCTGCCCAGCTTGGCCGCGTCCGCCGCGATACGCCGGGCCTCGGCCATATCCCTGGCGGTAAAGATGACCACCTCCGCCTGGTAGTCACTTTCCGCGACCATTCGGCTCTGGTAATGCGCTGCCTCGGAATCTTTCGGCAACAGCGAAAGTACGTCGTAATCGAAGGGCAGCTCGTAGCCCCAGACGATGCCAAAGACCGCCGCGGCCAGCGATCCCGCGACCAGGGTGGCGGCAATGCTTCCCCGGTACGGCCACCGGCCCGGCTTGATCTCCCGAGCCGAAGCCGCGACCGGCAAGGGCTGCAACCTGGGCGGCAGCAAAGCGTACAGCGCCGGCTGGACCATCCAAGTGCTGACCAGAATCAGCAGTACGCCCTTGGCCGCCACCAGCCCCAGCTCGGAGAAACCAGGGAAGTCCACCGTGGCCAACGCGCCGAAAATCATCACCGAGGCCCCGCCGGCGGTGAATACCGCTTGGAACGAAGCGCCGATCCCCGCGCCGATCGCTTCGGCCAGCGGCTTGCCGCTATGCCGCTCCTCGGCGATGCGTGCCGACGTGAAGATGCCGTAATCCGCACCGAGGCCGAACAGGATGGCGATGAAACTGGCGGTGATGAGAGTCAGATGGCCGACGGTCACCAGCACCAAGCCCAAGCTCCACAGCACCCCGAGCCCCATGGGAACGAAGATGACCAGCGCCCAGCGCCAGCTCCGCACCACCGCCAGGATCAGGAGGACGATCAGGCCGGCCGACGAGCCGACGACCAGAGCGATGTCGTGACGGATGCTGACGTGCTCTTCGTACTCGATGGCCGGCAGCCCGGTCAGCCCCACCTTGGGCGCGGCCCGGCCGGCTGCCCGAGTCTTCGCCGCCTGCGTTGCCGCCACGGCTCTCACCTTTTCGATGAACGGCCCGGTGGTGGTGAAATCCTCCGAAGCGCTCGCCGGGTGCACGAACAGGAAGTACATACGCCCGTCGCGCGAGACGAAATAGCCTTCATTGGCGACCTCGCTTCCGCCCTGGCCGGCCAGCAGCCGTCCCCAGTCGAGCGCCGCCGGCACCTCATCCGCGGCGAGCCAGCGGCGCCACTCGTCGAGCAGCACCGCCAGCAGTTTCAGCCCGGTCTCGGCGGTGGGGATGTCGATGCCCGCATCAGGCGCGGCGGGCGCCTCGTCGAGGCGCTCGCGAAGCCGGTCCAAAGCCGCATCGATCTGCGAGGCATCGCTGGGGATGGGCGCTCCCGCCAACCTGTCGAGTGCGCCCGCCAGCGCTTTGAGCCGATCTTCGGGTACCGCCAGATAGGCGTGCTCCAGCAGAAAATCCAGATCGACCCGGGCCGTCGCCTGGGCGATTTCGGGCTCGGCAGCGAGAGCCGCCGCCAGTTCGTCGGCGAATGTCTTCAGCTCATCGGACGGCGCCCCTTCCAAGACGACGATCAGATCGGAAGCGGCGCCGAATTTTTTCAGAAAACCGTCGAAACGCGCGGCGACCGCGTTGTCGTGCGGCAGCAGCGCTTGACGGGACGTGTAGACCGGCAGTTGGGAAACCGCCCAGAGAGAGAGAACCGAGAACGCGACGGCAACGGCCAGAATCCACCACGGCCGGCGGGCGAAACGTTCGGCCACCGTAGCGGCCCATTGAGGAATATTCACTCGAAACGATCGGGTTCAAGGCTTGCGGCACGGCGTCCGACTCGAAGCAGTGGTGGAGTGCGAACGCAAAAAAAGCACTCGGCGGCAGTGCTTTCGAGGCATAGTCTAATTGTGCGAGTGCCCTAAAACAAAACCTTAGCCTTGGCCCCAAGCGTCACGGCTTTTCGGGCCATTTTCCGACAAACGCCGGAAAATGGCCCGATTCCCCGACCGTTACGACGCCTGCCGTACCGTGCCGGCATGGCGATTGCGGCCACCAGCCATCCGTTCCACGATTTCGCGCTCCGCGGCCAGCCAGTCGAACATCTCGAAACCTGGGACGAACCCGCGCTTTTCAGCCCGGAAATAGGCGGCTTCAGCTATCATCGGCTCCAAGGGCCGTGGAGCCGGCGCATAGGCGTAGGTGAAACCGAATTTCAACGATTCGACAAAACCCAGGGCATCCACCTCGCGCAATCCGATCTGCGCCGGACGGGCCTCCATCAGCGTACCGAACAGCCGGTCCCAGATGGAAAACAGCGCGCCATAATTGCGATCGTGCTCGCCGCGCAACGCCGAGTGATGCACACGGTGCAGGCTGGGCACGATGAGGACTCGGCCAAGTTTCCGCTCGCCGCGGAACGAAATATCGGCATGATGGAACAGCACGGCCAGCGTGATCAGCGCCTCGCCGAACAACACCTGGGCAGCATGCACGCCGGTGACGACGATGAAGGCAGCCTTGACCAGAACCGTCAGCAGGACTTCCACGAAATGCAACCGGAAACCGGTGGTCACGTTCATCGAGCGGTCGCTATGGTGCACCTTGTGAAACAGCCACAGCCAAGGCAGCCGATGGCTGGCCCAGTGCCACAAATACAGCACGAGATCGAGCAGGAGCAGTCCCAGCAAACCGCGAAGCCACGGGTTGCTCACGCCGGCCAGGAGTCCACCGCCGGCGTGGCGCTCCGCCAAAACCAGCAGGGAGGACACGGACAGCGCGGACATCAGCAGGTCGTTGAACAAGAACAGGCATAGATTCGTGCGGTACGACCTTCGTACCACGGACCTGCCGCGCACGCCCCGGCCGCGGCGGATCTCGAACGCCATCAAGCAGGCGAACGTCAGCAGGATCGCCGCCGACAACACGTCCTGGACCGTCACATCGGGCCACAGACGGTCGATGCCGGGAAATTTCAGATGCCATGTCAGATTGTTCAGGATCATGATCTTTCCTCCGCACGAATGCTGTCTGGAGCAGGCCTTGGCTGCGCACGGCGGGTCCCGATCAAGGGATCGGTGAGAGTTATCGGCGCCGCCCTGGCGTATCCAAGGGCGCTTTCAGCCTATCCCCTGAAGGCGGCGCCGACAACAAAGCACGGAGTAACAAACTGTTGCGCGAAAAGAACGACGGCGCACCGAAAGCCGGCAAGGCCGAGCGGCCGTCAGCCCCGTTTGCCGCCACCCTGGCTGCGCAATCCGTCGCCCCCCCGCCGCTGTTGCGGCTTCGGCGAATGCCGGGCGGCGCTACGAGTCCCCAAACTCGCCCGTGCCTTCGGCTGGCTTCCGGGAGACTGCCGTCCACCCGCATCGCGCGCCTCTTGCGGGCGCCGTGGCCGATCGTCCCTGCGCTCGATCTGCGGACGGGGCGGCGGATTGAAGCCGTCCGCGATCCCGCGCTGGATCGGCCGCTTGATCAAACGCTCGATCCCGCTCAGCAGCTTCAGCTCATCCTTCGCCACCAGCGACACCGCCGAACCGGCGTTGCCGGCACGCCCCGTGCGTCCGATGCGATGGACATAATCCTCGGGCACATTCGGCAACTCGAAATTCACCACGTGCGGCAACTGGTCGATATCCAGGCCGCGCGCGGCGATGTCGGTCGCTACCAGGACCGGCACCCGGCCGTCCTTGAAGTCTGCCAGCGCCTTGGTGCGCGCCGCCTGGCTCTTGTTGCCATGGATCGCCGCGGCCGGAATGCCGTCTTCGGCCAGTTTCTCCGCCAGCCGGTTCGCACCGTGCTTGGTCCGGGTGAACACCAGCACCTGACGCCAGTCGTGCCGGCGAATCAAATGGGTCAGCAAATCGCGCTTGTGCTCCTGGGCCACCAGGTGGACGGTCTGGTCCACCAGATCGGAAGCCGCGTTGCGGCGCGCCACTTCGACGTAGCCGGGATTGTTCAGCAGGCCGTCGGCGAGCGCCCGGATTTCGTCCGAGAAGGTGGCCGAAAACAACATGTTCTGCCGCCGTTTCGGCAGCAGCCCCAAAATCCGTCGGATGTCGCGAATGAACCCCATGTCCAGCATGCGGTCCGCCTCGTCGAGCACGAAGATTTCCACACCGGAAAGATCGACGGTCTTCTGCCCACAGTGATCGAGCAGCCGGCCCGGTGTGGCAACGAGGATGTCGACCCCGTGTTCCAGGGCACGAATCTGCGGGTTGAGTCCCACCCCACCGAACATGACCGTGGATTTCAGCGGAACGTGTTTGCCGTAGGTTTCGACCGATGCCTGAACCTGCGCCGCCAGTTCGCGGGTCGGCGTCAAAATGAGGCAGCGCGGGCGGCGGCTGCGGCGAGGAGCCTGGTTTTCGAGTAAGCGGTGCAGAATCGGCAAGGTGAAACCGGCGGTCTTGCCGGTTCCGGTCTGGGCCGCGGCGAGCAGATCGCCACCGGCGAGCAGCAACGGTATGGCCTGAGCCTGGATGGGCGTGGGATTGACGTAGCCCGCTTCGGAAACCGCGCGCAAAAGGGGTTGAGCCAGCCCCAAATCGGCGAACGCCGGGCCGGCAGAATTCAGTTCTGATGACATATTAAGGTAAGTGTCCTGCGACGGCCTGCCGCATCGCAAGCAAGGCGGCACCAATCGAGGCAGACGAATCAATGTATTGGGAGGGAATGACGAGCAGACGGCACGGTGATTGGTTGAACGTGCCACGGATGATTATAGGGGGATCCGGCGTCGATGTCACCCAGCAAATGCCCTCCCTCCCGTTCGCCTGCGAACATCCCCCGTACAGCGCGGGAAACGATGAATATTTCTCTTTTTCCCCCTGTCGAATGGAGCATTTTTGTTTTATTGTTGACCGCGGGTTTTCATGAACCTCGACGGGGGGTCTTTCGTGGGCAGCAAGCTATATGTAGGCAACTTGAACTATCGTGTCGGCGACGCCGATCTGGAACGGACCTTCGCGGCGTATGGCACCGTGAAATCGGCACAGGTGGTGATGGATCGCGCCACCGGCCGGTCCAGGGGATTCGGGTTCGTGGAAATGGGCAGCGACCAGGAGGCGCAAGCCGCCATCGCCGGGCTCAACGGCAAGGATATGGATGGACGCAATCTGATGGTCAATGAAGCTCGTCCGCCGGAAAGGCGCGGCGGCGGTGGCGACGTCAAGCGGGGCGGCGGCGGTAGGCGGTACTGACCGGGAACGGCACCATTGCAGGCTCGGAATCGGGTACCCTGCCGGCCATCCGTCACGCGGAAGGCCGGCATGCCCCGCATCACGAAGCCTGCCGCAGCCGATACTTGGTGATACGCTCGAGTAGAAGCGCCGCGTGATAGCAGGAATCCGTGGTTTTTTCCAGGATTCCCAGAATCTCGGTCCAGTCCGATTCGGCCAGGAGCGACAGGGTGCTGTAACGCCGGTGTGACTTCCGCCATGCGTGATACACCAGGTCCGCGCTCGCCTCCGACGCCTTGAGCTCCTCCCTGCATTGCTTGATGCTCGCGAGTTCGTTTCGCGGATAGTGGTCCATTTCCGCCGACAACCGCCGGACCATCGAAAGGGTAATCGCGAGAAGATCGAGGGCGGCGGCTTCCGCCTGCTGCGGCGTGAAAATGTCGATCACCCGGGCGGTGTCGTTCAGGCCGTCCAGAATGTCGTCGACATGCCTGGCGAATTGCTGGATCAACAGCACCAGTTCGGAATAGGGCGCGATCTCCAATGCATCATAGGCTTCGCGCATCAGCGCATCGCCTTTTTCTTCGAGCTGCCGGATCAGGCCGATATGCGGTTCGGCGGCGTCGAGGTCGGCAAAAAGCCTTTCCAGAGCCCGACCGCATTCGAGGCTGCAGCTCAGATGATCCTGGAATATTTTCTTGAGTGAACGGTCGGCGTGATCGAAATTCATATCGAATTCAGCATGGGAACGAAACGGCGGGATACGGGAAATATAGCCCGCTACAAACTACCATGATGAATCGCCGGCTTCCGCTTCCGGGGCGTTACCGTTTCGCGTCAATTCCGTGAAACTGAGCAGCTGCCATTCAAATGAAGCAGCGCCAGCAGAAAAAACGACGAGCCCGACATTTCCAGCAATTCCTCGACAGGCACCAGATAGAGATATCCGGCTAAGGGAATCTCGCTCTCCGCCCCCCATCCCCATTCGGCGGCCTCCAACAGTTGGGATGCCGCCCATGCCCCTGCGCCGGCGGCCCATAATCGCTTTTGCCAACGATCCGGCAACTGGGCAAAGAGAAAAAGCCAGCCGATGCCGGCAAAGGCCATGACCGGCAGGTAAAGGATCTGCCAGTCGACGCCGACGGCCTGCTCGATTCGCTCGTGGATCATCAGGAGTTCATCGAATCCCATCTCGAAAAACAGGGCCGCGAGCGCGAATGCCCAGGCATCGAGACGCCTGGAAGATGCCGCGCGAAAGGATTCCCACGCAGCCGCCAGGAGCAAACCGCCCGAAAACAGCGTGGGGACGGTGTACTCGCGGTCCAGGTCGAAATACTTGAGCCAAGTTCCCGGGCGAAGGTCGGCGAACACCCCGACCAGACCCAGCAGCAGGATCGTACCGAAAAGGAGGAAAACCATGTTGCCGAAAGCGATCCGATATTTGAGCCGGTCGATCCTGGCAAGAAATGCCGCATCCGTGGCCTTGTCTTTCATGTGGCAAGTCGCTTGGCGGAAAACCCTGGGAGTTCATGATACTTGGCCGCACGGCTTCTAATGCAATCGGCGGTTGGCGCCCGTCCCCGGCGGCAGACCTCGATTCGACAAGGTCCGGACGCTCGGGCGGATGCGGCCAAGGAATGGCAGTATCCTTAAAATACCGTCCCTGTCGCAACCTCGAGGCCAAGCAAATGGAAACGGTCAAATCATTTTCCGAATTCCTGGATGAAATGGTCGGCCGTTACGGCTCCCGGCTCGCGATGCAGTACCGTCCGCGCTACCGCACTCTCCGCTGGAGCTACCAGGAGCTCGGAGCCCGGGTCCAGCATCTGTCATCGTTGCTGGCCGAAGGTGGCGTCGGGACCGGCGACCGGGTTTTCCTTTTCGCCGAAAATTCGCCTCACTGGGTGGCGGCATTCTTCGCCGTTGCCGCGCGTGGCGCGGTCGTGGTTCCGCTCAATCCCAAAAGTCCTCCGGAACAGCTCGACCGCCTGGTGCAATCGGCCGAACCCCGGCTGGTTCTGGCTTCGCCCCGCTGCCGCTGGGAAGCGTTCCCTCTGCCCGTCATCGACATCGAACGTCCCGGCGCGGCGAAATCCGATCGGCCCGGCGATCCCGCCGCTCCCAGCCGGCTCGCCGAGATCATCTATACCTCGGGCACCACGGGCGACCCCAAGGGCGTCATGCTCACCCACGCGAACTTGCTGTCCGATCTGGACGCGGTTTCCCGCGCCGTTCCGCTCGAACCGGACGACCACGTGGTGAGCCTGGTGCCGTTGTTCCATGTCTATGGCCAGATGACCAGCCTGTTCTGCCCGCTCTCCGCCGGCTGTTCGGTCAGCTACCTCGCGGCACCGACCACCCGCAGCGTGCTCGAAGCCCTGGCGTTTACCCCCGCCACCCATCTGGTCGCCGTGCCGGAAGTCCTCAAGACCATGATGGACCGGCTGGAGGCCCGCATCGGCAGGATTCCCGGCTTCCTGCGCCCGTTGCTGCGCGGCCGGATCCGTGCGCGGATTTCCAGCTCTTTGCGGACCATCGTCTGCGGCGGCGCCCCGCTCGATCCGGTCGTCGAAGAGAAATGGTGGGCGCTGGGCTTCGAAGTGCTGCAGGGCTACGGCCTCACCGAAACCAGTCCGGTGATCGCCGCCAACACCCCCAAGGATCACCGCATCGGCTCGGTCGGCAAGCCACTGGCAGGGGTCGAACTGCGGATCGCCCCCGACGGTGAAATCCTGGTGAAGGGCCCCATGGTCATGGCCGGCTATTTCCGCGACCCGAAGCGCACCGAGGCGGCTTTCATCGACGGCTGGCTGAAGACCGACGACGCCGGCCATCTCGACGCCGACGGCTTCCTGTACGTCTCGGGCAGGAAGCGTTACATGATCCTGGGGCCGGGAGGGGAAAATGTGTTTCCCGAGGATCTGGAGGCCGTGCTCAACCGGATTCCGGGCGTCGCCGACAGCGCCGTGGTGGGACTGGAGACCGGCGGGCGCACGCTGATCCACGCCGTACTGTTGTGCGAAGCAACACGGACCGCCGACATCGTCGCGGAGGCCAACCGCCACTTGGCGCCGCATCAGCGCATCATGAGCTGGTCGGTATGGCCGGAGCCGGACTTCCCCCGCTCGGTCACCCGCAAGGTCAAGAAAGACGAGGTCTTGCGCCGGCTGCGGCGGGAGCCGGCGGCTGCAGCGGTCTCGCCCGGCCGGACGACGCCGCTCCGGCAACTCTTGGCCCATGTTGTCGGGCCCGAGGCCGGCCCGTTGAGCGCCGAGACCCGGCTGGTCTCCGATCTGGGACTCGATTCGCTGCTCCGTATCGAACTCGTGGCCCGTATCGAAGAAGATCTCGGCGTCTGCCTGGATGAAACCGATATCGGCCCACTGACGACCGTGGCCGATCTCGAAAACCTGCTGGTACGGCGCCAAGGCCGGCTGCCGAGGCTCGCCGCCTATCCTCGCTGGTCGCTGTCATCCTGGGCCTCGAAACTGCGTCCCCTGGCGCAGAAGATTTTCCTGCAGTGGTGGATCACACCGTTCTGCCGGCTTCAGGTCCACGGCCAGGAGCATCTGGCGGCGCTGGAAGGCCCGGTGATCTTCATGGCCAACCATCGCAGTTATCTCGACTCCGCCATCGCCAGCTTCGCCCTGCCCCACCGCTTCCGCTACCGCCTCGCCATCGCCGCGGCGACCGGCGTGCTGTACACCCGTTACCGCTGGGCCGTGCCGATCGGCGAACTCTCGCTCAACGCCTTCCCCCTGCCCAGCGGCCCCGACGAGAACATCCGCCCCGGCCTCGAACTCATCGGCCGCCTGCTGGACGACGGCTGGAACGTGCTGATCTTCCCGGAAGGCCAGATGAACCGCGGCGGACTGGGCATTCAGCCGCTCCGCCGGGGTGCCGGCACCATCGCGGTCGACATGGGCGTGCCCGTCGTGCCCATGGTGATCGAGGGCACCGAGAAAGTCATGCCGCCGGACAGGATCGTGCCGCGCGCCGTAGCGACCGTGAGTGTGCGCTTCGGCGCCCCCTTGCGGGCGGGAGTGACGGAAACCCACGGGCAGATGCTCAGCCGGATCGAAGCGGCACTGGGGAGCTTGCTGAAAAATCCTGCGTTGTGATTTCACCGGCCGATCGCGCCGCTCTGGCCCATTGTCTGCAATCCACGGACAATGAGCAGAGCTCCCGTAACGGCACAGAACTTGTCTCATTTCGGGGATGGTCACACCAGTTCGGGCTTTCCTGAAGCAAATCTTTCCGGCTTCAATTCTGTTAGCCCATTTCCGGAGCGTCTCGACGGTACACCCGATCTTGCTGGCAATCGAGCCGATCTTCGACCCCTGACCCACGGTATTCAAACACCAACCGGACAGCCCGCTCGCGAACCTCCGGTGAAAATCTCGATATCTTGTTCATGACTCCATCCTCTCAAGAAATAGAGTATCCGAAAAACCCGGTTCACTTACTCGCTGCTCGAAATATCTGGGCTAGGTGTTTTGCCGCACAAGGTACGGCAAAACACCTATAAGACCTAGGTGAGGGAGTCGTCATTCACTCACTCAGCGATTCGTCCGCTCGGGCTCGAAGAATCAAGCCATTGAAGGACAATCTTCTTGCGGCATAAATCGTGCTACATTGACATGCCGAGGCGAGCCATTTTTTGGGCGCGTTACTTGATTCGGCATATCTTTGCATAAATTCTGAGTCCGAAAAGCGGTCGTCATCTGGGTGTTTCTTAAACTCAAGAGCGAGGCCGAACACTCATGCGTCAGACGCATCCCCGGCTTTCCCGCTCGCCGTGTTTGGGATTCGACGCCTTATTCACTCGGACCAGAGCCCGATATGGAATAAGGCACTCAGCACCCCCCCGCCCGGAAACATTAACGACGTGAGCCGTTTGAAAGAGGGGCGGGCCATTACTTCCAACTTATAATACAGGAGCATCTGTTCATGTCGGGCACGACAATTTCCAAAAAGTTAAGCGCACTTGCAGTGGCTGGCATTTTACATGGCATCACAGCAAGCGTATGGGCTCACTCGCTGATCATCGTTCCCAACGGCGAGATCGTCGAAGAGTGGGTAACCGCCAAGTACCGTATTCAACACGGCTGTGAGGAGCAACTCCGCGGTGCTAAGCCGCGCCCAATCATTGCTCAAAGCTTTTTGTTGCCGACGGTCAATCCTGTCCTCAGTCGCGACGACGGTGGCCAGATTCAGGACACGGACGGAAATGGAATCGTCGATCTGAACGATGTCATCCAAGGCGGCTCATTGATAGGTCAGGTGACACCCTTGGTCGACAGTAGCGTATTCAAGAACCGAAGGCCAATAACTGATGCGTTGGGTAATGTGCTCGGCTTCAACTCGACCAATGGGAAAGTCCCTCCGGGCGGCCGTATTTACGCCGAAGTCCCCTTCGTCGTCACCCCAGTCTTTTTCGTCGAGGCGTCCTGTGCAACTCGTCTGGTGGTGCATCCTGTGGGCGCAGACATATGCAAGCTTGGGGTCACCCCCAACTCGGCGATGCGAACATTTGGATCGCCGAGCCCACCGCGAAGTTTCCTAATGCCGTACATGGCATCGGCGAAAATGAATTGCGGATCGAGTTCAAACGTGGTCCCAGTTCAGGGGTACTGCCTGCCGCCTGCGGCGATGGTTACACCGTTCATGTCAACGCCTCCAAGGAAGACATAGACGCCAATCTCCCGATTCCTGGGAAATGGCCGAAATAACACACCGTAAGTTAAATCACCCCCGGCAAAGCCGGGGGCTTATTGGGTGAGCGCCTCAAAGGCGCCTTAAAATCGGGAGCCGCCCAAGGCGGCTACCTACAGCCCCGGCTTGATCAGGTCGTAACGCTCATCCTCCTGTTCCTGCCGGCGGATATATGCCCGAACCCTAGCTTCATCCAGTCCCACGGTAGAAACAAAGTAGCCCCTGGCCCAGAAATTCTCTCCGCTGAAATTCCTTTGACGACCGCCAAACTTTCGGGCAATTTGAATCGCGCTCTTACCCTTGATGTAACCCACCACGTTCGACACCGCGTACTTCGGCGGGATGCTGATGCACATGTGAACGTGGTCCGCCATCAGATGACCCTCCACGATCTTCGAATCCTTGTGCCCGGCAAGCTCATGGCACAGTTCGCCCAAATGCCGCTTCAGCGCCCCAAAAAGCTGCTTCTTCCGCCTCTTGGGAATGAACACCACGTGATACTTACAATCCCATCGCGTGTGGGAAAGACTCTGGTACTCTTTCATCGTGAACCTCTATCTCTTGGTCGAGATTTCAGGTTCACGGCGACCGCCGCATAGGTCAAACCCCGTGAGCCCCCCGGCAGAGCCGGGGGACTCACGGGCGATGCCCCCGCCGAAGCCTTAGGCCCGGATGTTTTGTAGGAGTCCGCGGCTTCATCATGGGTGGAGACAAAACATAAGGGAACCGACGCGGCGTCGAGTGGGAGCCGAGTCGGAACCAGAACGGCGCCGGTCGCCGAAGGCAAAGTCCTCGCCATAATTTGCTCCCGAGGGTGACCGGGATGTTCCCACGGGTTTCGCGAAAAACGGCGACGTTCCGGAAATTGGTCATTCCAGGAGCCCATTACTTTCCGCATGAGGGCGGCGCAGGTTCCAAAAACTGCTACAGGGGGTAATGACTTAGCAAGTTGTACGGGTCATATTTAGCTGCCAGCCTATGCAATAGGCTCAATTTGTTGCGGAATGCCATCTCGAGTTCATGCTTTGTTTCAGGAGTATCTTTTTTTATCTCAACGCTATACACCCCAACTATCGCGGCATTGATCCGGTGCATAATGTTTTTAACCCAAGCAGTTGTTTTCTCCACCTCATCAGGCAATGAGTGCGCATAATAAAATCCAGTCACGACAACATTCCAGTCAGCATCTCTTCCGGAAAAAACAGAGCCATTCTTGATTCGGCGCACCTCGCCACCCATATGCTGAAAATCAATCCGGCAAAACTGATTCGGAGCTGTGCGTATTGCGTTCAACAACACCTCCCCCATCCTCTTAACTACTCGATTCTTAACCAAGTAGCTCTTCACGACCGGAATCATTTCACCGCCGAGCTCTCCGGAATCACGCAGAGGCACATCGAATGGCGGCATTTGAGCATAATCCACGACATGCGCCTCCTCAAGCCAAGAGAGTTTTGCGTCTCCTGTCATATTTTTCTGCGCCGAGCTTAATTCAGCCAAAGCGTTTTCATTGCTACCTTGGTGAACCAAATAGCCATAAAATACAGGATTCATATGCTTAACGCTATCAGACCCTAAGACAAAAGAAGCCGACACGCTATCCTGCAATTTATCCGCATTTTCCATCCAGCCATTTAACATGCCTGTATCCGCGGTCAAACGTGATACGGTCACTTTGGTGCCAGGCACGGTGTCCAGATAAACTTCAGAGACGATACCAAACCTGGGTGCCGCCCCGCGAACCGCATTCCAGAGATATTGCCGAGCGCAGTTGGCATCAAGGAGAAAATTATCGCCGCAGGCAGTAACAAAATTTACCTGAGAAATATGATCACAAGTCAAACCTTCGCTACGCGACAAATGCCCTATTCCGCCTCGCATGACGAGTCCCAAACCAGGCATTGGCGACACGCCAACAGGAATATGGCGTCCGTGATTTTTCAAAATAGCAACGATGTCCCCGACCTTTGCTCCGCCACACGCCTTTACAATAGTACACCCATCCCTATCCAAAACCTCTACTTTATTATAGAAAACATTAAGCGCTAGACAGATCATGTCCGTTTGAACGGACAATGAACTAAGACCGCCGCCGCAAACAGTGAACTTCAACTTGTCATGGACAGCAATCTCGACGAAGCGCATGATATCTTCATGCTTTTTTGGACAGACTATTGCGCTAGGCTTTTTTTGGCCGGCCTCTCTCGAAAACAGCCCCTCTAGAAACGACCCGTATCTCTCATCCCCAGGAAAATAAATATCGACATCCTTCAACAAGGACAGGCTATTGGCTACGGTGTTACCGGGAGATTTATCGGTACGGCCCGATTGCCTGGCGACAGCTTCACTTCCTGCCAGATAGACTCCAGCCGTTGCCGCCGCCCCCATAACAAGAAAATTACGGCGAGACATCGCACAAAATTCATCTGCGCTAATATCCAACGAAGACTCGGCCGCTCCTGATTTTTTCGTGCAATCTGTTTTCATAGTAACCACGAGCCTCTCCGGGTTGAACAACTAGTCAAGCACCACAACGCCTAGGGCACTTCGAATAACCAATACTTGGCTGGGTAAAGCGCGCGCACCAATGATCGCTGAGCGGTAAACCCTGCCGTCTTTTGGAACCTGTCTTGAAAAAGTTCACAGGCATTTGGCACAGGTCCGGCACAGACAAGCAAGAGAGAAATGAAGAGACGTGCCAGTGTGCCTTTGGATGCGTTGGTCTTCGGCTCAGGCATCTGACGCTCCACGCGATGATGCGGAGAAAGGTGTCGTAGGCGCCAAGCCCCGTTGGGCGCGCGCATGCCCGGGAACCGCGGCGGGGGTATAGGCTCTCGCCGTGGCTCCCGGATTGAGTTGGGCAAGCGATCAGTAACGTGCGCCGTCGGGCACTTTTCGGAATTCCGCCCAGACCTTTTGTCCTTCGTCCCTCAGGATCTGTTGCGGTTTCAGTTTGCGCTGGGAGTACGGCTTTGCCATGTCCTTGTGGAGCACCAGATCATCGAACAAATCGTCGTAGTCCGCCCAACTGGCAGCGTAAAAGACCTTGCTGATGCGTGCCCAATAGGCGGTGGCGTAGCACATGGGGCACAGCTCGCAGCTCGAATAAAGCACTGCGCCAGTGAGATCATGGCTGTCGATTTTGCGGCAAGCTTGCCGAATAGCGTTCACTTCCGCATGGGCGGAAGGGTCCTTGTCCTTCATGACGCTGTTGCCCGTGGCGGACAGGATTTGGCCGTCCTTGACGATAACGGCGCCGAAAGGGCCACCTGTCTTGTCGACGACTCCAGCTTGCCGCATGAGACGGATGGCCTCTCGCATATATTCGCGATCTTTATCCGTCACGGGTTCAGCTGCTTTGCCGCCGGCAGGGGATTTGGCAAGCGCGTCGCCGGCTCCAAAATAGAGGCCTGCGCCGGCCGCTGCGCCAGCAAGCAGGAAATTACGGCGGGACACCGCGTAAATCCGGGTGGTATCGGCATCCAATGCTTGCTCTGAATGTTCAGGCTTGTTTTCTTGTTCTGCGCTCATTTCGGAGTCTCCTAATGGACTTGGTATGGTTGTTGTCGCAATAACAAAACGCTCCCCTTGGAATGGTACGCCCCGAGAAGAAAAAGGGTGACGTGCCGTTCGAAGCTTGTACTGCAAATGCGCTGTCCTTGGCGCTCGGAGTCCGACGATCAACTTCGGGCGTAACGGGTAACCTTTAATTTACCGATCTCGCTGCTAAGGCTCCCAAGGTGCACGCACTAATGTCCATTTAGACTGAACCTGATAGCTCGTCCCGGTAGGCCCATGCAGCACCGTCCCGCTGCATCGTACCATGAAATTCTCGTAATACTCGGCGACCCCAAATGCAGCAGCACGCAATCCTCTGCCTGAATCCGTGTTCCCCAACCCTCACAACAACCCTGAAGGCCTGATTGCATGATTTTTCAGCAATCGGCCCCGGCTTTTGCCTTGGACCACTCCGATCCGGGGAAGCATCGATAGGGGGTTTTAAGCAAATCGGCCTCTCTTTCGCCCGAAATCGGCTCATTTTCCGTGCTCCGTGCAGGGCAGACCCTTCCGACGGGTCGGAAGAGGTGTTCACCACGGGAGTTCGTCCGCCAGTGGGTCTCATCCCGAAGCCGCCGCTCGCCGCAAGCGCTCTTGCAGCGCCACGAACACGTTCACATGCGCGGCTACGCTGCGCCCGAAGTCCAGCACGAGGCGGCGGGCATGGGCCACGAACCCTGTCCTGAGCCAGTCGAAGGGTTCGCTGCCCGGTACATGATCTCCTGCAGCACCGTCTCGGATAGCGCCGACGTTTGGCCGGGTGTAGAGGCGGCGCGATCCTCGCCGGTGAGCCCCAACTGCCCCAGCAAGCGCAGGCCGTTGTAGGCGAAGGCCGCCCGATGCAGGACGACATCATTGGTGTCGAATTGGCCCGAAGGCAGCCGCTCCATATCCAGATCGGTCTTCAACTCGGAGTGGAACGGCTCATGCACGCCGTGGTGCTTGTAGAGGTCAATGACCTCTTGCGGCGTGGCATCAAGGCTCGTCCACCAGCCCTGCAATTCGATGTCGGGGACCAACAGATGCTGGCCGTTCTTGTGTTCGGCTGCGCCGAATCCTTCGCTTCGCTCAGGACCGCCACGACGTGGCGTCCTGCGCCCTTCGGGCTGGTCGATGGTGCGTTCGGTGACTTGAACGATCAGCCGGAAGCGGCGCGTCTTTTTGGCCCAGGCGCGCTCGACCTCGACAGACAAGAGGGCGATGCGCTTGCCGGGACGCGTCTCTTCAAAGGCGCCCGCTGCTTCTGCCTGGGCCACCCAAGCGGCCTTGTCCTGGCGGCGCGGGTTCCACTTGCAGAGGAAGTCAAAGGAGCGGCCCAGCAGGGCCAGTCGATCCCGTTCCTCGACCTTGGCAAAGAGCAGGCGGGCGCTGTCGAAACCGCTGTCCTCGCGCAGCAGGACGGGTTGATCGGCCTGGACCAGGCGCTCGATCCGGGGAAAGAGCCGCTCGTAGAAGTACTCCGTTTCGCTCGCCGAGTGTTGCGACCCCGGTCGCCATTCCAGACCGATGGCCCAGCCCTCGTTGCCAAGGTACGCTGCAATCGGGGTATAGCCGTCAAAGCCCAGGTCAGTGCGCGTGACCGCTTCCTTCTTCGTCCCGCTGTTGTCCAGGGCGACGGTGTCGATGTCGACGCAGACATCGCCTCGGTGGGCGGTGATGGGGGCTTCGGTCCGTTCCAGCAGGCGCAGGGACAGCTCGTCGACCCGCTCCCGGATCGCCTCCGCCTTGGCATCGAGCCGCTTACCGTTCCAGACACTACTCGGGACATTGGACAGACCCAGGGCCTCCTTGAAGAATCGATCCGTCCGGAATGGCTCGATGGCTTCGAAGTCACTCTTCCCCAGACTCAAAAGCCCCCACCATGCTCTTGACGATGCTTGATGTGCGCATGCCTTGCGATACGGGAATCTTCCCGTCGATCACCGCTTCCACCTGCGCCGCTTGACAACATTGGCCAATCAGGGCCAGCCCTGCATACGAGGTCAATTGCAGCTTGCTCGAGTGCTTGACTTCAAAGTGCGGCATGGTCGTTTGGGTGAGGTTGAATTGCGCTCAATTATCTCATTAAATCAATGTGTTGGATTGTTATTTCGGGATCATGAACACGGATTCAGGTAGACCCATACCAGCTCGGCCTTCTGAGCTGGGTATTCTCATCAACTACGCGATTGGCCAGCGCGTGCGGAGCATCGCACTGAGCTGGTATCTTCCCGAAACGTACTAAGCGGGGTTCGCCAAATACGCTCATCGCTATCTTGCCGAGGTTCAATACCGTTTCAATCGTCGCCTCGATTTAACCTCAATCCTCAGGCGTCTGCTCGTCGCCGCTGTGGCCCCGCCACCCAGACCGGAGCGCGATCTGCAGGACGCTGAACTTTTTGTCTGAACCTCAATATTTTTCCGGTATACTATCCGCCTGGATACGAAAAGGCTGTTCGGGCTTTATCAGTGCATCCGGGAGCTTCCTGTTTGATCGAACACAGAAGAAAAGGGAGATGTGGATGAATAAGTTTGAATTTAAAGATGGGGAGAGGCTTGCCGACGACTCAGGCCACCAAGGGTTTACCCGGCGAGAATTCTTGACTACCGGTTCTGCCGTCGCGGCTGGACTAGCGCTCAGTGTCGATAGCAAAGGAGGCCTAGCGGCACCAAAATCCAAAAAAGCCGCCGGTTCGGACCGTAAAGGCCCGAAAACGATGCTTGTAAAAAACGCGACCGTGATGGTTACGATGGATGGCAGTCGCCGGGAAATTGCAGACGGTGGCCTGTACATCGAGGAAGGCGTCATCAAGCAAGTCGGCCCGACCAGCAGTCTGCCGAAAACCGCCGACGAAGTGCTGGACCTCAAGGATCACATCCTTCTTCCGGGGCTGGTCAATACCCATCATCACTTGTACCAACACCTGACTCGGGTAGTGCCTGCCGCACAGGACGGCAACGTCTGGAACTGGCTCAAGGTGCTGTATCCCATGTGGGCGCGCATGCAGCCCGATGACGTCAAGCTGGCCATTCAGGTTGGTCTGGCGGAACTCGCCCTGTCCGGCTGCACGACCGCTTTCGATCATCAATATGTTTTCCCGAATGGTTGCAAGATCGACGACGCAATACATACCGCTGCCGAATTCGGCATGCGTTTCCATGCATCACGTGGCAGCATGTCGCTTGGCGCGTCCAAAGGCGGCTTGCCGCCGGATAGTTGCGTCGAAGAAGAAAGCGCGATTCTGAAAGACTCACAGCGGGTTATCGAGACATACCATGACGACAAGCATGGGGCGATGACCCGTATCGTGCTGGCGCCTTGCTCACCGTTCTCGGTGACCGACGACCTCATGGTCGAATCTGCCAAGATGGCGCGAAAATATAAGGTGAATCTGCATACCCATCTCGCCGAATCGCCCAATGAGGAGCGTTTCACGCTGGACAAATACGGCGTGCGCCCCGCGGGTCTGATGGAAAAATTCGGCTGGGTCGGCAAAGACGTCTGGTTTGCGCACTCGGTACACATCAACGACGCCGAAATTTCGATGTTTGCCAAGACGGGTTGCGGCGTGGCCCATTGCCCCTGTTCAAACATGCGGCTCGCCTCGGGCATCGCCCCGGTGTGGAAATACCGTCAAGCGGGTGTCAACGTAGGCCTTGGCGTCGACGGTTCGTCCAGCAACGACGGATCGCATTTACTGGCCGAGGCTCGTCAGGCGATGTTGTTGGCGCGGCTCAACTTGGCGAACACTCCTGGCGGCCCTCCGACCGACAAGAAACAATGGCTGAGCGCGAGGGAAGCGTTGGAGATCGCGACCCTGGGCGGCGCAGCCGTATTGGGACGAAACGATATCGGTTCTCTCGAACCAGGCAAATGCGCCGACTTCTTCGCCGTAAATCTCAATCGGGTGGATTTCGCCGGAGGCAGCATGATCGATCCCGTGGCTTCGATCGTCTTCTGCGCACCGGTAACCGCCGACTACACGGTGATCAACGGCCGTTACATCGTCAAACAAGGCCATGTCACGACTCTGGACCTGCCCAATGTGATCGCTCAGTGCAACCGAGCAGCGCGGCGAGTCGTGTCGGGCTAAGTAGCGAACCCGCGCAATGGGCAAGATTCAGCTCATTGCGCGGAATTCTGGAGTCATCGATATAAGGTTTCCGCAAAGGAAATTTCTGGCCGAATTACCATCAGGGCTGTTCAACGCTAAATACCTTCATAGGCCAAGAGCCGGTGTAGGCTGATGGCATTGTCGTAAAGGGCGGAGCGGATGGGGGTTTGTCCCTTGTGTCGCAAGAGGTTCAAGGCGAAGTGGCGCAGCAGGGCAAAGACGCCGGGATTTTTGCGGATGCGGCTTGAGTCCTCGCCGAGGGAGACATCGAGCACATGATGGAGGCGGTTTTCGATGGCCCCATGGCCGCGGATGAGGTGCGCCATGGTGGCCGCCGAGGCCGTGCAGGTCGTCAGGTAATAGGCCGGGGGGCCTGGCGGGGCTCGAAGCAGCGGTGGCAGGGATGGAAAACTTCGGTCTGGCGCTGCACCTCGATCACGGTCTGGAAGTGGTCATGCCAAGGTTCGGTGCCGCTGCCCGACGGGAGCGGCCACAGGCGCACGGTGCGCTGTTCGATGCGGTTGCGCCGGCCCAGGTCGACGGTGTAGCTCTGTTCGGCGTGGGCTCGGCTCTGGCACAGCATCCGCACTGCCGCCAGCAGCTTGGGATGATGGCCTTTGAGCTGCACCAGGAGGTGGTTGCCGGTGGCGAGCACGGTTTCCACCGTTTTTTTGAAGGTGGAGGGCGTCGAGCGTATCGAGCCGCCCGCTCAGCCCCAAGGTTTCGATGAGGCGCTGGGCACCTGGGCGGCCTTGCGGTCCTCGAAACGGTCCAGGCTGCCGCGCAAGGTCTTGCCATTGAGCGTGATGACGGCCGCCCCTTCGGCCAAGCGCGCGGCATGGGCGCGAAAATGCGGCGCCATGGCTTGCGTGTCCAAGCCCTGCAAGGCATGGCGGATCGAACTGTAAGCCGGCGCGCGGCGCCACCGGCAACCGAAGGCCGCGTTCAAAGCCACCTGATGGGTGTACAGGAACTGATGAATGCGCCGGTACGACGTCGCGCCGCTCATGATCGCCAAGATGCTGAACAGCAGCAGATGCGGCAGGTCGAATAGCCGCCCCTGGGCACGGCGATGATCCGGGATGGCCAGCAGACTTTGTTTGAGGGCGGACAACGGGAACCTCCTTGAAAATCTCGACTTCTTGCATCAATTTTTCAGCATTGAACAGCCCTGGAATTACCATGGCATCGATTATGGGAGGTCCAAATAACAATAAGCAACAGCATCCGTGGTCTGTAATAGCAGTTTTACTGGCCTTTTGTCTGCCCAACATGCAGGCGAATGCCGAGCAGCAATCTCCGGCACCAAAGGCAACCCATTCGCAGTCGGATGACAAACCCACCATTAATCCTGTTTCCGAGGAAAAATCAAAGCACCGGCAAAAAGCAGCGGCCGCATCAAGTAAACCGGCAAACCATCTCAACGAAAGTGGCTATAGCAGCAAGCAGGTTGGTATCGCAGGAAACCCGGGCGCGGTCAACGTATTGACCGGCACCGGATGGCTGGGCCAGACGCTGGGCTTGACGGAAGATACGGGCGTGCGTTTGGGGGGACTCTGGATCGGCAACGCCGACATTCAGATGTCAGGCCGGTTGGCTGGCAGTGCGTCGTTCAACAGCATGGGCATTGTCGATCTGCAACTCGACCTGGCCCGCTTGGGTGGCCTTCCCGGCGCATCATTCGGCGCGACCTTCCTGCAATTCGATGGTCAGGACAGCAACGGACGAGGCGGCGTTCTAACCGGCTACAATGGTTTGACCGAAACGGAACCGCTGAATAGAAGCGAGCTTTATCAGTTTTGGTGGCGTCAGTCCTTGCTTGATGACAAGGTGATCGTACGTGCAGGCAAGAGCATTCCGACTTTCGATTTCAATAATGTCAGCCGCCGCTTGCCGGTACCCGACGAAAAGCCCTATGTCGCCGCCGTGACCGGCCTTTTATTCACTCCCATTTATGTGAACCCGTCCATCCTCGGCGTCATGCCGGGGTACTACAACTCGGCCTGGGGCCTCACGGTCACGGCCGCACCCACCAAGACCCTCTATGCCTCCTATGGTATCTACGATGGATCCTTGGCCAGGGGCCGGCAGACGGGAACTCACGCCTGGCCAACCTTTAACAGCTATTATTTCAATATTAGCGAAGCCGGGTTTTCATGGGTTGGAGACTACCCTGGCAAGGTTGCAGTAGGCGGCTGGGGTCAGAGCGGAACCTTAGGTACGGGCAACGACCTGGAAACTGGTGCCCAAGGCATTTATGCAACGGCATCCAATCGCTTGTGGAACCTTGACACAACCCATGGCAAGGGAGTGGTTTTAGGATATCTTCAATATGGCATCAACAATTCACATACCATGATGGTCAACGAATTCGTGGGCGGGGGTTTGTCCGGTTTCGGCCTGATTCCTGGCCGTAATAAAGATTCGCTGGGCCTGGGCATCGGCGTTTCCTGGCTAAACAACCCGCCTCGGTCGCAATCAACGGAAATACTGACCCAGTTCTATTACCAAGCCCACGTCATCGGCGACGTTTTTTTCCAGCCCACGTTTTCCTATGTACCCAACCCAGGGATTCCTAATGGTGCATACGGAAGCTACCCATCCGCCACCTCGATGATATTCCAGTTAGTGACTCTCTTTTGAAGAAAACCAGCCCCTCTGGCCGTATTCTTTAGCGCTTCCCCATGTGCCCCTGAAAAAGCCTTCTGGCCAGACCCCGCTGCTGCCGGCATAATCTTGCGTCGGAACTCCCCATCGGAGGTAACGGGCATGCAACCGAAAAACCACGAAACCACGGGGTCACCCTTTAGCCGGCCCTGGTCAATAGCACGAGTTTGCTACTCGCGCCCGTTCACGATGTTCGTCTTTCCTGGCGCGAAGCGCCGTGTTCAACCCAGTACGCGCCTTCGGTTCTCGGTCGGTCGGTGACGGCATCATCGCTGATCCGCACCAGTCACCCTTCTGGATCAAGGCTTCGGGGCTACCCTGTGGAGGGGAGACACCCGGCCCCTGGCTCGTTCGAGCCCCAGAAAATCCTCAGTACCCTGCCCTGTCCAAGTGGTCGCAGTCGGTGAAGACCGCTTCACAGGTCTGTGGCTCGCCACCGTCGGCGGCAGCGTCCAACCCCATGTGGGCTCAAGTCAGAGGCGTCTCAGTCAAACTCGTTGCTCCACGGCCGATGGGTGGGATGAGACGGCGGCCGAATCAGGTCTCATGGTTATCAGCCAACCCCATGGCGAGCTCACCGCCTCAGCCCGGAAATCTCAGGTGTTCATGCAAACGCCTTGTTCACGTCGAACGGCACCTGATCGCGCAGAAGGTAGTAGCACGCCCGCGCCAGCTTGTGCGCTACGGTTTTGATCGCGACCAATGTGTTGCTCCGGCTGCACTTGCGCTGGTAGTAGCGCTTGATCTGCGCGTTGTAGCGGACCGCAAAGTGGGCCGCTTCGACGTATGCCCAGGCCAGGTAGCGGTTGCCGTTCTTGCTGTTCCCGCGCCCTTTGCGCTTGCCGTTGCTGATCCGCTCACTGCCCACACAGCGGCAGTACGACGCATACTGACCCACGCTGGCGAAGCGCTTGATCTCGCCCGTCTCGAGCAAAATGGTCAATCCCAGGATGTCGCCGACCCCACTGACGCTCAGCAGAAACTGCAACTCAGCGCTTGGCTTGACGTGCGCCTGGATGGTCTTCTCCAGCACCGTGATCTGCTCGTCCAAATGCACGCGATAACCGGCGGCCACCAGCATCGTGGCCAGGTCGTTCGGCAACCGCTTCCGATACACCACCTGATCCTGTTCATCCAGCAACGCGATCACACTATTGTTGGAATGTAAGTCGATACCACCGTACAGTTTCATCTTCGGCTCCTCTTCTCGGGTTCGCGTTCGTTCCGCTTACACGACGAACTCTACACCCGGTCGGGGTGCGGTGGCCCCGGTTTTTTAGACAGGATTTTACCTGGCTTAAGTGGGCTTCTGCGGTTTAGGCTGCCTTCTGGAGTGGCAGCGAATTAAAGTACACGCTATCCGGGGTCTTGCCATCAAGCGATGAATGAGGCCGCCGTTCATTGTAAAACTTGAAATAGCTTTGTAAGCCTTGCCTTGCTTGAGAAACTGAGTCGTAAGCATGCAAGTAAACTTCCTCGTATTTTAACCCGGCCATGAAATATCGTACGAATCATGCGGCATATTTGATGCGATCAGCTTTGAAATACGAACGGATGCGCGCTGGCTGTTTTTGGATGGAGCGCAGATGAGAAAGCACCTTGCGCTTGAGATGGGCGGCATCGCGCACCGGCTCGGCGGCGCTCATCCTCGCCTTCAAGTCGGCGTTCAGGTACTCGTCGGGGTTGAGCTCCGGGGAATCGCTGGGCAGGAAGAACAGCTCGATCTTGTCGAGCTTGTCCGCCAGCCATTCCCGCACCTTGCGGCTGTGGTGCACGCGCAGGTTGTCCAAGACCAGAAACACCTTGCGGTCGGCCTCGCGGCTGAGCCGGTCGAAAAACTTGATCAGCACCTCGGCAGTCAGCGTGTCGCGGTACATCATGAAGCGCATCGTGCCCTGGTTGGTGATGGCCGAGATGAGGTTGATGCGCTCCCGCTTGGCTTGGGAGAGCACCAGCACCGGCGTCTTGCCTTTGGGCGCGTAGCCGCGCGGGTAGTGCTCCACCGAGCTGACCGCCGTCTCGTCCCCCCAGCAGATTTCCGCCCCTTCCGCCTTGGCTCGGGCCGCGATGGCCGGATATTCCTCGGCCAGCCATTTCTGCACCGCTTCGGGCTTTTGCTCGAAGGCCCGCTTCAGCGGCCGCTGCGGTGTGAAGCCCCAGCGCTTGAGGTAGTTCCTCACCGAGCGCACCGTAAGATCGATGCCGAAGTACGCCTTGATCAGGGCGCGCACGGCTTGCGCACTCCACAGGGCAAAGCGCAGCTTGAGCGGGTCGGGCGTGTTGTCCACGATGTCCTTGCGGATGCGCTCCTCTTGGGCCGGCGTCAGCTTGCGCCCCTCGCCCAGCGGGCGGCCGCGTTGGGCCTCTTTCACGCCACGGCCCGCGTTGGCCTGGACAATCCAGCCCGTCACCGTCGGGCGACGCAGACCCAGTTTCTGCGCAATGGCCGTTTGCGTGTGGCCCCGCTTGTGCATGTGTATCACCGTGCGGCGCAGTTGCTCGCACGCCGCCGGCTCCAGTTTCCGTATATCCGTGCGTTCCGTTTCCATGCCGGAATTCTATCATGTATGTACGGTATTATGTTGCCTGGTTAATAGTCCGAAATTCATCAACACTCTTCGATGCTTCCACCCTGTGCCCGCTTTTATGGCCAACGCGATATCCGGGTCGGTGTCATATCCCACAAAGATTACAAGACGTTGGAGTGTTCCTGGGGACTACTCCACCTTTCCGTGCGGGATGCCTGATCAATGCACGATGAACTGATGAAACAGAAAGAACAGCCCGCCCGAAAGCAGGATGGCGGCGGGCAGGGTCAGCACCCAGGCCATCAATAGATTCCGCACCGTGGACCACTGCAGTCCCGAGCCATTGGCCGCCATGGTGCCGGCAACCCCCGACGACAGTACATGGGTCGTCGACACGGGCACCCCATACAGGTCCGCCACCGCGATGGCGCTCATGGCCACCAGTTCCGCCGAAGCGCCCTGGCCGTAGGTCAGGTGCTGCTTGCCGATCCTTTCGCCGACGGTCACCACGATGCGCCGCCAGCCCACCATCGTGCCTAGCCCCAGCGCAATGGCGACGGCGACCTTTGCCCAGGTGGGAATGAACCGGGTGGCCTTCCCCAGCGCCTTGCGGTAGCCACCGATCTCCTTTTGGCTGCGCTCGTCGAACACGGGCTGGCCCAGTTTTTCGAAGCAGCGCATGGCCTCGTCGACCAAGTACATGTCGTTGCGCACGTCCTGGGTCTTGGTGACGGGAATGTGCGCCAGCGACCCGTTCTTTTCGATGGTGCCGGCGATCTCCTCGACGAGCTTCGCGGTTGCCGTCAGCGTGTCCGGCCCCCGTTGGCGGGCCCTGATAAAGTCGGTCACCGCAGGCCGGGGATCACCGTCGAATCCTTTCGCCCCTACCGACTTTTCCAGCAAAGCCTGCCCGACGACATGCGACAAAGCCAGGAATTCTGGCACATAGGAGTCCGGCACCGCCCGATTCAAGGCATAGGCTGTCGGCACGATGCCGATCAGTATCAGCATGATCAGCCCCATGCCTTTCTGCCCGTCGTTCGAGCCATGCGCGAAGGAGACGCCGGTGCAGGTCAGCACCAGGACGCTGCGGATCCACCACGGCGGCGACGGCCCCGGACGACACCAGCACGCCGACGAAATTCCACAGTCCCGACCAGACCACGGCCACCATCGGCGGCAGCGAATGGGTATAGATGACGATGGCGACGGCATTCGCCGTATCGTGGAACCCGTTCACGAACTCGAAACCCAGGGCGATCAGCAACGACAGCCCGAGCAGTAGCAGGGGTGCCAAGGCCAGGGATGTGCCGGCACCGGCTACGTCGCTTTGCAGACCGTACGCCGTGAAGGCCACGCCGACGCCCAGAAGGCCCATGAATACGATCGACCCGACCGGCCCGGTACGGGATGCCAGTTTCGGTTTCTCGACGGTGGCCGCGATGGGCTCTGCAACCGCTTCGCAAGTAGTCTGTGTCATGAGCACCTGTCCCGACGGAGAGCGATACGATACCGGGCACGGGAAATCCGCCCCGCCGGCCAAGACGATAAGCGAGCCTCGTTGCCGCCGTGTGACAGTCCCCGCTCTAGGCAAGCGCGGTGCTTCGGGCCATCATGATGATCTTCACGGAGAGGAACCGCGACCATGAACCAAGCCTGGCATTCGTTGACATCCGAGGAAGTGGCAAGCCGCCTGGACGTGAACGTCCAGCAGGGACTGAGCGAGACCGAAGCCGAAAACCGGCTCGCCACGTCCGGCCCGAATGAAATCCCCAGC
This sequence comes from Methylococcus geothermalis, assembly GCF_012769535.1. Taxonomy (NCBI): domain Bacteria; kingdom Pseudomonadati; phylum Pseudomonadota; class Gammaproteobacteria; order Methylococcales; family Methylococcaceae; genus Methylococcus; species Methylococcus geothermalis. The sequence goes on from NZ_CP046565.1 coordinate 2,820,487, forward strand.
GCCGGCACGCGCGACCCTTGGCGCATCTTCACCGAGCAGTTCTCCGGCATGCTGGTCCAGATACTGATCGCCGCTGCCGTATTCTCCCTGATCATCGGTGAAGGCCTGGAGGCGGGCGTGATCCTGGCCATCGTCCTGCTCAATGCCATCCTTGGATTCCTGCAGGAATCCAAAGCGGAAAAGGCCCTCGAGGCGCTGCGGCGCATGGCGGTCGGCCAGGCCACGGTACGGCGCGGCGGGCGGATCTGCGAAATCCCCGCCGACCGGCTGGTGCCGGGCGACGTCGTGCTGCTGCAGACCGGCAACAGCGTGGCCGCCGACGGCCGGCTGCTCGAAAGCATCGACCTCAGCATCCAGGAATCGGCGCTGACCGGCGAATCGGCGCCGGTCCGCAAGGATGCCGCGGCCGTGCTGGAGCCGGCTACCGCGCTCGCCGACCGGACCAACAGGGTCCACCTCGGCACTCAGGTCGTCTACGGCCACGGCAGCTTCATCGTGACCGAGACCGGACCGGCCACCGCCCTCGGCGCCACGGCCCGATTGCTGGAATCGGTGACTGCCGAGCCCACTCCGCTGCAGAAGCAGCTCGACGGCTTCGCCCGCTCGCTGGCCTACGGCGTTTCCGGCATCGCCATCGTGATCCTGCTGCTCGGAACGGCCATGGGCGAGAGCTTCCGCACCATGATGCTCACGGCGGTCAGCCTCGCCGTCGCAGCGGTGCCCGAGTCACTCACGGCGCTGGTCGCCATCACCCTGGCTCTGGGCGCCCAGAAGATGCTGAAGCAAGGCGCATTGATCCGTCGCCTGCCGGCGGTGGAAGCCCTGGGTTCGATCAAGGTGATCTGCGCCGACAAGACCGGCACGATGACCCAAAACCGGATGACCGTCTCCGTGCTGGACGTCGCCGAACACCGGCTGGAACTCAAGCTCGACGAACCGGACGCCGCGGGACTGGCGGTGGAAATCGCCGGCCACCCGGCCATCGACCTGCTGTTGATCGGCGGCGCGCTGTGCAACGATGGACTGATCGAGAACCCGGAAGACCCGCATCACGCGTACCGGGTCCTGGGAGAGCCCACCGAGGCCGCGCTGGTGCTGGCCGCGGCCCGGGCGGAACGGCTCAAGCCGGAACTGGAAGCCGCCTTGCCCAGGATCGAGGAAATCCCCTTCGATGCCGGCCGCAAGCTCATGACGACCGTGCACGGCCCCGCAGCGGCCGACGGCGCCTACCCTGGCGTCGTCGGCCAGTATCTCGCCGGGAGCCGGTTCCTCAGCCTGACCAAAGGCGCGGTGGAAGCCCTCCTCCCGCGCGCCGACACCATTTGGGTCGACGGCAGCGAGCAGGCGCTGGACGCTGCCTGGCGCGAGCGGATCGTCCGGGCGCACGACCTCCTGGCGGAAAAAGGCATGCGGGTGCTGGCCCTGGGCGCGCGTCGCCTGGAAGCTCCCCCGTCGGCGGCAGCCAAGGCGACGCTGGAAAGCGGCCTGAGCTTCATCGGCCTGATCGGCATCTACGACCCGCCGCGCCCCGCGGTCATGCAAGCCATCGCCGAATGCCGCCGAGCCGGCATCAAGCCGGTCATGATCACCGGCGACCACCCGCTGACAGCCCGCCACATCGCGGAGGAGGTCGGCATCGACACCACGGGCGGCGTGATCGGCGGCAGCGAGATCGCCGCCATGACACCCGCCAAACTGCGGAACGCGGTGAAACGCTGCGCCGTGTTCGCCCGGGTCGCGCCGGAGGACAAGCTAAGGCTGATCGAAGCCTACCAGAGCGAAGGCTGGAGCGTCGCGATGACGGGCGACGGCGTCAACGACGCGCCGGCCCTCAAGAAGGCGGACATCGGCATCGCCATGGGCAGGATCGGCACCGACGTCGCCAAGGAAGCCGCCCAGATCGTCCTGCTGGACGACAATTTCGCCACCATCACCGCCGCCGTGCGCCAGGGGCGGGCGATCTACGACAACCTGATCAAGTTCATCGTCTACCTGCTGAGCTGTAACGTCAGTGAAATCGCCGTGGTCACCTTCGCGCCGTTCCTGGGGATGCCCCTGCCGCTGCTGCCGCTGCAGATACTCTGGATGAACCTGGTCACCGACGGCCTGCCGGCCCTTGCGCTGGGGATGGAACCGGCGGAGGACAGCCTGATGGAGAGGCCGTCCAAGGCCGCCAACGAGCTGATCTTCGGGAAACAGGGCCTGCACCTGATGCTGCTGGTGGGTGCGCTGATCACCGAGCTGAGCTTGGGCGTGGGCTTCGCCTACTGGCTGGGAAGGAGTGCGGCCTGGCAGACCATGCTGCTCACGGTGCTGGTGTTCAGCCAGATGGCCGTCGCTTTGGCCTTGCGCAGCCGGACGCGCCCCGTCAGCCAGCTCGGCTGGGGATCGAACCCGGCGCTGCTCGGCGCCGTCGCCGCCATGGTGCTGCTGCAGCTCGCCATCGTCTACCTGCCGCCGCTGCAAACCGCCTTCCATACCACCGCGCTGTCCCTGGGCGATCTGGCCGTTGCCGGCGCAGTGGCCACAACCGTGTTCCTGGGTACGGAACGGATCAAGCTGGCGGGATTTCTCCGGCACGGCTAGATCAGGAAGGATACGGGAAGCCCTTCTCCAGCAATCGCTCCAGCACCAGGTCGAGTCCGTAGATGTCCTCGAAGAACCGTACGGTGCCATCCGGCTCGGCCAGCACGGTCGAGTAGTAGATGTAGACCGGCAGCGGCTGCTTCAGCGTCACCGTGCGCGACTGGGCGCCGTTCATCGCCGCCTCGATCCGCTCGGGAGGCCAGGGCTCGTCCTGGCGTTTCAGCACGAACTCCGCCAGGCCCACGGGGTCCTGGACCCGGATGCAGCCATGGCTGAAATCCCGCCGCGCCCGCTGGAACAGGTTCACGCTGGGCGTGCCGTGCAGATAGATGTTGTCGTTGTTGGGAAACGCAAACTTGACCAGCCCCAGCGCGTTCTTCGGCCCCGGCCGCTGGCGCAGCTTGAGTGAACCGGCCGACAGCATCGCCAGGCTTTCCGGGCTGGGTTCATAGACCTGGGAACCGTTGCCGAAGCTCGGCACCATCTCCAGGTTGTGGCGGGCCAGGTAGCTCGGGTCGCGCAGGATGCCCGGCAGCATTTCCTTAACCGTGATGGCGCGCGGCAGGTTCCAGTAGGGGCGGAACACCACGTAGGTCATGTCGGAATGGAACACGGGCGTGTTATGGCCCCCGGACGACCGGCCCACGACCACGTTCATCGACACCTCCGGCCGCTCGTGGTCCTCGCCGTAGCCGTACAGGCGGAACGACGGGATGTTCACCAGGATGAAGGGCCCATCGAACTGCTCCGGCAGCCAGCGCAGCCGCTCCAGCCCCAGCCGGATCTGCGTGAGCCGCGCGCCCGGCGGCACGTTGAGCGCCGCCAGCGTGTCCTTGCCGATCACCCCGTCCGGCACCAGACCGTGGCGCTCCTGGAACCGCTCGACCGCGTCGACCAGATCGCCGGCGTAGGCTTCCGGATCTTTGGCGGGAGACTCTTGCGGGAGGAAACCCATGGCGGCCAGACGCTTGCGCAAGGCGGGAACCTCCTTGTGGCGGTCGCCCGGACTCAGCTTGGACGGGAGGACCAGCGCCGAGGCATCGTAGCCCCCGGCCCAATCCCGGTAGCGCGGCAATGCGGCTTTGAGGTTCCGGTACAGGGGCAGTTTCGGCTCCAGCTCGGCGAGCACCTCGCAAGGCCGGGAATCATGGGCGAGGCGCTGCACCAGCGCCGGCAGGTCGAGCCGCTTCGGCGCAACGTCCAGGGCGAAATCGGCGGCGCGCGGGCTGACCCGGCCGACGGCGAGATTCGAGCCGTAGCGCATCAAGGCGAGGCTCATCGCCACCTCGAACTGCGCCGCTTCCTCCGCGCTGGCCGCCCCGCCGTCATTGAACTTCTCGATCCAACCGCCCAGGAGATCGGCGTCATAGTCGCTGCCGTTCAAGCCCTGGTCGTCGGCCATGCGCAGACACTCGAGAACGGCGGCCGACTGTTTCACCGGCCTGCCCCCGTCCAGCCACAAAGGCCGTGAACCTTGGGCAAGGTACAAGGCCCGCAACGGCTCCTGGACATCCGCAAAACGCCCCCAGCGCAGCCGGGGATGGACACCCGACGCGACCAGGGCGTCGATGTGCGCCGCCGGAGCCTCCGGTGCGGCGCCCGCGGCATCGGCGCCGACCGAAAATGCCGCCACGAATGCGATCAACCGGCCCCGTGGGAAGCCGCCCATGTTCCTTTCCCGCCCGTTTTTCATCGTACTCCGACCGAACCGTTGCCCATCCGCAACAGTATAATGCGGTATCGGCACGCTTCAGTCTTCCATCGACTTACAATCGGCGCTCCATCCCCCCGCGAGGCACCGCCCATGATCACCCTGTACGGTTCCGCCATCAGCAACTACTACAACAAGGTCAAGCTGGCCCTGCTCGAAAAGGACGTCGAATTCCGCGAGGAACGGACGATCCCTTCCCAGGACGCCGCCGTCCTGGCGAAGTCGCCGCTCGGAAAGATCCCGTTCATCGCAACCGGGCACGGCTGTTTGTCGGAATCCCAGGCCATCCTGGAATACCTGGAAGACGCCTACCCGGAAAGACCGCTCTACCCCGCCGACCCTTACGCCCGCGCCAAATGCCGCGAACTGATCCAGCACCTCGAGCTGAACGTCGAACTCATCGCCCGCCGGCTCTACCTGGAAGCCTTCTTCGGCGGCAAGGTCTCCGAGGAAACCAAGGCCGAGGTCAGACCGAAGATCGAAGCGGGCCTGAAAGGCGTGATGCGGCTGGCACGGTTCAACCCCTATGTGTGCTCCGAGAACTTCGGCGCCGCCGACTGCGCCGCCTGGCCGCATTTGACCCTGATCGGCCTCGCCACCAGCCGCGTCTACGGCGAAGACCTGGTCTCCGCCCAGATTCCGGCTCTGGCCGAGTATCTGGCGGCGATGACGGCCCGCCCCGCCGCACAAAAGGTCGCAGCGGACCGGGCCCAGGCGCTGGAAGCATTCTTCGGCAACCGCAAACCGTAACGCCATGAAAACGCCGCTCGATTTACCCGCCCTCGACCCCGCGGCCGTGCCGGCCCGGACCGCCTCCATCTACCCGACCGTGGAGCAGCGCCAGCGGATCCATGGCCGCAGCAAGCAGGCCCTGGGCGACGCCCTGGGATTGCAGAATTTCGGCGTCAACCTCGTCAGGCTGGAGCCCGGCGCGATCTCCGCCTTCCGGCACTGGCACAGCCGGCAGGACGAATTCATCTACGTGCTGGAAGGCGAACTCACCCTGGTCACCGAGGCCGGCGAGCAATGCCTGGCGGCGGGCACCTGCGCCGGCTTCCCGGCCGGCCAGGCGGACGGGCATCAGCTGGTCAACCGGAGCGGCCGCGTCGCGGTCTACCTGGAAGTCGGCGACCGGCTGCCGGGAGACCGGGTGCATTATCCCGAAGAGGATATGGAGGCCAGGGCGATCAGGGGAAGCTACGAGTTCCGGCACAAGGACGGCACGCCCTACTGAAACCGCCCTGGCTCGCGCCCGAACTCCGGCATGGGCGCCTCACGGCCCCATCTCGAACCGGCCCAGCTTGCGGAACACCGGCGCCGGATTGACGCCGAAGGTGGCGCGGAAGCGGTGGCTGAAATGGGTCGCGTCCGCGTAGCCTGCGTCCAGAGCGGCGCGGGTCAGGCTGTCGGTGGAATGCAGCAGGGCAATGGCGGACATCATGCGCTTCCACTGGCGGAAGCGGCGGTAGGGCAAACCGGTCTGCTGGCGGAATAGGTGCAGGAACCTCGAGGGCGACAAGCCGATCCGAGCCGCCAGCTCCTCCTGGGAAAAATTCCGGTCCGGCTCCCGGCCGATCAGTTCGACCACCTGGCGGATGCGGGCATCGGGCGCCCACGGCTGCCGCTCCGGGCACGGCAGCAGCCAGTCCAGGCACTCCTCGACGGCAACCCGGCCGGGGTCTTCCTCGTATATCCAGCGGAAGCATTCGATCGCTTCCGTATCCTCGAAAAACCTCGCCGCCGTCTCCGGATGGGGAAACCGGCGGCACAGTCCCGGCGCATCGGCGCTGTCCCGCTCCACGAACAGCTTGCCGTGCACCCCGCCCGCCAGGTCCAAGGCATGGCTGATCCCCGCAGGCCCTGGCTGGACACCGGCATCGATCTGGCCGAGGGCGAATCCGTCACCAGTTTCGCCGTGGGCAAGACGCAGCTACAGGGCGCGGATTTCTGGTTCGGCGCGGACTTCCAGTTGTGGTTCCGCATCGGCGCGGACGGTGAAGTCTTCCGCGGCACCCGGGCGAGCCATACCTTCACGGCCGAGCGCGCCGGCCGGCTTTATCTGGCCAGCTACTTCCCAGGCGAATGGTCGACCCGGACCGGCGGCCTGGCGACGCCGGACGAGGTCTACAACCACGCCTCGGGAAACCTGGCCGTGCTGATCCTGCGCTGGCGGAAGGCGCCGCTGGAAGGGCTGAACAAACTGGCGGAAATCGGCGACGTGGCAGGACTGATCGCCTCCGAGATCGACCGTCTGAGCCATCCCGTGGAAACGCCGGCGGGCTGGAATGACCTGTGGTTCGTGGGACCGGCCGAAATCTACCGGCCCTGCCGGACCCCGGAGGAAAAGCCCGCCATCTGCTGCCATACCCACCGCGACGTCGGGCTGCTGCAAAAGGACGTCGCGCTCCCGCTTTCGCCGGACACCCGCTTGCGTTGGGCCTGGCGGATGGACCGCCTGCCCTCGGCGGTCCGCGAAGATACCCTGCCGACCCACGACTACCTCAGCATCGCCGTGGAATTCGACAACGGCCAGGACATCACCTATTACTGGAGCGCCGAGTTGCCTGTCGGCACCGGCTACCGCTGCCCGATCCCCACCTGGACCGCGCGCGAAACCCACGTGGTGATCCGTTCCGGCAGCGAGGAACTCGGCCAATGGTTCGACGAGGAGCGGAACGTCTACCGGGACTATCAGCAGTACATCGGCGGTCCGCTGCCGGGCAACATCGTGCGGGTGTGGCTGATCGCCGTCAGTCTGTTTCAGGGACGGGAAGGCGACGGGCGCTACGCGGACATGGCGTTCGTGACCGACGCTAGCATAATCCCGGTTCCGGCGGGCGAGTGAGCCGCCCCGGCCATGTTTCGCAAAGGAGAACGATCGATGCCCCAGTCTTCACAGCCGGAAAACAAGCTTCTGCTGCAAGGCGCGGCCCTGTGGCTGCTGTTGGCCCTGATCCTGGCCTGGTGCCTGGTCGGGCTGAATTTCGGCCTGCCCCTGCTGCCTGCGGTTTTCGCGGGCAAATTCACCCGTCTGGTGCAGGCGCATCTGGATCTGCTGCTGATGAGCGCCCTGCTGTTCGGCTTCCATGCCGCGAAGATCCCCTTGCCCCCAAAGTCCTTTCCAATCCAGAGATGAGCCTGAAGGAGGGTTGAGGAAGCAGCGGTTCAGGCGGCGTTGGTTTGGGATTGGTTGATGAGTTGAAAGAGTTCAGCCCGAGCCTGATTCAAGCGTTGGGCGGCTTCATTATCGCTGTATTGGTTGGCGATGGCATCCAGGTGGTTGGAAGGTGATGCCGGGCTTGAGGTATTCGGAGGCTTGGGGCAAGGATTTCCATTTCTCGTAGGGCGTCATCATGTCCTGGTAGCGGTAGTGTTTGCGAAGCTTAGCTTTGGCATCGACCGATTCGGTGGGGAAGTGGCAGGGCCTGTGGAAGTTGAGATACTCGGTGAGCATGCCGCTGGTGAAGCGATTGACCGCCTCGGCGAAGCGGCCGGGGATATGGCTGTAGCCGAGGTGTTTGCGGAGGGTGGAGCCGTTTTTGGATTCGACCAGGGCATTATCGTTGGTCTTTCGAGCGCGGGACTTGGTCTGTTCGATACGGAGCTTTTCGAGCAGTTTGGCGACTTTCTTGTTGATGTACTCCGAGCCGTTGTCGGTGTGGAACCCCTGGATGGTGAAGGGGAAGCTGTTGAGGAGTTGGGTGAGCACCGGCACCAGGAAGTGCTCGCTGATCTTGGCCGTGGCAAAGACGGCCGGGAACGGGGTGACTTCATCCACCGCGTGGATCAGATACAGCCCCTTGATGCCGTCCAGATCGCCCTGATGGACCGAATCGATGCGCAGATAGCCGGGCTTGCCTTGGGGTGTGGGCTTGCGCCGTTCGCCGATCTGGACATGAACCGGGCGGGTCTTGTCGAAGCTGCCGCGCTGAGTCCGGTAGGTCTTGTGCTGGCGCAGGTTGTAGAGGTGGCCGTTTGAGATTCGCGCCAACCGTTCGAAGCGGGCGTCGCCGAAGACCTGGTGCATGCGCTCGCACAGCTTGCGTGTCGCGGGGCCCGAGAGCGTGCCATGCAGCGCATCCGTCTCGGCCAGCAGGCGAATATCGTCCGCCGTGTAGCGCCGCGCAAAGGGCTTGGCGGGAGCTCGGCGGCGATCCTCGATGACACCCGCGCGGCAGAACAGAGTGATGGCGCGGGTCAGCTGGGCTCGGGACAGCCCGGTCACCTTGGCCAGGTAGCGGCGCAGCAGGCCCTTATCGGTCCGTGTGCAGTGCATGTAGCGAAAGCGCTTGAGCGTGTCCGTCATCCACAGATGGGCGACGGTGCGGTCGGTGAGAGTGAAAGAAACGGGCTCATTGCCCTCCACGAAGGCGCGTACCTGCGCCAGGGTTTGAAGTCCTGCGGTCTGCAAAGTCACGATCACCTCTCCATGATCCCAACTTCGCCGCCTCCAGGCTCACCTCACACTGGAAACACGGCCCTCCCTTCAGGCTCATGTGTCATTGGACAAGGCTCGATATGGACCGTTCCGCCCGACGGGATGACAATAGGAACCCTCTCCAGTTTCTCCGCCCCGGCGATCTGCCGCCACCTCGGCGATACCGCGGTCCTCCCCCGATCGGGAACCAATGAGCGGATGATTGGATTCCGAATAACAACATCTGGGAGAGATCGACCGTGAAACGCATCCTGAACCTGTACCGCGCCAGCCTCCGCCCCGTCGCCTATGGCCTGCTACTGCTCATGCCGGTGGCTCAAACACCGGCGCACTCGCGGCAGACGCAATGTCAGGTGAAACTCTACCGGCATATCGGCGAATACCTGCATTGCCGGATGAACGCCGAGGCCGCCTTGGCGAAAGGGCAAAACGTGCTCAAGAATGAGCATGTCCGTAAGGCCTGCGACGATGCCTACAAAAAAGCCTACCACGCGGCCCTGAAGCTCTCGGCCGAAGGGTGCCCCGCGGCGGGCGACACCGAATCCGGTATCCAGTCGCCATTGGAGCAAGAGGTTCGGCAAACGGTGGGCGAAGTGCGCGGCATGGTTGCGGGAACCCCGCCCGACCCGGTACCGGGCCAACTCACGCTCTACAACCATTGCACCCGGCCCATAAAGATCATGTCGCCCACCAGCAGCACGATCAACGGCACGACGCTGCAGCCGTATGACAGCACCTTTTATCCGACCGCTGCCGGCGGGGGTTTGGGCCAGAACACGCCCAACACCTTCCTGTTCGCGCCGATCACCACCGATGCCCAATGCGCCCAGGTGCAATGCGGCAACTGGACGGACATACGGGCCGCGGGACAGCGCATGGGCTACATGTGGATGAACAACACTTCCAATAACCCTCCCGGCAACGACAACCTGGTTTACGCAGCCTATTGCCAGCCCACCAATGCGGCGGCAGGACAGTGCACCACCACCTCCACGACCCCATGCTGCGGCTCGCAAATGAATTATGACAAGACCTTCGGTACGACTTTCGAGATCACCCCGAACGGCGGCGCGACGAATAGCCAGGACTTCGTCGATCTCAGCACGAATTACGGTTCGGGCCCCACCTCGCCGCCCACCTTGTGCGGCACCCCCGGTGCCGACGCCAACAACTGCGTGAGCGCCACCGCGAACCTATTTTTCAACGTTCCGATCGGCGTGACCATGAGCAACGGCGCCGGCTGCACGTTCCCGCAAGGCGGCTCGGATCTCACCTGCACGGACGTCTCGTGTCCGGACGCGTATCAGTATCCGGAAGACAACAAGCAGGTCGCCTGCCCGGCCGGCACCGGCTACGTCGTCACGCTCTGTCCCGGCACCCATCAACTGCCGGCACTGGCCCAGGCCGGCGCCCTTCAGAACAAGATCACGGTCCAGAACAACCTGAGCAAGAGCTCTCCCTGCGCCAACGGCAACACCGTGAGCATCTTCACCTCCGGCGGACAGCAGGTCGTCCAGCCCGGCGGCGGCTCGGTCACCCTCCAGGGCGACTATTCCGCCTATCCCGGGCTCGGCTTGCAGGTGAACAACTGGTACTGGACTTCGGAAGACCTGCCGGTCCAGAAGGGTCCGCCGCAGAATCCGGACAATTCGGGCGCCCAGTTCATGATTTCCGACCAGTGCGTCTTGTCGCAGGCGCCGCCGGTCTACGGCGAAGGTATCGAGACCTACAAGATTTCGACGGTGACCGCCCAGAAAAAAGGGACCAACGAGTGCCTGATAACGATCGATGAAAGTCAGCCCTACACCGACGCCGTCACGCCGGGCTGCTGCGCCCCGCCCCTGCAGAACATGGGCAACGTCTGCACCGGCCCATGGGGCGTGACCAACAACCAGCAGCCCTGGCCACCGCAATAGCACTCTCGGCGCGAATCCCGCGATCCGCGCCTTGCATCCGCCCGGCAAAGACACGGGGCATTCGGAACTTCGGTTTCGCGTCTCGTCCCTGATTTGGCGCCGCGCCACAGCCCCGATGCCGGCTCTGGAAGCGGCTCCTCTCCCCGCCCCCATTCCGGCGAGACATCGATGGATGATCGTTTCGCCGAGTTGGTCGCCATCGTAAGGATTCCGCCGGAACATCTCGGCGAAGGGATTTGGCGGATCGCCTTCGGCATCCGCCCTACGGTCCTACGGTCCTGCCGCATCGACATAAACCAGCGCTCCCGCGGAAACCCGGTCGAACAGATCGATGACGTCGGCGGAAATGAGGCGGATGCAGCCATGGGACTGGGGCGTGCCGTCGACGCCGGCGTCCGGACTGCCGTGGATGTAAATGTAGCGCCAGGCGGTATCGACGTCGCCGTAGCGGTTGAAGCCGGGCTGAAGGCCACCCAGCCAGAGGATGCGGCTCAGAATCCAGTCGCGGCCGGGATGGCGGGCGGCGAGTTCGGGCGTGTGGATCTCGCCGGTGGGCCGGCGCCCGACCAGGACGGCTCCCGGCGGCAGGCCGGCGCCGATTTTGGCGCGGACCCGGTGCCAGCCGCGCGGCGTGCATTCCGAGCCGCGCTTTTCGCCCACGCCGTTCTTCGCGGTGGATACGCGGTAGCGGGCCACCACCTTCCCTGCTTCGATCAGCTCCAGGCATTGCCGCGGCACGCTGACGCGCAGGAAGTCCGTAACGTTGTTCGGGATCGTCATGAGTTACAGCTTGTCGCGATAAGCCGTAAACTTCGCGGTTTGTCTTTCACGGCTTCCGACGATGCTTCGAATCTGCAATTCATTGGCGAACCTGTTTCCGGTCTGGGTGCTGCTGTGCTCGGGGCTGGCGCTGTATTTCCCCGCCTGGTTCACCTGGTTCACCGGGCCGATGATCGTCTGGGGACTGTCGATCATCATGCTCGGCATGGGCATCACGCTCACTTTCGACGATTTCCGCCGGGTGGCGAAGATGCCGCGGATCATCATCGCCGGCACGGTCGCGCATTTCGGCATCATGCCATTCCTGGGCTGGTCGATCGCGCATGGGCTCGCACTCGAACCCGAACTGGCGGTCGGACTCATCCTGGTGTCCTGCTGCCCCTGCGGCACGGCTTCCAACGTGGTGAGCTACATCGCCCGCGCCGACGTGGCGCTGTCCGTGCTGCTGACCATGGTATCGACCTTCACCGCGGTGGTCATGACGCCGCTGCTGGTGAAGGTCCTGGCGGGCGCCTACACGCCGGTGGACGGCTGGGGCATTTTCCTGAACACCTTGCAGGTGATCGTCATGCCCGTCACCGCCGGCCTCCTGCTGAACCGCTATGCGCCGCGGCTGGTGCGTGCCGTCAGCCCGGTGACGCCACTGGTGTCGGTGATCTTCATCGCCTTCATCTGCGCCAGCATCATCGGCGCCAATGCCGAAACCATCAAGGCCACCGCCCTGAAACTGTTCGGCGCCGTGGCGCTGCTGCACGTCGGCGGCTTCGGACTCGGCTATGTCTTCGCCCGCGTTCTGGGCTACCGTGATGCCGTGGTCCGCACCATCGCCATCGAGGTCGGCATGCAGAACTCGGGACTGGCAACCGTGCTGGCCAAGGCCAATTTCGCCAGCATGGCGCTGGCGCCCATCCCTTCGGCGATTTCCGCCAGCTTCCATTCCATCATCGGCAGCCTGCTGGCGGGGTGGTGGCGGCTGCGCGCGCATCAACCCCTGCCGGCCGTGGGGCATGCGTTCGACGCCCCTATGCCAGCCCCAGCGGATTGTCTGGATCGATGTGAGCCATGAAGGGCTTGCGGCGATCCTGGTCGGTGATCTGGTAGATCTTGCCGAGCCAGTTGTTGAACACCGCCTTGGCGGTGTCTCGCCAGGTGTTGTCCAGGTGCCGCAGCACGAATTCCTCCGGGAATTCCGGCGGCGCCTTGCCCGCGCGGCGGGCGCTGCGCAGGGCTTGGCCGTAATCGTTGAGCGCAGCGCCCACCTCCAACGAGAAATAGTGTTCGGGGAACGGCGGGTAATCCTCGCGCTCGCCGGAATAGTACCTCAGGATTTCCCGCTTGTATTCCTTGAGCAGGCTCACGGTGTCGTATTCCGGATGGGCCTGGAAATAGACGACGCGGAACAGGTCCGGGCTCACCGCGAGATGCACCCCGGCTTCCTCGCTCTCGACCAGGACCCGCAGCCCCGCGGCCTCCATGTCCTCGCGGAAGATTTCGTTGTAGCGCGAATGGGGCACGTCGAAGCGGGTGTTGATGTCCGCCACCAGCGGATGCAGCGGCTCGACCACCCGGTGCGAATACACGCCCCAGCGCTTGAAGCCGAGATGGGTGCGCTCCACGCCGTAGCTGTACTGGAACAGGGCGTGGGTGGCGAGGCATGAGCAGAGGATCGAGGTGACGTTGCTGCGCGCCCAATCGAACACCTCGGTGAGCGGCTGCCAGAACTGCTCCTGCTGCAGATGCGGCTGGGTGACGTTGGCCCCGCTCACGATCAGGCCGTCGAGTCCCTCCTCGCGGATGCGGTCGAAGCTCTCGTAATAGCGGGCGATGTGCTCCGCCGCCTGTTCGCCGCGCGGCAATCCATCGATGGTGAACGGATGCATGTGGAACTGGACGATCGGATTGGCACCGCCGACCAGACGGAAGAACTGCCGCTCGGTCGCCTCCAGCGCCGCGTCCGGCATCATGTTAAGCAGGCCGACGTGCATTTCCCGGATGTCCTGGCGGGCGGCCCGCTCCACGCTCAAGACATCCTGGCCTTCTTCCCGCAGGCGCTGGAAGGTGGGTAGATCGGTGTGTGCGACCAGGGGCATGGCGGTATCCCTCTCAGCCGCCCAGGACCGAGGCCACGAGCCGGACGAAATCGCTCTCGTCGCGCACCTTGGCCACGTCCGCGACGTCCACCGTATAGCCGTAGCGGTCGGCGATGGCCTGATAGCGCGGCAGCCGCGATTTGAACAGGTACGGAAACACCCAGCTCACGAATTCGTCGGGCGGCATGGCCTCGACCGTGGGATAGCCCTTTTCCTTCAGGAAAACCGGCAGGTGTTCGTCCAGGAAAGCCTCGCGGTAATACAACGGCTTGGGGTCGCGGGCGGCGCGCTCGACCAGCATCTGCTCCAGCTCGGGGCTGGTGCGGATGTACAGGATCAGCGTGTTTTCCGCCAGCACCTCCAGGGTTTCCGGATCGTCCAGCTCGCACACGCTGCCGCCGGCATCGTTGATGAAATGCTGGTAGCCGTAAATCTCGCGCACCTTGTCGATGAATTCCGGCACATCGCGCATCGCCGCGATCTCGGCCTGACGGTGCAGCGCCTGGCGCCGCTTGAATTCCTTCAGCGGCAGGCCGCCCCGGTCGGGATCGCCCAGTTTGCCGAGGAAGGACGAGATCGGGGCGAGGTTGTCCACGGTAATGTTGCTGCAGATGTAGATCGAATCCGACATCAGCAGATCGCGCAGGAACGGCACGTCCATGGCCTGGCGCTTGATGTTGTCCAGGATCGGCTCGTCCAGATAGCGGGTGCCGATCCGGTAGTCGCCGGAATAATGGAACCAGGTCCGCTTCGGCAGCCTGTTGGCCAGTGTAGTCTTGCCGGTACCGGACATGCCGAGCAGGGTGATCTTCTTGCGGTCCCAGTCCAGGAATTCTTGGGGGGTCAAACGCATGGGGTGCTATCGGTCTTCGCGGTTGATCATGTGATGGGCGGTGCGCGCCAGCGCCTCGTACAGAGCCTCGCGGAACGGGCCGTCCATCGGGATGTCGTCGAGCGCCTTGCGCATGCACAAGAGCCACTGGTCGCGCTCGGGCACACCGATCGAAAACGGGAAATGCCGCGCCCGCAGGCGAGGATGGCCGAACTCCTGCATGAACAGATCCGGTCCACCCAGCCAGCCGGAGAGGAACTTGAACAGCTTGGATTTGGCGCCGGACAAGTCATCGGCGTGCATCGCCCGGATCGGGGCCGCTTCCGGCAGCGTATCCATGTAGCCGTAGAAGCGTTCGACCAGTTCACGCAGCACTTCTTCGCCGCCGAGGCGCTGGTAGGGTGTCTGTGTCAGGGGTTCCTGCATGGCTGAAACGGTCTCACTTGGCGTATAGCGATTCCCGGCGGATCAGTTCGAGCACCGCGTCCGGCACGAGATACTTGGCGCTGCGCCCTTCCCGCAGCATGCGGCGGATCGAGGTGGAGGCGATGGCGAGCTGGGTCACTTCCAGGAAGTAGATCATGCCATCCGGCTGAGTCGTGAGCTGCGATGGGTCCGCGACCTGCCGCTCCTCGACGCAGCGCTCCAGGTCTTCCACGTAGTCGACGTCGTAATCCGGCCGCTGCAGCACCACGATGTGCGCCTGCCCGAACAGCCGGCGCCAGCGGTGCCAGGCCGGCAGCGCGAGGAATGCGTCCAGCCCGAGGATGAGGCAGAGCGGCTCGTCGCCGACTTCCTTGCGAATCGAGCCCAGGGTATCGACCATGTACGACGGGCCGCTCCGTTCGAGCTCCCGCGTATCGAGGGTAAAGCCCGGATCGGCATCGGCCAGCGCGATTTCCAGCATGCGCAGGCGGGTCCCGGCATCGGCCACCGGCGGCGGACGATGGGGCGGCTGACGGCAGGGCAGGAAGCGCAGCTCCCGCATGCCGACCGCCTCCTTGACCTCCAGCGCGGCCCGCAGGTGTCCGTAATGGACCGGATCGAAAGTGCCGCCGTAGATGCCGATCATCCGCGCGTCATCTCAAGTTCTGACCTGGCCATCGCCGAGGACGATGAACTTCTGGGTGGTGAGCCCTTCCAGGCCGACGGGCCCTCGCGCATGCAGCTTGTCGGTGCTGATGCCGATCTCCGCCCCCAGGCCGTACTCGAAACCGTCGGCGAAACGAGTCGAGGCGTTCACCATGACCGAAGCCGAATCGACCTCGCGCAGGAAGCGGCGGGCGCGGCTGTAGTCCTCGGTGACGATGGCATCCGTGTGGCCCGAGCCATGCCGGTGAATATGCTCGATCGCCTCGTCCAGCCCCGCCACCACGCGAATCGCCAGGATCGGCGCCAGGTATTCCGTGTCCCAGTCCGCCTCCGAAGCCGGACCGCAATCCGGCACGATCCGGCGGGTTTGCGGGCAGCCCCGCAGTTCGACACCCTTGTCCCGGTAGAGCGCGGCCAGCTCCGGCAGGATCGCCGGCGCGACGCCCGCGGCGACCAGCAGGGTTTCCATGGCGTTGCAGACGCCATAGCGCTGGGTCTTGGCGTTGAGGGCGATGTTCAGGGCCTTGTCGCGGTCCGCGCCGTCGTCGATGTAGACATGGCAGATGCCGTCCAGGTGCTTGATGACCGGAATCCGCGACTCCGCCATGATCCGCTCGATCAGCGAACGCCCGCCGCGCGGCACGATGATGTCGACGTATTTGTCCGCCGCCAGCAGCGCGCCGACCGCCGCCCGCTCGGTGGTCTCGATGAGCTGGACCGCATCGGCCGGCAGGCCGCCGGCTTCCAGCCCCAGCCGGATGCAGGCCGCGATGGCCTTGTTGGAGTGGATCGCCTCCGAGCCGCCGCGCAGGATGCAGGCGTTGCCGGATTTCAGGCACAGCGCCGCCGCGTCGGCAGTCACGTTGGGGCGGGATTCGTAGATGATGCCGATGACGCCGAGCGGCACCCGCATCCGTCCGACCTGGATGCCGGACGGCCGGTAGGTCAGACCACTGATTTCGCCGACCGGATCGGGCAGTGCCGCGATCTCCCGGAGGCCCGCGGCCATGGCGGCCACGCGTTTGGCATCGACACCCAAGCGCTCGAGCTGGGCCCGCTCCAGCCCCTTGGCCGCCCCCGCATCGAGGTCCTTGCGGTTCTCCTCGATCAGCCGGGCCGCCGAATTCTCGAGCGCATCGGCGATCGCCAACAGCGCCCGGTTCTTCGCCGCCGTCTCGGCCCGGCCCAGTACCCGGCCGACTTCACGGGCGCGCCGGGCCAGGCCGTCCACATACGCCGCCACGGCCACCGCTTCGGCCGGACGGGCTGCGCTCGCTGCCGTCATCGTTCCTTCGGCCCGCTGCGCTCGATCGCCTGGCCCATGCAGGTCATGATGTAGTCGGTCATGCGCAGCGCCGCCTGGTTCGCGGCCTTGACCGATCCGAACAGGTCCTTGTACTCCTCTGCGACTTGCTCGAAATCGCCCGAGCCCTTCACCGAATAGAACTTGGCGTAAGCCGTCAGATATTGCTTGCGCCGCGGGTCGCCCGGGAAGCCCGGCAAATCGTCCGTCAGATCGTGGACCACGCAGTCCGCGATTTCACCCGGATCGAGCTTGTAGTCCTTGAGATCGCTGTCCTCCTGGAGCTTGGCGACCAGTGCTTCGCGTAAATCGCCCTGTTCCTTGCCGGCGCATGCGGTCAGCAGCGCAAGCAGCAGAACCGATAAGAATGTCCCCTTCATGGAATCAACCGTTTGATGATAATAATGCCGAGTCGGCCACTCGCCGCCATCGGGCCGGATGGCACTCGCAACTCGGGTCTACGAGGCCTCAAAGCGGAAATGATACAGCGAAACCACACCTTTTGCGGAACGGAGCGGCACCGGCTTTCGCCGGACCCAGCAATAGCCTATAAAGTCCAATGATTTACACATTTTGGAACTAATCTGGGCAGGACCTGCAGCCCTACAGCAAGGGCGTAAAGGAGGAGAATGTGACGGATTGCTACGCGCTGTCGCCGATGCAGGGACACATGCTGTCGGCGACCCTGTACGATCAGCGGGAAGGTACCTACATCCAGCAACTGGTTTTGCGAACCAGCGAAAATCTCGACGAAGACGCTTACCGCAACGCCTGGACCCGCCTCATCGCCAGGCATGACATCCTGCGGACGGCCTTCGTCTGGCAAAACCTGGAGGCGCCGCTGCAACGGGTGGAACCGGCCGTCACGATGCCCTGGGCCGACCTCGACTGGCGCGGGCTGACTCGGGCGGAACAGGAGAGCCGGTTCGACGCCTTCCTCGCCGACGACAGGTTGCGGGGCTTCGACATGGCCGAGGCACCTCTCCACCGCCTGAGTCTGATTCGCATCGCCGAAGACGAACACTGGGCGGTCTGGACTTACCACCACGCCCTG
This sequence comes from Methylococcus geothermalis, assembly GCF_012769535.1. NCBI lineage: Bacteria > Pseudomonadati > Pseudomonadota > Gammaproteobacteria > Methylococcales > Methylococcaceae > Methylococcus > Methylococcus geothermalis. Next base: position 2,838,289 of record NZ_CP046565.1, read on the forward strand.
TTGGACGGACGGGCACGGCTCATCGTCATGGAAGAGCTGTTCCGGGTCTACCAGGCGTTGCGCGACGGCCACGAGCCGGAGCTGCCTCCGCCGACGCCTTACCGCAACTACATCGGCTCGCTGGAGTCCCTCGATTTCGCGGCGAGCGAAGACTACTGGCGCGGTCTGCTGGCGGATTTCGAAGAACCCAACCGCATCCTGACCGCCCTGCCCGAGCCGCGGCCCTTGCCGCCCGCCCACACCGGCGGACTGGTTCAAGCCTGGGCGCCTGTGGCCCTTTATGATGCGCTCCAGGAACTCGCGAAGAAACGGGACGTCACGCTCAACACCCTGGTCCAGGCCGCCTGGGGCCTGCTGATCGCACGCCACAGCGGGCTCGATGACGTGGTGTTCGGCGCCACGCGTTCCTGCCGGAAGTCCGTGCCGGAGGGCGAGGCCATCGTCGGCCCGATCATCAACACCACGCCGGTGCGCCTGAAGACCGACCCCGCCAAGTCCGTCGCCGAATTCATCCGCGAGCTTCGGCGCCAGCACCTGAGCGTGCGCGAGCACGAGCACACGCCGATGGCCCGCATCCACGCCTGGAGCGGCCTGCCCGCCGGTCTGCCGTTGTTCACCACCATCGTGGTCTTCGAGAACTACCACGTGGTGAAATCGCGCGGCGGCGACTGGGACAAGCGCCGCTTCGAACTGAAGGAACAGACCGACCACCTCATCCTGGCGGGTTACCTCGCCGACGGCCTGCTGCTCAAGATCGAATACGACCGCCGCCTGTTCGAGGACGACGCCGTCGAGCGCATGCTGCAACAGCTCCTGACGATCCTCGAGAGCCTGGCCGCCCACGCCGACGGCCAACTCGGCGAGCTGCGCACTCTCCCGGACGACGAACTGCGCCGCCTGCTGGTGGAATGGAACGACACCGGCACCAGCTACCCCGAGGTCACGCTGGGTGAACTCTTCTCCGCAAAGGCGCGCCACACGCCGGACGCCATCGCGGTCCAAAGCGGGAATCAATGCCTCAGCTACGGAGAACTGGAACGGCGCTCGAACCGGTTGGCGGCCCTTTTAGTGGGCAAAGGCACGGGGCCCGGTTCCGTGGTCGCCCTGCTGCTCGACCGCAGTTGCGAACTCGCGGTCGGCCTCCTCGGCGTGCTGAAGGCCGGCGGCGCCTACCTGCCGCTGGACCCCGCCTATCCCGAAGACCGGCTCGCCTACATGCTCGAGGACTCGGGCGCGCGGATCGTACTGACCCGGACCGCGCTAGCCGATGCCCTTCGCCATTCCGGCGTCGAACCGCTGAAGCTGGACACCGGCTGGGAAACAGACCCCGCCGGCTCGGATGAAGCACCCCCCTGCCGCGCGACGCCGGACGATGTCGCCTATCTGATGTATACCTCCGGTTCCACGGGCCTGCCGAAAGGCGTGATGGTCCCGCACCGCGGCGTCGTCAACTTGTGCTCGGCAATGCGGCGCCGCTACCGGCTGGGGCCCCACGACCGCGTCCTGCAGTACGCCTCCCTCAGTTTCGACATCTGCGTGGAGGAAATTTACCCGACCTGGCACGCCGGCGGCACGGTCGTGTTCCGCGACGAGACCCAGGGCCATTCGGTCCACGAGTTCCTGGACTGGGCCGCCCGTGAACGGATCACCGTGTTCGACATCCCCACCGCGTTCTGGAACGAACTCGTGCGGGGACTCGGCACCAGCGGCGCTGGTCTTCCCGCCAGCCTGCGACTGACCGTGGTCGGCGGAGAAAAGGCCTCCCGCGCCATGCTGGAGGCTTGGAACCGGCTGCCCGGCGCATCCCGCGTTTCTTGGCTCAATACCTACGGGCCGACCGAAACGACGGTCACCGCGACCGTCTACCAGCCGCCACAGCCCTCCCCTGCCGGCCCGCCGGCCACCGATCCGCCGATCGGCAGGCCCATCGACAACGTCCGCCTGTACGTGCTCGACCGCCACCTGAAACCGGTGCCCATCGGCGTGCCGGGCGAGCTGTACATCGGCGGCGCCGGGGTGGCGAAAGGCTATTGGCGGCGTCCCGAATTCACCGCGGCGGCCTTTGTCCCCGATCCGTTCGCCGGCGAGCCCGAGGCCCGGATGTACCGCACAGGCGACCTGGTGCGTTACGGCGCCGACGGCCAGCTGTCTTTCATGGGACGCAATGACGACCAGGTCAAGATCAGCGGCTTCCGCGTCGAACCGGGCGAAATCGAAGCGGCGATCGAGCGCCATGACGGCGTGGCCCAGGCCGCGGTGAAGGCCATCGAAACGCCGAGCGGAAACTATCTCGCCGGCTACGTCGTTCCGGCACCGGACGGCCGGTTCGACGCCAAGGACCTGGAAACCTTCCTGCGGGACACCCTGCCGGAACACGAAATCCCCCGGGTAATCGTAGCCATGAAGGCATTCCCGCTCACGCCGGGCGGCAAGCTGGACCGCAAGGCCCTGCCCGATCCGGCCACCCCCTCCGCCACGGCCGGCGCCGCCGGGGCCGCCCCTCCCCGCAACGGCACCGAGAGGCAACTCGCCGCGATCTTCGAGGAACTTTTCCCGGCGCGCTCGATCGGCGTCCGGGACAACTTCTTCGCCCTGGGCGGCGATTCCCTGCGGGCATTCCAACTGCTCACGCGCATCGAGCTCGTTTGCGGCCAACGGCTCTCGTTCGCCGCCCTGGCGAGGGCCGCCACGGTCGAACAACTGGCGGCACTGATCGACGGCAGAGGCAAGACGGAGGCTCCGAACACCCACATCGTTCCCTTGAGCCTGGAGGCCGCCCAGGGACCTGCGCTATTCCTGGTCCATGGCGTGGGCGGCAGCGTGCACTGGTATCACGCCCTGGCTGAATGGCTGAAAGCCGACTTCGACGTCTACGGCATCCAGTCGCCCGGCATCGACGATGACGAGGACGACATGGTCGGCGCCGACATCGAATGTCTGGCCCGGCTCTACATCTCGGAAATCAAGACCATTCAGCCACAAGGGCCATATTGGATCGGCGGCCACTCCATGGGGGGCATCATCGCCTTCGAAATGGCTCGCCAGTTCCACGCCCTGGGAGACGAGGTCGCGCTGGTGGCGAATTTCGACAACTGGAACCGCGCGGCGGACGCCCCCGGTTTCGCCACTAAGCTGCTCCGCCTCGCCGTCCATTTCCTGAAACTCGACACCCCGGACAAGCTGCGGTTCCTGCGCGACAAGATGCAGTGGGCGAAACAGTGCCTCAACGCGCGCCTGGCGCCCGGCCGGGCCGACATCCGCCCACTGGAGCGAATGAAAGCCGCGAACGTCAAGGCCGCCTACCGTTACACGCCCGGTTTCTATCCCGGCACCCTCACGCTGTTCCGCGCCCGCCAGCAAGCTGCCTCCGCCCTGGACGATCCGCTGCTCGGCTGGAACGGACTGGCGGAGAACATCGACGTCGTGGAGGTGGCGGGGAACCATTACACCCTGCTCGGCGAACCGCACGTCCGCACGCTGGCCGACGAACTGAGGCGCCGGGCGCGCGCCCGGCGGAGCAGCGGGCGCTGACCCCGCATCCCGGCCTTGGCGGAAACCATGCCGTACAGCCATGCCTACCCGTTCGATCCGACCTACGGGTTTTCCCTCGACTCGTTGCTCCGGGTGGAACCACCCGACCCGCCGGAGGACTTCGCCGCTTTCTGGTCGGCGCGGTACGACGACGCCAGGAACGTTGCGCCCCGGCCGGAACTCCGCCGCTGCGGCTGGAACCATCCGCGCTTCCAGGCATTCGACCTCGCCTACCGCTCGACCGGCGCGATCACCATCGGCGGCTGGGCGCTGATCCCGGCGCACGGCCGGATCAACCGGGGCTTCGTCGTCGGCCACGGCTACGGTGGGCGCGGCGGCCCCGATCTCGACCTCCCCTTCGACGACGCCGCCATCCTGTTTCCTTGCTTCCGCGGCCTCTCCCGCAGCCGCCGTTCCGGCATTCCCGACACGCCGGACCGGCATGTGCTGTGCGGCATCGAGGACCGCGACCGCTACGTTCTCGGCGGCTGCGTGGAAGACCTCTGGCTGGCCGTCAGTGCCCTGCTCGAACTGTTTCCCGAGGTCGAAGGCCGCGTGGGCTACCTCGGCATCAGCTTCGGCGGCGGCATCGGCGCCCTGAGCCTGCCGTGGGAGCCGCGCATCCGCAGGGCCCATCTCAACGTCCCGACCTTCGGCCACCAGCCGCTGCGGCTGACCCTGCCGACCATCGGCAGCGGGGAAGCGATCAGGCGCTATCAAGCCGCCCACGGTAACGTGATGGCAACCTTGGCCTATTACGATGCCGCCGTGGCAGCGCGTTTCGTCGGCATCCCGGTGCACGTCGCCGCCGCCCTGTTCGATCCGGCGGTCGCGCCGCCCGGGCAGTTCGCCATCTTCAACGCGCTCGCCGGGCCCAAAGAGCTGTTCGTGCTGGACGCGGGGCATTTCGACTATCCGCGCAAACCGGAACAGGATCGATCGCTGTCCGCCGCCATCGCGGCTTTTTTCGAACCGCTATGAACCGGGAATATCACCGCTGGTACACCGAACGTCTGGGCCGTGACATGGAACTGCTGGTGTTCGGCCATGCCGGCGCGAAAGTCCTGGTCTTCCCGACCCGTGACGGCCGCTTCCACGAGTACGAAGACCTCCGGCTGGTGGAAAGCCTGCGGCACAAGATCGAGGCCGGACACCTGCAGCTGTTCTGCCTGGACAGCATCGACCACGAAGCCCTCTATTGCTTCTGGCGGCACCCGGCCGAGCGCATCCGGCGCCACGTCCAGTTCGAGGAATACGTCCTCAATGAGGTGTTCCCTTTGATGGCCGCCAAGAACCCGCATCCCTGCACCATTGCGCACGGCTGCAGCCTGGGCGCGTTCCACGCCGTCAACATCGCCTTCCGCCACCCCCACCTGTTCCGCAAGGTCGCCGCATTCTCCGGCCGCTACGATCTGACGCTTGGCGTGGAACACTTCCGCGACCTGTTCGATGGCTATTACGACGACACCATCTACTACCACACCCCCTCCCATTTTCTCCCCAACCTGGATTGCCATTGGCGGCTCGAATCGCTGCGGCGCATGGACATCGTGCTGGTGGTGGGCGGCGACGATCCCTTTCTCGGCAACAACCGCGACCTGAGCCGGATTCTGTGGTCCAAAGGCATCCCCCACGCCTTCCATACCTGGGACGGACGCGCCCACCAGGGTCACGCCTGGCGGAAGATGGCGCCGCTGTACGTCTGAACCGCGAATGTTCCCAACCGATGTCCGGTCTGCCCGCTTCTGGCATCGAGCGGACCGGCTGAGGTAGCCTCCGGTTTCGTAAAAACGCCCGCCCCAGTCCCCAAGCTCGACCCACGAAGTTCCGGCGGAAGCGTCATGGTAGGGTTGCCAGATCTGCCCATCGCGCGACGGGGGATGATAAACCGCATGCGGCAGCCGCCTGTGCCAGGGGTAGCGACCGGTAATCCTCCCCCTTTGTCAGTAAGGCCCGGATGATACGGGCGTCCTCAGCGACCAGGGCCACCGCCGCGCGTTATAGCCACGCCTGGCAACCAACTAGCGCAACCAGCAAAACGAAGGGGCAATGATGCGGGCGTCATGTCCGAGTTCGCGCAAAGCCCGTGAGGTGTGGGCACCGGTACGGCATCCATGCCAACGACACACGGCGGCAGCTTGGCAAGGCATTCCAGCAGTTTGCCGCGCGAGACCGTTTTCTTCAGCACCACCTTGTCATGCACGTCAACGCCATGGACCCTGAACACGTTCTTGGCCAAGTCAATTCCTGCGGTAGTAATATTCACGGTAGACTCTACTCCTCGTTCGATTGATCGGTCTTGCAGCCTTCCATGAGGCACATGTGATGGCGTGACGGGCGGGAGAGTCCATTTCGTCCGTTAGGCACCCCAGAGTGACCTTCGCAGTGCGCCCACTGAGCCGGCACGAGGAAACACCGGCGCCCGATTCCAGACACGGAGTAAGATCCCCCGAATGATCACCGGCCCCATCAAAAACCAGATCGACCGCATCTGGGACGCCTTCTGGTCCGGCGGCATTTCAAACCCCCTGGAGGTGATGGAACAGATCACCTACCTGCTCTTCATCCGCCGCCTGGACGACCTGCACACCCTGGAAGAAAACAAGGCCAACCGCCTCAGGCAGCCGATGGCACGGCGCATCTTTCCCGAAGGCAGGGACGCCAAAGGCCGCCCCTTCGAGGACTATCGCTGGTCGCGCTTCAAGCACTTCGCCCCGGCCGAGATTTACGGCGAAATCATCGGGTTTGCGCGCAACAGGCGGTTTTGCTATGCGCCGTATATAGCAGCGCTGTTCAACGAGGCGGGGCCAGGGTCGGGGTTAGATGAAGCTCGTCCGCAACACCGGTAGCGACCGCGTCGCGGATCTCATCCAGCCGGCGGTCCTCGATGGCCGCCAGCTCGACGCGGTGACGCCGGGACTCTCCATCTTCGCCTGGGCTCAGTTGCTGCGCGGTCTCCGCCGCGCCGAACGATGCCGATTTGTGCTGCCCGCCGACCCATCGATGACGCCGCTCCTCGGCTCGGCCACGGACCGCTCGGCACGGAACCAGCTGCAGTCGCGCTGGCTCGCAGGTGGCATGCGCGACTGGATTGTCGAGAAGGCGGATATCCGGTTCGCACGTGGCGGCGTACCGCAGGGTGCGCTCGTGATCCGCGATGCGGGTGCCCAGCCGGTACAGGCACTCCTCGGTTCGTTCGCGCTCACCACCGACGGCCTCGGCCTGACCCCGGGTAACCCACTCAGCCTGATCCAGGCCTCCGAGACCCCGGAAGAAGCCCTGCTGTTGAGCCAGTGGTTCGATGGGCAGTGGGCGAGCCTGCCGAACGACCCCGGGGCGAAGACCGCGGTCCTCGACGCGCTCAATCAGATCGCCCGCCACCGAGATCCGCACCTCGCCTACGCACTTATCCTGCACAATCTGTTCGCCAGCCGCAGCGACGAGCTCGACGAAGAGCGGATCGTCAAGTCGGCGACCGGCATTCGCAACACCGTCGTTTGGAAAAAGCTCTACAAGTTCCAGCGCGATGGCGTAGTCGGCGCCATCGACAAGCTCAACCGCTTCGGCGGCTGCATCATCGCCGACAGCGTCGGCCTCGGTAAGACATTCGAGGCGCTGGCCATCATCAAGTACCACGAGCTGCGCAACGACCGGGTGCTGGTGCTCTGCCCAAAGCGCCTGCGCGACAACTGGACGCTCTACAAGGCCAACGACCGCCGCAATGTCCTGGCGTCCGACCGCTTCAACTACGACGTCCTGAACCACACCGACCTGTCGCGCGACCGCGGCCTCTCCGGCGACATCGACCTCGCCCACGTGAACTGGGGCAACTACGACCTTGTCGTCATCGACGAGTCGCACAACTTCCGCAACAAGAAGACGCCGCAGGCGGGCGGGGAGACACGCTACGACCGGCTGATGCGCAAGATCATCCGCGAGGGGGTCAAGACGCGCGTGCTGATGCTTTCTGCCACGCCAGTCAACAACCGCCTGGCCGACCTGCGCAACCAGATCGCCTTCGCCACCGAGGGCGACGACACCGCGCTCAGCGATCACGGCATCGGCAGCATCGACGCCACCACGCGGCAGGCGCAGAAGCAGTTCAACCGCTGGCTGGAACTTGACGAGTCCGAGCGCACGCCCTCGCGGTTGATCGAGATGCTGGGCTTCGACTACTTCACGTTGCTCGACCTGCTCACGATCGCGCGCTCACGCCGCCACATCGAGAAGTACTACGGCACCACCGAGACCGGCCGCTTTCCGGAGCGGCTCAAGCCCATCAACATCAAGGCGGATGTGGACCTCGCCGGCGCGTTTCCGGCCATCGCCCAGATCAACCTCGAAATCCGCCGCCTGCACCTCGCCTCGTACGCCCCCCTGCGCTACGTGCTGCCGCACAAGCAGGAGGCCTACGACCGCAAGTACAGCACGCAGGTGAAGGGCGGCACCGGCTTCTTCCGGCAGGTGGACCGCGAGGAGAGCCTGATCCACCTGCTGCGCGTCAACGTGCTCAAGCGGATGGAAAGCGCCGTGCCGTCCTTCGCGCTCACCGTACAGCGCCAGCTCCGCGACGTGGAGGCGACGCTGGCACGCATCGAGGCGCAGGCCGAGGACCTGGAAGAGATCGACATGTCGATCGCCGACCTCGACCTTGACGACCCCGCCTTCGAGAGTCTGGTCGTGGGCCGCAAGGTCAAGGTGCTGCTCAAGGATGTGGACCTCGTGCGCTGGAAGCAGGACCTGATCGAGGACCGCAACCGCCTGGCCAACATGCTCGCCGCCGCACGCGAGATCACACCGGAGCGCGACGCCAAACTGGCCGAGCTGCGCAAGGTGATCGAAGACAAGTGTCGGCAGCCGATCAACCCGGGCAACCGCAAGGTGATTGTCTTCACCGCTTTTGCCGATACCGCCCGCTACCTCTACGAGCAGCTCGCGCCCTGGGCCAAGACGACGCTTGGGCTCGACTCGGCGCTGGTCACCGGCGCGGGTAGCAACCAGACCACGCTTCCGGGGCTGCGCAAGGACCTGGCGTCGATCCTCACGGCCTTCGCGCCGCGCTCCAAGGAGCGCCCCGAGGACCTTGCCGGCGAAGGTGAACTTGACCTGCTCATCGCCACCGACTGCATCTCCGAGGGCCAGAACCTGCAGGACTGTGACTGGCTCATCAACTACGACATCCACTGGAACCCGGTGCGCATCATCCAGCGTTTCGGCCGCATCGACCGCCTGGGCTCGCCGAACCAGCGCATCCAGCTCGTCAACTTCTGGCCCAACATGGAGCTGGAGGAGTACATCAACCTGGAGCAGCGGGTGAGCGGCCGCATGGTGCTGCTCGACATCTCCGCCACCGGCGAGGAGAACCTGATCGAGCAGCAGTCCGGCAACCCGATGAACGACCTCGAGTATCGCCGCAAGCAGTTGCTCAAGCTGCAGGACGCAGTCATCGACCTTGAGGACCTGTCCACCGGCGTCTCCATCGCCGACCTCACGCTCACGGACTTCCGCATCGACCTGGCCGAGTACCTGCGCGCCCACCCCGGCGTGCTCGAAGGGCTGCCGCTGGGCACCATGGCCATCACCACCACTGAGGACGCCGAGATTCCGCCGGGGATCGTCTTCTGCCTGCGAACCGAGGATGCGGCCGCCACGCGGGCGTTCGAGCCGGGCTACCCGCTGGCGCCGCACTACCTCGTGCACGTGGGCGACGACGGCGCCGTGCTGCTTCCGTTCACGCAGGCCAAGCATATCCTCGACCGCCTCAAGCGCCTGTGTGTCGGTCGCAACCTGCCCGACGCCGCGGCCTGCGCCCGGTTCGACAAGGCCACAAAGGAGGGCGAGGACATGCGCCACGCGCAGCGCCTGCTCGCCGCCGCGGTGGCGTCGGTGGTCGGCAAGACGGAGGAACGCGCCGTCGCCAGCCTGTTCACACCGGGCGGCACACACGCGCTGGCCGGTGAGTTCGCGGGGATCAACGACTTTGAGGTCGTGGCCTTCTTGGTGATCCTGCCGGAGGTGTCCGCTTGAACGCCGCCGAGGTCATCGCCGCGCTCGACCTGCCACCCGGCGCGCGGGTGGACCGCCGCGTACCCAAGGCGCTGCTGGTAGAACACGGCGCGCCGACGGCCGCAGACAAGCGGCGCATCCATGAGGGCATTGAGGCGGTGCAGTGGGTGGCGACGCTCAAGCCCTCCACCATCGGCGTGCCGTCGTTCCGTGACGAGGTGCGCGAGTACCTGGAGATCAACGTGTTGAGCGCGACGCTGCGTGGGGGCGCCAAGGCGGCGCGTCTCGCCGAGCTGATCCATCGCGCCGTGCCGTACCCAACGCTTTTGATCACTCAAATGGCACACAGAGTCGCAGAGGACGCGGGACACCAGCCGGATAAACCTCTCCGCGTCTCCGCGCCTCCGCATGAACTTGTTTCCATTTCGGCCGCCCACACGCGCTGGTCGCAGGGGCAGGTGGGTGCCACCGTGCTCGATGGCGAACCGATAGCCGTCGCAGTCACGGAGGCAGAGACCGACGGGTTGCCGTCGTCGTTTCGCCAGGCGCTCTCGCTGGCTCGCCAGCCGCGCGCCGACCTCTACCAGCTCTATCAGGGTTGGATCGACACCCTGCTGGCGCTCAAGGCCGCCGAGGTGACCGGTCGTTTTGCGATGGTCACGTCGGCCGATCAGGCGGCCGCCCGACGCGAGGCGCTGCGCGAGTGCGCCCGGTTGGACGCTGAGATCACCCGCTTGCGCAAGGCCGCAGCGAAGGAGCGGCAGGTGCCGCGGCAGGTGGAACTGAACCTGGAACTCAAGCGCGCCGAGGCCGCCCGCGCGACGGCGAGGGAAAAGCTATGAACTCACGCGGAGGCGCGGAGAACGCGGAGAAGACTGGATGAAAGAGATAAAAGAGATAGACGACATCACGGGCGCCATCGTCGATGCCGCCTATGCGCTGCACACCGGGCTTGGGCCGGGACTGTTGGAGTCGGTGTACGAGGCAGTCCTGGCACGCGAGCTCGAACGCCGCGGATTGAGAGTCGAACGCCAGAAGATCGTCCGGTTCGAATACGACGGCATGGTCTTCGAAGAGGGCCTGCGGCTCGATCTGCTGGTGGAGGATCGCGTCATTGTGGAACTGAAATCCGTGGAGAAGCTGGCCCCAGTTCATCCCAAACAGCTTCTCACCTACTTGCGCCTGATGCAGCTCCCCGTCGGACTCTTGATCAATTTCGGTGCGCCCACGCTCAAGGAAGGCCTGCAGCGCGTAGTCAACCACTATTCCCCGTCTCACTCCGCGTCTCCGCGCCTCCGCGTGAACCAAAATTCTGGAGGACCAAAATGAAGAAGCTGACCGCCAACGACCCCGAGACCAAGAGCCCCGACCTCGTCGCCGAAAACATCGCCCGGCTCAAGGCGCTGTTCCCTGAACTTGTGACCGAGGGGCCGGACGGCGCCGCCGTGAACGTGGACGTGCTCAAGGCGCTGGTGGGCGACAAGACCGTCACCGACGCCGACGAGAAGTACGGCCTCAACTGGCACGGCAAGCGCCGCGCCCGGCAGCTCGCGCTCACGCCCTCCACCGGCACGCTGCGCCCCTGCCCGGAGGACAGCGTGGACTGGGACACCACGCAGAACCTCATGATCGAGGGCGACAACCTGGAGGTGCTCAAGCTCCTGCAGAAGAGCTACGCCGGGAAAGTGAAGCTCATCTACATCGATCCGCCGTACAACACGGGCAAGGACTTCGTCTATCCCGACGACTTCAAGGACAACATCAAAAACTACCTGGAGCTGACCGGGCAGGTCGAAGGCGGGCGGAAGATCAGCAGCAACACCGAGGCCAGCGGGCGGTTTCACGCGGACTGGCTGAACATGATGTATCCGCGGCTGAAGTTGGCCAGGGGGCTTCTGCGAAGTGACGGCGTGATGTTCGTGTCAATCGATGAGAAGGAGGTCTCTCGGCTTAGAGCAATCTTGGATGAGGTTTTCGGTGAAGAGAACTTTGTCTCGAATCTGGTTTGGCAATCGCGAACCTCCATTTCGGACGATCAGGAAGTATCGTTGAACCACAACCACACGTTGATTTATGCGAAACGGCGTGAGGCTTTGGAGTACCATGGTGAACCATTAAACGAGTCGGAGTATGAGAACCCGGACAACGACGTAAGAGGTCCCTGGAAGCTGGTTCCCCTTGATGCGAACAAGCCGGGCGGTAATACCATGTACCCAATTAGAAACCCCAAGACCGGGGTGGACTACTGGCCCCCAACAGGGCGTAGCTGGGCAATTAACCCAGACGAATACCAACGGCTGTTGGACGACGGGCGCATTAAATTCGGCAAGACCGACGATTCTGCGCCCAAGAAGAAGCTGTATCTGAAGGAGCGATTGGCAGCTGGAGAAACCAGAACCCCCAGCTCAATGCTGACCGACGCTGGGACGACTAAGGACGGGACAGAAGAGTGTGCGAGTCTCATGGGCAAAAAAAGGGTATTCGATTACCCAAAGCCGACTTCCCTGATTAGCAGGCTCATTCAGTACGGATCTTCCGCACATTCAGAATCCATAGTTATGGACTTCTTCGCAGGATCAGGTACTACAGGTCACGCAACGTGGTTGCGGAGCGCACTCGACGGACGCCCCCGACGATTCATCCTCGTCCAGCTTCCCGAACCGCTCGACCCGGAGAACAAGGACCAGAAGGTCGCCGCTGAGTTTTGCGACAAGCTCGGCAAGCCCCGCACCATCGCCGAGCTGACCAAAGAACGCCTCCGCCGGGCCGCGAAGAAGATCCGGGAAGAGATCGCACGCGGAGCCGCGGAGAACGCGGAGAAGAGCGAAGGCGGGTTGTTTTCTGACCCTCTCCGCGCCTCCGCGCCTCCGCGTGAGCCCGACCTCGGCTTCCGCGTCTTCAAGCTCGACTCCAGCAACATCCGCGCTTGGGAGCCGGACCGCGCCGACCTGGACCAGACGCTGCTCGACCACGTGGAGCACATCAAGGACGGCCGCACCGAGCAGGACATCCTCTACGAGCTGCTGCTCAAGCTCGGCCTCGATCTGTGCGTGCCGATCGAAACGAAAAGCATCGCACGCGGAGCCGCGGAGAACACGGAGGAAAGGGACAAGTCCGCGATGACTTCACTCCGCGCCTCCCCGCCTCCGCGTGACCCCTTCACCGTCTACAGCATCGGCGGCGGCGTGCTGCTGGCCTGCCTCGCCACGCGGATCACTCGCGAGGACGTCGAGCCGCTGGCCCAAGGCATCGTCGCCTGGCACCAGGAACTCGCCCCGGCCGGTGACACCACCTGCGTCTTCCGCGACAGCGCCTTTGCCGACGACGTGGCCAAGACCAACCTCGCAGCCATCCTCGAGCAACACGGCATCGCCAACGTGAGAAGTTTGTGATGAGTCAATTCTTTGAACCCCCGCGTGTAGAGGCTCTGCATGTGCGGAATTACCGCGCCCTGCGAGACGTGCGCTTGGATTCCATCACGCCGCTGACCGTCTTGCTCGGCCCCAACGGTAGCGGCAAGTCCACGGTCTTCGACGTGTTCGCCTTTCTGTCCGAGTGTTTCGGTGAAGGGCTGCGCAAGGCGTGGGACCGGCGGGGACGCTTCCGTGAGCTCCGAAGTCGTGATTCGGACGGCCCCATCGTCATCGAGCTGCAATACCGGGAAAAGCCGGGCACGCCGCTGATCACCTATCACCTGGAAATCGACGAAAAAGATCGGGGACCGGTGGTCAAACGTGAGTCTTTACGCTGGAAGCGGACCCACCCGGGGGCCCCTTTTTACTTTCTCGATTATTGCGAAGGCAAAGGCCAGGTCATTACCGGGGAACAGCCGGAATCGCAGGACAACCGTATTGAAAAGCCTCTTTCCGGACCGGATGTGCTGGCGGTGAACACTCTGGGGCAGCTCGCGGAGAACCCGCGAGTAATCGCCCTGCGCGCCTTTATCACCGGCTGGCATCTTTCGTACCTTTCCGCCGACGCGGCACGGGGCAACCCGGAGGCAGGGGCGGAAGAACGGTTGTCCCAGACGGGCGACAACCTCGCCAACGTCATTCAATACCTGGGCGAGGAACATCCGGAACGCTTGGACAAGATTTTCCAGACCTTGAAACGCCGTGTCCCCCGCGTCGAGGAGGTGACCTCACGCCCGCTGGACGACGGCCGCCTGCTGCTGCAGGTCAAGGATGCACCCTTTTCTTCCCCGGTGCTGGCGCGCTTCGCCTCGGACGGAACACTGAAGATGCTGGCCTACCTGATCCTGCTCTACGATCCGGAACCACCGCAGCTCATCGGCATCGAAGAGCCGGAAAACTATCTCCACCCCCGGCTTCTGCCGGAACTGGCGGAAGAGTGCGACATGGCTTCGGCGCGCACCCAGCTCATCGTGACCACCCACTCCCCCTTCTTTATTGATCGGCTGCGTCCTGAACAGGTGCGTGTTCTCTATCGAGGCGCCGATGGTTACACCCGGGCGAAGCGGGTCGCGGATATGCCCGGCATCAGGGAATTTCTTGAGGCGGGGGCATCCCTGGGGGATCTGTGGATGGAGGGGCATTTCGAAGTGGGCGACCCCCTGGCTGGGGAGGAAGGGGCATGAGCCGACTGGAAGTGCTCGTGGAGGAGCCATCCATGGAAGAGGCCTTGCGGCACCTGCTGCCGAAGATCATCGGGAATCGCACCGGGTGGAAGGTGATCAACATGCGGAGCAAGGGGCGGCTCATGAAAGAGCTCCCTGACCGGCTCCGCGGCTACAAAAGGCGGATGGATGGAGGCGAGGAGATCAAGGTCATTGTCTTGATCGATCGGGACAATGACAACTGTCATGACCTGAAACGGCAACTTGAAGACATGGCTCGCAACGCCGGATTGCAGACAAAAACGGCTGCAGGAACGGGTGGTGCTGCTTTCCAGGTGGTCAATCGCATCGCCATCGAGGAATTGGAGGCGTGGTTTATAGGCGATACCACGGCATTGCAATGCGCTTTTACATCGTTACGTGGTATTCGCTTTCCGAACTCATTCAACAATCCCGACAATGGCGGCACCTGGGAGCGGCTTCACCATTTCCTCAAACAAAACGGTATCTACCGTAACAGTTTTCCCAAGATCGCCGCGGCCCGCAATATTGCCAAACACATGGACCCTCGCCGCAATCGCTCACGCAGTTTTCAGTGCTTTCTGCAAGGCGTGGTGGCCTGCCTATGAAACTGCATTTTGAGCCCAACCTCGACTACCAGCTCGAGGCCATCGAGGCGGTGTGCGACCTGTTCCGCGGGCAGGAAATCTGCCGCACCGAGTTCACCGTCACGCGCGACACCGCAAGCCCGCAGGCGAGTCTGGCGTTTGCCGAGAGCGACCTGGGCGTCGGCAACCGTCTGACCCTGCTCGACGACGAGCTGCTGAAGAACCTCACCGACATCCAGCTCCGCCATGGCCTGCCGCCCTCGGGCACGCTCGCCTCGGGCGACTTCACCGTGGAAATGGAGACGGGCACCGGCAAGACCTACGTCTACCTGCGCACGATCTTCGAGCTGAACAAGCGCTACGGCTTCACCAAGTTCGTCATCGTGGTGCCGTCGGTGGCGATCAAGGAGGGTGTGTACAAGTCGCTGCAGATCACCGAGGAGCACTTCAAGAGCCTGTATGCAGGTGTACCCTTCGACTACTTCCTGTACGACTCGGCCAAGCTCGGCCAGGTGCGCAACTTCGCCACCAGCGCCAGCATCCAGATCATGGTGGTCACCGTCGGGGCCATCAACAAGAAGGACGTCAACAACCTCTACAAGGACAGCGAGAAGACCGGAGGCGAAAAGCCCATCGACTTGATCAAGGCCACCCGCCCCATCGTCATCGTGGATGAGCCGCAGAGCGTGGACGGCGGCCTCCAGGGCCAAGGCAAGGCCGCGCTCGATGCGATGAACCCGCTGTGCACGCTGCGCTACTCGGCCACCCACGTGGACAAGCACCACATGGTCTACCGGCTGGACGCGGTGGATGCCTATGAGAAGCGGCTGGTGAAGCAGATCGAGGTGGCCTCGGCCACGGTCGAGGACGCACACAACAAGCCCTACGTGCGCCTGATCTCGGTGAGCAACAAGAAGGGCACGATCAGCGCGCGGGTCGAGCTGGACATACAGACCGCGGGCGGCAAGGTGCGGCGGCAGGAAGTCACCGTGCAGGACGGCGACAACCTGGAGCAGACCACCGGCCGGGCGATTTACGCCAACTGCCGCATCGGCGAGATCCGCGTGGCCAGGGGCGACGAGTACCTGGAGCTGCGCGTGCCGGGGGGCGAGCAGTACCTGAAGCCGGGGCAGGCTTGGGGCGATGTAGACGCGCTGGCCGTGCAGCGCGAAATGATCCGCCGTACCATCCGCGAGCATCTCGAAAAAGAGAAGCGACTGCGGCCGCAGGGCATCAAGGTGCTGTCGCTCTTCTTCATTGACGAGGTGGCGAAGTACCGGTCGTACGACGCCGACGGCAACCCGGTGAAGGGAGACTACGCGCGCATCTTCGAGGAGGAGTACCGCCGTGCGGCGAACCTGCCCGACTACCGCACTCTCTTCCAGGAAGTGGACCTCACTCGCGCCGCCGAGGAGGTGCACAACGGCTACTTCTCCATCGACAAGAAGGGCGGCTGGACCGACACCGCCGAGAACAACGCGAGCAATCGCGAGAACGCCGAGCGTGCCTACAACCTGATCATGAAGGACAAGGAGAATCTGCTCAGCTTCGACACGCCGCTCAAGTTCATCTTCTCCCACTCTGCACTCAAGGAAGGCTGGGATAACCCCAACGTCTTCCAGATCTGCACCCTGCGCGACATCCAGACCGAACGCGAGCGGCGCCAGACGATTGGCCGGGGCCTGCGCCTGTGCGTCAACCAGCAGGGCGATCGCGTCCGCGGCTTCGAGGTGAACACGCTCACCGTGGTGGCGATGGAGAGCTACGAGCAGTTCGCCGAGAACCTGCAGAAGGAAATTGAGCAGGACACCGGCATCCGCTTCGGTGTCGTCGAGCCACACCAGTTCGCCGGCGTCACGGTCGCCCAGCCCGACGGCAGCACGGCGCCGCTTGGCGTGGAGCAGTCCAAGGCCCTGTGGGAACACCTCAAGGCCGCGGGTCACATCGACGCCAAGGGCAAGGTGCAGGATTCGCTCAAGCAGGCTCTGAAGGACGGCACGCTGGCAGTGCCCGAGCCCTTCGCCGCGCAACGCGACCAGATCACCGCCGTGCTCAAGAAGCTCGCCGGGCGGCTGGAGATCAAGAACGCCGATGAGCGCCGCCAGGTGCGCACCCGCCAGGCGGTGCTGCACAGCCCCGAGTTCAAGGCGCTGTGGGACCGCATCAAGCACAAGACCACGTATCGGGTGCAGTTCGACAACGAGAAGCTGATCGAGAGCTGTATCCGCGCCGTGCAGGAGGCGCCCGCGATCCCGAAGACGCGCCTGCAATGGCGCAAGGCCGACATCGCCATCGGCAAGGCGGGTGTGGAGGCGACCGAGCGGGAAGGCGCCGCGACCGTGGTGCTTGACGAAGCCGACATTGAACTGCCCGACCTGCTCACGGAACTGCAGGACCGCACCCAGCTCACGCGCCGCAGCATCCAGCGCATCCTGAGCGGCAGCCGGCGGCTCGACGACTTCAAGCGCAACCCGCAGGCCTTCATCGAGCTGACCGCCGAAGCGATCAACCGCTGCAAGCGGCTGGCGGTGGTGGACGGCATCAAGTACCAGCGCCTGGGCGACGAGCACTACTACGCGCAGGAGCTGTTCGAACAAGAAGAGCTGACCGGCTACCTCAGGAACCTGCTCGACGCCAACAAAGCCGTCTACGAGCAGATCGTCTACGACTCGGACACCGAGCGAACCTTTGGCGACCAGCTCGAAAAGAACGGCGCCATCAAGGTGTACGCGAAGCTCCCGGGCTGGTTTACCGTGCCGACGCCGCTCGGCAGCTACAACCCGGACTGGGCGGTGCTGGTAGAGAAGGATGGCGCCGAGAGGCTGTATTTTGTGGTGGAGACGAAGAGCGGCTTGTTCGCCGACGATTTGCGGGATAAGGAGTGGGCCAAGATCGAGTGCGGGAAGGCGCACTTCAAAGCATTGGAAATGGGAGTAGCGCCGGCGCGATTCGTCGTAGCCCGTCAGGTTGACGACCTTCTGCAATGACTGCGCGCTGCCCCTGAGGCTAGGCCAAACTACCTTGCAATTACGGAGCGACACTCCACAACTGCAAGGATGATTCCCCGCCGCCTCCTGCCGACCGTCGCCTCCGCCCTGGACGAAGTCCCCGCCGTGGCGCTACCGGACCTGGGCGAGGAGTTGCGCGCGGCATGAGCCATTTCTCCTTCCTCGTGCATGAATGACCCGCCGTCTTCAAGGCTGCCGCGAAGGCGCAAGGCGTGGTGCACGCCGATCCGCGCACGGCGGGCGCTGGCGCTTTTGCTGTCTTGGCATCGTAACCATCACCCGCGTACGGCGACCGAGGGCAGCCGGGGCAATCAAGCGCGCCATTGCGGAGCGCCGCGCCACGATGACAAGGAGCATTCTGAATCAGCGCCCGGCATAGTTTTACGATACATTGTCAAACTAAAATAACGCACGCCCTTATTTTAGGTTCGCCCCATGCAACGACCTGCGCCCGGTCACTACCTGACCGTCACTACGGCGAGGGAGCCGTTCCGGGCCTTTGTGCCTGCGCCGCTGCCGCCGCAGCCGCCCATCGTCTGGTCCAGCGCCCTGCGGCGGCGTTTCGATGCGGCGCTGGTGGCGCTCGGTCGGCTGGATGCGGTCAGCGCCCTGCTGCCCAATGCGGCGCTGCTGCTCTACGGCTTCGTGCGCAAGGAGGCGGTGCTGTCTTCACAGATCGAGGGCACGCAGTCGTCCCTCGCGGACCTGTTGCTGTACGAGATCGACGAGCAGCCGGGCGTGCCGGTGGAGGATGCACGCGAAGTCAGTCGCTGCGTGGCGGCACTGGAGCGTGGCCTGGAAAAGCTGCGTGGCGGGCTGCCGCTATGCACGCGCCTGTTGTGCGAGATGCACGAGGTGCTGATGGATCACCCTGGCGGCCGGAGCAAGACGCCCGGGGAGGTGCGCCGCACGCAGGTGTGGATCGGTGGCACGCGGCCCGGCAACGCCGTGTTCGTGCCGCCGCCGGCCGAGGCGGTTCCGGAGTGTCTTGCCGCGTTCGAGCGTTTCCTTAACGATGAGCCGGAGCCGACGCCGCCGCTGCTCAAGGCGGCGTTGGCCCATGTGCAGTTCGAGACCATCCACCCGTTTCTGGACGGCAACGGACGCCTGGGGCGGCTGCTGATCGTGCTGCAGTTGGTGGCCGACGGCGTGCTGCGTGCGCCCATGCTCTACCCAAGCCTGTTCTTCAAGACGCATCGCGCGCTCTACTACGAGTTGCTGAACGCGGTGCGCCTGAACGGGGACTGGGAGCGCTGGCTCGATTTTTTCGCCGAGGGCATCGAGACCAGCGCCACACAGGCCGTGGCGACGGCGCATGCCCTGTTGTCACTCGTGGATGCGGATCGCGAGCGCATCGCCGGGCTGGGCCGGGCGGCCGCCTCGGCGCTGGCGGTGCACCAGGCGTTACAGCGCCAGCCGCTGGCCACGTCCGCCGCGCTGGTCAAGGCCACCGAGCTGACGCCGGCCACCGTCAACAAATCGCTGGCGCATCTCGCGCGCCTGGGTATCGTGGCCGAGCTCACGAACCGGCAGCGTGATCGCGTGTTCAGCTACCGCCGCTATGTCGAGGTGCTGGCTGCCGAACTGGAGGTATCCCAATGACCCAGTTCACCTTCCTTGCACAGGAATGGCCCGCCGTCTTCGAAGCGACGTCGAAGGCGGCAGGGGCGGTGCACGCCGATCCGTGCCGCCGGCTGCTCTATCAGGACAACGCCCGTAGGAAACTAAAACAATGAGCACGATGATTTTGCTGTTGGTCGTTGTCATCGCAGTGGGAGCAGTTCTGGCAGTTCTCAAGGCCAAGTCCCAAGGTGGGGGCACCGATGAAGTTTGGCCTTTCTACGCCAAGAAACCGCTTTCTCAACCTGAGCAGGTTTTGTACTTTCGCCTTACTCGGGCGCTGCCCGAGCACATTGTGCTCGCCCAAGTTCAGCTTTCCCGCTTGCTCGGGGTCAAGAAGGGCAACAACTATCAGGCCTGGCTCAATCGCATCAACCGAATGAGTGCCGACTTCGTGGTGTGCAACAAAGATTCCAGCATTGTCGCCGTCATCGAACTTGACGACGCAACCCATCAAAAAGAAGACCGCCAAGCCGCCGATGCAAAGAAGGATAAAGCCCTTTCTTCGGCGGGTATTCGCATAGTGCGCTGGCAGGCGAAGGCGATACCGGATATAGCTGCTATCCGATCAACCATCATGCCGAATCGGATAACCAGGGGCTTCCAACCCCCGGTCCCCACACCACCCGGCACGGGGGCCGCTCCCTAAGCGGTTCACGGGAAGGGAGCACACGGCGATCTCAGGCGTAGCCGCGGGCCTTCAGCCATTGGTTGGACATCCCGGTGTGGGTCGCCCGTGTCCGCGACAGGCGCCAGTCGCTGTTGCGGACTCCATCCTTGGAGCTGCGCCCTTCGGACCAGCCTCCGGCTGTCCAAAATCGTTCCCGACGCTTTTGTGCGGCTGATCGCCGTTCGGTTTCCGGACCCGGTGCTTGAAGTCCTCGAAGGCTCGCTCCAACGCAGTTTCGTTCCCCGGAAGGTAAACCCCAGGAATTCGGCGGCACTGGTCTTGACCCCCCGCTTGAGCTTGCGGGTCAGGAAGCACGAGACGCCGTCCCTGGGTAAGCGATGCTTCTGCCCTTCACCTGCCTCCCTCGGGTCTTTATCATCCTTTCAGCGTCGGCCAGGCAATGCAAACCCCGCCTTCGGCAACCAAACCCTCAAACAGGGCGTGGTCAGGACGGTACTGACGATGGCCATCAGCACCAGCATGGTGAAGACGTTGCGGGAAATCACGCCGAGGTCGTAGCCGACGTTGAGCACGATCAATTCCATGAGGGCCCGGGTGTTCATCATGATGCCGAGAATGGCCGACTCGTGGCGACCGAGGCCGGACAGCCTGGCCGCGACATAGGCGCCGCCGAACTTGCCCACGGTGGCGAGCAGGACGATGAGCGCGCACCAGCCCCACAGTTGCAGGGTGTCCAGTCCGCCGATCTCGGTGCGCAGGCCGGTGTAGGTGAAGAAGATGGGGAGAAAGAACACCGTCACGAAGTGCCCTACCTTCTCCTTCCAGGCGGCGCGGAGTTCGGGTTCGTCGTGCAGCACGACGCCCATCATGAAGCCGCCGAAGATCGCGAAGATCCCCAGCTCGTAGGTGCACATGCCGGCGAGGAATATCCCGGCCAGCAGCACGCCGAGCAGGTTGCCCGACAGACCGGCTTCGGACGTCTGGAAGCGCCGCACCAGCCACTTCATCCCCGGCCGCACCACGAACCAGCTCAGCACGACGAAGGCGGCGACCAGCCCCACTTTGAGCGCGAATTCGGCATGGGAGTATTCGGCGACCGTGAGGGTGGTCACCAGCGCCAGCAGCAGCCAGCCGACCACGTCGTTGATCGCCGCCACGCTGATGGCAATCACGCCGAGTTTGTGATCGGTCATGCCGAATTCGATCATGATCCGGCCCAGGATCGGCAGGGCGGTGATCGAAAAGGCGGTGGCGATGAACAGCGACGAGGCGAGGCGGTCGGCGTCGGGGGAAAGCAGCGGCGCGGTCTGATAGCCGAACCCCAGACCGAGCACGAACGGCAACGCCAGGCCGGCCAAGGCGACGTCGCGGACCGCGCGGCGGTTGCGCCGCTCCTTCAGATGCGAGAAATCGAACTCCAGGCCGATCTGGAACATCAGCAGGATCAGGCCGAGCTGCGAGAGGATGGTGAGCGGCTCGGGCGGTGCGGAGCGGAACACGAACTTGAAGATGTCGGGCGAGAGCAGCCCGAACAGGGAGGGACCCAAAACGATGCCGCCGATGATTTCGCCCACCACCGGCGACTGGCCGGCGCGCGAGGCCAGGGCGCCGCCGATCCGCCCGATCAGCACGATGACGGCGAGCTGCAGCAGGGTGAAAAACAGCAGGGTTTCAGCCGCGTGGACCGATACGGTTGTCGCCGGAGCCGCGCTCATGGGGTGTCCTTCAGATGATCCCACCGTTGATGGAGATGATCTGCCCAGTGATGTAGGCGGCCCGTTCGGAAGCCAGGAACGCCACCAGCTCGGCCACCTCATCCGGCCGGCCCGCCCGCTTCATGGGCACCAGCCGTTCGATGGCAGCCCGGTCGAACGCGCCTTCGGCCATGCCCGTCTCGATGATCCCAGGCGCCACGGCATTGACGGTCACGCCCCGGCTGGCCAGCTCCAGCGCCAGCGACTTGGTGGCCGAATGCAATGCGCCCTTGGCGGCGGCATAGTTGACCTGGCCGCGGTTGCCGGTCAGTGCCGCCACCGAGGCAATGTTGACGATCCGGCCCCAGCGCTCGCGGATCATCGGCAGGACCAGCGGCTGGGTGAGGTTGAAGAAGCCGTTCAGCGAGACGTCGATGACCCGGTGCCATTGGTCGGCCCGCATGGCGGGAAAGACGGCGTCGTCGTGGATGCCGGCGTTGTTCACCAGCACCTGGATGGGCCGTTCGGCGCACATCGTCTCGATGGCCGCCGCGGCCGCCGCCGCGTCGCAAACGTCGAAGCCGATCGCCTCCGCACGGCCGCCACCGGCGCGGATGGCATCCACCACCCGCTCCGCCGCCTCGCGATGGCCGTGGTAATGCACCCAGACGTGCAAGCCGTCGTGCGCCAGCCGGCGGCAAATCGCCGCGCCGATACCCCCGCTGCCGCCGCTGACCAGGGCCTGCCTCATGGTTTCGCTCCTCCTTCACCCGCTTCCGCGTCCAGCCGCATCGCGAGACGCCCGGTCAGCAGCTCCCGGCCATCCGCCGCCAGAAGACGGAATCGATAGAGCGCGTCATTGCCGTCCCCCGTGAGGCGTTCCGCCTCGACCACGAGATCGCCGTCCAGCGTGTCCAGCCGGCGTACTTTGAATTCGACGTTGCGCACGCTGACCAGGAAGCCGCTGCGCGGCGCCTCTTCGCGTCCGTCGGCGCGCAATGCGCCATGCACGGCGGTGGCCTGGGCCGCATATTCGATCCCGCAGACCGCCGACAAGCAACCACCCGAGCGGAGCGGGTTGTCCGGGCGAAGGTGGCTGGTGGCCAGGCAGCGCAGCCGGTCGCTATCCCAGGCCAGCACGCGGTCCAGAAGACACATGGCGCCGGCGTGCGGGATTCGCTGCGCGATCCAGTCGCGGTCTAGCGGCATGGCGTAAGCTCCAGTTCCAGCCGCAGTGGATCGAGATAATCGATGACGAGACGGCACGACTCCGAAAGCACCAAAGCCCGCAGCAAGGGCAGCCCGCGACCGGCGGGAATGCCGCGCCGCATGGCTTCCAGACCGGCTTCCGGCAGCTCGCTGCACGGCCCCTCCCCCAGATTCAGCGTTAGCCGCGCCAGGCTCCGGGCCGTGGGCTCGGGCGCCAGCGCCAGAGCCACACCCATGGCCCCGCCGATGTCCCGAACCCGGTCGAGGGGATCGGGATACGGCACGTCGTAAGCGATGAGCAGACATGGCTGGCGGTCATGGACGAGCTGCGCCATCGATTCGAGGAGCCCCGCGCCGAAACTGGCGTCGAACGCGCACAGGCTGGTCGAGGTCGCCGTGGCGCCGAGGGCGATGCCCCAGTAGCCGGAGGGGGCGTTGTGGACCGAGTTGTGAAACCGCGTGGGGGAAATCTGCCGGTCGTCGGACGCCAAGGACTCGCAGAGGTTGTGGCAGTTATCCCCATCCCCGCCGGAGGAGGCGAATACCGTCGAGAGCGCCGTGGGATCGCGCCCGGAGACCTCCAATGCCTGCAACCCTGCGGCCAGGGCGAGCTTGATCGAGGTCCCGGCGCGCCGCCGCTCCGCCGCCGGCAGACAGGCCGGCGGCGGCACCGGGGTCGGCGCAGAGGGATCGGCCCGGCCCGTCTCGACCAGCTTCCGGAATTCTTCAAGGCTGGCGAAACCCGGGCCGATCGCGCCCACGCCCTCGATATGACATTGCAGTAGGGTCATAACCGTCCGAACACCAGCGAACAGTTGGAACCGCCGAATCCGAACGAATTCGACAGCACGGTCTCCAGACGCGCTTGGCGGCGGGAGCGGACATAGTCCAGCTCAAATCCCCGTTCCAAGAGCCCCGTATTCACGCCCGCGGGCATGAACCCGTGGCGGATCGCCAGGAGGCTGATGACAGCCTCGACGGCCCCCGCCGCCCCCAGGGTATGGCCGGTCGAGCCCTTGGTGGAACTGCAGGCCACGGCATCGCCGAAGACCGCTTGCACGGCCAAGGCCTCCGCCGCGTCGTTGGCACGGGTGCCGGTGCCGTGCAGGTTGACGTAGCCGATCTGCGCCGGCGACAGGCCGGCCGATGCCAATGCTGCGCCGATCGCCGCCTTGGCGCCCCTCCCTTCCGGATGCGGTGCCGACATGTGATAAGCGTCGCTGCTCTCGCCGATACCGAGCAGAAACAGGGCCTCGGGTCCGGCATCGTCCGGGGTCCGTTGCAGCAGGGCGAAAGCCGCCGCCTCCCCGATCGAGATGCCATCGCGATGGGCGTCGAAAGGCCGGCAAGGCCGGGGCGAAAGCAGCTCCAACGAATTGAATCCGTACAGCGTGGTCAGGCACAGCGAGTCGACGCCGCCGACCACGGCCGCGTCGATCAGCCCCGCCTGAATCATGCGGGCAGCATTGCCGAAGACCTTGGCGCTGGACGAGCAGGCGGAAGACACCACCACCGCCGGACCCTCGATACCGAAATGGTCGCGCACGAAAGCGCCGACGGAAAAACAGTTGTGGGTCCCGCCATAGTCGAAATCCGCCGGCAAAGCCCCGCTGTCCGGATCGCGCCGGCGATAGGCCAGTTCCGTCTCCAGCATGCCGGAGGTGCTGGTGCCGATGAACACGCCGACGCGGCGCGTCCCGAACCGCCGCACCGACTCCCGCACCGCATCCTCGAAGCCGTCCTGTCCCAGCCCGAGCAGGGCCAACCGGTTGTTGCGACAATCGAACGCGGACAAGCCGGAGGGAATGACGATTTGATCGACTCCCGTGACTTCACCGACGAATGTGTTCAGATCGACCGTTTCGAACCGGCAGGGTGCAAGCCCGCACTCGCCCTCTGCCAAAGCATGAAGCATCGCCTCGCACCCGCATCCCAACGAACTGGTGGCGGTAAAGGCTGAAATCAGAATGGGAACCACGACAATGAATTAAAGGGTAATTATAAAACTTGCCCAGATAGCGATATATTGGCTCAATATGATAATAGCGAGCCATCAATAAGGCAAAAACATCTCGCTGATGAACCATGCCCCGATGGTTTATTCGACCTCATTCACCTTCGGATAGGGACTGGACCCTAAAACATATGCGCGCCTATACAACAGCACTTCAGCCCCGGAAACCACCCTGACATATCACGCAACGTCCTGGCTGGTACCTCCCGGGCTGAAGCCCGGCTCTCCCGAAGCCGCACAGGCTCGGTCTCGCGAAAGAAATTCGGCACAGACTATGCCATGATCCCGCCCTTCGATCCATACTGACACGAGCCAGCCGCCGCCATTCAGAGCACGACGACCGACATGCTTCCGTTTATTTCCTGAATCCGCCCGACGCCCGCGATCACCCTGATATAGTAGAATTGCTTCCGATGATAATCGTGTGATTACCTTGTCCGTGGCGCGCCACGGACCTCTGTTCCGCTTCCGCCCGTCCTTACGCCTTATATTGATATCCGGCCGAAAATATTCAAAGGAACCTGATCAGGAACCGGCTCCATTGGATCGTGCTCATTTGCTACGCCCCATGGAGATACCTTGCCTTCGGGGGTCGCCTGGTAGGGCCGAAAGGGCCGGGATCCGACTTGGTCAACGCCATCGTGCATTGGGCGGCCATCCCGGACGAAGTTTTCGGCAGCTCGATTTTCCTGACCATGGCGGCCAATGCCGCAACTTGGCGGAAGGACGAGGGGAACGGAAAGCGCTTCATGCCGAATGAGAGCCTTCATGCCGCGCCGCCAGGAGCACATTGGCAAACGGCGTCCCTTCGCTCATCGGAATCGCTTCGACACTGAAGCCGAGTTCTTCCAGCAGGCGCCGCCAAACCCGCAAGGGGCGGCAGTACAGCGACGGCAATCTGTGTCCGCGCAGAA
Source organism: Methylococcus geothermalis (assembly GCF_012769535.1). Lineage (NCBI taxonomy): Bacteria > Pseudomonadati > Pseudomonadota > Gammaproteobacteria > Methylococcales > Methylococcaceae > Methylococcus > Methylococcus geothermalis. The sequence continues at coordinate 2,864,100 of NZ_CP046565.1, forward strand.
AGGTCACCAGACGATCGACCCATAGGCTGATCAGGAACGGCAAGCCACCCTCCGCGTCCCCCACCCTGAGCAGCAGCACGCCGCGGGGGGTGAGTGCATTGCGGATGCGGCGCAGCACGGTTTCCTGATCCGCATACGTCATGTAATGCAGCACGTCCAACACGACGATGGCATCGGCGATGCCGAAATCGGTCCGGCGGATGTCTCCTTCGACGATCTCGGCCCGCTCCGCCAGGGCCGTCCTGGCCCGGGCGACGTCGGCGGCCATCAGTTCGATGCCGCGCAGGGCATCGAGCCGAGGCGGCGGCGTCCAGCACTGCGGCCAAAGGCCCGACGCACGCAAGGAATGGGCTGCGAGAAGAAGAGACGCCAACAACCCCTGGCCACAGCCGAGGTCCAGGAGCCTCGCCCGCTCGGGCAGCAGATGGCGCTCGAACAACGCCATGAATACCGGATCGGCCCTGAGCTTGCCGCGGGCGAAATGCCAGGCGAAGTATCCGGCCCGGCGGTATGGCGCGGCGGCGGTTTCGACGAGCAACCGTTTGAAGTTTTCGGTCATGGGCAGGCGGCGCGGAGAGTGACGGGATGCAGTTGCCGCTCCCCCATGGTCTCGAGGAGCCGCGGCAGCACTTCGAGGATGACGGCCTGGCCGGAATCGGAACGCGCGGCGTTGCCGTCGTGCAGCAGCAGGATGTCTCCGGCCTGAAGTTTGCCGGTCAGCGAGGCGAGCACGCGCTGCGGCTGGCCGCGGCGGGTGTCGAAGCCGCGCCGGGTCCAGCTCACCAGGGAGAGACCCTGCCGGGCCAGGACCGGATCGAGCAGGGGATTGCGCAAGCCGGCCGGCGCCCGGAAGAACCGGGGTGCTCGCCCGGTGATTCCGGCGAGCGCTTCCTGCGCCCGACGCAATTCGCGCTCGAATCCGCTCAGACCAGACAGGGAAAACGTGTGGCGATGGCTGTAGCTGTGATTTTCCACCGCATGGCCGCGGGCGGCGATGTCGGCGCAAAGCGCGGCGTGCTCCCGGGCCCTGCGGCCGATGCAGAAGAAAGTGGCCTTCGCTCCATAGGCATCCAGGATAGCCAGCACCTGGGGCGTCACCTCGGGGTCGGGACCGTCGTCGATGGTGATGGCCACCTCGCCCCTCGCCGCGGCGTCCGGCGGCAAGCGGGTCATGACCGGGCCGAGCACGCGGCTGTGCGGCCACAAGCCCGCCACCGTGAGCAAGGCGTGGTTGGCGGCCACCGCCCCCAGCGCCCAGGACCACGATTCGGGCCGCCACAGGGTCAGCGCGGCCGCCGCGCCATGGAGGACCACGGAAGCCTTGATGCCGAGGGAAGGCGTCCAGCGCTGCCCATGCCTCGCCTTCATGCCGCGCATTTCCCGTCCAGCTTCGAGTACATCGCCGAAATCACCAGCGCCAGGAACGTCCCCGGCGCCACCATCACGCCGATCGCGCTCAGCACCGGCACCGACGAGCCGGCCAGCAGGCCGAAGACGGCGACGGTGGCGAGATTCGCCAGGGTCAGCGAAACCAGGGTCCTTCCCAGCCCGGCCGGAGCCGTCGTGCCGGCTTGGTTGAGGCGGTCGAAGAACAGGCAATAATTGGAGCCGATCGCGACCGCCAGCATCATCCCGATGAGATGCAGCATGGTGAGCTGATGTCCGCTCGCCACCAGTGCCGCAGTCACCACGGCCAGGCCGGCTGCGAGCGGCAGGCAGACCCGCAGCACCCGCCCCGGCGAACGCAAGGCGAGGGCCAGCAGGAGGATGATCGCCCCCGCCCCGCCGGCGGAAAGCCGGGTCGCCTCGGCCAGATAGCCGCGGTAGAGGTGGTCGGTCTCCGCCTTCAAGTCGAGGAAGATCGCCTCCTGAACATCGGACAGCGCCGCGCGGATTCGGGAAGCCTCCAATCCATGCCCGGAATCCTCCGCCGGCGCCCGCAGCGGCAACAAAGCCGTCCAGCCCGCCGCGCCGGGCACCAGCAGGGAATCCACCGCAAGGGCGAAGCGGGTGCCCCGCAGATCCCCCGGCGTGAGCAGCGGCGCCTCGCGGGCGGCCCGCACGTCGGCAAAGAAGCTCTCGAATCGGTCCGGACGGACTGGCAGGCTGCGGACCGCGGCGGCGAAGCGCTCGCGCAGCGCCCGCTCCTCGGGCAAGGCGTCGCGCCGCCGGCTTTGAGTCAGGCGGCTGGGCAAATAGGTGGAGGCGCTCTGGAAGCCGGCGATGACGCCTTCTCCCGCCAGCGCGGCCAGGCGCGCCGAGGCACGCTCCGCGGCCTGCAAGGCGGATTCGGCGTCCGCCCCCCGCACCACAACCAGATAGCCCGCATCGGGCGCGCCCAGGTCGGCCCTGAGTTCGGCGTCGCGCCTCTGGGCCTCCACCGGGACGGGGCTGAGCGCGCCGAGCTGTTCATTCCACAGGGTATCGCGGTGCAGCCCGATGATCGCGCAGGCCAGAGCCACCGCCATCGGCACCAGCCACCGTAACGGCCGCAGCCGGCTTGCAAGCCGAACCAGAACCTCTCCCGCCCGGCTCAGGTCGTGAATCCGGAAATGTCCGGGCAGCAAGCCCGGCAACACCCAGCGGGTGACGGCCGCCGCCGCAAGCAGTCCCGCGATCGAGTAAACTCCGAGCTGGGAAAAACCGGGGAAGCCGGACAAGGCCAAAGGCAGTGCGCCGCACACCGAGGTCAGCACCCCCAGCCGGATGGTCGACCAGTACAGATCGAACCAGCCACGGCGCCCGTCCTCCCCGCTTCCCTCGCCGGCCTGGACGAACAGATAGATGGCGTAGTCCACCGCTTCACCGATGAGCGTCGCGCCGAACCCCAGCGTCATGCCGTAGACCACGCCGAAGCCCAGGCTCACGGCCGCGATGCCGGCCGCCGCGCCGGTGGCCACCGGCACCAGCCCCAGCGCCAGCGCCGTGACCGAGCGGTATACGGCGAGCAGCAGGACGACCACCAGAGCCGTGCCGATCGCCGACAGGCGGATGGCCTCGCCCTTGATCCGCTCCCGCGCCTCCACGGTGAATACCGCCGGGCCGGACAGCATCAGCCGGGCATCGGTGCCGCCGGCCTGCGCCGCGGCGCCGGCGAATGCGGCGCGGATCGCGGCAAGCGCCTGCTGCTGCGCGTCGGTGTCCGATCCTGCGGCGCGAATCTGGGCGAGCAACAGCGCTCGCTTGCGGTCCCGCGACACCCAGACTCCCCCGGCGGTTTCCGGACGCGCCTCCGTCTCCATACGGTCGAGGATTTCCAGCAGCTCGCCGGTGGGATCGCTTGGCAGCAGAGACTTCGTCATCAGTCCCGTCGAGGAGGCGACCCGGTCGATGGAAGCGCGCACCGCCGCCCGCAGCCCCTCCACCGAAAATCGCTCGGGCGTCACGGCCGGGCTCAGCAGGTAACGCCGACGGAACAGCAGTTCCCGTTCGGGCTCGCCCTCGGCCGCTGCGCCGTTGCTCACCGCCGAAAACCGGGCGTCCTGACGCAGCCGATCCGCCATGAGGCCGGACAGACGGAGGCGGACCGCTTCGGTCGCGCCTTCGACGGCGATCAGGATCAGCCGCGAGGCGGGGCCCTCCCGCAACTGGTCGATCAGCAGCTGCTCGCTCGCGCTGGGGCGGCTCGGCAGGAACGCCGACAGGTCGGTCGCCAGCCGCATGCGACCCGCCGCCACAGCGAAGACGCAGACCGAGACGAGCCAGACGACGAGCGGCCAACGCCGCGAAGCGGTCATCGCTGCGGAATCTCCCGGATCGACATGACCGAGTAGTCGCCGCCGGGCTGGTGGATTTCGACCCGATCGACCCTGCCGTCCGAACCGCCAATGCGGATGTAGGCGACCCGTTCGGCCACCGCCGGTGTTGAAGGGACCAGCAGCAACGTCCAACGGCGGGCATCACCATTGAGGGACAGCCGGTAGATTTTTTCCAGAGCGGCGCAGTCGCCCATCAGGGTGGAGCGGATGCTGCCGACCAGGGCGGCGATTTCAGGGTATTCATCCAATCCCACGCTGCGGCGCTCGCTTCCCCGCTCCAGGCTCAGGCGCTCGCCTTCCAGCACCAGCCTCTCCCTCAGCGGCCTGATCGTCCGCTTCTCCAACCGGTCCGGTGCGGCGAACGACAGCTCGCCCGAGGACTCGACCGGCTCGGTCAATACCGAGACGTATTTTTTTTCCACGAACTCGGCCGTGCCGGAGGTCTGGGCGGCAAGCGCCCGCATCAACTGGGCGAGACTCCAGGGCTCGGCCTGCGCCGCCGTAGCAAAGGCGATCAGGGCGAGGAAAAAGCCGATGAATCCCGCGCGAAATCCCATGAATCCTACCCCTCGACTTCGGTCCGCCCTTCGCTCGCGGCCCAGAAATCGAAAAAATTGAACCAGTTGTAAGGCTGGGCACGGCAGAAAGCTTCCAGGCGGGATACATAGCGGGCCAGGGCGGCGGGTACCGCTTCGGCCTGATCAGCGGATATGTCGGAGAAATCCGCCAGCCTCTCGAAATGGATCTCGTAGCGGTTGCCGCCCCTATGCAGCCCGGCCATGAACAGCACCGGCCGCTTCATGAGCGCCGCCATCCGCAAAGGACCGGTCGGAAACCGCGCCACCCCGCCCAGGAACGGCAACTTCATGGCGGGCTCGGAACCCAGCGTGCGGTCGCCCAGCATGCCGACGATCTTGCCCCGATCCAGCGCCTCGCGCAGCCGCAGCATGGCATCGACCCGTCCCAGCGGAATGACATCTCCAACCCGGCCGGGAGCGATCGCCGCGAGCATGGCGTTGATCTTGCGGGCGTTCTCCTCGTACATGACCATCGCCGGCTCGAGACCGGGACGCTGCCTGGCGACCGCGCGCAACACCTCGAAACTGCCGAAATGCGCCCCCAGCAGGAAAGCGCCCCGTCCCTCGGCCAGGACCTCGTGCATCGCTTCTTCCCCGACGATGGCGACATCGAAACGGGCGAACTCGTCGTTGAGCAGGTACACCCGGTCGTGGATGGTGGAGGCGAAACGGAAGAAGTGGCGATAGCAATCGGCGAGCCGGGGCGGACGCCCGAGCACCCGGCTCAGATAGTTCCGGGACGCCCGGTGGGCGCCGGCCGCGAACAGCAGGAAATAGATCACGATGAGATGAAGCACCAGGCGCCCGGCGCGCCGGCCCAGATGCAGCGAAATCCACGCCATGATCCGCAGGAAGAACATGTTGCTGCGCTCGGGCCGCTCCGCCCAGTGCGGGGCGGCTGCCGACTCGCGCTGCGGGGACGAATCGTTCATCGGGGGATCAGGGTTCCGCTGGCGACCGTTCGGCCGTTCGAGGCGAGACTGAACCGGACGGCGCCCCGCTCCGCCCATCGGTATTCCAGCGACACCTCGCTGCCGGGCGCGAGCGGCGCCGGAAACTTGGCGGCCGACAGGCGGCAGGCGCAGAGATCGATCGCCAATGCCGATTCCAGCCGGCCCAGGATCTCGTCCAGCAGCACCGCCCCCGGCACCACCGGAAACCCCGGAAAATGGCCGCCACAGGCCGGATGGTCCTCCGCGATGCGGAACCCGATGGTTCCCGCCGCGTCGCTCACGACGCCTCCCGCAGGCTTTCCGACAACGCCTCCAGCGCCCCGCGGGGCAGCTTGCCGGTGGCATTGCGCGGAAGGCAGGCGACCAGATGCAAGGGACGCGGCAGAAAAGCCGGATCGAGCCGCTCCCGGAGCGCCTGCATCAGACTCGCCTGGGTCAGGCCCGGGGCGACGGCGTAGGCCGTCAGCCGCGTGACCGAGCCGTGGGCTTGCTCGTCCGGCATCACGAACACGGCATCCAACACGCCGGGAATCGCCGCGATCTGATGATTGAGATAGGCCAGCGAGGTGCGCTTGCCGGCGATGTTGATCATGTCGCCGGAACGCCCCAGCCAGACGAAGCGTTGCGGCGACGTCAGTTCCAGCACGTCGTCCAGACGCACTTCGCCGGCGACATGCCCGCCCCGCACCCGGAAACCGTCCTTCGCCCGGTAGATCGAGATACCCGGAAACGCCGTCCATTCCGGCCCCTCGACCGAACGCCGGGTCGCGAGCTGACCGGCCTCGGTGCAGCCGTAGATTTCCAGGAGCGGCGCGCCGAAACGGGCTTCGGCGGCCTGGGCAAGCTGCGGCGCCAGAGGCGCGGTCGCCGAGACCAGCAGATCGACGGCAGGCAACGTCCCTTCGATAGTCAGCAGCGCGCGCAGGTGGAAAGGCGTGGTGACCAGCACGGCCGCGTCCGGCAACTGCTCGATCGCCGCGCAGACGTCCGCCGGATAGAACGGGCGGGCAGCGGCAAGCGCGGCCCCGTTTTGGAGCGGCAGCAGCACCGTGGATTCGAACCCGTACATGTGCTGGGCCGGCACCGTGCCGAGCACGATGTGCCTGCCCGCCGTGATGCCGAGCCGTTCGCCCTCGGCACGGGCGCTCCGCGCCAGGTTCCCCCAGGTCTTGGCGTGCGGCACGGGTGCGCCGGTGGAACCCGAGGTGAGGGCGATCGCCGCGATCTGGTCGGGGTGGGGAACCGGCACCCGCTCCACGTCCGCGATGGACAAATCCTCCGGATAAAGGAGGAGCGGCAGATCGATCGCCCGATGCGGGTCGTCCGTGAGGCAGTAGACCCCCGGGAACGATCGGGCCAATTGCCGCACGGTCTCCGGCGTCAGGGTCGGCGGCAGCAGGCTGATCTGGCGGCGCAGCAAGGCGGCGGCGAAAACCACGGCAAAACGGTAGCGATCCGCGCAGTCGTTCAGCAGATAAGGCCGCTCGGGCAGACGGCCGGCCAGGCTGGCGGCCTCGCCGAGAAACTCACGAACGGTGACTGCACGCCCCTTGCAGCAGGCAATGATGTCCCGGTCGGAAGAATGCGTCAGGATGGGGAAATCGATCATGCCTCGAGTCCGCTGCGGACCTCATCCCTGTCCCGATTCCGCGACAGCCCCGGCAGGCTTGGACGACGCCGAGAAGGAGCGGAAACTCGTCATGATCGAGGCATGCTGGAAATCCGGCAGCGCCCGCAAGCGAATACGGTATTCCGCCACGAACATCGCGATCGCCAGAGGCAGATTCACGAAATTGGCGAAGATCGACCAGGCGTCGATGGAAGCGAAGAAAAACAGCAGCAGGGATACCGCCGCGACGCTTCCAAAAAAAACCGTCCAGGCCGCTGTCACCGCCCGGGAATAGCGCTCCACCTCGGGTGGCAGGACGCCATGGACCGAACGCGCCAGCCGGGTACACAACGGCTCGCGCCCGGCCAGCAGAGTGCTCCCGAACCCCCATCCCAGCAGCGCGTTGATGCCGACATGCTCGGCGAGATAGGCGTAAAGCACCTTGTCGCCCGGCGCCATCCGCTCCGGCGACAACCACAGCAGCACCAGCAGGCCGGCGCCGGCCCCCAGCAGCAGGTAACGCCAGCGTGACCGCCAGGCGACAGCCCCCGCCGCGACCGCTACCGGCGCGAGGGGAAGCCACGCCGCCAGCGAACTCCCCGCATGAACGGCCATGACGTAATGATTGAGTACGGCATAAGCCGCAAGCGCGATCCCGGCAACGATCCAATACAACGGAAGGCGGCTCCGGGACATCAACACTCGACCCGGTGGACCGCGATATGCTGAGACAGACTGCGCAGCGAACCGAAGATTCGGACGTTGTCCTCGTTGTCCGCCCGCAATTGGAAGCCGTAACGTTTGGAAACGACCAGCGCGATCTCCAGGATGTCGATCGAATCCAGGCCGAGTCCCTCGCGATACAAGGGCGCTTCCGGATCGACGGCCTCGGGGCTGACGTCCAGATTCAGGGTGGAGATCACCAGATCCGTCACCTCACGCTCGAGCGTCTCGTTCGCGAGCGTCATCGTCGTCCTTCCGTGATTCAGTGGATGAGACATAGGCTAGTTGAACGATAAAGAATCGAAATTATAGGGTTTCCGGGTGGATTGTGCATGGCCGCAGGATCGGCACCGCCGAGGCCGCCACCTGCAGGAATCCCTGGCAGAGGATGCACACACAATGCCAAGCCCAAGGCTCCGCCGGAGTACATCCCGCCCAACGGGGCCGCTCCCGCGCCTTCCTGCGCCTTCAGCCCCGAAATTTGGCCGGGTCCATACCGTAGGCGCGTAGTTTCAGGTACACCGCTCTCGGGGTCAGCTCCATCCCTTCGGCAACCGCGTTCACATTGCCTTGGGCGCGCCGCAGCGCCTGCTCCAGATAGGCCCGCTCCAGCCGGTCGAGCATCTGCCGGCGAAGTTCCTTCCAGGATTGCTCCCTCGCCTCAGGCGGAAGGTCCGGCAGGGGAATGTCGGTGATTTCCGGAAGCCGGGCGAACAGCACCGCTTTTTCCAGGGTGTTTTCCAGTTCGCGGACGTTTCCGGGCCAGGCGCAAGCCCGCAGTCTGGCCATGACTTCCGGGCTCACCGAATTCACGGGTTTCCCGTAGCGCTTGCTCAAACGCCGGAGTATCAGGTCCACCAGATGGGGCAGATCTTCCGGGCGCTGGCGCAGTGGCGGAATCGCGATCCTGACGACATTGATCCGATAATACAGGTCCTGGCGGAAACGGCCTTCCGCAACGGCCTTTTCGAGGTCGCAATTGGTGGCGGATATGATCCGGGTATCCACCATCAGCGTTTGATGTCCCCCGACGCGCTCCAATTCGCCTTCCTGGATGACCCGCAGCAAGCGGGTCTGGATCGCAGGCGTCAGCGCATCCACCTCGTCCAGGAACAGGGTGCCGCCGTCGGCCCTTTCGAAATAGCCCCGGTGAACCTCGATCGCCCCGGTGAAAGCGCCCTTCTCGTGGCCGAACAATACGCTTTCGACGATGCCTTCCGGAATCGCACCGCAGTTGACCGCGATGAACGGCTTCTGGCAGCGCTCGCTCATGGCATGGACGGCCCGAGCCACCAGTTCCTTGCCGACACCCGTCTCGCCGTGGATCAAGACCGTGGCGGGCGTGGGCGCGACCGTCTCGATCGCTTGCAACACCGCCTGCATGGCCGGCGAGCGGGCGACGATGATCGGGCGCCTGACCGATTCCTCGGCCTGATGGCGCGCGTTCATCTGGCACCAGATCCGATGCATCCGTTCGTCGATGCGCGCCTGCAATTCGTCCATGGTCCGGCGGTCATCGCCGGGCGCGGTCGGCGCCAGATATTCGACCCCTTCCACGTCCCGGGCGGCCCCGCGATCGAGATGGACATGCACCTCGCAGCCGGCATCGCCCAAGGCGATCCGCCTGGCCAGAGTCACCTTGGCGTAGCCGAAATTCCGCGCTGCAATCCCGCCGAATACGCTGGAAGTCATGCGGCAGAGTTCCGGAGAATTCTTCACGCCTTCACCGAAAGGGCAGCGGTCGTTCACCACGCGGATGCAGCCGACATCGCGCGAAGCCAGCGAGAACCGGCCGCCGATATGGTTTTTCAATCCGACGATCAAGTCCGCATAGCGCTCGGCGTCCAACGCACCCTCCACCGCGAACTCCTCCCGGAAAGCCTCTTCGAAGAATCGGCTCGCGCTGCGCGCGATCTGGTCGATCAACCGTTCCGCGGGGGCGATGCCCGCCTCCTCGCAGACGTGCATCAATTCGAGGACGAACGTCTGAAGGAACCGGATGGGAGTCAAATGGGAAAAATTCGCGCTGTGCATGCGTGGCCGGCAGAGTCGTCTGACTGTCGTGGCGACACGTGCTTCCCCGAAATACCGAATAAGCAAAGCGTCTCGCCGGAAACCGTGAAAGCTACCATGCCCGGCGAGACTTGTGAAATGCAATTTCACTCATTGAAATCAATCTTCTCATCCTGCCGGTGCAGTATTTTGTAAGCGACTGATTTTACCCATGACAGGCCTTGGCACAGCCCCTGCACCGTAGCTAACGCGCGCGACCAGCCGCGATGGATGGCATGCTCGCAACCGTCGCTTTCCCTGAGGAGACTATCTGGCATGAACTTGGACACACCACCGCTCGATCCGCATCCGTTCAGCCCATCTATGGCCTGGGCCGGATTCCGGAACCGCGATGCCATCCTCGAAGTTCTCCGGGACATCTTTCCCAGGAAAAAGTGCCGGGTGCTGGAATTCGCGTCGGGCAGCGGGATGCACGTACACTACTTTGCGCCGCATTTCGCCCATCTCACCTTCCATCCCTCCGATAAGGACGAAGAAGTGCTGCCCCACATCGAGGAGCGGACCAGGCAAAGCGGGCTCCGCAACGTCGCCAAGCCGCGACGGCTGGATCTGGGGCTACCGCACACCTGGCCGGACGGTGAAGAGTTCCACGCCATTTACTGTATCGACGTCCTTCAGGTCGCTCCGGTATCCATTGCCGACGGGATGATGAAATGCGCTTCCAAGGTCCTGGCGGACGATGGCCTCCTGTTCGTCTATGGTCCGTTCCTGGATTACGGTCGGTTCACGGCCGCTTCCAACGAGGAATTCGACCGTAGACTGCGTTCGGCCGGAGAAGCCGGGTGGGGGTTGAAGGACATCGCCGAGTTGGACCGCGCCGCCGGTAGGAACGGCATGAGACTGGACGACGAAATCGATATGCCTTCAAACGATTTTGCCTTGATCTATCGCCGCGCCTGATCCCTCTATCCATAACAACTCAACCATGAAGAGATAACACCATGTCGCAGATTCTCAGCGAAGTACTGGCAGCCAATCAAGGCTATGCATCCACTTTCGACAAGGGCGATTTGCCCATGCCGCCCGGCAGACGTTTCGCGATTCTCACCTGCATGGACGCCCGCCTCGATCCGGCCAAGTACGCCGGTCTCAGCGAAGGCGACGCCCATGTCATCCGCAATGCCGGGGGACGCGCCAGCGACGACGCCATTCGCTCGCTGGTGATTTCCTACAAATTGCTGGGCACCCGCGAATGGTTCGTGATCCACCACACCGACTGCGGCATGGAAACCTTCACCAACGACGTCATGGTCGACCTCCTTTCCAGCAGCCTGAAAACGGCGTCGATCGATGCCGGCGGCTGGCACGACTGCTGTCAAGGTCCCGGCAGCACCGAGGGCAAGTACATCAACTGGCTGACCATCGAGAACCAGGAACAAAGCGTGCTGGAGGACGTCACCCGCATTCGCCGCCATCCCCTCGTGCCCGCCGACATCCCGATCTACGGCTATATCTACGACGTCCGTACCGGTAGGCTGGTGGAGGTGCCGGAAGCGACCGCGGCCGGAATGGCCGGATAGGCCACAGCCAGAGGCGGAGCCGGCCGGAACCAACACCGGCCGGGTCGCTGCTTTGGTGTTCCATCGGCAGGACGCCCGCCACCTTTTATCGGAGGCCAACCATGCCAAGAAAGCCCCGTTCCATGCCCTTCTTCCTCATGCTGGGCCTGCCGGTTTTCGGCGCCGGCTCCGCTCCGGCCGCTGCCGGGCAGGATCCTGCAGCAGCGGCGCCGCGGCAAATGCTGTTGCAAAAAACGGTGACGCTGCCCGCCAATACGGTCGAAACCCGGCTCATCCGGGTGCGGTTTCCTCCCGGCTACAAGACGCCTCTCCATACCCACGAAGGCCCCGGCCCGCGTTACGTCCTCCAGGGCAGACTGCGGGTGGAGGATGCGGGCGAACGCCATGACTACGGCGCCGGTGACGTGTTCTGGGAAACCGGTAGCGCGATGACCGTCGAAAACATCGGCGGCAGCGATGCCGAACTGGTGATATTCGAACTCGCCGCGGCCAAATGAAGAGGAGCGTCTCGTCGATCTCATGACCCGGTCCGCCGGCGACATACCGCCTGGCGGACCGCTCTGGTGTATCATCTTGCGTTGTCCCGACCGCCTATCGTTTTCCGGTCGAGCCCGGCAATCCGCCGTTCTTTTCCGGACGCGTGGCATGCTCCCCCGTGTCGCAAGTCGCGTCTCCCTATCAAGCAAGCAAGAACACCGTCGATGACATCCTCCTACACCTCCCACACCGAATCCGAAAGCCGTTCCATCGCCGCGTTGCGCGAGATCGTCGAATCCGCGCGGCCGCTGAGCTACATCCGCTCGTCCGAAGAACAGCGCGTCGAGAGATTGCTGAAAGACGCCGCACAGCGCTTTTTCAGCGCCAAGGTGCCGGTCTGGACCTGGAGCCTGACCGAAGGACTGCGCCGCGACGATGGCACGGCCGACGCTTCCGCCACCGATCCCCGCGCCGCGCTCGATTTCATCGCCGCGCACCAGGGGCCGGCGCTGTTCCACCTCAAGGACTTCCACGAGCCCCTGCGCGAGCGGGCCGACATCCGCCGCCGCCTGCGCGACCTGTACGGCGCCTGCTTCGACCAGGGCAAGTTCGTCATCATCTCCTCACCGGTCCGATATATTCCCGAGGAACTCGGCCGGAGCATGATGTACATCGAACTGACGCTGCCGGATCTGGCCGAACTGATCGACTTCCTCCGGGACGAAGTCGCCGCCGTCAAGGCGCTGGGCGGCAGCGTCGACACCGACGATGCGACTCTGACCCAGATCGCACGGGCCTTGCAGGGCCTGACCCTGGACGAGTCGCGCCACGCCATCCGCCGCGCCCTCGCCGCGGGCGGCGGCCTGGGATCGGATTCACTGCCCGCGCTGTACGAGGAAAAGCGCCTCCTGGTGAACCGCACCGGCATGATCCAGTACGTCGCCGACGGCACCAAGATCGACAACGTCGGCGGCCTGGAAATCATGAAGAAATGGCTCACGGAACGGCGCGAACTGTTCCAGCTCCGCGACAGCATCAGCGCCGAAATCGTGCCCAAGGGCGTGCTCATCATGGGGGTCTCCGGTTGCGGCAAGAGCCTTTCGGTCAAGGCCATCTCCTCCACCTTCGGCCTGCCGCTTTACCGCATCGACATGACCGAAATCTTCTCCGGCCGCCACGGCAGCGCCGAAGGCGCCTTCGTCGCCGCCTGCCGCATGCTGGAGCAGATCGCGCCGGCCGTGGTGTGGTTCGACGAAATCGAGATGGGCGTCAATTCGACCGAGTCCTCCGGCGAACAGGGACGCATCTTCGCCTTCTTCCTGACCTGGATGCAGGAAAAGACCAGCGGCCTGTTCGTAGCCGCCACCGCCAACCGCATCGACCTCCTGCCGGCTGAAATGACGCGAAAAGGGCGTTTCGACGAAATCTTCTTCGTCGACCTGCCGCTGGACGACGAGCGGGTCGAGATTTTCCGCATCCATTTGGAGCGCCGTGGCATCGACACCAGCCCGTTCGACCTCACCCGCCTCGTCAAGATCACCAAGGGCTGGGTCGGCGCCGAGGTGGAGCAGTGCGTGGTGTCGGCCCTGACCTCGGCCCACCTGGAAAACCGCGACGTGACGGTGGAAGATCTGCTTAGGGCCGCCGGCAAGATCGTACCGCTGTCCAAGACCATGAAAGAGCAGGTCGACCATATCCGCAGCTGGGCCTACAACCGCGCCGTGCGCGCCTCGCCCGCGGAGTTTGCGCACTGAGCCGGGAACGGGTTTTCCGTTTTACCGCAGTCAGGATGGGGTCGTCCCCTTACGGCGATCCCTTCCTGGTCTGCGCCCGGAAGGACACCGGGAGCTACCACTCGTTTTTCATACCCCAAGGCGTGGCGCCATCCACCAAGGGCGCCTTGATGCCCTTTTTCTCCATGTCTTCCAAGGTCTTGTAATACGTCGCCTCGTGCATCAAGGTCCCATTCCGGGTGTAAAGCGCGACGTATCTCGCAGCGGTGTCGACGTCGACCACGAAATCCCCGCCAGCGTCTTCGGTGCGACGCGCGTTGCCGTTCCAATCCACGAAAAAGCCTGGTGCTACCGCCATGATCGGTCCTCTGAGGGAAAATGTTCTCGCGCTATGGGAGGCAAGATCCGAGCCATGAGACGATCCCGAAAAAAGGCTTGTACAACAGACGGTTGCATATTCACCGCGAGCGACCGGCCGGATGATCCATTGTCGCAAAGCCGGCAATGTCGCATCACCGGCAAGCATACGGGCGGGAAATCACTTCACCCCCGCCACCGGCCGCATCTGGGTGTCGCATCTGCCGCCGACGCCGACGGTTTGGTCGACCGCGGGCGCCTGGCAGTTTTCGCCGCGATCCTTGAGATGACAGCGCAGCTCCAGCGATTTGCCCGAGTTCAGCCACGCCGGTGTGGTACGGTAGCGCCCGGGTTCGCCGCTTTCGCAGCCGGCTGGGATGCCGTAGGGCACGCAGCGGGCGGCAGGCTTGAGATCGATCTTGCGGGCGTCGATGAGGAAACCGGGGTAGTTGTCGACGATCGTGATCTCGTCCCGGTCGTCCTTTTGCGTCACGATGAAGTCCTGGAAGAAGTAGCCGCCGTCGGCGCGCTCCTCCACCTGAATCCGGGTATTGGCAATGAGCGCGAAATCTCGTCCCTTCCGGGCCACCGCGCCGGAGATGTACTCCGCCCGCTCGTGGCCGGGGAAGCATTTGCCCATGGCCGGAGCATGGTAGTAGTGCTTGAGGCTCTTCAGGTCCGTGAGGGCGGCGCCGGGAAAGATTTCCCGAAGGTCCGCATCGTCGCCGAACAGGATGCGCTGCACGTCGGGCAGACTCTGCTCGTACATGGCCTGCAGCTTGGCGTAGCGCTCGGCATGACTCAAGTCCTGGCGCAGGAAGCAGGCCGTGAGGCCCGTGACCTGGGTGAGGTATTCGTCCCAGATGTTGTATTGCGAGGGCTTCGACGCCACTCCCTCGAAATCCCCCGGCCCGCCACAGCCCTGGCCGAGGGTGCAGCCTTCCTTGCCGCGGTTGCGGATGGACAAGGCGATGATGTTGCGTTCGCAGGCACCGTAGGCGTTACAGCCACGCTCCAGGTGCCCTTCGAACAGGGCGGTGCGCATGACGTAGTCCAGATGCCTGGCCTGCTCCAGCGCCCGCGCCGGCCAATGGCCGGGGTTGGCCCGCGAGAACTGATCCCAGGCGCGGGCCAGGGCGGAGCGGCGGCCGGTCAGGTCGCCATTGGCGCTTTCGCATGGGGGCGAGTCGTGGAACGCCTTCACGATCCGGTCCAGCTCGCCCTGGTCCGGCCTGGCCGGCCGGCGCGCCGGAGCCGGGGGCGGATCGAAGAAAGGCGCCTTTTCCATGGGATAGAGCTTGCGAACGTCGATCACGTGCCGGACCGAGCCGTCGCAATGATGATTGGCGACGGCCAGGGCCTTGCGCTCCGCCACGGCCTGCTTGAATGTCTCCACCGAGGCGGGCGTGGCGGTGCGGGAATCCACGACGAGCTTGAAACCCACATACGGCGTGCCGCTGGCATCGGCCAGCGGCTGGCCGTTCTTCAAGACCAGGCAGGGAATGACCGAGCTGCCCTGGCTCAGCGTCCCGGCCGGCGACGCGGGGCCGTTGCGCAGAAAGGCATCGGCGTCGTAGTACGGAATATCCAGCGGCCCATTGAACTGGTATAGCGTCATCACCGGCGTGGCCGGAATGGCCAGGGCGAGTCCGGGCGCGCCGGCCAGCGCGAGCAGCAGTCTTTTCATGGTGAAAACCTAGGTTCAGCGCTCGAACAGAGCGATGGATTCGACGTGGGCGGTGTGCGGGAACATGTCCATCACTCCGGCCTGAAGCAGACGGTAGCCGTGTTCGTGGACCAGAATGCCAGCATCCCTCGCGAGGGTGGAAGGATTGCAGGACACGTAGACGATGCGCCCGGCTTTCCACTTTGGCACGCACTGCAAAATTTCCTGGGCGCCGGCGCGGGACGGATCGAGCAGCACCTTGTCGTACTCCCGCTCGGCCCAGGGGCCGCAGCGCTCCGGCTTGGACAGGTCGGCGACGTGGAATTCGACGTTGCCGATGCCATTATCCGCGGCGTTGCGGATCGCACGCGCCACCGCCTCCTCGCCTCCCTCCACCCCGGTGACATGCGCGGCGCGGCGCGCCAGCGGCAGGGTGAAATTCCCCAGGCCGCAGAACAGGTCCAACACGCGTTCCTTCGGCTGCGGATCGAGCACCTGCATGACCCGGTCGATCATCTGGCGGTTGATCGCCATGTTGACCTGGGTGAAGTCCAGGGGACCGAAGCGGAAGGTCACGTCCCAGTCCGGCAGGCTGTAGCTCAAGTCGTGCGCGGACTCCGGATAGACCGGCGCAACCGAGTCGCGCCCGTGGCGCTGGATGTAGACATCCAGGCCATGCTCCCTGCCGAACTGGGCGAGCCTCGCGAGGTCTTCGGGGGTTGGATCATCCAGCACCCGAAACACCAGCGCCGTGCGCGCCTCGCCGACGGCGGCCTCGATCTGGGGCAGCCGCTGGCGCACGGAAAGGCCCTGGATCAGTTCGGCGAAAGCCTCGATGCGCTCGCCCAGGGCAGGATGCAGCACGGGACAAGCTTTCATGTCGACGATCAAGGCGCTGGACCGCTCGCGAAAACCCACCAATTCCCTGCCTTTCTTCGCGACATAGCGCGCGCCCAAGCGCGCCCGGCTGCGATAGCCCCAGTGCGGCCCCTGCAGCGGCGGGAACAAGCCCTCCGGCTCGACCTTGCCGATGCGGCGAAACTGCTCCAGCAGCAGATCCTCCTTCAGGGCGACCTGCGCCTCCTCGGATAGATATTGCAGGCTGCAGCCGCCGCAAAGGGCGAAATGCTGGCATCGCGCCGGCACGCGGTCGGGCGAGGCCGTCACGACCTCCTCCACCCGCCCGGCGGCGTAGTCGCGCTTGATTTCGGTGTAGACGAAGGTGACATCCTCGCCCGGCAAGGCGCCGTCGACGAACACCACTCGCCCGTCGACGTGGGCGATCCCCTTGCCGTCGTGGGCGAAGGACTCGATGTGCGCTGCGATCGGCTCGACCGGCAGCGACTTTCTTTTGCCTCGATGACCCATCTTATTCAGGAAAGACGCCGGTGGAGAGATAGCGGTCGCCGCGGTCGCAGATGATGACGGCAATCACCGCGTTCTCGACTTCCCGCGACAAGCGCAGGGCGGCCGCCACCGCGCCGCCGGAGGAAATGCCGGCGAAGATGCCTTCCTGCGCCGCCAGTTCGCGGGTAGTGGATTCGGCCTCTTCCTGGGTCACGTCGAGGATGCGATCCACCAGCGAGGCGTCGTAGATCTTCGGCAAGTATTCCTGCGGCCAGCGCCGGATACCGGGGATCTTGGCCTCGTCCTTGGGCTGGACGCCGACGATCTGGATCGCCGGATGCCGCTCCTTGAGGTAGCGCGCCGTGCCCATGATGGTGCCGGTGGTACCCATGGAACTGACGAAATGTGTGACCCGCCCCTGGGTGTCGCGCCAGATTTCCGGCCCCGTGCCTTCGTAATGAGCGCGCGGATTGTCCGGGTTGGCGAACTGGTCGAGGATCTTGCCCTCCCCCCGCGCCTCCATCGCCCGTGCCAGATCGATGGCCGCCTCCATGCTGCCCGCCGCCGGCGTCAGGATGATCTCGGCCCCGAAGGCCTTCATCGTCGCCCTGCGTTCGGCGCTCATGTTGTCGGGCATGATCAGGGTCATGCGGTAGCCCTTGATGGCAGCGGCCATGGCCAGGGCGATGCCGGTATTGCCGCTGGTCGCCTCGATCAGCCGGTCGCCCGGCTTGATGTCGCCGCGCGCCTCGGCACAGCGGATCATGCTGAGGGCCGGCCGGTCCTTGACGGACCCCGCGGGGTTGTTGCCTTCCAGCTTGGCCAGGATGACGTTGCCGGTGTCGCCGGGCAGCCGCTGCAGACGCACCAGCGGCGTATTGCCGACGAAGGATTCGATGGTGGGAAACATGGAGGAGGATGCCTGTGGAAACTTGGGATGATCCTATTGTAGCCGGCAATGGTTTAGCGATTTTCTAAGGATTAGCCGCCCAAGGGTCAACGCTCCGTTCATCGCACGACACCGGCTCATTCTTCGTGATAGCGGTGATTCGGCTTGGCGATGTCGCAATACAGGAGATCCGGCTGGCAGCTCTCGGACTCCAGTTGCAGCGTGGTGTGCGCGATGCCGTAGCGTTTGCCGAGCAGGCGGGTCACCCGCTTCTGCAGCGCCTCGCCTTCGCTCAGCCGGATGTCGTCCGTCACGATATGGGCCGATAGCATGCGCAACTGCCGCGAGATGCTCCAGACGTGCAGATGGTGCACGCCGTGCACGCCTTCCACCTGCATCAGGTCCCGCACCATCGATCCCATGTCCACGTCGCGCGGCGTGCTCTCCAGCAGAATGTCCATGACCTCGGCCAGCAGCCCTTTGGCGTTCCAAAGGATGAGCAGGGCGATCAGGATACTGACCGCCGGATCGAGCCAGTACAGGCCGGTGTAGCGGATCGCCACGCCCGCGGCGATGGCGCCGAGGGTTGAAACCACATCGCCCAACAGGTGCAGGAAGGCGCTGCGCATGTTCAGGTCGTCGTGGCTGCCGTGATGGACCAGCCAGGCGGTGAAGGCATTGACCAGCAGCGCCGCCCCGCCCACCCCGATCAGGATGTCGGCCTGAACCGGGGCCGGGCTCTGCAGCCGGCCATAGGCGTCATAGAGAACGTACAAGGCAACGACCACAAGTCCGGCGGAATTGGCCAGGGCGGCAAGGATGCCGGCGCGGTGGTAGCCGAAAGTCTTGGCGGCATGCGCCGGCTGCGTGGTCAGCCGCATCGCGTACCAGCTCAGTCCCAGCGCCAGCACGTCGCTCAGGTTGTGCGCGGCATCGGTCAGCAGGGCAAGGCTGTTCGCCTTCCACCCCGCCAGGGCTTCGAAAACGACGAAGCCCGCGGTGACGATCAAAGCCCAGATCAATCGTCCTTGTGATCCGGTAGAATCAGCCGCATGATGATGTTCGTGGTCGTCGTGAGACACCGCCGCCTCCAAGCCGCGCGAAAACGCTTATTTTAACGGATTTGCCGTACCGGCAGCGTCGCTCAGCGTCCCGAGTCATCCGCTTTACCGTCATCCGAGCAGGTCATTCCATGGCAAGTATTTCCCGACGCATCGCATGCGCACTCATCGTATCCTCCGTTCCCGTCGCCGCATCTTTCGCCGACAGCACTCTGCAATATCAGGTCAGCGGCGAAAAAGCGCTGCAGTCGCTGTTCGTCAAAGATGGCCAGGTGCTGATCAAGTCCGCGGGGGGCGATAGCAATCTGGACATTCTTTTCAATCGAAGCCGAAACGCGGCATTCCTGATCGATCACCGCAAGCAGGCCTACATGCCGGTGACCGAGCAGCGAGTCGCCGAGCTTGCCTCCCAGGTCCAGGACGTGCAGCCGCTGCTGCGCGGGCTGGGCGAACAGTTGAAGAAAGTGTCCCCGGAACAAAAAGCCAAGTGGTCGGACATGCTGGGCGGGGTCGATCTGGACCGGGTCACGGCGAAATCGGAAGACCATAGGCCGATCACCCTGTCGCCGGCCGGCGCCGCAAAAACTCAAGGCGGCATCGCCTGCAGCAAAGTGGAGTTGCGCCAGGGTGGCGACAAGAAGGGCGACATCTGCCTCGCTTCGGCCGAAGCGCTCAAGCTTGCCGTAGGGGACTACGAAACCCTGCGCGCCATGCTGATTTTTTCGTCCAGGATCGCCGATCAAGCCAAGGGCGCGGCGACACGCTACGTCGATCTGGGACCGCTACCGGCTGTGAATCTCAGCGACTATCCCGGCATCCCCGTCGAGCTTCACGATGCCTCGTCCCGACAGGCCGCCACCATGACGCTGAGCAAGATCAGCTCGGATGCCCTGTCGGCCGGGGTCGTGGGCATTCCGGAAGGCTATTCGGCCAAGAAGCTGAAGCTCTGGTGAGCAATCAGACAATGTCCGTCACGGCCTGGGCGGGACGAGGCGTTTCTTTCCGGCGCTGCCTCGACCGTTGGGCCAGAAGCGACAACGATACGACGACGATCAGCGCCGCCAGGCTGAGTTCCAGCAGCAGGAACGCCCCGATTTTGAAGTAGGCAAACGCCGGATGGGCGAAACGGACCAGCCAGCCCGCCAGTTCGTCCGCCACCGCGCCGAAAAAAGTCACGCCGGTCAGCCACACTTTCAGGCTGGGAGGCAAGGGAGTGAACAGCACCAGGTGGGCGAGCGTGACCACCAGTATCCCCATCGAAAACAGGTGGAAATGCGTCACTTCCAGCAGACTCTGGTAACTCCGGGGCTGGGTGAATTTTTCCGGCGAGCCGAGGTAGTACTCGACGACCGATTGCGCCGTCAGTCCCATCTTGTGGAAATACATCAGGCCGTTGCTGATCCAGAACAAAGCGATGTACCCCAGAAACAAGAGCACCACGGCATTGAGCATCATCTGCCGATTCTGCTCTCCGGTAACGAAAAATCGCATCATTCACCTCCGGCGGGATGCGCCTGCCTGAAAATTGCCTTGACTTTCCTGACGCTGGCCAGCGCCGCCACCGAACTCAGCGTGGCCCCGGAGACCGCGTCGATGCCATTGCCCGGTATCAGCTGTTCGATCGACCGTCCCTTCATCTGTTCGAACCACCGCGCCGCCGGCTGATACTCCGGCGGTTCGTGGAATGCCAGCACCTCCACACGAACGACCTCGCCGCCGGGGGACAGCACAATTAACAGGCTTTCCGGCTGGGTACGCACGGTGTGGGATTCGATGGCCGCGAATCCCAAGGACTTGCCATCCCGCTCGGCGGTATAAAAGGTGAAAAGGCCCGAATCGAGCTTCACCCGCGCTTCCCGCTCCACCGCCGCCATCTGTTCGTCGGTCAGAAACACCGGCTCCGCCGTCACGGGCACACCCACGCCGAATGCCAGTTCGAAAGCTTCCTCCTGACTGTGATAGACCGTTGCACTGGCACCGGGAACGACTCCGACCAGCAAGGCGCCCATCAACAGGCCGGCGAAAAACGCGATCTTCTTTTTCCCCTGATCGATCCTGGAGATACGGGACTGGCTATGCAAAGAAAAATACTCCTCAATGTCATTTACATGCCCATGCTACACCAAAGACCGCGTTTTACGGACCACCCCGGGTCACGAAAACGTCAAAATCCACTGAGGATGCGGTAAACGATCTTGTGATTGTCCGCCGCCAGCACCTCAGCCTTCAGGTTGCGGAAGCTGATGGTGGTCGGAAAGGCATCGACCGCGTAGCTCATGTCCAGCGTGACCATGGGTCGGTCGAAATCGCCTCCCTTGTACTCCATGAACCGCAGACTGAGGGTGTTGTTCGCAAAACCCTGATAGATCAGCTCGTAGCGGAAAGCGCCTCCGTGCGGAACCACGATCTCCTGGGTCTTGTAGGGCAGCCGCGGCGACAGCGGTTGCTTGATCCAGGACGATTCCGGCGCCACCCGCACGTGGTCGAACAGACCGTCACCCGTTTCGTCCGAGAAGCAGGCCGTCTTGTAGGCCCCGATCAAGGGATCGATGTACAGCAGCTTGTCCGAACAATAGACCGGATCGTTCTGCACCGTCGCCGGGAAGACCGCATCGCCGGCGTCGACGAAGACCGCGCCTTCGCCGACCACCTGCCGGTTCGAGCCGGTGAATACGGCGCCCTTGCGGTGCCAATAGTTGTAGACCATGAATATTCGACCGCCGGCTGGCGCCTGCGCTTGCTGTCCCAGGGGCGGCTCGAGCCCCGAAACGTCCGAGAAATTCGACTGGTCGATGACCGGCGCCGGCGAGCAAGCGACGCCCGCAATCGCCACCACCGCCAATAAGAGTCCGCGATACAGCATGGGTTTTCCTTTCGACTGGATTGCTCAGTAAATGAACCCGACACCGAGGTTGAACTGGCCCGGCAACTGCCCCGCCCCGGAACTGATGTTCTGGTAGTCGGCCTTGATGACGATGTTGGTGATGGGTTTGTAAGTGAGACCGGCCTGGTAGATGCGCTGGTCGTAGAGGCCGTCGTAATCGGTGAAGCCGTCCGGCACGGTCGCTAAGGTATTGTAGCGTTGGTAACGCACGAACGGCGCGAGGTACTGGGTGGTCCCCTGCCACAGCCAGGGCAGCACGTCGTAAGCGCCTTCCACGTACCACCCGTAATTGGAGCTGCCCACCGTCTCGCCTTTGGCCTCGCTGAGTATCGCCGCGTCGCCGACGCCGCCCCAGGCGCCCAGCGCGCGGAATTCGAAGCCGCGGTAATGCCACTGCAGGTGCCCTTCGTAGAGCTGGGTGAACACGTTCGGTTTCTGCGGGCCCGCCGCAGTCATGTAGACATTGCCTTGCCCCGCGTCGCCCAGGAAGGTCGAGGCGCCGATCATCAGGCCCGGCAGTTCGGGCGGCATGTAGTCCACCCGTCCCGTGAACGCCAGATTCTCCGCCAGGGCCTGGCTGCCGCCTTGGCGGCCTTCCCGGATGCCGAGCGAATCGAAGCCCTCGGCGTTCAGTCCGTTCACGCCGTAGGCGCGGTAAACCAAGCCAGGCACGATCTCGCCGTGCACCCCCACGCCCATCTCCCGCCAAGTCGTCGGGATGATCAGTTGCTCGACCGCGGGACGCCGGTTGCCGTGGAAGAACAGAGGCTCATGGATTTCGTTGATGAAGCCCATGGGCACGAGCATCAGACCGGTACGCGCATTGACTCTGGGGTCGAACAGAAAATCCAGGTATGAAAACTCGACGGACACCTCGCCCTTTTCTTCGCTCCCTTCGCCGGTCGAGGCGTGCTCGAACTCGATTTCGTTGTTCAGCACGATCCAGTCGTTGAACTTGTAACCGGCATAAATGACGAGCCGGGCCATGTCGGCTGTGTTCTTTTCCTGCAGGGATTTTTTCACCCCGTCGTTCTGGAAATTGGTATAGAAGAATTCGCCGTAGCCGCCGAGCGATAGGCCCCGTTTGTTCATGTACACCTGCGAGGCCGCCGGCGCCATGCCGTACATGCTCTTGTACTCCCGTTTTTCCGGGATGATCAGCGAAGTCTTGAGTTTCTCGACCTCGGCCGCGAGGATGTCGGTCTTGCGCTCCGATTCCGATTTCGCCTTTTTCTTGCTTGCAGCGCCGCCCGGCTTTTCCGGTTCGGCCGTGGCCTCCGCCTTGTTCGCCGTCTTGAGATCCTGTACCTCCTGCTTGACCTCTTTCTGTACGGTCTCGGTCTGGCCGAGTTTGGTCTTCAGCGCTTCGATTTCCTGCTGCTGCTGCTGAATCACTTTCCAAAGATCCTCGACCGTGGGCAGCTTCTGGGCGGCATTCGCTGCTCCTGCGAGACCGTACGAAAGAAGGGCCGTGGACAGAGCCGTTCGAAGAGGGCTCGGCTTGGCTGTTGGTTCACTCATTGGCGATTCTCCCCTTGTGAAAAAATAACGCGCCTACAAATGCGATTGATTTGCGTTTGCGTGTACATTAGCATTAGCATGGACATCATGCAAGCGCCCCCGGCCAGAAAGAGTCCATTGACGGCGATGAACCAAGCCGAATCGTCAGGACCTGGGTCGCGGTCGACTACGATGCTTGACCATGCCGAGCCTCGTAACGAGAATTGTTCTCATTAAATTACAGACGCAAGATCGGGGGAACCTGGAATGAAATACCGTCGCACCTTGGCAGCAGGCATCTTCGGCTTGATCGCCTCCCACCCCGCTTTATCGGACGATCTCGCGCTGCCAGGCGGAAAGCGTCTTTCCCTTAAGGCGCAACTCGGACAGAAGCTGTTCTTCGACGCCAACCTGTCCACGCCGCCCGGTCAGTCGTGCAGCAGTTGCCACGATCCGAACTCGGCATTTACCGACCCGAACAAGAATCAACCGACCTCCAATGGCGTGCTGGCGACGCTGAAGGGCAACCGCAATGCGCCGACCGTGACCTACGCCGCCTACACCCCGCCATTCCATTACGACACCACCCTGCGCCTCTTCGTGGGAGGACAGTTCCTGGACGGACGCGCGTCGACGCTCAAGGACCAGGCCAAAGGGCCATTCCTCAATCCAGTGGAAATGGCCAATCCCGACAAACAGACCGTCGTGACCAAGGTCAGGGAAGCGGAATATGCATGGATGTTCGATGAAGTCTTTGGTCCCGGCTCGCTCGACCATACCCGCAAGGCCTACGACCGGATCGCTGCTGCGATCGCGGCCTTCGAGCGATCCCCGGTATTCGCCCGGTTCGATTCCAAGTACGATTACTACCTGAAGGGGAAAGTCAGGCTCACGCCGCAGGAAATGCGGGGGCTGGTGGTCTTCGAGTCCGAAAAAAAAGGCCATTGCGCGGCCTGTCATCCGAGCAGGCCGAGCGCGAACGGCACCCCGCCATTGTTCACGGATCACACCTACGACAACCTCGGCGTGCCCAAGAACCCGGACAATCCGTTCTATGCCCTTCCGTCGAAGCTGAATCCCGATGGCCCTGCCTTCGTCGACCAGGGACTCGGTAAACAAGTGGGCAAGTTCTGGGAAAACGGAAAACTAAAAGTGCCGACGCTTCGCAACATTGCGCTCACGGCGCCCTACATGCACAACGGCTATTTCAGCACCCTGCGCTCCGTGGTGGATTTCTACAATACCCGGGACGTTCGCCCCACCTGCTGGAATGAACTCGTGACCGAAGCCGAAGCCGAGCGACTGGGTTGCTGGCCGGCGCCCGAGGTCAGCCAGAACGTCAATCGCGACGAACTCGGCGATCTGGGCCTGAGCGACAGGGAAGTCGACGACCTGGTCGCTTTCCTCAAGACCCTGACCGACGGCTACCAGCCGGAATGAAGGCTCAGGCGGGTTGCGCCGCAGGGATGTAGAAGAAGCCGATGGCCAGTATGCAGTAAACGCCCATCAGCAATAGCCCGTCGAACCAGCTCGACTGGCCGTCGCGGACCAGGTCGCGTGTGACCACGACCGCGAGCATGACGGCGACGATCTCGAACGGGGAGAACAGGAGGTCCATGTCCTGTCCGATGAGCATGCTGAAGAACACCAGAACGGGGGCGACCAGCAGAGCAACCTGGGTGCTGGCCCCGACGGTGATACCCAAAGCCAGTTCCACATGGTTGGAGCGGGCGAACCGGATCGAGTTGAAGGTTTCGGCGGCGTTACCCACCATCGCCAGCAGGAAGACGCCGGCGAACAGCGGGGTCAGCCCCATCGCATCAGCCGCCGGCTGGATCGCGTCCGTCATGATTTCGCTCATGATGCCCAGGGCGATGGTCACCACGGCGAGGACCGTAAGCGCACGGTTCCTGCTCCATCCTAGCTCGCCGCCCAACGGCTCCGGCTCGGCCTTGCCTTTCTCTTCGAGCTCCTCCGCGGCCGCCGCGACGCCGAAAACCGCCTTCTGGCTTCGCAGGGTCAGAATGATGCTGCCGCAGTACACGAAAAAGAGCACTGCCGCGATGTGGACGCTGATTTCCTCGTCCGAACGCGCACTGAAATGAAAGACGGCGGGGATGATCATCGCTATCGCCGCCAGCATTAGCGAACCGGCGTTGCGGCGAGCGGTCCTGGAGTCGAATTCCTGCTCGCCCCATTTTACGCCGCCGGCAAACAGGGACAGTCCCAGGCCCAGCAACAAATTTCCGATGATGGAACCGGTAAGCGAGGCCTTCACGACATCCACCAGCCCCTGGTGAAGCGCGAACAGCCCCACGATGATTTCTGGGGCATTGCCGAGGGTGGCGCTGAGCAAGCCACCATAAGTCGGTCCCAGGTAGCTCGCGAGCGCTTCGGTGGCATCGCCCATCAGGCCCGCGAGGGGCACGATCGCCAAGGCCGAAGCCAGGAAAACCACGATGGGGTCGGCCTCCCTCCAGTCCAGACCCAACGCGATCGGAACGAATATCAGCAACCAGTTCAATCTCACACTCGGCTCCCCAGGCTCATTGCGAACTTTTGACCAAGAATCCCTTTCGGAAAAAAACATTGTACGCCGTCGGTATGATCGTGCGATTTGTGAAATAGTCGTGATATACCTTCCAGGCACCGCTGCGACGATCCGTATCGCCACGACCAGCAACTGAGGATCATGGGTCGTTGGTTAACTCAATTTTTATTGCCTGCATGAGGCTGCCGATGAACCTGAACTGGCTGCTTGCGCTGATACCCGTAGCCATTGCGCTCAATTGGTACCATGCCGATCCGATCCTGGTTTTCCTCTGCTCCGCCCTTTCCATTGTTCCCCTGGCCGGTCTGATGGAAAAAGCCACGGATGCCCTGTCGGACTATTTGGGGCCCACTTACGGCGGACTGGTGAACGCAACCATGGGCAACGCACCCGAGCTGATCATCGGCATTTCCGCATTGCGCAACGGCCTGATCGACATCCTGAAGGCATCGATCGCAGGGTCCATCATGGGCACCCTGCTGTTCGGCATGGGACTTTCCCTGCTCGCCGGCGGGCTGCGCAAGCCCCGCCAGAGCTTCGACAGCGAGATGGTGTCGGTCAACGGTGCACTGCTGATGCTCGGAACGTTCGGCCTCGTGATCCCCGCCGTATTCAAGTTCGGCGCCAAGCCCGACCAGGAAATCAGCCTGGAAATATCCGTCGTGTTGTTTCTGGTTTATCTCGCCAGCATGATCTATACCCTGGTCACACACCGGCCGGCCGTCGGTGCCGCTGCCGTCAAAGCCGAGCTGGAGGAAAAAGGGGAATCCTCCAAGGACGAGAGGCCGGCATGGAGCCGCAACACCGCCTTCTGGGTGCTCGGCGGAGTCGCCATCGTCCTGGCGGTCGTGAGCGATGCGCTCACCGACTCCATCGACGACGCAGCCGACGCCATCGGCCTCACTCCCGTGTTTGCCGGCGTGTTTCTGCTTTCCATCGTGGGCAATGTGGCTCAGTTCATGAATTCGACATCATTCGCCTACAGGAACCAGATGACCCTCGCCCTATCGGTCAACCTCGGCGCGACGACCCAACTGGTGCTGCTGGTCGCTCCCGTCCTCGTCATCGCCGGCAACCTCATGGGCATGAACATGGACCTGCTGTTCACCCAGTTCGAACTCGTGGGGATCATCCTGTCGGTGATGGTCGCCAGGAACCTGCTGGGCGACCATACCTCGACCTGGCTCGAAGGCGTGATGTTGATCGGAGTCTACATGATGCTCGGCATCGGTTTTTTTTATGCGCCTTCGCCTTGATCCAAGGACCGAAAACGGACATGAAATTCCAACGAAACCTTAACGAGGCTTGCGGATACTCGTGCGGATCATTTTGAAGGCAGCGCCAAACCGTGACAGAAAGGTTAAATCGGCTCGTCAGCGGCGTCTCGACCTTGGCTTTCGCCGGAAATGCGTGTTAGCCTGAGAATGAATGTCAAAGCCGGTTTCCAACGGCCGGCCCGTCCGTCAAAAAGAGCATGTCAAACTTCTAAGGGAGCATCCGATACCATGGCAGATCAAACCGCGAACAGTACCAGCACCGATGCCGGCGAAGCCGAAGCGCTGAAATCGATTTCGGACGCGATGCGCGACGCCGTGCAGAACGCGACCGAAGACGCGGCCAAGGTGAGAGAGAAGCTGGCCGGCATGGACGTGGGCCGGTCGTTGTCGCGCTTCGCCTACACCAGTTCTTACATGGTGTCCTACGGCATCGTCTATGGCACCGTCTTCGTCGCCCGCGCCATCCCCCAGGACAACCCCATCGTCGAAGGATTCATCGACGGCGGCCGCGCCGCTCTCGATGCGCTGAACGAAGCCAAGGAAATTTCCGCGCCCGCCTCCGGCGCCTGAGCCGCACACGGGGCGCGATGACGCTTCTTCGTCAAAGGAATCATCAGAAAATTGTTATTCGATCAGGACTGTTGATAATGCCCCATCCCGCTTCGAACACCAGCGCGTCGAACCCCCCCATCGGCTCCAGCACCACGATCTCATTTCCGGCGCCCGGAACGGTTGCAATCCAGGGACAGGCCATGTTCGGCGATCCGGACACCCCGGTTTGCCGGGCTTTCTTGCGGCGAGTATTCCTGGTACCGGAAATCCGGGGAGCGACGATCAAAACGGCGCCGGCCTGTCGTGCAGAGCTCCATTTCGACGCCACGCGGCATGCCGCGAAAGAAGTGCTGTGGAAGGTGGCGGATTGCCTGGTGGACGAAAACGGCATGCCGGCCGAAGGCGAAACCGCTCCGCTGATCTCACCGATGATCACCGCGCGCGACCGCCACGGCGTCGTGCATTATCACCGGTTCGGCAAGAGGGTGACGGGCTGGCAGGTCGTGAACGACAAGACCGGCTCGATCAGGCTGAAAAATCCCGTCCTTTATCGCAAGAACAACCTCTGCCAGGCCATCGAGCGCGAACTGATGAGCGTGCTCGGCATCGACCGCTACAAGACGCATTCCCTGCGCTGCACGGTGCAAATCGACTATGATCCGCGCCGGCTGAGCCCATCGAATCTCATCGAGATCCTCGACAGCGCGCTGGAGAACGCCGAACACCAGGAGGAGCTGGACAAACTCGATCTCGACCTGACCATCTGCACCCTGTCCGTCCCGCTGGCGGCGACCGCGCAGTTCGCGGTTCCGGCCTTGCTCCCGGTGTCGGCGGCGGTATTCGCCTACACAGCCATCCCTTGCTTCAAGGGTGCGTACGAACTCGTTTTCAAGGAAAAGCGGATCGGCTGCGATTTTCTGGATTCCATCGTGGTACTCGGCTGCCTGGGCACCTTGCAGATTCTGCCCGGCGCGGTATTGGCCTGGTGCCTGTCCTTCGGCCGGCTGCTGGTCAAGAAAACCGAAGACAACTCCAAGAAGATGCTGCTCAATGCGTTCGGGAAGCAGCCTCGCTACGTCTGGCTGGTCAAGGACGGCGTCGAGATCGAAGTGCCCATGGACAAAGTCCAGAAAGGCGACATCGTGGCCGTCCATACCGGCGATACCGTGCCGGTGGACGGCCATATCGTCGAAGGTATGGCGATGATCGACCAGCATGCTCTGACCGGCGAATCCACCCCCGCCGAAAAGGGCGTGGGCGACAGGGTCTTCGCGTCCACGATCATGGTCGCCGGCAAGATCTTCGTTTCGGTCGAACAGTCCGGCAGCGAAACCGCCTCCTCCAAGATCAGCCAGATATTGAACGACACCGCGGGCTACAAGCTCTCCTCCCAGCACCGGGGAGAAAAGCTGGCGGATCAGGCCGCCCTTCCCACGCTGGTCGTGGGCGGCGTCGCCATGGCGGCCATCGGTCCGGGCGGCGCCGTCGCCGCGCTCAACAGCGACCTGGGTACCGGCATCCGCATGGCGGCGCCGCTTGCCCTCTTGTCTTCGCTGGCGCTGTGCGCGCAAAAGGGCATCCTCGTCAAGGATGGCCGGGCGCTCGAACTCATGGGCAAGATCGACACCGTTCTGTTCGACAAGACCGGCACCCTGACCCGGGAATGTCCGGAGGTGGGCCGGGTCATCACCGCGAAGGGGTTCGAAGAAAGCGAGGTGCTGATGTATGCCGCGGCGGCGGAACAGAAATTCCATCACCCCATCGCCCTGGCGATCCTGAACAAGGCGGAAGAATGGGGGATCGGGCTGCCGGCGACCGACGAGACCCAGTACAAGGTCGGCTACGGCATCGATGTCGGGGTGAACGGCCACCGAATCCGGGTCGGCAGCCCCCGCTTCATGGAGATGGAGGGCATTGCCCTCACCCCGGCGATCAAGGAAGCACTCGATGCCGCCCATCTCGAAGGCTATACGATGGTGATGGTCGCGATCGGAGACCGGATCGGCGGAGCACTGGAACTCCGGGCCGCGGTCCGGCCCGAAGTGAAGCAGATCGTCGCCGGCCTGCGGGCCCGCGGGGTCAAGCATCTGGCGATCATTTCCGGCGACCACGAAGCGCCCACTCGCAAACTGGCCGAAGAGCTCGGCATGGACCGTTACTTCGCCCAGGTCTTGCCGGCGGACAAGGCCGGTTATGTCGAAAGGCTGCAACAGGAAGGCCGCACCGTCTGCTTCGTCGGCGACGGCATCAACGACTCGATCGCCCTGAAGAAGGCCAACGTGTCGATCTCGCTGCGAGGCGCCACCTCCATCGCCACGGATACCGCCCACATCGTGTTCCTGGAACAGGGCTTGGGCAAACTTTGCGAACTGCGGGATATTTCACGGGAGCTGGACCGCAATATCGCCCGCAGCTGGGCCATGATCATCGCCCCCAATGTCGCCTGTGTCCTCGGCGTGTTCACCCTCGGCTTCGGCGTGGCGGCCTCGGTTTTCACCAACAATGTCGCGGCGCTCGCGGCGCTCGCCAACGGCCTGCTGCCCATGCGAAAGGTCGCCCTCCTGGAAGCCGAACGGCGCCATCAGCTCGAACTCGAATTGAAGCGTGCGGGCTGTGATAATGTGGGCCGAACCGGAATCCCTGATGCCGCCGTCACCATGGAAACCGCGGGCACGGCGACGGGTATCGAGGATGCCGACGACGGCAGACAGGACGCGCTCGCGGCATGAGAAGCACGCTTCCGCCAGCCCCGGAACAACGGGCGGTCATGGCGGCTCCTGCCAGGGCCGCCTCCCTCACCCGGCCCTCTTCATGGAACAAGTGGGGAAAGCTGGCCGGGGTATACGCTGAGCGGCTTTCACGCCATGACGTATCTGTTTCCGAACATTCCATTGGAGGATTCTCATGTCCGAACCCAACGCATCCCACAGCCGCAACAGCGAGTCCGGGCATTCCGCGGCGGCGGCAACGGAAAAATCCCGCGGCGGCCATCAGCCGCGGTTTCGCATCTTCATTCTGGACACCGGCTGGACCTCGCCCGCCGCGCAGGTGATCCGGGACAATTTCGAGATGATCCGCTCGTTCCAGGACGGCGATCCGCTCTATGTGCTGTCGCCGGAGCAGTCCCGTGACATCGTCAAGAGGCATCCCCAGTTCATCGGAAAGGATCCGGTCGTCATCGTCCGCGACATGCACCGCTCCGGTCCGCGCGACGGCGGCGAATACCATGGTTTCCACCTCAATCTCGGACTGATCCAGAAACCCGTTCGGGCGCTGCATGCCCTGCAGGAATTTTTACGCTTCCTGAGCATGCACCGCGACAGCCCCAACATCGAAAAGGACATCAGGGACAGGCTTCACAAGGATGGCTTCATCGGCACCATCGAGGTGATCCGTGAAGGCGCCAAAGACGCCATGGGCGCCTGACGGAAAGCCTCGGTCAATTCGCATTTTTTGGCATACCGAAACCGGAGGACACCCGCATGGAACAGGTGACGAACGCACTGACCACCGCGCTTGCAGCCATCTTTCTCTCGGCCATGGTCATCGAGGTCCGGCGCCGACAGAGGCAACTCCAGGAACTGTACAACGTACTGGATGCGCAGGATAAACAAATCGTCATGGAGCTCGACCGCATGGTCGAACTCGGCGAAATCCAGCCATACGCCGATTAGCCGTTTGATATCTTTCTACAAACGCTGAACAGAAACTGGTTTATGGCCGAGAGCATCACGTTCGGTTCCAATTGGCTGCGCATTGAGGACAGACGGGTCTTCGGCCCGGGCGGCGGAAGGACTGCCCGCCGTTTTGCCCGGCAGGTACTGGCTCTTCCCGACATCGAATCACTCACCCTGGACCCGTCCCAAAGCAGCGCTGTCATAAAGCACCGCACCGCTGGAGCCAACCTCAGCGCGTTTCGGCAGCGGCTGGCCGCGGCGATCGGCACCGACAGCGGCGGATTGGAGGACCGGGCTTTGCCGCATTGGCCGGCGGATACCAAGCTGACGCTCCATCGGCGCGAGGGCTTGATCTCGCTGTTCCGGATCGGCGCGATCGAGGAAGGCTGGCTGGAGTTGCAGCATCCCCGGCTGAAGGGACATTCGGCATTCGCCCGGAACATCGAAGCCGGGCTCGGGGCACTGGGGGCCGTCACGCGAGTCTCCGGAAATGCCGCCTCCGGTACGATCCGGGTACGTTATGACGCCTCGGCGCTCGAGCCTTTGACCGTTGTGCGCGTTGCCGAAGGATTCCTCACGGGCAATGACATGTCGCGTGTTCCCGAACCCGCATCGGTCGATTTCCGGGTCGCCCATGCCAGCGTGGGCCTCGGCGCCGTCGGAGAATTGATGCTGCCGCTTGCGACGCCGGTCGCAGCCGGCCTGCTGGTCGCCGCCAACCTCGGCGTCCTGCAGGATGCCGGCAAGCAGATCGGCCGCGGGAAACTCGGGGTGCCGGTCTTTCATACCGCCCTGCTGGCCTGCTCTATCGCCACCGGCCAAGTGCTCGCCTATGCCTTGACCGAGTGGTCGCTGCGCTACTGGCAGCGGAACTGGCGGAGAAACCTGGCGCAGGAAACGCATGCGCTCCTGGAAGACAGTTTGCCGCTTCCGGCTCAGGCCACCGTGCTGGGCACCGGCGGACGCGAAACCCGGGAGGCAGTGGCCGACTTGCGGCCCGGCGACCGCATCAGGGTTCCGACATCGGAACCCTGTCCGGTCGACGGGCGCGTCGTCGCCGGCAACGCCCTGGTTCAGGAAACCAGCCTCCGCGGAAGCCGAGGCCTGATGAGAAAAGGCGCCGGTGACGAAGTGCTCGCGGGGAGCGTCGTCGTCAGCGGCGCCCTGGAACTCGAAGTCGTCCGTACCGGCCCGGACACCCGTGCCGCCCAGCTTACCCGGGCCATCCTCGAAACCGCCGCGGGGATGCCCGCCGACCGGACGATGCGGCGCAAGGCCGAAGATCTTGCGGACCGCACGGTACTCCCCACGCTGGCCACCGCCGGCGTGGGCTGGGCCGCGGGGGATCTGATCACCGTGGGCGCCATCCTGCATCAGGACTGGGTCAGCGGACCGGGTCTCGCCCTCCCGATGCAGACGCTGCGGGACATGCGGCTGGCCCTGCACAGCGGCGTCTTGCTCAAATCGCCCTCCGCCCTGGTCCGTCTCCGGGAAAGCGATTTCCTGGTGGTCGACGGCGATCTGCCGGGCCTCCTCGATCCGGACCTCGAGCTGGCTCAGGTGGACAGTCGGCTGCCGGACACCGACACGCTCCTGCGACACGCCGCAGGCGCCGGGCTCTTCCTCGGCGATGAACGCGCCGAGGCGCTGGCGCGGAGCTGTCTGCAGCGGGGGCTGGTCGTCCGCGAGCCGGAATTGCTGTCCCTGGACGCCGATGCGGTCGGCGTGCGAATCGGCCGCCATACCGTCAGCCTGGTGAACCGTCCCGGCCGTTCCAAGACGGCTCCGGCGCCCTTGCTGGTGCGCATCGATGGCGTCGACGTCGCCGAACTGCGGTTCGCCTACGGCGCCCTGCCGCATGCGGCCCGCACCCTGGCCCGTCTCCGCGCGCTCGGCATGCAGCAGATAGTCGTCGTTTCGTCCCGAGCGGAAAGCGAAGCCGCCGAACTCGCGCAGCGCCTCGGGGCCGATCTTTCCGGCGGAGGACTGAGCCCGGAGCAAAAGCTCCGCTTTCTACAGGGTCTGAAAAAACGCGGCGTTCGCGCCACGGTGGTCCTCGACTTCGGCAGGAATCCGGACGCCGCCGGTGAAGCCCATGTCGCCGTCGCGTTCGGAAGCCAGACTGCCGACGGAGGCCCTTGTGACATCGCCATCCTGGGCGAGTCGCTCGATCCCTTGGTCGATCTGATGGGATTGGCTCAGGGCCACGAAGCCGACGTCGTTTCGGCCTGCCGCATGGCGGCGATCCCGAACCTGCTCTGTATCGCCGGCGCCTTCGCCGGGCTGCTCAACGGCATCACCTCCGGGATCATCGCGAATATCGGCGTCATGAACGTCGACCGCCGCATGCGGCGAGCCCTGCAGATGGCAAGGACGCGCCGCTCTCCGGTTCTACGCTGATCCCTCCCCGGTCGGGGGAGACTGCCGCCGCCTCTCCCTCCCGGCCTTGCGGAGTCTCATGACACAGCTCACCCCTTCCGCCCCGCTGAGCCGTTACGAGGCGGCTTGGGGTCCGCGCCATCGCCGCCCGGAAGCGGCGCAAGCCTCATTTGGGAAGCCATCTCCCGGACCGGGCACAGCGGCCGCCGGTCCGGCTGAGGCGGAAAATCGTGCCCATCCCGGCCTCGCGATTCGCGCTCGCTGCCCTCGACAGGATGGCCGAGCAACGGGTGCGGGACGGCTGGATTCTGCGCCACAGCGGATTCCGCGGTCTGGCGGACATCGGCGCGCGGATACCGCCGGCATGAACGGCGGTTGAGCTGCACCGACCGCTGAAGGTACCATGCGGCGTTTCCCCATGAATTCATC
The DNA here is from genome assembly GCF_012769535.1 of Methylococcus geothermalis. Classification (NCBI taxonomy): domain Bacteria; kingdom Pseudomonadati; phylum Pseudomonadota; class Gammaproteobacteria; order Methylococcales; family Methylococcaceae; genus Methylococcus; species Methylococcus geothermalis. The sequence goes on from NZ_CP046565.1 coordinate 2,898,093, forward strand.
AGAGCATGACCGAAATTCCTCATCCCGGACGCAAATCGACAAGGCGGCAAGGCAAGCAGGGGCGCGATCCGCACCCGTCCGGAACCGACGGGCGGCAAGCGGGCGAGGACGCCCTCGAAAAGAGCCTCGAAACGCTGGATGCCCTGGCGATTGAACGGAAGACCGAACGACGGATACGGCGCATGCCGCATGATGTCGCCTGGCTGCTGATCACCGCCGGCGTCGTCGGCCTGGTCACGCCGGGCGTGCTTGGCCTGCCCTTCCTCGCCATGGGCGGACTGGTGCTGTGGCCCGGCACCAGCGGGCGGATCGAGCACTGGCTTAACGGCCGGCCGCCACGGTTCCTGAAAGGCAGCATGAAACAGATCGGTCGCTTCCTGGACGACCTGGAACGGCGCTACCCGCCGTCGTCCCGCTGAGCCCTTCCCTGCCCCGGATTTTCCGGGTTCCGCCCCCCACTTTCGAATCGACCGATGCTGAGCTACCGTCACGGCTTCCATGCCGGAAATTTCGCCGACGTCCTCAAGCATGCCGTGCTGGTGCGGATCGTCCAATCGCTGCTGCGCAAACCCGCGCCGTTCTTTTATCTGGACACCCACGCCGGTGCCGGCCGTTACGACCTGGAGTCGGCCATGGCCAAGAAGAACCGGGAGCATCGGAGCGGCATCGAACGGTTGTGGAAACTAACATCGGTGCCGCCCGAACTCGAGGATTATCTCGCCGCGGTGAGAGCGCTCAATCCGGGCGGCAAACTGCGGCATTACCCCGGTTCGCCGCTGATCGTCCGGCATTTTCTTCGCAGCGGCGACCGGATGGCGCTGTGCGAATTGCACGGCACGGAGATCCATTCGCTGCGCGCCGTCTTCGGCGGCGAGCGCCGGATCACGGTTGACCAGATGGACGGCTACCAGGGCCTCAAAGCCTTCCTGCCGCCAGCGGAGCGACGCGGCCTCGTGCTTTGCGATCCGCCCTTCGAGCTGCGCAACGAGCGCGAGCGGATGGTGGAAGCCGCGGCGGCCGCATGGAAACGTTGGCCCACCGGCATTTTCGCCTATTGGTACCCGATCCAGGACCGCCGCACGGCCGATTGGCTGCACCGGAAATTCCGCCGGACCGGCATCGACCGCCTCCTCGCCCTGGACCTGTCGGTATGCCCCGAAACGGGCGAGAAACACATGAACGGCAGCGGCCTGGTGATCGTCAACCCGCCCTGGCATCTCGACGAGCACATGAAGACGGTGCTGCCCTGGCTGCATGCGGCCCTCAGCCCCCAAGGGGAAGGCGGCTGGCGCATCGAATGGCTGGCGGGCGAAACGGCCTGACATCGGTAGGAGCGGACTCCCAGCCCGCTCCCGCTTCTGGTTCAGTGCAGCTTGATCTTCGGCCGCAACTTCCGGCTGAAGAATTGAGCGACCATGAACAGGCCGACCCGGAACGGCCCGAACAAGGCGTACTGGTGCATCTTGTAAAGACTCAGGTAGACCACCCGGGCGATCACACCCTCGATCATCACGCTGCCCAGGAGGTTCCCCATGAGATTGCCCACCGTGCTGTACTGACCCAGCGAGACCAGCGAGCCATAGTCGCGGTAGTGATAATCGACCAGCGCCTTGCCTGCCAGCAGCCGCAGAATGTTCTTGTAGGCCGTGTCGGCCTCCTGGTGGGCCGACTGGGCGCGAGGCGGCACCACGCCGTTCTTTTCCGGCCAGGGACAGGCGCTGCAGTCGCCGATGGCGAAGATGTGGTCGTCCCGCGTCGTCTGCAGCGTCTGGCGCACCACGACCTGATTGATGCGGTTGGTTTCCAGGTCGGTCCGTGCCAGGAAATCCGGCGCCTTCACCCCGGCCGCCCAGACTTTCAGCGCGGCGGGGATGAATTTGCCGGTATGCGTCAGAACACCGTCCGGCCGCGCCTCCACGACTCGCTCTCCGAGGTGCAATTGCACATCGAGAGCCAGCAGTTGCTTGACGGTGGCTTCGGAAAGGCGCGGCGGCAGCTCGGGCAGCAGCCGGGGGGCGGCCTCGATCAAATGAATCTTGATATCCGACGGTTTGACGTTATCCAAGCCATAGGCCGCCAGCAGCCGGCTGGCCTGATGCAGTTGCGCCGAAAGCTCGATGCCGGTGGCGCCGCCGCCGACGATGGCCACGTCGAGCTGACCGGGCTGCTTCGCCCCGCCCATGGCATGGGCGCGCATGTAGGCTTCGAGCAGACGGCGGTGAAACTGCTGGGCCTCCTCGGTCGTATCCAGAAAGATGCAGTTCTGCGCCACGCCGGGAACGCCGAAATCGTTGCACACACTGCCGACGGCGATGACCAGGATGTCGTAGGGGTGAGAGCAGGCGGGAATGACCTCCTCGCCCGCGGCATTGAGGGTCGGCGCGAGCATCACCTGCTTGGCCGTGCGGTCCAGGCCGTTCATGCGTCCGAGCACGAAACGGAAGTGGCAGGCATTGGCCTGGGCCAGGTAATCCAGTTCATCGTCGTTCACATCCATGGTGCCCGCCGCCACCTCATGCAGCAGCGGCTTCCAGATGTGGGTGGGCTGGGCGTCGATGAGGGTGATCCGCGCCTTTCCTTTTTTACCGAGGGTCTTGCCCAGCCTGGTCGCAAGCTCCAGGCCTCCGGCGCCTCCGCCGACGATCAGAATTCGCGGTACCGGCTCCTTGTTCTGTTTCTGTTGCATGAATCCCCTTCCCGTTCTGTATGGAGTCCGAAAAAGTTTAAACCCCGCGCCGGTCTCTGTCTCCTTCGCCATCGCCCGGGCCGAACAGCCGGCGAAAACGCCGGCGGGTCGGCTTGCCGCCAAATGCCTCCCAGCTTTCCCGGAAAGCCCCCCTGCAGCGCGACTGGCGCTGTTCCATGGACCCGACCAGGACACCCACGGCCAGCAAAGCTTCGACCGGCTGGCCCTCCTGCCTCATGAGTTCCGCCAACGTCAGCAGACGGGCACGCTGCACGGATGCGTCCTGGAATTCGCCGAGCACGTCCTGGAGCTTTTTCAATTGGGCGATGAGGCCGCGGATTTTGCCGTCGGCCTGGAGCGAGGCCGAAAATTCCAGCAGATAACGCAGTTTCTTGCCCTGCTTGCGCAAGGCATGGAACGCCTCCTGCGGACTGTCCGGGCCGAGCGCTGCGGCGTCCCGCAACATCCGTCGATAGAGTTTCCAGATGCGCCGCCCGCAGACGACTCCGGCGGGCGCGCGGGCGTTCGGCGCCGACGGCCGCTTCGGTGCGGGCCGTTCGAGGAACCGGCGCCAGCTTTCGATCGTGCGCCGGTAGGCCGGACGCCGCAGACGATCCGCCAGAACCCGGTGAGCCCGCGCGGCCTCCTGTTCCAGATGCGACCTCAGCGGCGCCAGCGCCGGCCGCAGCGATTCGGGCACTGCCGCTTCGTAGACCGGAAATTCGCCAAGCATGACATGGCAATCCCGCAGCGGTCCGGTCAGCGCCCCCAGCCACTTCAAGCGATGCAGACAGCGGACGGTATCGCGTTCGGGGAACACGCCTTTCATCTCCCCCAGCAAAGCGCGGCTGCGGCGCAGGGCCACGCGGTATTCGTGCAATGCCTCGGGATCACGGTTTTCCAGAATCCCCGCTTCGCACGACAGCATGCGCTCGAGGAACTGCGCAATGAACCGGCGGACCGCCACATCGGCACGGCATGCCGCCGTCGGCTCGACGCCGGCCCGTCCTGTGTCCCCTTCGGTTTCCTGAATCACGCCGCGCTCCTCGAGCAACATACGGTTTCGACGCCGGCCCACAGCCGCAAAGCCGAGTTCTGCTAAGATTGCGGAAGAACCCTTTCGCCAGCCGATTATGGGAGCGAACTCTTGGGCGCGGCAACCGGCCGCTCGCGCTCGCCCCCCCCGGCCCCTCTCCACTTGCCCCGAGCCTGAATGAAGCATACGCACTACCAATCCGACGCCTCGAAATTGGACCCGGCGCAACTGCACCATTTGTTCGAGAACGGCTATCCTGCCGCCCAGGCGGAAAATATACGCAAGGCACTCGATCTCGCCATCGAAGCCGTGGACAAGGATCCCGCGCCCCGGCCGCGCGGGGTCGACGTGGGGCATATCCTGCTCAAACTGAAGGTCGATGCCTACAGCGTCCAGGCAGCCCTGTTGGCGGACCCCTATCTGCGGGAGACTCTGCCGGCGGAGTTCGTCCGAACCCAGTTCGACGACGAGACCGTGCGGCTGCTGGAAAAGGTCAACTGGCTCAACACCTTCAACGAATATTCGCTGCAGGAAAATCCCGGGCCCGAGCAGGCCGAACTGCTGCGGCGCATGCTGCTCTCGGTGGTCAACGATGTCCGTGCCGTGCTCGTCCGGCTCGCCTACCGGGTGCAGCGCATGCGCATCCTGAAGTACCAGGACAGCGGCATCCGCGAATCCATCGCCCGCGAAACCCTCGAACTCTATGCGCCATTGGCGCACCGCCTCGGCGTCGGCCAGCTGAAATGGGAGCTGGAAGACCTGTCGTTCCGCTATCTGCATCCGGACGAATACCGCACGCTCGCCAATTCCCTCGCCACCAACCGCGCCGAGCGCGAGGTCTATATCCAGAAATTCATGGGCCTGCTCCGGGAAGAACTCAAGAAACTCGGCGTCAATGCGCGGGTTTCCGGACGCCCGAAACACCTGTACAGCATCTGGAAGAAGATGGAGCGCAAGCACGCCCAACTGGCCGATCTATACGACTTGCTGGCGGTGCGGGTCATAGTGGACAGTATCCCGACCTGCTATACGGTGCTGGGCACCGTACACAGCTTGTGGCCGCACATTCCCAAGGAATTCGACGACTATATCGCCAACCCCAAGGACAATGGCTACCAGTCACTGCACACCGTCGTCATCGGCCCCGATGACCGGCCGGTGGAAGTCCAGATCCGTACCGCCGCGATGCACGAATTTGCCGAATACGGTGTGGCCGCCCATTGGCGCTACAAGGAAGGCGGAGGCCAGGACGCGGCTTTCGACCGCAGCATCGCCTCCCTGCGCCGCTTGCTGGAAAGCGAGGAAGACAACGATTCCCTGCTGCAGGACTTCCGTGAAGAGCCTTTCGGAGATGCGATCTTCGTGCTGACCCCGCGCGCCCAGGTCATCCGCCTGGTCAAGGGCAGCACCCCGATCGATTTCGCCTATGCCATCCACTCGGAAGTCGGCCATCGCTGCCGGGGCGCCAAAGTGAACGGCGTCATGGTGCCGCTGACCCATCAGTTGAAATCGGGCGACAAGATCGAAATCCTGACCGCCAAGCAGGGCGGCCCCACGCTGGGATGGCTCGACCAACGCCTGGGGTATATCCGAACCGCGCATGCCCGCAACAAGATCAGGCAGTGGTTCAAACAGCAGGATCACGACAAGCACCTGCGCGCCGGCAAGGCCATCCTCGACAAGGAAAAGCACAAGCTCCAGACGCGGGACATCGACCTGGATGCCTTGGCACGCCACTTCCACCTGCCCCGCCCCGACGACGTCCTGATCGCCATCGGCCGCGGCGACATCGGCCCCGGCCAGCTAGCCGCCGCCCTGCAGGTGCCGGAATTCCAACCACCGGTGCCCGCGCCGCAACGGAAGCCGGCCCCCCGGCCCGCCCGCGGCGCTGGCGAAGTCACCGTGCAAGGCGTCAGAAACCTGCTGACCCATTTCGCCCGCTGCTGCTCGCCGATTCCGGGCGACCCGATCATCGGCTACATCGGCGTCGGCCGCGGCGTGACCATCCACCGCCAGGACTGCCCGAACGTCGTCCAGCTTCCCCCGGGAAAACGCAACCGGCTGATCGATGTCGCCTGGGGCGCGGAAACACGGGTATTCCCGGTCGACATCGAAGTCCGCGCGTTCGACCGCAAGGGACTGCTCAAAGACGTCACCCAGGTGCTGGCGCACGAGCACATCAATATCGCGCGGACCTATACCGAGACCAATCCGCGGGACCAAAGCGTCGTCATGGACATTACGGTCGAAGTCCACGACCTGGGCCAGCTCAGCACCGCATTGGAAAAGATCGGGCAGATTCATAATGTGCAAGAGGCGCGGCGCAAATTGCATGGCTAACTGGATTGGATGCAGAAAGGGGAACAGCACATTGTAGTTATGGACTACAACTTTCCAAGTTTAAGAAACACGCGGTCGAAAATGTTCACATGGATATAAGAAATCAGCGACCCCACCGCGCCAAGAATCGCCAACGGAAACACCAGGCCGCCTACGTTACCGGTACGGAAACCTCGAATGGCATCGAAGACGAACCTTAACCCAGAGGTATGCGACAGCTTTGTCAAAATCCATGATAACAATCCGAACGCCATCGCAGCGACCAATGCGTCCGGAGATTCAAAAATATCGCAGAATTCCCCTATTGATTGATATACGCCAGTACCGGAAAGCAGCCAAAGCAACGCCAACAGCCCCGCCACCAACAGCGCAGCAATGACCCATCCGAGATGTCCGAGCAAAAAGAATACCTTGAATAACATGTTTCTTCCCACAGCGAGATGCTTGATGAGTCTTCGCCGATCGTGACGCATCAACTCACGAATCCTCAGAAACCCCCACTGATTGGCCGAAACCTCGGTCAGACCCGCGCCGTCATTCAGATGACTGTCGCAAAGGCAATACCCATCATACATCAGCACGCTAGCCTCGATATCTGAAAACGAATCCAGATCGGTACGCAATGCGGATAGCAGAAATACCTCGCCATTGGTTGCATTGTCGCTACGATCGACCGGCTCGCTCAGATTTGGAAACTGATCCGTTCCTGAAAACGTATTTCGCAGGTGAAAAAAAGCGGCGGATTTGAGCAGTCCATGTTCCACCCTGCTGCCCAACTCGTCCAGGGTCTCCTCCCGCACCCTCTTCATGAGTATTTCGTTGCTCCGCGCACCTACCGATGAGGCTGAACTATTCGGAGTACGGTCGCTTTGCAGTTGGCCGGAGGCATCGCTGCAGATAATGTGAGTACACTCCTCGCGGAACAGCGTTTCCAACCCCTGATTGTCATAGACACCACCGTCGACCAGTTCGACGACCACCTCTTTCCCGTCCTCCTGATACAAGTCATGAATGGCAAAAGGTGACAACAGGACCGGTACGCACGCAGACGCTGCCACAGCATCGGCGAGGTTGATTGTGTCGAGCTTGGCACGCACCTTTGGTGGCAATGCAGCATCACCAAACCGAAGCTTTGAATAGGGGAGAGCGGAATTGTCTTCCTTATCGCCGGACGACCCGATATAAGAAGCCGTAAACAGCCACGACTCCCCGGTATTCAAAATAGTTGCGTTAATGGCCAAAATAGGCACCTTATAAATCGTCTCCTCCTTGTTGTATTCGCGCACGTTGAACGGCACCTTATATCCAGCCGGCGTTATTTTGATGTCCTTCAAACGAATGCTTCCTTGATCATCCGATTCCATTTCATGCCAGATCTTGCGGTAAAAATACTCCTCATAGAGCTCCGCCATGCGATCGCTTCTGGAGTAATCATCGCTGAGCATCATCCTGGCGTTTTTCAGCGGATCAGATAACGCCCGCATGCGCAAGTTGTTCTGTACGCCTTTAACGAATTCCCGTTCGATTTCCTGTACGATGACGACATAGGCCTGTGATGACGGTTTTAACCCGTCGGGTCTGCGACCTTCCAGGAGCTGCTTAACTTTCAAATAGTAAAGAGCGCCTACGATGGAACCTCCGGATACCGTGGACAGCACTTCCACCTGGCGTAGTAGATCGAGTTCCGCCAATCTGGCGAGAACGCCGATGTGAAACAGCGAGGCTCGAAAGCCACCGCCCGACAAGGCCAAACCGAGCTTGCTATCCTTGCCCAGCTTCCACGCATTGGAATCTGCAGACATGGCACTCTCCCCCGTTCGTAGATGTTTTTTGGGATGGCATCAGTACCTTCACCAGGCTAACACCATTTTTCAGATTGTGCGCGCCCCGGCATCGGAAAACCAGGTACGGCAGCGCCATGACCAGAATCAAAACGGTCGCAGCGGTGGCCCAGGGCAGGAAACAGGAGCCAGCTCCACCACCATAGCCAATCCTCCCAACTTAAGAAATCTGCTTCCATTTCGCCCCGAACCCTGTAGAACATTTACAGCTAATTCATGATCTCTTGAGGATTGTTACAAGGTATTCGAACTGCTCAACCAGCGCCTGCTGCTCGATCACCTGCGCGTCGACGACACCGGTTGCGGCGGCGTGAAGGTCTTTCGACGGTCAGGACGACACGTGTGACTGGTAACACTGGCCGTCCCCTCGATAGACCCAGGGACCGGGAGTGTCAGAGCAAAGATGCGTCTCGGCCGCGCAGCCGATCTTGCTGGCGATGGAGTAGATCGCGGCCCACCGCGACTCGTGCTCGCCCTGGTGTTCAAAAACCATCCGGACGGCTCGCTCTCGGACTTCCGGTGAAAATTTCGATGATCTGTTCATGACTCCATGCTCTCAAACAAGGGCGTCTCCGGAAAATCCCGGGGCAGGTCAGACCTTGACGACCCGCGACGCCGTGACGTTCGTCAGCGCCGTAGACTTTCCGCAGGCTCTCAAAAAGCGGGATGAAAGAAGCCTATAATCTCGGCAAGCGTGCTCATCCGCGCCTTTTTCATCCACCCCTTTTGGGCCAACGCCTGGAACACTCCGATGGCTATGCATTTCAAATCGCTGATCCTCGCCCCCGCGGCCACTTTGGTCCTGCAAGGCTGTTCCTTCTCCTACAGTTCGGAGAGTTCGGTCAAGACTTCCGCCAGCCCGTTCACTTCGTCGGCGTCCATTTCGGAATCCAGCTCGTCGAGTTCGAAGTCTTCGCAGAACAAGAAGGCGCGTTACGAAAAAAGCGTCAGCGAGTACACCACCGAGTTCGCGAATTCCGGCAGCAGCGACACCGTGGCCTTTTACGCACGGATCAGCCAGCTGGCGCAGGAATACGGCATCACCGGCTGGGACAGCGACAAGGACACCTACGTCGCCATCGGCAAGGGCCTGGCCGGTGCCAAGCTGGGCCAGCCGCAATACGATGCCTTGCGGCGCCTCCTGGCCAATTCCGATCCGACCCGCATGCAGTACATCGACGAGGGCTACCGCTGATCCGTAGCGCCATGGCCGCGCTCCTGGCCGTCGCTGCGGGAGCAGTCCATGCCGGAAAGGACTATTCCGCCCGCATCGACTATCTCTATCTCGACGCCAACGAGGGACAGGCCGCTGGAGGCCATGCCGCGCTGCGCTTCGGCGACGAGGTTTACCATTTCGAATACGCGGAAGGCGGCCTGATCCGGGCCGCCCGCCAGGCGTTCGAGCCGTTCCGGCTCCTCTACACCGAGACCGAGAACCGGACCCTGCACATCAGCCGGATCGCGGTGACGCCGGACACCTATGCCGCGCTGCACCAGCGCTTCGAAACCCGGCTCGAACGGCAGAACGCCCAGTTCGAGGTACCCGAAGCGCTGCGCCGCGACCGTGAAATCCTGGAAATGCTGGCCGATGCCACCGGTGCGCCGCCAAGGCTCCTCGTGAAAGGGCTCGGCCTGTTCGAGCCGGCGCAATCGAACCCGCCCGAAGACCCCGCGCTGGCCGAACTGCGCGCCCGCGTCCTGACCCGCCATGGCGCCGACGGCATCCGGATGCGCATGGACGCCGTCCGCCAAGCGATCTCGGCGCTGCGGCCGGACCCGCCGGACGACCCTCTGCCGGCCGACGTCCACAGCTCAGCTCCCTGGCGCTACCGCTTCGCCGACCGCTATCACGACTTCCACGCCCTGCTGGAAGCCTATCGGCTGCTGGAGCGCGCCGCCCCGCTACGGCGCGATGCCTACCATGCGCCGCCCGGCCGCGAATTCGCGCTCAAGCCGGACGAGATCGACGCACTCCAAGCCTTCAGCCGTAAGCTGGCGGAATCGGTGCTGGCGACGCTGGAGCATCCGCGCCCGGACCAGGGTCCCGGCCTCCTCGTCGCCTTGGCCCGGCTGGAAGCGCTGGGCAAGACCCTGCGCTACGGCCGGCTGGTGTTCCTGGACACACTGAAGGGACGGGAAGCGGCAGAGTTGCCCTGGCGCGGCGCCCCACCCATTTTCAGCGCCGCGGATGCCGATTTCCGGCAGGCCCGGCGGGAGCTATCGAACGGCCGGGAACTCGACGAAGTCGGCTACAGCCTCTTGGAAAACGCGGCGAACCGCCGGCTCGATGCCCGCAAGGCGCTGGCGGGCCGAGTACCGTTCCGGCTGCGCGTCCCCAGCGGACTGATGCCTGCACGCCCCGGCATTCCCGAAGAAATCGTCCGCCCGGCATTGGGCGCAGACGAAATGCGAGACGCCGCGCGAGGGCTCCGCGCCGCCGAGGCCGCGCATGGCGAACGGCTCGCCGCGCTCTACCGCTACCATCTGGTGAACCGGAACTGCGTCACCGAGATCTTCCGGACCCTGGACGAAGGCGCCCGGCCCGGCGTCGAAGGCTTGGGCGGACGCATCGAGCCGATGGCCGCCAACGCCATCCCCTTCGTCTCCGCGCAGAACGTGGAGCGACGGTACCGGGTCGTGGAATCCTTCGAACTCGCATCCCGCCGTAAGCGTTTCCTCGAAACCCTCGACAGCGAAGCTTACCTGGCCGAACTCAGCCCGCTGAGCTCCGCGATTTACCGCCCGAATGACGAAGACTCGCTGTTCCTGTTCTTCACCGATGCCCCGGCATTGGCCCGGCCGCTGTTCGGCGCGGCCAATCTGGCTACCGGCGGGCTGGAAACCTTGGCCGGCATCGTGACGAGCCCGTTCGACTCGGGCCGGACGTTCTACCTAGGCTTGCGCGGGATGCTGGTCAGCCTGCCGGAATTGGCTTTTTTCAACATTCGCAAGGGGACGTTTCATCGAGGCGGCGGATGAATCAAGCCAATCCGTCTAATTTGCCGGACCAACGACGCGGAGCTGGCCAGCAAGCCTGCATGCGAAGCGCCTCCCGAGGCACGGGGTAACCCTGATCCGCCGATCCTTGATTCCGATGGCGTGCGCCCACCTTGAACCTGGCCAACCAGGATTGGGTTACCTTGCGGCGCGAGATTATCCGTCAGTCATCGGCGGTCGTGACCCGACTCTTCACCGCGACAGCAGCGAATACACAAGAATCGCCGCCGTCGCCGAAACATTCAAGGACTGGACCTGCCCGCTGCCCGGAATGGTGACGATGGTTTCGCAGGCGGCGAGGGTCTGGGGCGGCAGGCCGTTTTCTTCGTTGCCCAGGACCAGCAGGAAGGGGCGGCGGTCCCGTGGCACGGCTTCGGGCGGAACGCCTTTGGCATGCAGGGCGGTGCCGACGACGTGGTAATGCAGCCGCAGGCTTTTCAGATGCTGCGCCACGCCGGTAAGGCGCCGGACGTCCAGGAACTCCAGCCCGCCTTCGGCTACCCGATAGGCCGCGTCCGACAGACCCGCCTGGGCCGGATGGTCGGACAGGAGCAGGTGCTCCAGCCCGAAGAACGCCAGGGTGCGGGCAATGGCGCCGAGATTGTGGGGATTGCCCACGCCGTCCAGCAGCACTGCCGCAGCGCCCGCTTTCGCCCATTGCTTCGCGGTTTCGAGGGCGAGGTCCGGCACCTCTCGGGGCCTGACCGCGGCCACGATGCCGCCGTGCAAGACGGTGCCGGCGACACGGGCGAGTTCGTCCGGTGCCAGCAGGCGGTACGGCCGGCGCCGCCGCGCCAGCTCGGCGCAATACGGCCCTGCCGCTGTTTTCAGCGACTCGTCGTAATACAGCCGCACCACCCGCTCGGGATCGCGCCGGAACACCGCCGCCACGGCCGACAGCCCGGCAACTTTGGTAAGCTTCTCTTCCGCGGCTCCGGCCACCCGTGCAGAAACCGGCTTCCGGCGAACCGCTCCGGCGTTACGCCTGCCGGAACCTGCGGGCTGTCTGGTTTTTTGCTTCACTAAAACATCCCTTTCGAAAAATCGCTACGATACGGCACATCGGCCGCCCCCGCGGTAAAGCCGGTCAGCTTCCTCCCCAAAGGTCGCCCAGAGCGAGCGTGACGGCTTCGAAAGGCGGGGCGCAAACTTCGTCCTGGTCCTGATACAAGCCGGTCACGCTCCAATGACCGCCGTCGAGGGCATAGGTTTCAAGAATCCGCGCGAAGGGATCGACCAGCCATAGATAGGCCACTTCGTAACGGGCATAGACTTTCATCTTGACCACCCGGTCTTTCCTTTGCGTGGCGGGAGAAAGGATTTCGCACAGCCAGTCGGGGACAATCTCGAAGCGATGGTCCTGCGGCGGATTCGGCATCCGCTCGCGGCGCCAGCCAGCGATATCCGGGACCAGCACTTCGGTATCGCGCACGAAATGAACCTCCGGCTCGTCGATGATCCACCAGCCCCCCGGACCACCCCGGCCCTTGTGAAAGAAGCCGTACAGCTCCCCGCCCAGCGCAGAAGCCGACACCGCGTGAGGACCGGCTGGCCGGGGTTGCGCATACAGCTCGCCGCCTATGATTTCCCCGACCAGAGTTTCCGGCAAGGCCAGCAGCCGGGCGTATGGGCTCGCATCTTGGATAACAGCCGACATCGTTCCTACCTCCAGCGATCAGATGGCCTGGCACGCGCCCATTATCCCCCGCCGAAGCCCACAACCGAACCCTCGTGATTGACAATAGGGCCGGCAACGCCGCCAAGCGTCCCGGCGCCGTTGCATAGACCTCGGAGGACTACCCATGATCATCCTCTTCAACAAACCCTACGACGTCCTCACCCAGTTCACCGACCGCGAACACGGCCGGGCGACGCTGGCCGACTTCATTCCCATCCCCGGCATCTACCCTGCCGGCCGCCTCGATCGCGATTCCGAGGGTCTGCTGGTCCTCACCGACGACGGCCGTCTTCAGGCCCGCATCGCCGACCCCCGCCACAAGATGGCGAAGACCTATCTGGCCCAGGTCGAGGGGCTGCCCGATGAAGCGGCGCTGGAGCGGCTGCGGCAAGGGGTGCGGCTGAACGACGGCAGCACCGGTCCGGCCGAGGCGCGCATGATCCCCGAACCGGCCTGGCTGTGGCCGCGCGAACCGCCGATCCGCTACCGCGCGGCCATCCCGACCGCCTGGCTGGAGCTGGTGCTGCGCGAAGGCCGCAACCGCCAGGTGCGGCGGATGACGGCGGCCGTGGGCTTCCCGACCCTGCGCCTGATCCGCTGGGCCATCGGCGCCTGGACTCTCGAAGGGCTGGCGCCGGGGACATGGCGGGAACTGCCGCCGCCTCCCGGAAACGGCCTCAGCCGGAGCGCTGGCGCTCGGCGACGAAGCGGATGAACTCGTCCTTGGGCATCGGCCGGGCGAAGTAATTGCCCTGGAACCGGCGGCAGCCGTAGCGCTCCAGGATATCGACCTGGGCCCGGGTTTCCACGCCTTCGGCAATGACGTCGAGCCCAAGATGGCGGGCCATGCTGACGATGGTTTCAACGATGACCGCGTCGTTGCTGTCTTGCTCCAGGTCGCGGACGAACGCCGAGGCGATCTTGAGGTCGTCCAGCGGCAGGTGTTTCAGATAGGCCAGGGAGGAATAGCCCGTTCCGAAATCGTCGATGGAGAAAGCCACGCCGAGGTTCTTCAGGCGCTCGATCTGCGCCACGGCGAGATCGGTGTGGTTCAGCAGCACGCCTTCCGTCAGTTCGAGGCAAAGGCCTGCCGGCGAAATACCGGCCTCCAGACAGAACTGCTCCAACTGACTCATCAAATCGCTGCGCAGGAACTGGCGCGGACTGACGTTCACGGAAAGCTTGGGAAGGGACAGCCCCTTGCCGTTCATCTCCGCAAGGCAGAAACACGCCCGCCGCAGGACGATGGCGCCGACCCGAAGGATCATGCCGTTCTGTTCGCAGACCGGGATGAATTGATCGGGCGAGATCGCTCCGCGTTCCGGGTGGAACCAGCGGATCAGCGCCTCGGCGCCCACCACCCGGCCGTCGCCGAGCATCTGCGGCTGGTAGTAGACCTCGAACTCGTCGTTGGCCAACGCCTTGCGCAGCGCCTTTTCCAGTTCCAGACGGCCGCGGACGACGGCCTCCATGGCACTCTTGTAAAAGCGGATACCGTCGCGCCCCTCGTTCTTGGCCACGTACATGGCCGTGTCGGCCTGCTTGAGCGCATCGTCCGCGCTATCGACGCCGTCCGGAAACACGGTGATGCCGATGCTCACGGAAACGTAATGGACGTGATCCTCGAGCGAAAAAGGCGCCGACAGGAGCTCGCGCACCCGCCGCGCAAGGACGATCGCCTGCCCGGCCGCCACCGATGCGCTGGGCTTGACCGGCGGCAGCAGCATGACGAATTCGTCTCCGCCCAAACGCGCCGCCGCCTCCTCGTCCTCCATGCAATTTTTCAGACGCTCGGCGACCTGCACCAGCAGCCGGTCACCCATATGGTGTCCCAGAGAATCGTTCAAGGTCTTGAAATAGTCCAGGTCCATGAACAGCAGCGCGCCATAGGTTCCATGCAGGCGAGCCATCTTCATCTGCTCGGCGAGGCGCTCGAGAATCAGGCTGCGGTTCGGCAGCCCGGTGAGGGAATCGTAGTAGGCGAGCTGGCGGATCTTTCCCTCGGTACGCTTGAGTTCGGAAATGTCGGACGAGATCGCGACATAATGCGTGACCTCGCCGCTGCCGGACCGAACCGCCGTGATCGTTTTGCGCTCGGGATAGACTTCGCCGTTCCTCCGGCGATTCCAGATTTCGCCCTGCCACCGTCCCGTCTGCTCCAGGCTTCGCCAGACCTCCCGGTAAAACTCGGCGCCGTGCAGGCCGGACTTGAACAGCCGTGGATTCTTTCCGACGACATCTTCCTGCCGGTAGCCCGTCATCCGGGTGAATGCGGCGTTGACCCTGAGGACACGGCCGTCGGCGTCGGTAATCATGATGGCTTCGTCGGTCTCGAAGGTCGTCGCCGCCAGCCGCAGCTCGGCCTCGACCGTTTCGCGCTGGGTGACGTCCTCCGCCAGCGACGCCACCCCGATCACCCTGCCTTCCGGCGTCGTCAACGGGGTGTTGTACCATTCGCAAAGTATTCTGCGGCCGTCCGCCGTCAGATGCTGGTTGACGCTGCGGTTTCCCTTGCCCGCCAACACCTCCCGCCAAGCCGCGTGCACGCGCTCCCCCACCTCCTGCAGGAAAAGCGCGTCGACGGAACGGCCGATCATCTGGTCCGCACTATAGCCGAAGATTTTTTCCGCGGCCGGATTCCACCGGGTGACGATGAAATCCAAGTCCCATTCGATCACCGCCAGCGGCAGGTGCTCGACATGAAGGCGAAGCCTTTCTTCGGATTGCCGAAGAGCCTGCCCCGCCTCCCACTGGTCGGTGACATCCTGCACAGTTCCTTGCAGCACGGGCCTTGAATCCCCCCGCCGCCCCAGCAGTTCCACCGTGAAGTTCACATGCCGGACCACTCCGTCCGGCCGCCGCACCCGCAGCGCATGTTCCACGCCGAACGCGTCGTCGCGTTCCTCACGCAGCGCCGCCTCGACGGCCTCCCGGTCCTCCGGCGCGAACATTGCCACGAATTCACCAAAGCGGCGCGGAGCCTCCCGGTCGGGGGCAAGCCCGAAGATCCGGGAGGTCTCGTCCGACCAGGTCATACGATCCGTCGCCGGATCGTAGACCCAGCTTCCGACGTGGGCGAGGCGCTGGGCTTCGGCCAGACGCCGCCGCTCCGCCTTGGCGATCCGCGAAGACAGCCACAGGCGCTGCCGGCTCACCTCGAAGCCGAGCGTACCCATGGCGATCAACAGCGTGATTGCGATGGCAACCACGCGATAGGCCGCCAGCCGCTCCCGCCGCACGGTGCCGTCGATGTCCAGACCCAGCGCGGCGAGTACCTCGGCAGTGTCGGCATCCCGCACCGCCGCGAAAGCGGAAACCGTGTCCTTGCCGCCTTCGCCGTAAGGACCTACCAGCAGGGACCTGCCGCTGGCGAATAACCCGGCCAGGGCCGCCGCATGCTCGGCATACGCCTGCAAAATCGCCGCGCCGGCCCCTCGGGCAGCCGTTTCGGACCCGATGGCACCTACGGACCTTCCCCCCTCCGGAAAAAGCAGATACAGACGCTCGAGTTTGGGATCCGCCGCATCGATACGCTGCAACACGCTGGCAAGCCGGCGCCCCTCCCTTTCCCGGGCCTCCGCCGACCCTGTGCGTACACGGCGAACCCGCTCCGGGTCGATCGACGCCGCCACGGTCTCGGCCTGGACAGACAACTCCCGGCGGATGCCCCGGTCGGCGGCGTGTGCGAAAAATTCCGTCAGTACGAACGCAACCCCCAGGACGATCGATGCAATCAGAGCGAGCCGCAGACCGAATCCCATCCCGGCGCTGAGCTCTTCCACAGGAACCGGAAGTTCCCCGCTGCGGCGGTAATGGAGCCAGATGCCGGAGGTCATCGCCAGCATGCAGAGGCTTCGCAGCAACGCCAGGGACAGCGCGGTCCCGGTCGGCACCACGCCGGAGCCGGCCGGCGGGAAGGGAAGAGTTCCGGGAACGTCGCCTCCCATGCTCGCGGCGTAGACAACCATGGCGAATGCCCCCAGACCGAGAGGGAGATCATGCCGCCGGTCCATCATCCGTGCCGCGAGGCCGAGCGCCCAGGCCGCTGCCAACGCGCCGCTCAGCCCCAGGGCGTAATGCACCGCACCGCTCAGCCCTTCGACGCGCCAGCCTCCGGCGCCGACGAACAGGGCCGCAAGAGCGGGATAAAACCATCGCGCAGGAAGCCGGACTCCCTGACCGGCCAGCCCTTGCCGCCCGAAATTGAGCAGACAGAGAAAGGAGATCGTCAGAACGGCCAACCGCGCCCAAGCGAAGACCGGATGATCGCCCAGGGAAAAGGCGAACAGATCCAGCCATTCGTTGGCGCCATGAGCGACGCCGAACATCCCCAGCCACAGCCAAGGCAGGCGCTGACGGACCCTGTCGTGGATCGCCCCGCAAACGGCCGCCAGCAGGATGAATGACAGGCCGTAAAGGAAATAAATCAGATCCGGTCGGCCGTACAGGAGACTCATGCCCATAAAATCCCGTCGACTTTGGAAATGGCCGGCGTCAACGCGCCAACGCCCTGAACCGCTCCATGCGTCCGAACATGACCGCCCTCAAGCGTTCCCGGCCGATCGCATGCTTGAGACCCTTTCCCACGCCGGCGACCTGGTCAGTCGACGTGTAATGGCTGTAAAACACCAGACTGCCATTCCGATCAGGCAGCATGCCGAGAACCATCTGGCTGGAATTGAACGAATGGCCGACATAGAAATCGCGTACGGCGACAACGGCTCCGCCGCCTCCGCGCTGAATCATCTGGTGAACCAGAATCGGGGTAGGCCGGCCCTCCACCTTGCGCTCGACCCATTGCAGCGTGCTGGTCACACCTGCCGGCAGGACCGACGGAAATGTCAGCAAAGCCATCTGCAGTTCGGGCGAGTAATGCCGGAGCACCGCGTTTTGCTCCGTGAACAGGCGCAGCTCCGCGGCGACGTCCACGGCCTGTCCGCTCGACCGGGCGTAAGGCGCGATGCCGCCCAGGCCGTCCTTCCGGTAGCTGGCCAGCCGCTGCCAGAGAACCTCGCGATACCGGCGCGAGATGGCGCGCAGTTTCGCCGCCTCGGGTTCATTCTCCAACGTCTGCGCCAGCGTCCTGAATCCCTCGATCTCCGCCTCCGACAGGTTGAATTCCGAGCCCGGTTCGACTTCGCGCAACGCTTCCACTTCCTCGCTGTCGGACGGCCTGAATTCGAATCTCTCCAGCGCCTCCGGGCCGTTGTCCGGGAGGATCGTGCCCGAGGCGATGACTTCGGGATCTCCCGCCAGAAGAGCGCCTTCCCGGACCGCCGCGATCAGCCGCTCGGGCGCCGCCTCGACATGCATGGCCAGACCGGCGGCGAGGGTCTTGTCGTTCGGCTCGCGGACATCGTAGGCGACGATTTCGCCCCGCTCGAGGCCGGCGGTATCCTCGATGCCGAGCGTCGCCGTTACGGACGGAGGAGGCCGTGAGGCGGCGGCCTCGGTGGCGAATGCCGGAACGGCGAGCAGAAACAACGCCGTCAACCGCGAAAGCAAAAGGGATATCCGAAAATCCGGCATCGCTCAATCCTCGTTTCCGCCGCCCCGCAATGGCCGGCTCTTTGCCCGCCAAGGCTCCTCCACGGACGGCCAGCCAGCCGGCCGAGATGCCCCATTGGCGAATGGTATCCTTAAGACAGGAGAACAAAATGAAAATTGCGCCACAAACATGTACAAGCGTTTAAGGCTTGGGAAGCTGTTCCGCGACCACGTTTTCGTCATCCTGGGCTGGCTCATCTGGATTGCCCTTCAACTCAGCGGCCACAAGTTCGGGGACGGCGACAGCCTGGGAACGCTGGCCGCAGGCTCCGCGCTGACCTTTTGCATCATGCTGGGCTGCGTGTTTTCGGTGGTGCGATCTGCCGACGAGCTGGCCGAACTGCTCGATGAACCCTACGGCACGCTGGTCCTGACCCTGTCGGCCACCGCCATCGAGGTCAGCCTGATGCTGATGGTCATGGCCGGTGGCGGCCAGAATCCCGCGATGCTGCGCGACACCATCTTCGCCACCCTGATGGTCGTCCTCAACGGCATGGTCGGCGTGTCCCTGGTCAGCGGCGGATGGATCAACGTCGAACAGTCGTTCAACCTGCGCGGCGCCCTGTCGTTCCTGCACCTCATCGCCCCTCTCTCGCTGCTGCTGCTGGTGCTTCCGAACTATACCAGCAGCACGGACGGGCCGACTCTGGATCCCGTTCAGGAAGCGTTCCTGGGGCTGCTTTGCCTGCTGATGTACGGGGTGTTCCTGCTCATCCAGACCGGCAGGCACCGCTCCTATTTCGCCAACCTGAGCGCCGTCCTGGACGAAGAGCCCGAGGACAACGGCAACGGCAATGCTGCCCCGGCATTACACCGACGCCGCGGCGCCATCCTTCATGGGGCGATGAACCTCCTGGCCGCGCTGCTGCCCGTCGTCCTGCTCGCGGAGCACCTCGGATCGGTCATCGATTTCGCCATCGAGCGATCCCACACGCCGGCGGCCCTCGGCGGGCTCGTGGTCGCGGCACTGGTCCTTTTGCCGGAAGGTGTCGGCGCCCAGCGGGCGGCCGCGCTGAATCTGATGCAACGGGCGGTCAACATCTGCCTGGGGTCGGCGCTCGCCACCATCGGCCTGACCGTGCCGACGATCGTGGTGGCCGCCAGCCTCCAAGGGCATGCGCTGACCCTCGGCCTGGACGGCGCTCAGGAAACCCTGCTGTACGCCACCCTTCTGGTCTCGGTCATGACGTTCGTCAGCGGATCCGCCAACGTCCTGCAAGGCCTGGTTCACCTCATGCTGTTCGTAGCGTACCTGTTTTTCGTATTCGTTCCCTGAACCGGCAACGTGCGCAGCAAACGCCGTCAACCAAGCCGTTGTACCATCGGCCGCGCTCGAGACCGGTGGATGCGACACCCCACAGGGGCAGACAAAGACCGCGTCGTCACTATATAATTGGCGAATTTTTTTCCAACCCCAGAAGTATCGACATGACTGATTTATCGCGTTACCGAAACATAGGCATCTTCGCTCACGTCGACGCGGGCAAGACCACCACCACCGAACGGATTCTGAAACTCACCGGCAAGATCCACAAGATCGGCGAGGTGCACGATGGCGCCGCGACGACGGACTTCATGGAGCAGGAGCAGGAGCGCGGTATCACCATTCAGTCCGCGGCGACCACCTGTTTCTGGAAGGATCACCGCTTCAATATCATCGACACGCCCGGACACGTCGACTTCACCATCGAAGTCTACCGCTCGCTCAAGGTCCTCGACGGCGGCATCGGCGTGTTCTGCGGCTCCGGCGGCGTCGAACCCCAGTCGGAAACCAACTGGCGCTACGCCAATGACTCCGAGGTCTCCCGCGTCATCTACGTCAACAAGCTGGACCGGATCGGCGCCGACTTTTTCCGCGTGGTCAAGCAGATCAAGGACGTTTTGGGGGCCTACCCGCTGGTCATGACCCTGCCGATCGGCCGCGAGGAAAGCTTCGTCGGCGTAGTCGACCTGCTGACCCGCAAGGCCTGGATCTGGGACAACTCCGGCGACCCGATGAACTATGAGATCAAGGACGTCCCCGCCGACATGGCCGACGAGGTCGAAAAATGGCGCGCGGACCTGGTGGAAAAGGTCGTCGAGCAGGACGACGAGGTCATGGAAAAGTACCTGGAGGGCGAGGAACCGGACATCGACACCCTCAAGCGTCTGATCCGCAAGGGCACCATCAACCTGGACTTCTTTCCCACCTACTGCGGCTCCTCGTTCAAGAACAAGGGCGTGCAGCTGGTGCTGGACGCCGTGGTCGACTATCTGCCCGACCCGACCGAAGTCAAGCCGCAGCCCGAAGTGGACCTGGAAGGCCACGAAACCGGCGAATTCGCCATCGTCGATCCGGACCGTCCGCTGCGGGCCCTGGCGTTCAAGATCATGGACGACCGCTACGGCGCCCTGACCTTCCTGCGCCTGTACTCGGGCCGGCTGGAAAAAGGCATGACCGTCCTCAATACCTTTACCGGCAAGACCGAGCGCATCGGCCGCATCGTGGAGATGCACGCCAACGCCCGCAACGAGCTGGATTCCGCCCAGGCCGGCGACATCGTGGCCGTGCTGGGCATGAAGAACGTGCAGACCGGCCACACCCTGTGCGATCCGGACAAGCCGGCCACCCTGGAGCCGATGGTCTTCCCCGATCCCGTCATCTCCATCGCGGTATCGCCCAAGGACAAGGCGGGCAACGAGAAGATGGGCGTCGCACTGGGCAAGATGGTGCAGGAAGACCCGTCCTTCCACGTGGAAACCGACCAGGAGTCCGGCGAAACCATCCTCAAGGGCATGGGCGAGCTGCACCTCGACATCAAGGTCGACATCCTCAAGCGTACCCACGGCGTGGAGGTGAACGTCGGCAAACCGCAGGTGGCGTACCGCGAGACCATCACCAGGCGCGTCGAGGACGAGTACGTCCACAAGAAGCAGACCGGCGGTTCCGGCCAATACGCCAAGATCAACTACATCATCGAGCCCGGCGAAACGGGCTCGGGATTCGTGTTCGAATCCACCGTCACCGGCGGCAACGTGCCGCGCGAATACTGGCCGGCCGTTGAAAAAGGCTTCAAGAGCATGCTCGGCAAGGGTGTTCTTGCGGGTTACCCGTGCGTGGACTTCAAGGTCACCCTGACCGACGGTGGCTTCCACGCGGTGGACTCGTCGGCGATCGCCTTCGAAATCGCGGCTCAGGCGGCCTTCCGCCAGTCCGTGCCGAAAGCGGCTCCGCAGCTGCTGGAACCGATCATGAAAGTGGATGTGTTCACCCCGGACGCTCATGTGGGTGACGTGATCGGCGACCTGAACCGCCGCCGCGGCATGATCAAGTCCCAGGAAGCCGGCGTGACCGGCGTGCGCATCAAGGCCGAGGTACCGCTGTCCGAAATGTTCGGCTACATCGGCGACCTGCGCACCATGACGTCCGGTCGCGGCCAGTTCTCCATGGAGTTCTCGCACTACATGCCGTGCCCGAAGAACGTCGCGGACGAAGTCATCAAGGAAGCCCAGGAACGCGTGGCCAAGAAATAGCGGCCATCCGCACATCCTTAGCTTCACCGCGAAGGGCGGCCCCAGGGTCGCCTTTCGCGGCCCTTCTCCCGCATTCGACGGCGCACCTTGCCCTTCCCGGCGGCTTCCCTGACCGCAGTCATCCCTATCCTTCCGATTGCGGCCGTTGTAACTTAATGGCGGCATTTGCTTGCCCACACAATGATTCGAGGGGTGGATTTCATGAGCAAAAAGAGCATGGCCGATTGGTGGAAAGAGAAACGGATGACCGAGGAAAGGAAAAAGGCCGGACAGGCCGACTTCGAGGACGTCGAAGCACTCTACGACCGGCTCGGCCGGGAACCGGCGGTGGATGCCTCGCTCGAGGTGATCCGCAAGGAAATGGCCGCCGTCTACCGCGACATGCGTGCGGGCCGGATCGACTGCAACGACGGCACCCGCCTGGCCTATGTGCTCGACATGCTGCGCAAGACACATGAATCCAACGTCGTGAAAAACCGGCTGGGCGCTCTGGAAAAAGCCATGGGCGTGAAATCCGACTCCGGTCCGGAATGGCTGGGACTGCCGTTCGGCAATTCCGACTAAAGGCACGGCCGGCAAGCCGCCGCAAAACACGGCTCCCACCGACACGACCGGGCGGCGACGCTCTCTCCCCTACCGACTCTTCAAGAACCTGCCACCATGTGCGGCATCGCCGGCCTGTTCAACACCCGCACGCCCGTCGACGGAATCCGTCTCGAAAACGCGGTAGCCAAGCTGGCCCACCGCGGCCCCGACGACCGGGGCGTGTTCCTCGACGGCCGCTTCGGCATGGGACACACGCGCCTCTCGATCATCGACCTGGCGGGCGGCCACCAGCCGCTGTTTTCCGAAGACCACAAGCTGGCGCTGATCGCCAACGGCGAAATCTACAACTTCGTCGAACTGCGCGCGGAGCTGGAGGCTTTGGGCCAGCGCTTCCAGACCCATTCGGATTCGGAAGTCATCCTCCACGCCTATCGCGCCTTCGGCGACGGCTTTTTGGATCGCATCCAAGGCATGTTCGCCTTCGCGCTGTACGATGCCGCCGGGGGACGGCTGATCCTGGCCCGCGACCGTTTAGGGATAAAGCCGCTGTTCCTGGCGCAACGTCCAGACGGCATCGCTTTCGCCTCCGAGCTCAAGGCCCTGCTGCCGCTGCTCGACCGGCCGCCCGAAATCGATCCGGAGGGGCTGGCCCAGTATTTCCAGAACCAGTTTTCCACCGGCGCCACGACGGTCCTGCAAGGGGTGGAGCGGGTGCTGCCCGGCGAGGCCGTGGTCGTCGAAGCCGGACAAATGTCCCGCCGCTTCCGCTACTGGTCGCCCTTGAGCGTACGCACCGAAAACCTTTCCTTCGACGAAGCAGCGCTACGCTTCGATACGCTGATCGAACGGGTGATGGTCGAACACATGCGCTCGGACGTGCCGTTCGGGCTGTTTTTGTCCGGCGGCGTCGACTCCTCCCTGCTGCTCGCCCTGCTGAGCCGCTACGCCGACCAGCCCATCCGCACCTTCTCGGTCGGTTTTCCCGGCACCTCGTTGACCGACGAGTTGCCTCTGGCCCAAGCCATCGCCCAGCGTTTCGGCAGCCGCCACCGCGAGATCCGGCCCGACCCGAAAGACATCTTCCACAGCCTGCCGCTGACCGTGTGGGCAGCGGACGAGCTGATGCGCGACAACGCCAACCTGCCGACCTCGCTGCTGGCCCGAGCTGCGAGCGAAGAACTGAAAGTGGTGTTCTCCGGCGAAGGCGGCGACGAGGTGTTCGCCGGCTACGGCCGTTACCGGACCTCACCCATCGAGCGCATGTTCAAGGGCCTGCTGGCGCCCGGCTCCGGCGGCTTCCGCACCCGCGGCAGCTTCCGCGGACGCTGGCCGAAGACGCTGTTCGGCCCTGCGCTCCTGGCCGCCTCGCAACACGCCCGGCGGCCGGTGCTGGAGTCCTGGCGGGAGACACCACGCCAATGGAGCGATCTGCAGCGGATGCAGTACGTCGACCTCCGCCACGCGCTGCCCGACAACCTGCTGGTCAAAGCCGACCGCATGTTGATGGCCTGGGGTGTGGAGGGACGGGTGCCGTTCCTGGACCACCGCATCGTCGAATTCGGCCTGGGCCTGCCCGACCGGCTCAAGGTCGAGGGACGCCAGGGCAAGCTGTTCCTCAAGCGCTGGGGTGAGCGGCTGGTACCGGCGGAGCAGCTCTATGCCAGAAAGCGGGGCTTCCACGTCCCTCTCGGCGAGTGGCTGGACGAGCCTTTCCTCAAACGGCTGAACCAGATCCTGCCGGAGCACCCGGCACTCGCCCCCTGGCTTAAGCCCGACGGCATCCGCACGCTGATCGCCGGCTGCCGCGACGAGCGCCAGGGCAGCAGCATGCTCTGGGCCGTGATCCAGTTCGCGATCTGGCACCGGCTGTTCATTTCGGGCACAGGAGAGCGGCCGGCGGCCCTGGCCGACCCCTTGGACATCCTGCAGGGCTGAACCCATGAGCGTTTCCGAAACGTCCAATCCTCGCCGCCTGGCCATCTTCGCCTCCTTCTCCGGCCAGGGCGGGGTGGAGAAGATGATCGCCAATCTAGCCACCGGGTTTCTCGACGCCGGTATCGCCGTGGATCTGGTGCTGGCGCGCGCCCAAGGGGAGCACCTGGATTCGATCCCGGCCGGCGTGCGCATCGTCAAGCTGAACGTCCGCCACACCTTCACCGCCCTGCCGGGTCTGGCCCGTTACCTCCGCGAGGAAAAACCGGACGCCATCCTCGCCGCCAAGGACCGCGCCATCCGGGTCGCCCTGCTTGCCCGCCGGCTGGCCGGCTCGAATGCCCGGCTGGTGGGACGGCTGGGCACGACGGTCTCGGCCGCCCTCAAAGGCAAGGGCCGGCTGAGGGAACTGGCCTGGTTCGGCGGCATGCGGCTGTTCTACCCGCACATGGACGCGATCGTCGCGGTCTCGCAAGGCGTGAAAGACGACATCCTCGCCATCACCGGACTGCCCTCCGAGCGGGTCCGGGTCATCCGCAATCCCGTCATCACCCCGGCACTGGAGCGGCAGGCCGCCCTCCCTTGCGAACACCCCTGGCTGAACGATCCGGCCGTCCCCGCCATCGTCGGCATGGGCCGGCTGACCCGTCAGAAGGGATTTCCCGATCTCATCGCCGCCTTCGCCCGGCTCCGCCAGGACCGCGTCTGCCGGCTCGTCATCGTCGGCGAGGGCGGAGACCGGGAAAAACTGGAGCGGCTGGCGGAGGAGCTCGGGGTGAGCGGAGACGTAGCCTTCACGGGCTTCCTGGCGAACCCGCATGCCTTGATCGCGCGCTGCCGCCTGTTCGTGCTGTCCTCGCTGTGGGAGGGCTCGCCGAACGCCCTGACCGAAGCGATGGCCCTGGGCCGGCCGGTGGTCTCGACCGACTGCCCCAGCGGCCCGGCCGAGCTGCTGGATGGCGGCCAATATGGGCCGCTGGTGCCGGTCGGCGATGTCGAAGCGCTGGCCGCGGCCATGGTGCATGCGCTGGATCACCCCCTGCCGCCGCAGATGCTGCGGCAGGCCGTGTCCGAATACACGGCGGCCATCAGCGCGCGGAAATACCTGGAAGCGCTGGGCCTGACGCGTTGAAACAAGCGGCCAGACCGCTCTCCAGATCGGGATGAAACAGCTTGGGTCGCAACTCCCTCGTCATCCGGCCGTTGTCGAGCCGCTTGGACTCTTCGAGAAACGACAGCATGGCTGGACTCAAGACGCGCCTGGCCTCCTCCAGGGAAATCGCGGGCGGCCGCGGCAAGCCGAAGCGGTCGGCGACCCGATAGAAATAATCGGTCATGGTGGTGGGATGGCCGTCGCTGACGTTGTAGACGCCTTCGGCTGCAGGCCGCCAGCCCGCGGCGAAACAGACCTCGGCCAGATCGTCGGCATGGATGCGGTTGGAATAGGGGCTCTCGTCCTCGCGTACGACGGGGACCCCCGCGCGGAGGCGATCGAGCGGCAGGCGTCCCGGCCCGTAGATGCCGGGCACCCGCAGGATCACCGCAGTGACGCCGTGCCGGCGGCTCCACGCCGTAAGCGCCTCCTCCGCCGCCCGGCGCCGACGGGAGCGCCCGGTTTGAGGATGGGGGGGACGGTCCTCCCCCACCCAATCCCCGCCGCAGTCGCCGTAGACGCCGCTGGTGCTGACATAAACCACCCTATCGGGCAGTTGCCGTGCCGGAAGGCCGTCGAGCAAAGCCGCCAGCCGCGGATCGTCGGCGCCCGATGCTGGCGGCGGGGCGAGATAATACAGTGTGGCCCAACCGCCCTTCAGGCCGGCCAAGGAATCGGGTTTGTCCAGATCGCCGGCGACTGGGCGGATACCCTGCGCCGCCAGCCGTGCCGCCGTTTGCGCCGAGCGCACCAAGCCGGAAACTCCATGCCCCTCGGCCCGTTCCAGCCGGGCCACCCGGCTGCCGATGTCGCCGCAGCCGACGATCAGGACCGTTCGCGTCACGGCCTTCAGATCTTGAGCACGGTGTCGCGGTAATACCGCAGTTCCGCGATGGATTCGCGGATGTCGTCGAGCGCCCGATGGGCGCTCTGCTTCCGCAAGCCTTCCTTCAGCGCCGGCGCCCAGCGCTCGACCAGGATCTTCAGCGTCGACACGTCGAGGTTGCGGTAGTGGAAATACGCCTCCAGCCTGGGCATGCAGCGGGCGAGGAAGCGGCGGTCCTGGCAGATGCTGTTGCCGCAGATGGGGGACTCGTTCGGCGGTACCCATTCGCCGACGAAACCAAGCGTCAGCCGTTCGGCCTCGGCTTCGTCGACCGTGCTGCGCCGCACCCGCTCGATCAGCCCGGACTCGCCATGCTGCTTGCGGTTCCAGTCGTCCATGCGCTCCAGCACCGATTCCGGCTGGTGGATCGCCAGTACCGGGCCTTCGGCGAGCACGTTGAGCTGGCTGTCGGTGATGATGGTGGCGATTTCGATGATGGCGTCGTTCTGGGTATCCAACCCGGTCATTTCCAGATCGATCCAGATGAGATTTTGTGCGTCCTGAGCCATGCCGATCCTTCAAAATGCTTGGGTGTCCCAACTTGTCAGGGATTTTATCAAAGGCTACCCTCTAGCGCCGATTCCGAAACCGCTATCCAATAAAACCGCATGAATACCTTCACCTCCCTGTTCCTGGCGGCCCTGGCCGTCTCCTCCGGCATCGAATACTGGCTGGCCCGGCGCCAGGCCAACCATGTGCGCCTGCATCGCGATCGTGTGCCGGACGCGTTCCGGGACAGCGTGTCGCTGGAGGAGCACCGGAAAGCGGCGGACTATACCCTGGCCAAGGGCAACCTGGACGACGTGGGGCGGATCGTCGGCATCGCGATTCTGCTGGGATTCACCCTGGGCGGAGGGATCGACGCCATCGCCGCATTCTGGAACGGTTTCGGGCTTGCACCGATCGCCACCGGGGTCGGCGTCGTACTGACGACGCTGCTGGCTTCCCAGCTGCTGGAGCTCCCGCTGAGGGTCTACCAGACCTTCTGGGTCGAGGAGCGCTTCGGCTTCAACCGCACCACGCCGCGCCAGTTCATGATCGACTTGGGGCTACAGACCGCGCTTTCCGTGGTCATCGGCGGCCCCTTGCTGGCGCTGATCCTGTGGGTGATGGACAGCGCGGGCACGCACTGGTGGATCATCGCCTGGGCCATCCTGATGGCGTTCTCTATCTTGATGAGCTGGGCCTTCCCGACTTTCATCGCCCCCTTGTTCAACAAATTCACCCCGCTCGCGGACGTGACGCTCAAGACGCGCATCGAGGCTCTACTCGAACGCTGCGGCTTCCATAGCAAGGGCATCTTCGTCATGGACGGCTCCAAGCGCTCCGGCCACGGCAATGCCTATTTCACCGGCATCGGCAACAACAAGCGCATCGTGTTCTTCGACACCCTGGTCGACTCGCTCAACCATGACGAGATCGAAGCCGTGCTCGCCCACGAACTCGGCCATTTCAAGCGCCGCCACGTGCTGAAGATGCTGGCCGGCACGTCGCTGGTGACGCTGGCCGGCTTCGGCCTGCTCGGCTGGCTGAGCGGCGAGGCCTGGTTCTACCAAGGTCTCGGTGTCAGTGAGCAATCCAACGCCATCGCTTTGCTGCTGTTCATGCTGGTGTCGCCGGTGTTCTCGGTCTTCCTTCAGCCGCTCATGGCCTATGTGCAGCGGCGCTACGAATTCGAGGCCGACGATTTCGCCGCCAGCCATACCCGCACCCGCTATCTCATCAACGCCTTGGTGAAGCTCTACCGCGAGAACGCCAGCACCCTCACCCCGGACCCGCTGTACGCCGCTTTCCACTACAGCCACCCGCCCGCCGCGATACGCATCGACCACCTGACCGCGAAAATCTAGTGGCGGCTCCGTCCGTCATGGAGGAAGTCCGGGAGGGCCGGGTGGTCTGCCATCTCGGCAAGGGGCTGGCGGTGGAGGATGAAAACGGCCATATCGTGCTGTGCCACACCCGGCGCCGGCTGGGCGATGCCGCCGTCGGCGACCGGGTGCGGTGGGAGCCCTGTGAAGGCGAGCAGGGCCGGGTGCTGGAAATCCTGCCGCGCCGTTCGAGCCTGGTGAGGCCCGCTTACGGCGGGCGCGTGCGCATCGTTGCGGCCAATCTGGACCGGGTCTGCGTGGTCCTGGCGCCGGAACCCGAACCGGACTGGCTGCTCGCCGACCAGATCCTGGCGGTGTGCGAGCGCCGGGACATCGCGGCGCTCCTCGTCCTCAACAAGACCGATCTGCCGGGCGCGCCAGCGCTGGACGAGGCCCTGCGCGATTATGAGTCCGCCGGCTACGGCGTGTTCCGCATCAGCACACGGACCGGGGCGGGACTGGATACCCTGAAACAGGTCCTGCACACCGGCTGCAGCATGCTGAGCGGCCAGTCCGGCGTCGGAAAATCCTCCCTGACCAACGCGCTGCTGCCGGACCGGAATTTGCGGGTCGGCGAACTCTCCGCCCACAGCGGGCTGGGCCGCCATACCACCACGTCGGCGACGCTCTACCATTTGCCCGAGGGGGGAGAACTGATCGACAGTCCGGGCGTCGCCGTGTTCGGCCTGGCCGAAATGGCGCCTACGGAGCTCGCCCAGGCTTACCGCGATTTCCGGCCCTATCTCGGAAAATGCCGGTTCAACGACTGCCGCCATGTCAAGGACAAGGGATGTGCGGTGCGCGAAGCCGTTGAAGCCGGAACGCTCGCATCGGCCCGCTATGAACGCTACCTCAAGCTGCTGGATCGGCTCGGTTCGGCCGTGGAGTTCAGCGCCGGCTGAGCCTCATGGCCGGGAATAAAGGACATTGCAGGCAGTCTGTATCTGCTGGGCGGCAAATGCGCTGGACACGTCTTCCCCGTATTTCAGGATGCATTCGGTCGGCGTCCCGTCCAGCGGCTCGTCCACGGAAAGGCTCTCGGGAAAATCGGCGAGGCAGATTTTCATGATTTCCTGAGCCACCCGGTCGTTTTTCACGTCCTCCATGCCGTGAAGAATGCACTCCCAATAGCTCGACGGCCCGGTGAGTCCCGCCCCGGCCGACGCCGGGCCAAGCAACAGCAGTACAAGCAGCGGCGGGATTCTGGGTAACACGGGCGGGCATTCCGTCATCATGAAATAAGGAGCAAGGATGATAACATTCCCGATCTATCGGGAACGCGGCAGGTCACCGCCGGCCTCCTGGACGGACTTTGATTTCAACACCGGACCATTCCCCATGACGCATCCGACGCCAGAACTCGTTTCCATCGTCCACGACAAAGTTCCCAACCGGATTCGCTTCCGGGTACCGCTCATCCGGTACCGGCAGACCTACGCCGAAATCCTCAAGCAGTCGATCCTCAGGGACGCGGCTGGCAAGGGCATTTACCACGCCGAGCCCAACATCACGACCGGTACTCTGCTCGTCAAGTATCATCCAGCCATCCACACCGAAGCCCATGTGGTGGAGCTGGTGCGGGCGACCGTCGAAAACCTCTCGACGGGAAGCATAGAAATCTCGGCCAAGCACAAGAATCCCCGCATCGGCAAGATGAGGCCGGGGGCATTCTTCACCCGGGAACTGGTCGTGAGCATCGTCGGCAACGTGGTGGCCGGCCTCATTCTTGCCTTCGTCGCCACCCGATGAGGGCTCAGGCTCGTCTGCGCAACAGGCGCTTCACGGCCTGCCGCCATCGCATCGGCAGAAAATGGGTGAAGACCCGGCGCAGATAGGCGGCCATCAGCAGGGGATCACTCCAGGGCGCATCGCTCCAACACCGCAAGAGACTGTTGAGGTCGCGTTCGCTGACGGCACGGTAAAGGCTTTGCGGGAACAGGTGGATCACCGACCCGCACGCCGCCGCCGACGGGTCCGGACAGCCGATCCGGCGCGCGCCTTCGAGCATGGCGCGGAAGCTGCGCGCGAAGCTGACCCTCGAATGCGCATCGAGATGGTAGGTCGGCGTGGGCCTGGGGTTGAACTCGATCAGATACACGCGGTCCTTGTCCGTATCGTGCATCCAGTCCACCCCGGCGAAACCGTGGAATCCGCACAGCGCCCCGACGCCTGCAAACAGCGTCACCCGACAGCCGGCATCGTGCAGAATACGAGGAAAACGCGTGATGCCGATGGCATCGATCCCGACGACTAGAAGGACCTCGAATACCCGCCGGCCTCCCTGCATCCGATCATCTCATCGCGGGCTTATGTCCGAGAACCGGATCAATCCTGTTCGGGTTTGATATAGACGTCCGCATGCCTGCGCATTTCCGCCACGAAGGCGGCGAATTCTTTTTGGCCCGCGCCGCGAGCCAGCGACTGGCGCACGGTCTCCATTCCCTTGTCCGCTTCCGGGGACGCTTCTCCATCCCTGATCGCAGTGAGGCGGAGGATGGCATGGTCGCCGTTTTCCAGCGCGACCAGATTCGGGCGGTCCAATTCCCGCGTTCCGAAGGCGGCATTCACGATGGGCGCAGGCACGGTCGATGCGTCGCGCTTGATCATGAGAGGCCCGGTGACTTCCCAGTGGTGGACCTTCGCCACTTCGCCCAAGGTCTTACCCGCCTGGATAGCCTTGATTGCCGCTTCGGCCATGCTGCGGGTCTTGTCCCGCGCGGCCTGATCGCGCAGGCGGGCGACGATCTCGCCGCGCACTTCGGGAAGAGGCTTGACTTCGGCCGGACGATGCTCCTTCAATCTGAGCACGACGACCCTGTCCGCGCCGATTTCCACGGGATCGCTGTTCTTGCCGCCGAGCACCTCTTCGCTGAAAGCCGCCTTGCGCACTGCCTCCTCCGCAAAGATCCCTCCCCCCCCATCTCGGGTGAAAGGCTGACTTTCCTCGACCTTCAGCCCCAGCGCCTGCGCCGCCGGCTCCAGCGTGTCGGGGTGTTCGAAAGCAGACTCAGTAAGTTTCTGCCCCAAGTCGTAGAATCTGTTTTCCGCCGCGTTCCTCCGGAAGCCGGCGGCCACCTCGTCCTTGACCTGCTCGTATGGCTTGGTCGAGGCGGGCACCAGTTCGGTCACCTTGATCAAGTGATAGCCGAAAGATGTCTTGACCGGCTCGGATACCGCGCCCTGGGCCAGGGCCAGCGCCGCCTTCTCGAAGTTAGGCTCCATGGCGCCCTTGGCGACCATACCGAGATCGCCGCCCTTCTCGGCCGAAACCCGGTCGTCGGATGCTTCCTTGGCGACCTTGGCGAAATCCTCTCCCTTGAGCAGGCGATCCCGGATCTGGTTGATCTTCGCCAGCGCAGCAGACTCCTCTTCGGGCTTGGCCGGATCCACCGTCACGAGGATATGGCTCACCCTCCGCCGCTCTTCGGTGGTGAACGCGGCCTTCTGTTCCTCGTAGAAATTCCTGAGGTCTTCCTCGGTGGGCTTCACCTCTCTGGCCACATCGTCGAGGCTCAACGACAGGAAACTCACGGTCACGGATTCGGGGGATTGAAACGCCTCCTGGTGCGAGCGGTAATACTCGTCGACAGCCGCGTC
Source organism: Methylococcus geothermalis (assembly GCF_012769535.1). NCBI lineage: Bacteria > Pseudomonadati > Pseudomonadota > Gammaproteobacteria > Methylococcales > Methylococcaceae > Methylococcus > Methylococcus geothermalis. The sequence goes on from NZ_CP046565.1 coordinate 2,929,713, forward strand.
GGACACTTCTCCGTCGGCCTTTGCCAATGGCAGTGTCGCAAACTCGATTTCGCGCTCCTGATTCTTCAGGCGGAAGAAGGCTTCCGCTTGCTGCCTGGTGGCGAAAGCGGTGTCGGTAATGCCCCGTTGAAACTGCTCCATCAACAGAGCGCGCTTCACCTGCTCGACGAATGCCGGCGAACTCATCCCTTGAGCCGAAAGCATGACGTTGTACTTATCCTTGTCGAATTTGCCGTCGGTCTGAAAATACGGCAGGGTTTGAATGAAGGCGCGCACCGCGGTATCGGGGACGGCCAGCCCCTCGCCCGCTGCCGCCTGCGCGATCAGCTCGTCGCGTACCAGACGTTCGAGGGCCTGCCGCTTCAGTTGTTTTTCGTCGACATCCCCCAACCCCACCAAGTTGGCCAGATCCTGCTGATAGGCTTGAACCAGATCACGCTCGAAGAATTCCCGGTCACCGACGACCGCCACGGGCGCCTCCTTGCCCGAATCGAAATAGTTGTTGATTCCCCAAAAGGCAAAAGGAATACCCACCAGGATCAACATCGCCCAGGCGAAAATACCCTGCGCTTTATCACGAATGGCCTGCAGCATATATCAGTACCGGAATGACTCTCGTTGACATCGTTTGGAATCGGGAAAAATCGCTTTCCCGGCCATTTTTCCTGCGCCAATCCCAAACCCGGTTTGGGGTTGACTCCTATCTTTTCCGCTCGAGCGGCCAAAAAACGCGTGACACGCCATGTCCCGTGCGGACGCCCGGACTTTCCGGCGCGCCTTTGGACGAACCATGAGCAAAAAAAAACCCCGGCGGATGCCTGGGGTTTCGATGTGGCGGAGCGGACGGGGCTCGAACCCGCGACCCCCGGCGTGACAGGCCGGTATTCTGACCAACTGAACTACCGCTCCAATGAACCGTTTCTCTTGGTGGGTGCTGTAGGGATCGAACCTACGACCCTCGCCTTGTAAGGGCGATGCTCTCCCAGCTGAGCTAAGCACCCCAACTGAAGAATGACTAGTTTACAGCATCTTTAAGTGCTTTGCCACACTTGAACGACGGAATTTTTGCAGCCTTGATGGTGATGCTATCGCCCGTTTGTGGGTTGCGTCCCTGGCGCTCCGCGCGCTCCTTGACCGCAAACGACCCGAACCCGACCAGCGAGACGGTATCGCCGTTCTTCAACGCACCGGTGATGGCATCGATCATGGCATCCAGAGCGCGGCTCGCATCGGCCTTCGTGAGATTGGCCGAATCGGCGATAGCTTCTATCAGTTCCGCTTTATTCATTTCTTTCCCCTATTGAGTTGACTGTATCGCTGCATCGAAAAGCCGGGCCGTCAATCCAGTGGAACTGGCAGTCCCCCTAGCTGCCGAAGCTTAGCAGCGGCAAAAAAGCCGTGTCAAGGCGCGCAAGCCCCGGAATTCCTCGCCATGCGGCGGTTCAATGTGCCGTCAGGCCACCGGCCGCCCCCACTGCTTTCGGGGAGCACTCCTCGGCGGGGAGCGCTGCCCTTTCCAAGGGTTCCGGCAAGCGTTGCAAGGCCACGGCCAGGACTTCGTCGATCCACCGGACGGTCCGGATATCCAGGTCCTGCTTGATGTTCCTGGGTATCTCGGCCAGATCCTTTTCGTTCTCCTTGGGAATCAGGACGGTGGTGATGCCACCCCGGTGCGCCGCCAGCAGCTTTTCCTTCAGCCCGCCGATGGGCAGCACCTCGCCGCGCAAGGTGATCTCGCCGGTCATCGCCACGTCGGAGCGCACCGGGATGCCCGTCAGGGAAGAAACGAGAGCGGTGCACATGCCGATGCCCGCGCTCGGCCCGTCCTTGGGCGTCGCCCCTTCCGGCACGTGAATATGGATGTCGTGCTTCTGGTAGAACGCGGGATCGATACCCAGCCTCTCGGCGCGGCTGCGGACGACGGTCACCGCGGTCTGAATCGATTCCTGCATGACTTCGCCGAGCTTGCCGGTATAGGTCTGCTTGCCGGTGCCAGGCATGACCACCGCTTCGATGGTCAGCAGCTCCCCGCCCACTTCCGTCCAGGCCAGCCCCGTGACCTGACCGATCTGGTCGCTCTCCTCGGCGCGCCCGAAGCGGAAACGCTGCACGCCCAGGTAATCGTCGAGATTGCGCGGGGTCACCGATACCTTCTTGTGACTGGGCTTGAGCAGCAGGTTCTTGACCACCTTCCGGCAGATCTTGGCGATCTCCCGCTCCAGGCCGCGAACTCCAGCCTCCCTGGTGTAGTACCGGATGATGTCGCGAACGGCCGCCTCGCTGATATGCAGCTCGGTTTCCTTCAGACCGCAGTTCTTCATCTGCTTGGGCACCAGATAGCGCATCGCGATGTTGACCTTCTCGTCCTCGGTATAGCCGGGGAGGCGGATGATTTCCATGCGGTCGAGCAACGCGGGCGGAATGTTGAGCGTATTCGCCGTGGCCACGAACATGACTTCGGACAGATCGAAGTCCACTTCCAGGTAATGGTCGGCGAAGGTGTGGTTCTGTTCCGGATCCAGCACCTCGAGCAGGGCGGACGCCGGATCGCCGCGGAAGTCCATGGCCATCTTGTCGATTTCGTCCAGCATGAACATCGGATTCCGCGTCTTCACCTTGGACAGATTCTGCAGGATCTTGCCCGGCATCGAACCGATGTAGGTCCGCCGATGGCCGCGGATCTCCGCCTCGTCACGGACGCCGCCCAAGGCCATGCGGACATATTTTCGATTGGTGGCGCGGGCGATGGATTGCCCCAGGGAGGTCTTGCCGACACCGGGCGGCCCCACCAGACAGAGAATCGGCCCCTTGATCTTCTTGACGCGCTGCTGCACCGCCAGATATTCCAGGATGCGCTCCTTGACCTTCTCGAGCCCATAGTGCTCGGCTTCGAGGATTTCCTCGGCCTGCCGCAGATCGTGGCGCACCTTGGTGCGCTTCTTCCAGGGCAGGTTCACGATCCAGTCGATGTAGTTGCGGACCACCGTGGCCTCGGCGGACATCGGGGACATCAGCTTCAGCTTGTTGAGTTCGGTTTCCGCCTTGGCGCGCGCCGCTTCCGGCATGCCGGCCTTTTCGATTTTCCGTCCCAGCTCCTCGAATTCGTTGGGCACCTCCTCCATCTCGCCCAACTCCTTCTGAATGGCTTTCATCTGCTCATTCAGATAGTACTCGCGCTGGTTCTTCTCCATCTGTTGCTTGACGCGACCGCGCACGCGCCGTTCCATTTCCAGCATGTCGACCTCGCTTTCCATCAGCGTGATCAGCTTTTCCAGCCGGGCCGACACGGCGCGGTTCTCCAGGATCGCCTGTTTGTCCTCGATCTTGACCGTCATATGGGCGGCGATGGTATCCGCCAGCCGTGCCGGATCGTCGATGCCCGACAGCGAATTGAGAACTTCGGGGGGGATGCGCTTATTGAGCTTGACGTACTGGTCGAAGGTATTGGTCGCGGTACGCATCAGCACGTCCAGCTCCCGCTCCTCGACGCCGGGGACATCCCGGAGCTCGGAGATGCTGGCGCTGTAATACTTGTCTACGAGGCGGATGTCCTCCACCCGGCAGCGTTGCGCCCCTTCCACCAGCACCTTCACGGTGCCGTCCGGCAATTTCAGCAATTGCAGGATATTGGAGAGCGTGCCGACGCGATAGAGATCCTCGAATCCGGGATCGTCGACTTCCGCGTCCTTCTGCGCCAACAGCAGGACCTGCTTGCTATCCCGCATGGCGCTGTCCAGCGCGAAAATCGATTTTTCACGCCCGACGAACAGGGGGATGACCATGTGCGGATAGACCACCACATCGCGCAAAGGCAGTACTGGAACCCACCGCTCACCGCTCAAATCATGTTCGACGCCTGAATTTTCCATCGGAGCACCCTCTCGATTGTCTTAAGCCACGTCAGTGAATTGAGGGCGCGGCGCGCGATTACAAGCGTCGTTCATGACAAAATGCGCACGCGCCGGAGGGGGAGCCCAGGGCCGCCTCCCCGCAGCGGCCGCTCAATCCGCTGCCGCCGCCTGCTTTTCCAGGCTGTTGTCATAAATCATCAGGGGCTCGCTTTCGCCGTTGATGACCTTTTCATCGACCACCACCTTGGAAATCCGGTCCGAGGAAGGCAGCTCGTACATCGTGTCCAGCAGCGTATGCTCCAGTATGGTCCGCAGGCCCCGCGCTCCGGTCTTGCGCGCCATGGCCTTGCGGGCGATGGCGCCCAGCGCGTCTTCGCGGATTTCCAGTTCGCAGGACTCCATCTCGAACAGCCGCCTGTACTGTTTGACCAGGGCATTCTTGGGCTCGGTCAGGATGCGCACCAGGGCCGGCTCGTCCAGCTCTTCGAGCGTCGCCACCACCGGCAGGCGGCCCACGAACTCCGGAATCAGGCCATAGCGGATCAGATCCTCGGCCTCGACGTCGGCCAACACCTCGCCGACATTGCGGCTGTCATCCTTGCTCTTGACGTCCGCCGCGAAACCGATGCCGCCCTGCTCGGAACGCGAGCGGATGATTTTCTCCAGGCCGGCGAAAGCGCCCCCGCAGATGAACAGGATATTGGCGGTATTGACCTGCAGGAATTCCTGCTGCGGATGCTTGCGCCCGCCCTGCGGCGGCACCGAAGCCACGGTGCCTTCGATCAGCTTGAGCAAGGCCTGCTGCACGCCTTCGCCGGAGACGTCGCGGGTGATCGAGGGGTTGTCGGCCTTGCGCGAAATCTTGTCGATTTCATCGATATAGACGATACCCTGCTCTGCTTTCTCAACGTCGTAGTCGCACTTCTGCAGGATTTTCTGGATGATGTTCTCCACGTCCTCGCCGACATAGCCCGCCTCGGTCAGCGTGGTCGCGTCGGCGATGGTGAAGGGTACGTCGAGCAGGCGGGCGAGCGTTTCCGCCAGCAACGTCTTGCCCGAACCGGTCGGCCCGATCAGCAGGATGTTGCTCTTGGCCAGCTCGACTTCGTTCTTCTTGCCGTGGGTGTGGGCGCGCAGCCGCTTGTAATGGTTGTAGACGGCGACCGAAAGAATGCGCTTGGCCTTCTCCTGGCCGATCACATACTCATCCAGGACGCTCTTGATCTCTTTCGGCTTGGGCAGTTTGTCGGCGCCGGTGGACGCGCTCTCCTGCAACTCCTCGCGAATGATGTCGTTGCACAGCTCGACGCATTCGTCGCAGACAAACACCGCCGGGCCCGCGATCAATTTGCGCACCTCGTGCTGGCTTTTCCCGCAAAACGAGCAGTACAGGAGCTTGCCGCCGCTGTCTTTGCCGTGTTTATCCTCGCTCATCGCTTTACCTCTTCGTCTTCCGCACCGGAATCCGCCCTCGGGACGGACTCACGATCGCGGCTGGTACCCTTCTTCAGGGTCCAAATCTATCCGACATTCACACCGCTGTCACGGCCCGCTGAGTCAACACCTTATCGATCAAACCGTAACTCACCGCATCGTCTCCGCCCATGAAGTTGTCGCGATCGGTATCGATCTGGATCTTTTCCATGGGCTGGCCGGTGTGGTGGGCGAGAATCTTGTTGAGACGGTCGCGGACCGCCAGAATCTCCCGCGCATGGATGTCGATGTCGGACGCCTGGCCCTGAAAACCGCCCAGCGGCTGGTGGATCATGATCCGCGAATGCGGCAGGCAGTAACGCTTGCCGGCGGCGCCGCCGGCCAGCAGCAGCGCACCCATGCTGGCGGCCTGCCCGACGCACAGGGTACTGACGTCCGGCTTGATGAACTGCATGGTGTCGTAGATGGCCAGGCCCGCCGTCACCACGCCGCCCGGGGAGTTGATGTAGAGATGGATGTCCTTGTCGGGATTCTCGGACTCCAGGAACAGCAGCTGGGCGATCACCAGGTTGGCCATGTAGTCCTCGACCTGGCCGACCAGGAAGATGACCCGCTCCTTCAGCAGCCGCGAATAGATGTCGAAGGCCCGCTCGCCCCGCGCCGACTGCTCGATCACGATGGGCACCAGCCCGCCCGCTGCGGTTTCCGCCTGTTTCAGGCCCATGTCGCCAAACATCGTCGGCCGCCTCATGCTTGGGGTTGCTGCTCGGCGGTGCCTGCCGGCGCCATGAGCTTTGCGAAGTCCACGCTCTGGTCCGTCACCGCTGCCTTGGACAGGATCAGATCGACGACCTGCTCTTCCAGAACCAGGTTCTCGATCTCGCGCAGATTGTTCTTGTCGGAATAGTACCAATTGACGACCTGATCGGGATTTTCGTAGCTCCGGGCCTGTTCCTCGATGGTGGCGCGCACGCGCTTGCGATCTACGCTGAGCTTGTTGGCGTCGATCAGCTTGCTCAGGATCAGACCCAGGGCCACGCGCCGCTTCGCCAGCGGGGTGTAACGCTCTTTCAGCGTTTCCAGCTCGACGCCCGGATTCCCCTGTTCGGCCGCCTTGTGGTAGGGCTGCAGGAGGTCGTTCAGCTCGTCGGCCACGAGGACTTCGGGCAAGGTAAAGGAGTTGGCCGCCAGCAATGCGTCCAGGACGGCCGATTTGGTGCGAACCTTCAGAGCGCGCCGCATTTCGCGCTCCATGTTGTCCCGGACGTCGGACTTGAACGCCTCGACATCGCCATCCACCCCGAAAGCCTTGACGAAATCGGCATCGACTTCCGGCAGCACGCTCTCGTTGATCTCGGCGACTTCGACATCGAACGAGGCCATCTTGCCGGCCAGTTTCTCGTTGTCGTACTCCGCCGGGAATTCGAGATCGAAGCTCATCCGCGCGCCCCGTTCGGCCCCGACCAGCTTGTCCTCGAAGCCCGGAATCAACTGCCCCGAACCCAGCACGATGCGGAAATTTTCGACCCGGCCATCGGTGAAGCTCTCGTGATCCAGCTTGCCTTCGAAATGGATCACCACCTGGTCGTTCAAGGCGGCGGGACGCTCCACGGCGCGCCAGATCCGGCGCTGCTCCCGCAGCCGCTGGATCATGGCGTCGAGGTCGCCGTCCGTCACTTCACTGGTGAAGCGGCGGCATTGGAGATCCTCCAGAGGCGCCAGCTCGAACTCCGGCAGGACTTCGAAGTCCGCGATGTAGGACAGACCTTCGCCGTCGCCGATGGCAGTCGCGGTGATCCGCGGCATGCCGGCCGGCTTCAGGTTTTCGTCGTTCACGGCCTGCTGAAAACTGGACTGGATCATCTCCGACAGCACCTCTTGCCGCACCTGCGCGCCATAGCGCTTGCGGATGAGGCCGGAGGGCGCCTTGCCGGGACGGAAGCCGTCCAGCCTGACCTCGCGGGTCAGTGACTTCAGGCGTGATTCGACCTCTTCCCGAATCTTCTCTTCGGGCACGTTCACGGTCATTTTCCGGTTCAACTCGGAGACGGCTTCAACGGACACTTGCATACTCAAAATACCTCGGGTTCAACTTGGGCTTGGGCGCTTCAATCAGGGATGTGCCGGACACGCCTCATCGCGCAAGCGCGGATGGCGGACAGGCAAACAAGGGTGGTGCGAATGGAGAGACTCGAACTCTCAAGGGTTTCCCCACTGGAACCTAAATCCAGCGCGTCTACCAGTTTCGCCACATTCGCAATGAATTCACGGTTCAATTATACTCGCGGCGTCTGGCAAGACGGGCGCCATGGAAGCGCGGAAATGGCAGACGATGGGGCCGGTTTCGGCAAAAAATCACGCCGTATTATAGGGATTTCGACAAATTTTCACATCCTCCCCGATGCGCCTCCGTTCCGTTCTCGCCGCCGCGCTTGCTCCTTTCGTCTGTCTCGCCCTTGCCCTGATCCTCGTCGCCGCCCTCAGCTACCCGCTGACCCGGCTGAGCGGCGGCGCACTCTCCCTCACCACGATCCTGAGCCGCGGTACGCTGCTGCTGGTCTTCGCCGGTCTCATCCTGGGCGCACGGCGGCTGGGGATCGGCTGGCAGTCGGTGGGTTTTCCCGCCGGTTACGCCCTATTCGGCCGCCAGATCGGCATCGGGCTCGGCTTGGGCCTGCTGATGCTGGGTCTGCACGTCGCCGTGATCATGGCGCTCGACATCCGCGTCTTCAGTGAAGTCCAGGCGGCCCGCCACCCTTCCCTTCCGATACTGCTGCTGAAGCACATCGGCGCCGCACTGCTGCTGGGGACCAGCGAGGAACTGCTGTTTCGGGGTTTGACCTTCGCGATACTGGCAAAGTTCGTAAGACCCGTCTACGTCATCGCCATCACGTCCTTCTATTACGTGCTGCCGCATTTCCTTCGCAGCCGGCTGAAATTGGCGGAGAGCGAATTGAACTGGGACAGCGGCTTCACGGTACTGGCCGACGCGGTGGGCAACGGCATCGCGGAAGCCGACTTCAGCTCCTTTCTGGCGCTGGTCTGCGCCGGCGTGTTCTTGGGCTGCGTACGTGCGCGGACCGCGCAGGGTCTGGGCTATTGCATCGGCATCCACGCCGGCTGGGTCTTCGTCATCAAGACCTGCAAGTCGTTCACCTACGACGGCAACGCCGGGCCGTTCGGCGGACTGGTGGGTTCCTACGACGCCATCATCGGCTATCTCTCCGCCGGCTGGATCAGCGCCTGCACGCTGCTGTTCCTGTTCGCCACCCGCCCGGGAGCGAACGCCCGATGATGGCAGGCAGCGAAGGCGTCACCAAATACAGGTTGAATTTCACCGTAGCCCCTGCGCCCTCGCCAGACCCGATCCGGGAGCTGAATGCCTGGCGCAGCATCATCCGGATGCTCGGCCTCAACGGCCGCGACCCCGAACGCTACGGCGGCCTTGCCTACGGCAACGTCAGCCTCCGGCTGCCCGGCGACGGCATCCGCTTCCTGATCAGCGGCACGCAGACCGGGGGCCGAGTTCGCTTGAGCGCCAGCGACTATTGCGAGGTGCATGGCTTCAATCTGGAGGCGAACCGGCTGGAAGCAAGCGGCCCCGTCCCGCCGTCCTCCGAAGCCCTGACCCATGCCGCCGTCTACCGGGCCGATCCGGCCTGGCACTGCGTCATGCACGCCCATTCCCCGGAAATCTGGCGCCACGCCGGGAGGCTCGGCCTTCCCACCACCTCCCCGGCCATCGACTACGGGACGCCCGAGATGGCGCTGGCGGTGGAAGCAATTGCCGCCCGGCCCGGCATACCGCTGATCGCCATGCTGGGCCACGCCGACGGCATCATCGCCTACGGCCGGACGGTCGAAGCCACCGCCCGGATTCTGATAGGCTACCTCGCCGAAGCCCTGCAACTGGACGACACCTGAGTCGCGGGGCAACCAGCAAGAACACCGCACCACGGAGCTACGTCATGAGACTCAAGACCATCATCGCCTGCGCGACGCTGCCGCTGATCGCCGCGACGGCCTCGGGCGCCGCGCTCAGCCATCACGGCGGCCTGATCCTCGACTGCACCCCGCCCCTGTTTTTCGAAGAGTCGCCCGCGAACGAGTCGAGCGTGGAAGTCTTCGACCGGTTTTCCTTCACGGCTTCCGATAATACCGACGGCGCCACGCTGAAAATCTGGGTGGACGGAAAGCCGGTCACGCCCACGATCACGCCGCAGCGCAGCGGACGCCTGACCGTCGAAGGCCGCCCCGAGGCCCCGATCGGCCAACCCGGCGCGAGGGTCCGGATACTGATCAACGGCTTCAGCAAGGATGGCTGCGAACGCAGCCATGCCTATTATGTGCACGTCGGCCCCAAGGCCTGACTCGACCTGACATCCCAGAGCAACGTCCTCATCATAAGGAGACTACCCATGCGCAAACTTGCCATCGCCCTGTTGTTTCCCGCCGCCGCGGCCCTTGCCGAACCGGCAGCCGCGCCCAACGGCATTTCGCTCCCTGCCGGCTACAAGGACTGGAAGATGATCGGCGTTTCCTCACGGATCGAGCAGAACAATTTGCGCGCGATCCTCGGCAACGACATCGCCGTCAAGGCCGCGCGCGAAGGCAAGACCCATCCCTGGCCGGACGGCGCGATTCTCGTCAAGCTGTCCTGGAAGAAGGGCACCCACGAGCTGTTCCCGTCGGCCGAGGTACCGGGCGACTTCACGCAAGCGGATTTCATGGTGAAGGATGCCGCCAAGTACGCCTCGACCGGCGGCTGGGGCTATGCCCGCTGGTTGGGAATGGAACAGAAGCCCTACGGCGTGAACGCCGATTTCGCCCAGGAATGCATGGGTTGCCACAGCGGCGCCAAAGCCGCCGACTACGTCTTCACCCATCCCGCGAAACTGCCGTAACTCCCCGGTATCAGGAGGGGCTTTCGCCCTCGAGACGCTGCAGCGTTGAGGGTTCCAGAAAGCCCCCACGACTTCCGGGAAAAAATCATGCCCCATCGCCAGAATGAACAAAGGCAGGGACAGTGGCCGGGCTGGAGGCGAACCACCTCCGGATGCATCGGGCAGGTGTAAACCTGCCTTTCCCCAGCGAACGGTTCGGTTGTTTCCGCCATGTCGAGTCCCCCCTGAAGTCGAACACGTCGCCGCCTGCCCTGGCTTCGGTCACTCTCCGGTTGGCATCGAGTTCACCCCAGCGCCGCGCTAAAACGGCTCCGAGGGAAAAATGAAGTGCGTCGGCGTTCGGTCAGCCGCCAACCTTCAGCAGTTCCACCTCGAAGATCAGCGCGGCATTCGGCGGAATGACCCGGCCGGCGCCATACTCGCCATAACCCAGTTCCGGCGGGATGAAAAAGCGGTACCTGGCGCCCGGTTTCATCAGCTGCAGACCTTCCGTCCATCCCGGTATCACCCCGTTCAGCGGGAAACTGATGCCGTCCCCCGCATCGAAGGTCGAACCGTCGGGAAAGCCACCCTTGTAGTTGACCGTCACGGTATCCGTCGCCTTGGGCGATTCGCCCGCGCCCTCGCGGATCACTTCATACTGCAAGCCGCTGGCCGTGGTGACCACGCCGGCTTTCTGCTTGTTGGCTTCCATGAACTGCTTGGCTTCCATCAGATTCTTCTCTCCGTCGAACGAAGGCCCGCACGCTGCGAGGCCGATGGCAAACAGCGCCGGCAAAAACCCGCGCCACATCGATGTCGCTGCTGAAAACATCTTATTCCCCCTAAGCCGGCAGCCGTCAGACGACCCCGAAAACCAATCCGATGACGAACAAAGCCCCCATGACCGCGAGCGCCTTGAGCGTGAAGCTCGCCACCTTGGCCACCAGCCGATCGCGGGCGGCTATGAAGCGGGCCATCGCATCCAGATCGCTGCGCTCCAGCTCGGCCGGCGGCAGCCCGTTCATTCCGACCAGCCCCAGGTCCTCCGCCAGTTGCGCCTTGCGCAGGAAATCGACCCGCTCGTAAGCCACGCCGCAGTCGAACACGAACTCGGCCAACGCCCGCTCTCCGGCCCCCGTCCGCGCCAGGGATTCGCCCTGCGCCACCAGGTCGAGCAGGCGTTTGCGGGTATCCGCCGGCAGGACTGCGGTCAGGCCACGAATCCTGTCGGCGAGGCCCTGGCCCTTCGCGCCGTAGTCCTCGGCCAGCAGTGTATCGAGCCTGGCAAGAGAGGCATCGACTACAGTCTTGGAATCCATCGCATCCTCAAATCCGTTGCAAAGGGCGACATCATACGGCATCGCCCAAACCTTCGATGACATGATCCTCGATGCGCTCCACCACCGTTTCCGAAACCGCGAATCGCCGGACGGATTGGCCCGCCCGATGAACCGAATCCGCCGCGCCCGACTCCAGGGGATGCCAGTCCGGCAGCGGACGCCCTTCGGACAGCAGGCGGTAGGCGCAACTGGCGGGCAGCCAGTGGAATTGATCCGGCACCTGACGCAGATTCACGCAATCGGGCACCAGGCGGAAACGGTCTTCGTACCCGGTGCAGCGGCAGGCGGCAATGTCGAGCAAGCGGCAAGCCACGCGGGTATAAAGGATTTCGCCGGTGTCCTCGTCTTCCAGCTTGTGCAGGCAGCACTTGCCGCAGCCGTCGCACAGCGATTCCCATTCGGTATCGCTCAGATCGGCTAGCGCCTTGGCGCGCCAAAAGGGAACCGCCGCATCCATCAGGATCCGGCCGGCAAGGCCTTGGGACCGCTCAAGGTGCGCATGAACACCTCGGCATGGTCGATGGAGCGCTCCATCGCCTGGATCAGACCCGCCACGCCGTGGCTCATGCCGGTCAGCTCGCTTTCCAACGAGGCGATGGCCTGGGCATTGAGATTGTGCTTGAGGAACAGCACCTGATCCCGGAACACCCGCAGCACCGGGTCGATCTTGCCCTCGGCGCGACGCATGGCGCTCATCAGCTGGGCATAATGCTGCTGGGTCAGCTTGAGCTTCTGCCGGCTCGCCGCCCGCAGGCTGCGGTTGGTGTACTGGTCGAGCTCGTCCTCCCACTCCCGGAACAGCGCCTCGGCCACGTCCTGCACCGCGTCGATCCGGTCGCGCACGGCCAGCGCCTTGGAGGTGGAATAGTCGAATTCGATCTTGAGCTGCCGGTAGACGTCTTCCAGCGCGCCGCCGTCGAAATGGGTCAGGGCGCTGAATTTTTCCAGGGCGGTCTGGAACTGCTCCTTCGCCTCCTCCAGGCTGCCGCGGGCGCTGTCGACCCGCGCCACCAGAATGTCGCGCTTGTGGCGCCCGGCCGATTCGACCACCTGGAAATAGATTTTCTGGAATCTGCCGCCGATCAACCGCATGATCGGACTCAGCAGCCCGGCCAAGGTAAAATCATTTCCGCAACCGAAACCCGATTTACGCATCGTCGAAACCACTCCGAGAAATTCCGCGGGCACACCCGCGGGAGCTGCGGATTTTACTCCCAAGACACCGCCCACGTACAAAAGGAAGGCCATGCCCCGTCCCGAAACGCCCTCCCTCGCCGCCGACACGATCATCGAACTGACCGACCGCCCCGGCCGCCCCATCGTGCTGATCGAGCGACGGTTTCCACCGCTGGGATGGGCCATCCCCGGCGGTTTCGTCGACGTCGGCGAAATGGTGGAACGCGCCGCGATCCGCGAAGCGCTGGAAGAAACCGGCCTGGCGGTGCGCCTCACCGCCCTGCTCGGGCTCTATTCCGACCCCGCGCGCGATCCCCGCGGCCATACCGTCACTGCCGTCTACGTCGCCGAAGCCATCGGCAACCCGCAGGCCGCGGACGATGCCAAGACCTGCCGGATCGTCGGCCTGGACGAGCTGCCGAGCCCCCTCGTGTTCGATCACGCCCAGGTGCTCGCCGACTACCGGCGGTTCCGGGAGCAGGGGCGACCCGCGCCATTGCGCGTCGATCGAAGCGAGCCGCCAGGAGGCATCAAGGCGCCAGCCCGCTGACGTCGATCCCCTGACCGGCCGGAAGGCAACGGATGTCCCAACGCGCTACCACCCAGTCCAGAATCTCCGCAGGCTGCGCGCCGAGCAATCCCGGCTCCGGCGCGAATCCCAGCAATGTCAGCAGAGTCCACAGGTTCTTCGACGGCGTGTTCGCGTCCACGGCGCGAGCTCCCGCCTGCTTGCTCAGCTTGATGCCGCCGCGGTCAGTCAGTACCGGGATGTGGCAATAATCCGGACGTGGCAGACCGAGGCGTTCCTGCAACAGTATCTGGCGGGGGGTGGAATCGAGCAGATCGACACCCCTCAGCACCTCGGTGACCCCCTGCTCGGCGTCGTCGATGACGGTGGCGAGGTGATAGGCGGGGATGCCATCGCGCCGGCGGACGACGAAGTCGCCCACTTCGTTGCCCAAGTCCTGTTCGAACCGCCCCTGGAGGCGATCGTCGAAGCCGACGACCGCCTCGTCCACCCTGAGCCGCAGAGCGTGTTCGCCGGCGGGCGGACGCCGGTCGCGGGTCCGGCAATTGCCGGGATAGACCTGGCCGGAGGCCGCCAGCTCACGGCGCGGACAGGTGCAGGGAAACACCAGGCCGTCGCTCACAAGCCGCTCCAGCGCCGCGCGGTAGATTTCGTCCCGATGGCTCTGGAACAGGACGTTTTCATCCCACCACAGGCCGTGTTTTTCCAGGGTGCGCAGGATGTCGTCGGCATGAATCGGCCGGCAGCGCAGCCGGTCGGCGTCGTCGATGCGGACCAGCCATGCGCCACGCCGGCGGCGGGCCTCGCAGAATCCGACCAGCGCGGTGTAGAGCGAACCGAGGTGAAGAGGACCGGTGGGAGAGGGAGCGAAACGCCCCCGGTAGGGGGCGGATGAAAGGAGGGGTTTCAAACCGGCGCGGCTTGCCCGTCAGCCGAGCTGGCGTTCGCGGATTTCATCCAGGGTCTTGCAGTCGATGCACTGGGTGGCCGTGGGACGCGCTTCCAGCCGGCGCAGGCCGATTTCGACGCCGCAGGTCTCGCAGTAGCCGTACTCGCCGCGCTCCAGGTTTTCCAGGGCTTCTTCGATCTTCTTGATCAGCTTTCTTTCACGATCCCGGGTACGCAGCTCGAGGCTGAATTCGGATTCCTGGGTGGCGCGATCGTTCGGGTCGGGGAAGTTGGCCGCTTCATCCTTCATATGGTGGACGGTGCGGTCGACCTCCGCCATCAGTTCGGATTTCCAGTTCTGGAGTATCCGGCGAAAGTGAGCGACCTGCCCCGGGCTCATGTACTCCTCGCCCTCGGAGAGCTCGTAGGGAGCGAAGCTGAACGGGGTTTCGGGGGCTTTGACGTTGGACATCCACTAGCTCCTTGGCCGTATCGGATTAAATCGACAATTGATAACAGAATGTATCGGCTCAGGCAAGAATTCCTTGAATCCCTGTAAGAGCAAAGTTGTAATGTCCCCTTTCGGCAAGATAGAGATGTCCCCTTTTGGATTTTGGAGGGGGGGCGAGATGACCGAGAGGATGGTGACGATGAGCGCGAAGGAATTGGGCCGCCTGGAATTGGTGCGAGAGGTGGCAGCCAAGCGGATGAAGATTGCCTAGGCGGCAGGGCGGCTTGGGCTGTCACCGCGTCAAGTCAAGCGCCTCGTGCGGGCATACCGGCAGGAAGGGGCAGCGGGACTGGTGAGCCGCCGCCGGGGCAAACCCTCCAACCACCGCTTCGATGAGGACTTCAAGGCAAAGGTGTTGGCGCGGGTACGCCAGGACTATGCTGACTTCGGCCCGACGCTGGCGGCAGAGTATTTACGGGCTGAAGGGTTGTCGGTCTCCAAGGAGACCCTACGCCAGTGGATGCATCAAGCCGGGCTGTGGCAGGCCAAGCCGGCGCGGGTCAAGCGTAAGCCACCCACCCCGGCTGCACCGTCCCCGGCTCGGGGGAGTTGGTGCAAATCGACGGCAGCCCCCATGACGGGTTCGAAGGGCGGGGGCCGCCAAGTGCCCGTTCCCGGATTCCATGTCGGTCTGTGCCCGCGATCCACCCAAGCTTGCCACGCGGCCAGCGGTTTACCAACCGCGCCGGCCAGAGCGGAGCGTGGTCTATCAGGTGGTGCAAAAGAATCTGGAGACTTGGCTGGAAATGGCCCACTCCGGCGACGGCGGCGAGGACTCGGTACCCGCGTACATCGAGCACGAATTCCGGCAATACCTGACCTGCGGCATCCTGGCGAACGGCTTTGCCAGGGCGCGCTGTGATCATTGCGGCCACGATTATCTGGTGGCCTTTTCCTGCAAAGGCCGTGGCGTCTGCCCCTCGTGCAACACACGGCGGATGGACGAAACGGCGGCTCATCTGGTGGATCACGTGTTTCCCCAGGTTCCGGTGCGGCAGTGGGTCTTGTCGATGCCGAAACGGCTGCGCTATTTCCTCCACCAGGATGCCCGGCTGGTCAATGCGGTCCTTCGGATTTTCCTGGCCGAAGTGGAAGCGGCGCTGCGCTCCTGCAGCCTGGACGCACCCGGCGAGGCCCGTTTCGGGGCGGTGAGCTTTGTTCATCGCTTCGGTTCGGCACTGAACGCCCATCTGCATTTCCACTGCTGCGTGGTGGATGAGGTGTTCAGTACGGCCGAGGAGGCGATTCGGTTTCACCCGGCGTTCCTGACCGACGCCGCCATCGCCCGTGTGCAGCAGCAGACTCGGCAACGGGTGTTAAGGCTCTTCCAACGCCGGGAGTTGTTGTCACCTGAGGCGGTCGAAACGATGCAGGCATGGGACCACAGCGGCGGCTTCTCGCTCAACGCCGAGGTCTGGGTGCCCTCCTGGGATCGCGCCGGTCTCGAACGCCTGCTGCGCTACTGTGCTCGGCCGGTCTTTGCGAGCGACCGCTTGGCGTGGATCGAACCGGATCAGCGGCTGATTTATCATCTGCCCAAACCCCGCCCCGACGGGCAAACGGTCCTCTACCTGACACCCCTGGAATTTATGGATCGTCTCGCCGCCCTGGTGCCGCCACCGCGCAAGCACCGGCATCGCTACCACGGCGTGTTGGCGCCCCATGCGCCCTTGCGCCCGGCGGTGACAGCGTATGCCGGCCTGCCTCTGGAGGTCCCGCTACCATCCAGGCCACTTCAGGAAGACACCCGAACACCAGAGGAAGTAGCCGAAAGCCAGCGCCATAGCCCCGCTCGTTATCTGTGGGCCGCGCTGATTGCCCGCATTTATCAGGTGCTGCCGTTGCTCTGCCCGGAATGCGGCGGCGAGATGCGGCTGATCGCCTTCATCACCGAACCGGCGCCGGTGCAGCGCATCCTTCTCCATATCGGTGAACCCGCCGCGCCCCCGCCGATTTCGCCGGCCAGATCCCCGCCGGTGATGGAAACCTTCGATTGGGATCAATCCGCCGACCGCGATCCGGAACGCGGTGAACCGGCTCCCGAGTTCGAATTCGATCAAACGGTCAGCTGGTAGCCCATACCCATCACCCGGACCAACGCCTGCCGACTCGGTATTTCGAGCCCGGCGTGTTCCACTTGCGCCGATCTACCGTCAACCCGGTTGTCAATGTGTCTTTCACCGTCGCACCTCCCTTGGCGGCGCCCGAAAAGTTCATTCCTGCCACCGCAAGGACCGGTCAGGTCCGTTGACAAGGCCCCGTCACAGGCGCATTCTCCGCCTCAATGGGCACACTGCGGTGGCCCCGGTTTTTTAGACAGGATTTTACCGGGCTTAAGTGGGCTTCTGCGGTTTAGGCTGCCTTCTGGAGTGGCAGCGAATTAAAGTACACGCTATCCGGGGTCTTGCCATCAAGCGATGAATGAGGCCGCCGTTCATTGTAAAACTTGAAATAGCTTTGTAAGCCTTGCCTTGCTTGAGAAACTGAGTCGTAAGCATGCAAGTAAACTTCCTCGTATTTCACGCTTTTCCAAAGCCGTTCGACAAATACGTTATCGACCCAGCGGCCCTTGCCGTCCATGCTGGCTCGGATACCTTGACCTTGGAGCAGATCGACAAACTCTGTGCTGGTGAACTGGCTGCCTTGGTCGGTGTTAAAGATCTCCGGCTTGCCATGACGCTGTAGAGCTTCCTCGACGGCCTCGATGCAGAAGTCCGTGGTCAGGCTGTTGGACAGTCGCCAAGACAGCACCCGCCGGGTCGCCCCGTCGAGTACCGCAGCCAGGTACACGAAGCCTTTGCGCATGGGGATGGAGGTGATATCCATGGCCCCTACGTGGTTCGCTCTGGTGATCTCCAGACCGCGCAGCAGATAGGGGAAGATCGGGTTCTGCGGATGCTTCCGGCTGGTGTTCGGCCGTCGATACAGCGCCTCGATGCCCATCTTCTTCATCAGCGTGGACACATGCCGGCGGCCCACCTGAATGCCTTCCAGGCGCAGCAGGTCGCGCAGCATGCGGGCGCCAGCAAACGGATGGTTGATGTGCAACTCGTCGATCCGACGCATTAAGGCCAGATCGCTTTCTGAAACTGGCTGGGGCACGTAATACACCGAAGAGCGGGATAGCTCCAGCAATTCACACTGGCGCACCACAGGGAGCTTGTCAGACCGGTCAATCATCGTTTTGCGCTCGCATCGCCGACGCGACCGAGCGCGGCGACTCAAAAATCATTCGCCATCGCCAACTGCCCGATCTTGGCGTGGAGTTCCTTCACGTCTGGCCCGCTCGACTCACTGCGTTCCGCGGCTGTGGCGAACACGTCGCTCGCCCGCTCCTGCAACTGGCTCTTCCACTGCGTGATCTGGTTGACGTGAACTTCAAACTGTTCCGCTAACTCCGCCAACGTCTTATCGCCTTTGAGCGCTGCCAGGGCCACCTTGGCCTTAAAGGCCGCCGAGTGATTTCTTCTCTTTCTCTTCATCTCTGTTCTCCGATTTCAGCCCTTCCTAGGGCCGGTGATTAGAACAGAAACCTCACCTAAGCGGCTGTCCTATTTTCCGGGGCCGGCTCTGTCAACCATCTGAACTCCCCCATCGGGATGTCCTGTTTCTTCACGAAGCCCAGGACTTCCGCATAGAACTTGAGCGCCTTGTCCTGATCGCCCACGAACAGGCTGTTCAGTTTGATTTTCATGGCGGAACCTCCGCTTCGACATGGTTGAGAATCCGGTTGCCCACGCCGCTGCCGCTCACGGTCGGATGGACATCCTTCGGCAGATGGATGGTCGTTCCTGTCCCGGACAGCCGGATGGATTGCACGGACGCCCCGGAGGAAACGGAAATCCCGTGATGGACGCCGCTGACCCGCAAAGTCCGGATCACGTTTCCGGAAGGTACCCGAACCGTATTGCCGTCGCCCGACACAGTGAGGTCGAACCGTCCTGGGTGGGATACCGACAGGTTCTGCCCCGCGCCGGAAACCTTGACCGTCGCCACATCATCGGCTCCGGACAAACTGACCGGCGACGGATCGGCGCAACCCGATGCCAGCGCCACCAGCGCCGCGACGGGGGCCCAGGTGAGACTATGCTGCTTCATGGCGAATCTCCTAAAACAAAGGGGTGGGAATATCGCCCCAGCGCACGTAGGCCGGCGGCGTTTCGACAATGCTTACCGTGCCGGCCGCAATGTCGACACTGGCCAGCAGGAACGGGTTCAGCCCATGGGCCGAGCGAATGATGTCTTTGCCGACGGCGCGGGGTTCGTGGGTGCGCGCCCGGCTGAACAGCAGCTTGTAATGGCGCCGGTCGAAGGTCGCCGGTGTATGGTGGCCGCCCGACATGGGCTCGGCGTCCAAGGGCAAATCGGCCAGATACCATTCTTGGGGCAGGACATGGACCACCAGCGGCGCCGTGCCCGTGCTCGTGATGGCCTGCCAGACGCCGGCATCCGCCAGCGCGGTGCGGTAGGCCGAACGCAGCTCACGGTCGCTGAGCAGCGCGGGCGACAGCACGGCGCTGTGGTTTTCGTAGAACGCGGTGATTTGTGTCAGCGCGTATTCCCGAAGGCCCAAGGCGATCACCACCGCCAAAGCAGTCGCCACGATCGGCAATGCCGGGATGCGACCCAACCTCGTCCGGGCGATCTCCACCCAACGGACCCCTAAAGACTCCGGCGCTATCGGCAGAATCGGCCGGGTGCGGGCCTGATAATCGCGATAGGCTTCGCCGAACGCCTCCACGCAGCGTCGTTCCTCCAGGGCCGCGAGAGCCCGGTACAGGAACAGCATCGCGACGTAGGCGATCAGCACCAGAAAGCGCGGCCACAAGAGCAGGGCGCCCAGCCCGAACAACGCCAGTCCGGTATATTGCGGATGGCGGCTGAGACCGTACAGGCCGGTGGTGACCAGCCCCCTGCGGTGGAACTTGCTCCAATAGAGCTGGCCCGCCGCCGCCAGGAACCACACCGCCCCGACCGTCGCGAGGAATCCGCCGATGCCCGGAAGGGCGTTGAGCAGGAGACTGCGGGTCGTCGAGATGTGCGGCAGGAAGAACTGGGTGAGCCAGGCCGTAGCCCAGAAGTGGTCGAGGGCATTCAACGCCGGCCCGTACAGCGAGTAGAAGTACAAGGCCGCCGGGCTGATCATAAACAGGATTTCAAGGCCCACAGCCAGATAGAACAGCCAGGCCGCGGACTTCAGCCAGTCTGCCGGGGACTGGGAAGGCTTGGATTCGGGTAGAGTAGTCATGGCTTTGGGTCCTCCGTTAGGGATGGGCAAAAGGTAAACCTCATCGGTTGCGAAACGATTTCGTCAAACACCGGTTTTTGTAACGGAGGATTTCAATCGCCGGCTCGGTAACCCGTTGTTACAAAATTCCTTCGAATCGGGGCGGATCATCTTTCATAATCCACCCATGACCCGATCTCCCCACATCCTGATCGTCGACGACGACCGCGAGCTCCGCCAGTTGCTGACGGCATTCCTCGGCCGGCACGGCTTCCGGGTGGACGCGGCGGCGGATGGGCGAGCCATGGCCAAGCTCCTGGAAACGGGCCGTTTCGATCTCATCGTGCTGGACCTGATGCTGCCCGGCGAGGACGGCCTCGCGCTGTGCCGGCGCCTTAGGGCGACTTCCAGGCTGCCGGTCATCATGCTCACGGCGCTGGCCGAGGAGACCGACCGCATCGTCGGCTTGGAAATGGGCGCCGACGATTATGTGGTGAAGCCCTTCAGCCCGCGGGAACTGCTGGCCCGCATCAAGGCGGTGTTGCGCCGGACCGGCGACGTCTCGGGCAAACCGGAAGGAGAGGGAAACACCCTGGTCTTCGACGGCTGGCGGCTCGATCTCGCGAGGCGCGAGCTGCATTCCCCCGACGGCGTGCTGATGCCGCTGACCGGCGGCGAGTTCGATCTCTTGGCCGCTTTCGCGCAGCACCCCCAGCGCGTCTTGAGCCGCGATCAGCTGCTGGATTTGACCAAGGGGCGTCTCGCCGGCGCTTACGACCGCAGCATCGACGTGCAGCTGAGCCGCTTGCGCCGCAAGATCGAAGCCGATCCCAATGAGCCCGCGCTGATCAAGACCGTGCGCGGCGGCGGCTATCTGTTCGCGGCCCGCGTGGAACGGCGGTGGTGACCGCCGTGCGACTCTGGCCCGACAGCATCGCCGGCAGGACCATGGGGCTCCTCTTCGCCGGCCTGGTGTTCACGGTGACCGTCAGCCTTTCCGTGTACCAACTGGATTTCTTCCACGGCAAGGGCTGGGACGAGACTTTCCGAAACCTGCACCGCATCGCCGTCATCGCCTCGATCATGGAGCGGCTGCCCGCCGAGCATCGTCCCGCCGTGCTGCCCGCCCTGAACGAAAGCCGCCTGGCCGTGACCTGGGAGCTTCGCGCGACCCCGCCACCGCTGCGCCAGGACGGCATGACCCATCATCTGGCGCGGGATATTCGGGTCCTGTCGGAGACTCGCGGACTGGAGCGGGTCGCGGCGGGCTATGCGGCCGACGCTCCTTCGCCCCCAGGCTGGATCAAGCCAGGGCCCGCCGAGGTGTGGATCGCGCTTTCGGACCAGACCTGGCTGCGCTTCGTCATCGCCGGCGAGGAGATCGGCGGGCTTTGGACCCTGAGGCTGGTGCTGGCCGCCGGCCTGATGCTCATCGGGATCGCGGCGCTGGGCGTCTGGTCCGCTCGCAAGGTGACCGCGCCGCTGGCCCGCTTCTCCCTGGCCGCGCAGCGCCTGGGCGCCAATGTGGATGCCCCGCCCATGAGCGAAGAGGGACCCAGCGAAATCCGCCAGGCGGCCAAGGCTTTCAACGGCATGCAAAACCGCATCCGCCGCCTGATCGAAGACCGCACCCTGATGCTGGCCGCCATCTCTCACGACCTTCGAACCGCCCTGACCCGGCTGGGATTTAGGACCGAATTCATCGCCGACGCGGAACAACGCCGCAAGGCCGCTGCGGATCTCGAGGAGATGCAGGCCATGCTGCAGTCGACCCTGATGTTCGCCCGCGACGACGCCGCCACCGAGCCCGTGACCCCCGTGGATCTGGCCATGCTTCTGCAAAGCCTGTGCGATGACCTTCAGGATGCCGGGCAGGCCGTTTCCTATGACGGGCCGCCGCACTTGACTTATCGCGGCCGCCCGGTGTCCCTGCGCCGCGCCTTCGCCAATCTTATCGATAATGCCCTGAAATATGGGCAGGAAGCGGCCGTGACCGTGGCCGAAAAGAACAACGCCATCGAAATCACGGTCGGCGATCGCGGTCCCGGAATCCCCGAGTCGATGCGGAGCCGAGTGTTTGCTCCGTTCTTCCGGCTGGAATCCTCGCGGAGCCGCGAAACCGGCGGCGTGGGCCTCGGGCTCACGGTGGCCCGCACGGTCGTGCGCCGGCATGGGGGCGACATCACCCTGGACGATCGGCCGGGCGGCGGCCTCCTGGTGAGAATCGTCCTACCCGCTTCGCCCGCCGTGAACCCTTGAGTCTTAAGCTTGTTCAACGGCGCTGGGTTCCATGTAGATCGATTCCCAAACGTGTCCCTCCAGGTCCTGGAATCCATGGACATACATGAGTTGGAACTAACGACCGGATACCGCTTACTTCGTGCGGCCATAGCGGCTTTCCGGCTTGAGCAGCTCTTCGATCGGCCGTACCTCGATGCTCCCGAGGCGGGCCGAGGGCCACCTCGATGCGATGTGGACGGCCTCGTTCAGATCACGGGCCTCGATCAGGAAGAATCCGCCCAATTGCTCTTTGGTCTCCGCAAATGGGCCGTCGGTGGCCGACAGCCTGCCGCCCCCGACCCGCACGGTCGTGGCGGTCCGGACGCTTTGGAGCGCGTGCGTGGCGAGCAGGTGACCGCTGTTCCGGAGTTCGTCCACATACGCAAGGGTTTCGCCCCGAAGGGCATCCCACTCCTCTCTGGACAGGTCGTTGAGCTTCTGCTCTTCTTCGTAGGCCAGACAGAGATACTTCATGGATTGATTGCTCCTGGTTTGGTTTTCAGGCAAGCGGTGGGCAAACAAAAAGCGGTTGAATGGCAGGGCACTCAAATGCCTCCGATTCTCAAGACCTCCCACCCCACGATTCCGGCCCGGGTCCTTTCTCCGTTCTGTAATCTGTCCGTCACGAGTGCTTAAACTTCGCCCGCCATTCTGAAGCTCTGTGCCGGCATCGAGAAGCTGGCATGCACCCAAGTTTGCAACAGTTACGGAGATTACCCTGATGAAAACACTGGTATGTCTCGCGGCGGTGGGACTCATGAGTATCGCCGGGAGCGCGGTGGCAGAACGCGGAATCAACGACGGTCACCAGCGCCGGTTCGACTTCGGCAAGTTCGTTGAGAAGCAACTCACTGCGTACGGGGAGCAATGGTTCGGCATCGCGCGCCCGCTAGCGGCTTCTTCAACCCTGAGCATAGACGCGGCCACTGCCGAAGCGAATCCGAGGGTTCTCGCCAGCTTTGGCAAGGGACTGCGCGCACAGGTAGTCACTGCTGCCCCCAACGCCGGCGCCAACATCGACATGATGGTTGCCTGCGCATCGCCACGCTGAACGATCTGAACGCCGAGTGGACAGGGGGATTCTTCGATGCCTCCGGCAAGCGCTTCTTCGTGAGCATCCAGCACAACGTCACAGGACACGGAGTGGTTCTGGAAGTGACCGGCTGGCGCTGAACCACCACTGATGAGCACACAGACCTGAGGGGGAGTTTGAGGGGGGTGTGAAGATGGGCTAGGAAGCTTTGATCGTCAAAGCGAGAATCTCGTGAGATCCGTCACAGAACGGCCAGGTCAATCTCAAGTTCGGCGGTTATCTGCCGACCTTCCGGGAACTCAAATGCCCGTTCCCGGATTCCATGTCGGTCTGTACCCGCGATCCACCCAAGCTTGCCACGCGGCCAGCGGTTTACCAACCGCGCCGGCCAGAGCGGAGCGTGGTCTATCAGGTGGTGCAAAAGAATCTGGAGACTTGGCTGGAAATGGCCCACTCCGGCGACGGCGGCGAGGACTCGGTACCCGCGTACATCGAGCACGAATTCCGGCAATACCTGACCTGCGGCATCCTGGCGAACGGCTTTGCCAGGGCGCGCTGTGATCATTGCGGCCACGATTATCTGGTGGCCTTTTCCTGCAAAGGCCGTGGCGTCTGCCCCTCGTGCAACACACGGCGGATGGACGAAACGGCGGCTCATCTGGTGGATCACGTGTTTCCCCAGGTTCCGGTGCGGCAGTGGGTATTATCGTTGCCGAAACGCCTGCGCTATGCGGTGGCCCCGGTTTTTTAGACAGGATTTTACCGGGCTTAAGTGGGCTTCTGCGGTTTAGGCTGCCTTCTGGAGTGGCAGCGAATTAAAGTACACGCTATCCGGGGTCTTGCCATCAAGCGATGAATGAGGCCGCCGTTCATTGTAAAACTTGAAATAGCTTTGTAAGCCTTGCCTTGCTTGAGAAACTGAGTCGTAAGCATGCAAGTAAACTTCCTCGTATTTCACGCTTTTCCAAAGCCGTTCGACAAATACGTTATCGACCCAGCGGCCCTTGCCGTCCATGCTGACTCGGAGACCTTGACCTTGGAGCAGATCGACAAACTCTGTGCTGGTGAACTGGCTGCCTTGGTCGGTGTTAAAGATCTCCGGCTTGCCATGACGCTGTAGAGCTTCCTCGACGGCCTCGATGCAGAAGTCCGTGGTCAGGCTGTTGGACAGTCGCCAAGACAGCACCCGCCGGGTCGCCCCGTCGAGTACCGCAGCCAGGTACACGAAGCCTTTGCGCATGGGGATGTAGGTGATATCCATGGCCCCTACGTGGTTCGCTCTGGTGATCTCCAGACCGCGCAGCAGATAGGGGAAGATCGGGTTCTGCGGATGCTTCCGGCTGGTGTTCGGCCGTCGATACAGCGCCTCGATGCCCATCTTCTTCATCAGCGTGGACACATGCCGGCGGCCCACCTGAATGCCTTCCAGGCGCAGCAGGTCGCGCAGCATGCGGGCGCCAGCAAACGGATGGTTGATGTGCAACTCGTCGATCCGACGCATTAAGGCCAGATCGCTTTCTGAAACTGGCTGGGGCACGTAATACACCGAAGAGCGGGATAGCTCCAGCAATTCACACTGGCGCACCACAGGGAGCTTGTCAGACCGGTCAATCATCGTTTTGCGCTCGCATCGCCGACGCGACCGAGCGCGGCGACTCAAAAATCATTCGCCATCGCCAACTGCCCGATCTTGGCGTGGAGTTCGTAAGGGGCTGCGCGCTTTTGCGCAGTCCCGCTTGACTGCCGGGTTGGGCCTAGGCGAACACACTGGTGATGGCACCGTAGATTGCGAGCATTACACCGAAAGCCTGTTGCTTAAAGCCTCCAACGGTTGCGTTTTCAACCTGCTCAGACAACTTGCGAAGCGCTGATTGATTCGATGCGATTGAACTCGAAAGTTCTGATTTCACATCTTCGATGCGAGAGTGGATTGCCTGATGTTGCGTAGCCACTTCAGCGCGCAATTCCTCGAACCGACCCTCAAGGGCGGCAAGTCGTTCTTCAATCGTTTTAGCTGCGCGGATTACGGTGGCAGACATGCTGGCCGACGAGCTACAGGAAGCTGTGGCACTTGCGGATAGAGTGATGGAGCGCACGAAAATTGGACAGTCACGAAACCAAGCAATAACGGTGGCTATGAGGCTTTGATTTCGGAATAGGCCAAGGTTGCTATCTAGCGAATAGAGGACGATCAGACCGCCCACGACTTGCATAGCCGTTCCGGTGAGTTTGTTGACTAACACGGTTTCGGATGGAAAGCAGGCAAGGGCACGCCAATGAGCATAAGTGAGCGCTGCCATAACGAGAACTGGCCAAGCTCTCCAGAACCAAATTGCTAGGCGTCGAATCATGTGCATGCTAGGCCCAACTACAAATGGACACCCTAAAGGGCGCATCTTCTTGCACCTTCAAGGTGTATAACGCTGGCCTTCAGCCGCGCGCTTGGCGCGTCGGCTGCAAGGCCGGTGTTCGGCGGCGTTCAATTCTACTACTTCGGGTTGCCGACACATTAGAGTTGCTTCCGATGATAAAAATGGATTTATTGTGGTATAA
This sequence comes from Methylococcus geothermalis, assembly GCF_012769535.1. Classification (NCBI taxonomy): domain Bacteria; kingdom Pseudomonadati; phylum Pseudomonadota; class Gammaproteobacteria; order Methylococcales; family Methylococcaceae; genus Methylococcus; species Methylococcus geothermalis. Next base: position 2,955,421 of record NZ_CP046565.1, read on the forward strand.
ATATACCCATTAACAACAATCGAATGGTGTCAGTCAGTGATTTTTGAAAAGTTCATGGAAGAAACCAGCGAACGTACTGTCAGAGCCCTGATCGGAATGAACAAGGCTCAATTCGCCAAGCTCTACCCTATCTTTGAAGAGGCCTATGCGGAGATTCAGCAAGAACGTGTTAGGGAACCTCTGAACAAACCCGATTTGGCCGGTAAAAACACATCCCGCTGATAATCAGGCTTTGAAAATGGGTGAAGGGTACCGAAATTCCTTACTTACCGTGGCGATCCCCCCCCGGATGCGCCCGTCGGGGCGGATTCCGGGCGCACCTCGCCCGTCAGGTCATCAATGCGTACCGCTTCAGGTAGAGATTGGTCAACCCTATCAGGGTAAACACCTGGGCGGCGTTCTTAGCCAGACCCCGGTAGCGCGTCTTGGTGTAGCCGAACTGCCGCTTCATCACCCGAAAAAGGTGCTCGACTCGGCTGCGGATCGACGACATTCGCCGATTGCGGCGTTTCTGTGCCGACCCCAAGCGCCGTTTCGGACGGGCTTTCAAGGCGACGCCCCACACGACCCCGGCCTGCCGCGCCGCGCGCTTATAGGTATCGTTGACGTAGCCGGCATCGCCGAGGATCAGCCGGTCGTCCTCGCGCAGCAGGTTCGGCAACTGGCTGATGTCCGAGGCGTGGGCCGGTGTGACCGAGACCGTGTGGGCGACACCGGTGTGAACGTCTGCTCCCACGTGCACCTTCATGCCGAAGAACCACTGATGGCCCTTCTTGGTCTGATGCATCTCCGGGTCGCGCGCTTTGGCCTTGTTCTTCGTCGATGGCGCGGCATGGATGATCGTCGCATCCACCATCGTGCCCCCCTTGAGCAGCAACCCTCGCGCTTCCAACACGTCATTGATGGCGTTCATCAACTTCGCCGTCAGCTCGTGACGTTCCAGCAGGCGCCGGAAGTTGAGGATCGTGGTTTCATCCGGCAGCGCGTCATCGGCCAACTCCAGACCCGCAAAACGCCGCATCGATTCGATCTCGTACAGGGCGTCTTCCAGGCCCGGGTCGGACAAGGCATACCATTGCTGGAGGAAGTAAAGCCTGAGCATCGTCGCCAACGGGTACGGTTGACGACCGCGCCGACCCGCTTTCGGGTAATGCGGTTCGATCACCGCCAGCAACTCCGGCCACGGCACCGCCTGCTCCATCTCGGCCAGGAACTTCTCACGCCGGGTCTGCTTCTTCTTCCGGTCAAAGGCTAAGGAGGCGAAGGTGGTCTGTTTCATCGGGGCTCCGCGTTCAGGGGTTCTGGGCAGGAATAGCTTACCCGCAGGGTTTGTTCAGAGGTTCCTTAGGCAAGGCGAAATAAAACGGGTACAAAAATGAGGTCATGTTGGCTATCTCGATCGGATGGATAAGAAGCTGTTCTTCATTTTGTATTACCTCAAGACCTACTGTACCTTCGATGTCCTGGGCTTCCATTTTGGCTTGAGTTCGGGGCATGCGCATCGACATGTGGAACAACTTCTGCCCGTGTTGCGGCGCAGCTTGGCGAAGCTCGATCTGCTGCCAGAGCGGGCGCTGACGACACCGGGAGAGATGATGAAACTGATTGAAAAACATGGCGATCTCATCATTGACGGAGTGGAATGCGGTTGCGTCAGGCCGCAGGATGACGATCAGCAAAAAGCCCGCTATAGGGCACCTCGAAAAACCGAGGTCATGTGACAATACCGCCCCTGAACAACCTGCCTGAGCCGCCATGATCAGAGAGAGCCTATTCGCCGCGGAGGAACGTGAGGCCAAGCTGGATCGCTTGGGCGACGTGCTGCGAGAGATGGAAAAGCACATCGACTTCAAGGTGCTGGCCGCCGAAATCGATCGGGCCGCACCGCGTCCAAGCCGAGCGCGTGGCGGACGCCCGCCGTTTCCGACCGAACTGATGGTGCGTGCATTCCTCCTTCAGAACTTGTACGGACTGAGCGATGAACAAATGGAGTTTCAAGTGCTGGACCGCCTGAGTTTTCAGCGCTTCCTAGGCCTGCGGCGCAGCAGCCAGGTGCCGGACCGGACCACGTTCTGGACCTTCCGCGAGCGGTTGACGGCAGCGCAGGCCGGGGACGCGCTGTTCGAGGCGGTGAACCGGCAACTGGCGCGGCACGGCTATATCGCGCGAGGCGGTCAGATCGTGGACGCCAGCCTGGTTCCCGTGCCCCGGCAGCACGTCACCGAGGAAGAAGGAGAACAGATCAAGGCGCAGGCGATGCCTGCGGACTGGAAGCCTGCCGAGCGGCGGCAGCGGGACGTCGACGCCACCTGGACGAAGAAGCACGGCAAGTCCTACTTCGGCTACAAGCTGTCGGTTAGCGCGGACCGGCGCTACAAGCTGATCCGCAAGCTCAAGGTCAGCACCGCCAGTCAGAATGACACCCTGCACCTGGAGGACGTGCTGGACAGCGCCAACACCGGACGCGACCTCTACGGCGACAAGGGCTACGTCGATGGCGAGCGAGAGGCCCGCCTCAAGAGCCGGGGCTGGCGAGTCCACATCCAACGCAAGGCGGAGAAGGGCCGCCCCCTGTCCGTCTGCCAGAAGCGCCGCAACACCCGCATCGCCCGAGTCCGGGCGCGCGTCGAGCATGTATTCGCCACGCTGGACCAGATGGGCGGCAAGCTGCTGCGCTGCATCGGCCTGGACCGGGCCAGGTTCCTGCTTGCGGGGAAGGCGGCGACCTACAACCTACGCCGCCTGTGCAGCCTCAAGGCGTGCGGAGTGGTGGCCTTCTGACGCACGGGGACCGTCCGGAAACGCCGGAAGGGGCGGTTCCGGACGGAAAGCGCCTGCCGGGCAGGGCCAAAAAACGCAAGCATCGCGGGACGACCGACTGATCAGGTCGGATTGCTCGTTTTACCTGACTAATACCCGGTTTTTCGAGGTGCCCTATAGCGGCAAAAAAAACGACATACGGTTAAAACCTTAGTCATTTCGACCCTTGAGCGGCAAATTCTATTCGTTGGAGGTGTTGTGGCCGGCAGCGTTCATGATTATGCGCTGATGAAGCAACTGTTCGATCCCGCATTATCGTGGTTTGATGGCGCCGATGTCTGGTTGGATTTAGGGTTCTTTGGTGCCACTGCCGATTATGGGAATAAAGCCAGAATTCACCTTCCTCACAAGAAACCCAGGGCATCCAAGAACAATCCTCATGCCGCGTTGACAGTTCAACAAATACGAGAGAATAAAAAGCAAGCACGAACCCGAATCTCAGTCGAGCACTCCATTGGAGGAATGAAGACCTTTCACTGCTTGATGCATCGGATTAGAAACCGACTCGACATATTCATCGATAGCTTTTTCGGCCTTGCCGCTGGCCTTTGGAATCTAAAAATGTCTTTGTGATCATATGGTTATCATTGGAAGCAACTCTATTGATATACGACTGTGCCGATCCAGCTGTTGCAGTAGCCTTCGAAATCCACCGAATTGCATCCCGTGACGATGCCACCGAAAGGCTATGCGCCACTGTATCCCCACGCTGCGCATCTTGATGTCGCTAGCGCAACGCCCTGTGCCCCATCCACCACCGGCTGTTCGAAGCGGCGCCATGTGTATGAGAGCTGCACGGTACCATCTGCACGACTGCCCCCAGTCGCGAACCAATCCTTTCTGACCGCACAGCCCGCGATGCCGAGAAGGAGTGCTACCGTCCAAACCACCGCCCATTTACACATGCTGACCTCCAGATGTCCTGACTGACCGCTGGACACTCGCCGATGGGACGTCGCCCGCCGCCGAACTACAAATGGACACCCTGAAGGGCGCATCTTCTTGCACCTTCAAGGTGTATATTAACTCGGCAATCAAATATCCTGAAATGCTGCATATTGGACAGCCGAATGATTGAAGTAAGCCATCACCCGTTCTGGTGTTTTTCTGAGGAATTCCATGAATCGGTTCGCCTTTTGAAGCAACATTTTTTTGCTGGTGGCTCGGTCAGAGGATCGCAGTTCGGTTTTGAAGTCCCGGTTCAGGTATTCGTCGGGATTGATCTCGGGCGAGTACGGCGGGAGATAGAAGACTTCGATCTGCGCTTTACGCTCGGCCAACCAAGCGGTCACGCGTTTTGCATGATGCACTTTCAGGTTGTCGAGGATCAGGAAAACTTTCTGACGGCTGTCGGCGATCAGGCGCGTCATGAAGCCAATGAACCAATCGGTGTTCATGGCTTCCTCGGTGAACTCGAAGCGCACCAGTCCTTGGTTGCTGATCGCCGAAACCATCGACAGGCCATGCCGTTTGCTCGGCGCCGCAAGCACTGGCGTCTGTCCCACCGGCGCATCGCCGCGCAGCCAGTGTCCATCTTCCGCGACCGCCGTTTCGTCACCCCAGTAAATGACGGCACCCTCTGCCTTGGCGCGGGCCGCAATCGCCGGATAAGTGTCGTTGCGCCATTGCTCAACCTTGACCGGATTTTGTTCCAGTGCCCGCTTCATCGGGCGCTGCGGCGTGTAGCCCCAGCGCAGCAGGTATTCGCCGACGGTGCGAATTGGCATGTCGATGCCGAACAGCACCTTGACCAGTTGCATCACCGCCCGCCGGTTCCACAAGGCAAACGGCAGACTCAATTGCTTGGGGTTCTCGCCCACGATGACCGATCGCAATTGCCATTCCTGGGCCAGGGTCAGCGTCCGTCCCGACAAATACCGACGACCTCGCGTCTTCGATTTCAGGCCAGACTCGCCCTCCCTTGAATAACGCTTGGACCAACCAATGACCGTGTTGATATTGACGCCAACCACCCGCGCAATTTCCCGCCAAGGCAATTTCAATTCCACACGCATCCGCATCGCCTGCCGACGCATTTCGTCTTGGGCTTCGCGAGGTAATTTCCGGGCATCAACTTTTTCCATGCCCAATATTATATCACTAACCGCTATTTGATTGCCTGGTTAATAGTTGTTTTGGAATCGCGGGATTTGGGTGAATGGCCGGAAGCTCTGCGGGGTGGGATGAAAACGGGGTCGGAGGCCCGCGGCGCGGCCCTCCGGACAGCGGACGATCAGGGCGAAACGACCGTCGCCTTCTCGATCACGATGGCTTTCTGCGGAACATCGGTCGGAAACGGGCCGCCGGCGCCGGTCGGGACCTTTGCCATTTCGTCGACCACTTCCATGCCCTTCACCACCTCGCCGAACACGGCATAGCCCCAACCCTGCGGCGTCGGACTCTTGTAATTGAGGAAGTTGTTGTCGACGTAGTTGATGAAGAACTGCGCCGTCGCCGAATTGGGGTCCGGCGTGCGCGCCATGGCGATGGTGCCGCGCTTGTTGGTCAGCCCGTTGTTGGCCTCGTTCTGGATCGATGCATGGGTGCTCTTCTGCTTGTAATCCTGCGTGAAGCCGCCGCCCTGGGCCATGAAGCCCGGAATCACCCGGTGGAAGATGGTGCCGTCGTAAAAGCCTTCCTTGACGTAGGCCAGGAAGTTCGCGGCGCTGATGGGCGCCTTTTCCGTGTCGAGGCGAATCACGATATCGCCCATGTTGGTGTGAAGCTGCACTTGGGTTTGAGTCGGAGGGGCGGTCATCTTCTTGGCTTTTCCGGTTTCTTTGGCAATGGAAGTGAGAGGAACGAAGGTGGCGCACAACGCGGTCGCGAAAACGAGGCGGCGCATGGGATGTCGGTTGAGCATCGGGATACCTGCACGAAGGGGTCGGTCAAATGGCGGGCGGTATTGTATAGGCAAATGAGTCCGGGCTCGACCTGCCGACGCGGATTTCGGATTCATTCGGCGACGGCCACCGAAGTCGGACCGTCCGGCAAGGCCTCGTGGACGCGGGCCAGCAGGGCGCTGACGGCGCCGTCGCTGAGGTCGAGCGCAAGCTGCGGGAACAGCCCCAGCACGATCACCCACAGCACCAGGGCACCGGCGACCAGAAGTTCGCGCGGCCGCAGGTCGAGTTCGGCGGGAGCCGCGCCCAGCCTGTCCGGCCCCAGGAAGGCGCGCCGGAAATATCCGAGCAGATAGGCGGCGCCGACGACGCCGGCGAACAGGGCCGTCAGGCCGAGCCCCCTGTGCTGCCGCAGCAGCCCGATGAGGATCAAGTGTTCGGCCGCGAAGCCGCAAGTCCCGGGGATGCCGAGACTGGCCAGCCCCAGGATGAAAAACAGCGCGCTGAGCACCGGCATCGGTTTCGCCAGTCCGCCGAGGCTGTCGATTTCGGTCGAACCGAGCCGGTGCTGAAGGAAGCCGGCGACGAGGAACAACCCGCCTGCGACGATGCTGAAATTGGCGAGCTGGAACAGCGCGCCTTGCAGCGCCTGGAAGTTCAAGGTGGCAATGCCGGCGACCACCAGGCCGACGTGGCTGATGCTGGAAAACGCCAGCAGCCGGCGCAGGTTGGTCTGCCGCAGCGCGACGAGGGCGCCGTAGACGGCGGTAAAAACCCCGAGGCCGGCCACCAGCCCGCGGTATTCCAGCGCAGCCTGCGGGCTCAGCGGCACGGCGAAGCGCACGATGCCGAAGGCGCCGAGCTTCAGTCCGGCCAGCCAGGCCGTGAGCCCAGCCGGGCCCTCCATGGCTAGAGTGGGCAGCCAGCCGTGAAACGGGAACAGCGGCGCCTTGACGGCGAAGCCCAGCGCCAGCAGCAGGAAGATCGCGGTCGCTAGCTGTCCGTCGAGCGGGGTGTCCAGCAGTGCCAGATAATCGAAGCTCAATCCGGCAGGCGCCGGAATGCCGAGGACATGGGCATGATTGAGGGCCAGCAGCATGATGGCGAACAGCAGCGGGATGCCGCCCGCGAGCATGAACAGGGCGTATTTCACGGCGGCATAGCGGCGCTGCGGGCCGATGCCGGAAAAACCGGCCAGCACGTAGACCGGGACGATGGTCAGTTCCCAGAACAGGAAAAACAGCATCAGGTCCGTGGCGCAGAACACCCCGACGGTCGCTCCCTCCAGCGCCAGGATCATGCCGTAATACAGGCGCACCCGGGTCTGTACCGCGGTCCAGGAGGCCACGATCACCGCCAGGCTGAGGACGGCGCCGAGGAACGGGAACAGCACCGAAACGCCATCCACGCCGAGCTGGTAATGGACGTTCAGCGAAGGAATCCAGGCATGGCGCTCGACGAATTGCAGGCCGGTAGCGACCGGCTCGAATCCTCCCAGCAGCGCCGTGGCCAGCAGCACTTCCAGCACCGCGGCGGCGAGCGCCAGCATCCGAGCCCCTGCCGGCTGCGACACGAAGACCATCGAAAGACCCGCCGCGAGCGGCAAGCCGATCAGCAGGCTGAGGAGCGGCAGGTCATCGGGAATCATGGCGTCTTCCAGGGGAGGTCATGCGGGGTGGGCGGATGGCCGCGCAGAGGCCGGCAGCGCCGCGGACGGCAGGCTGTGCACCTGTGCCAGCCGGACCAGCGCCTGATGGGCGAGATGAAGCCAGGGCGCGGTGTAGAACCCCACCCCCAGCAACACCAGGCACAGCGAGACGATCAAGGCGTGTTCGCGCCACTGGAGCGGCGGCCATCCGCGGTAAGGCCGGTGCGAACGGCGATGCGCGAGAAAGATGCGCTGGAACGCCCACAGCAGGAAACCGGCGGCCAGCACGTTGCCCACGGCGACCGCGATCGCCGCCCCCAGGCCACGGCTTTCGATCAGCCCTTCCAGCAGCAGGTGGGCGGCGTCGAAGCCCGGCGTGCCCGGCATGGCGATGGTGCTCAGGGCGGCGACCAGGAACAGCAGGCCCGGCCCCGGCAGCGATTCGAACAGCCCACCCAGGCGCGGCAGCAACAGCGTGCCGGTGCGGCGCCGGAGCATGCCGGCGATGAAGAACAGTCCCGCACCCGCCGCGCCGAAATTGAATGCCAGCAGCAGCGTGCCGCTCAAGCCTTCGAGGTTCAGGGCGAAGACCCCCGCCACCAGCATCCCGGTTTGACTGACCGTCGCAAACGCCATGAGCCGCCGGAAATTGAGCTGCATCAGCGCAAGCACCGCACCGTAGAACATGCCCGCCAGGGCCAAGCCCAGAGCCCATTCGGTCCATTCGTGAACCGCGTTGGGGAGCAGCGGCAGCACGAAGCGCAGCAGGCCATAGATGCCGATTTTCATGCCCGCCAAAACGGCCAAGGCGGTGGCCGGTACGCCCTGTTCCGCGACGATGGGCAGCCAGCCGTGCAGCGGGAACTGCGCCAAGCGCACCGAGAATCCATAGAACAGCAGCACGAAGATCAGGGATTCGAGCGTGCCGGATGGCGGCGCTGCCAGCAGCGCCGCCAGGTCGAACGACCAGATGCCGGTGGCGCGCGCATGACCCAGCCCCAGCAACAGGATGCCTCCACCCAGCAGCGCCAAACCCATGCCGGCAAAGCGCATATAAACCCGCCGGGCCGCGCCCGCCGGATCGCCGCCGCCCCAGCGCCCGAGGATCAAGGCGATCGGCCACGGCTCCAGACAGGCGGCAATCCAGAACTGGGCCAGGTCCAGGGCGAGAAACATGCCCATCGCCGTCGCCTCGCAGGCCAACACGGTCGCCACGAACAGGCCGCAAGGCCCGTCCTTCCCGATTTCCCGGAACAGCAGGACCAGCACCGTCAGCAACGCGGTCAGCAGGACGAACCCCAAGCTGATGCCGTCGATGCCCAGATGGTAATTCAGGAGGGACAGGAACACCGTGTGCTCGGTGAACTGGAAATCGGCGGTGCCCGCGTCGAACCGGCTCAGGAGGAACAGGGCCACCCCGAGTTCCGCAACGGCGCCGGCGAAGCCGATCGCCCAAGCCCGGGCGGCGCGGTCCGCCCGCAGCGCCGCCAGCATGAACACCAGCGGAAGGCCGATCAGGGTGCTGAGCACCGGGAAGCCGGTGAGTTCGGACCAAGGTATCTCGCCCGTCATGGCATTCGCCTCAGCCGATGGCAAACAGCGAAACCAGCAGCACCAGGCCCAGGTAGCGCGGCTGGGCGAGCAGGGTTTCAAGCCGCTGCAGAGACCGCCCGAGACGCCGTCCAGCGCGCCACAGATCGAGGCCGACGCCTTGCAGCACCAGGCGCTCCTCGAACCAGTGCAGGGCCCCTGCGGTCCGGGCCACGATCCAGGCGGGCAGGCCGCCGATCCCCTGCCCCGCCTCGGCGCCCAAAGCGATGCCGATACGCTGTTCCTCCCAGTTGGCCAGCGCGGCCAGCGCCTGGACCGCCGGGGCCGGAGCGTCGACGATGCGGTCCAGCACCTGGCGGTCGAGGGCATGGAAGTCATCGGCCAACCGCTGCACCGGCAAGACACAGGCGCGGTCGCCCAGGGCTTCCAGCCAGAACCGGTTGAGCGAAACGGCGTAGCCACGGCGGCTGGCGGCGAACCAGGCCGGCACGGGCCTGGGCGGCAGGCCGGAAATCGCGTGCATCAGTGCCGGCGCGGTGAGGAACTGGTAGCCGCGGACGATGGCGTGGGCGAACAGGTGCCAGGCCGCGAGCCGCCAAAACCCGAGGCCGCAAGCCAGGAACATCAACCCGACCTGGGCCAGGGTTGAAAACACCAGGGCGGATTTCACGTCGGTCTGGCTGAGGCCGCACAGATAGCCGTAGAGCGCCGTGAGCAGGCCGACGGACGCCATCAGCGCCGAAGCCGGCGCCGCCTGCATGAACAAGGGTTCCAGCCGCAACAGCAGGTAGACGCCGGCATGGATCATCAGCGCACCGTAAAAAATCGCGCTGGAGGGTGTCGGTCCCTCCATGGCGCGGGACAGCCAGGGCGAGAACGGCACCTGGGCGGACTTGGCGCAGGCCGCGACCAGGAAGCAGGCGGCGACGAGGTTCTGCTTCTCCGGCGAGAGCTGCGCCAGTCCGGCCAGCAGCTTCGGCCATTCGAGCTGGCCGGTCCAGACGAAGCTCAGGGCAATCGCCAGGATGAAACCGGCATCGCCGATGCGGTTGGTGACAAAGGCGCGGGTGGCGTTGCCGGCCGCGACCGGCCGGTCATAGGCATAGGCGATCAAGAGATAAGAAGAGACCCCCGCCAGTTCCCAGCCGAAAAACGTCAGCACGGGATTCCCGGCCAGCACGAGGAGCTGCATCGCCCCGGCGAACAGGCAAAGCACCAGGAAAAACCGATGGAATCCGCGCTCGCGGTGCATGTAGTTGACCGAGAAGCGCGCGACCAGATAGGCCATCAGCGCGACCAGCGCCGACAGCGCCAGACTCAGGCGGTCGAGCTGGAAACTCAGGAGCACGCGGTAATCGGCGCTGGCCAGCCAGGTGCCCAGCACCGTCCGGGTCTCGAGCCCGCCGGTCTGGCCCAGCACGAGGAACGCCAAGACCAGCAGTCCGGACGCCCCCAGCACCGCCTGCGCCAGGCGGGCAGTCATGCGTTCGCAGGACTCACCCTCGATCCGCCCGCAGGCGATGCCGGCGCCGATGCCGAACGCAGCCGCGACGGGAAGCAGAGGGATGAGAACTGCGGCTTTTTCCAGGTAGGCCATCGGGAACGTCAGACGGCGATCAGGGCGGGCGGCAGCGGGTCGGCATGACCTTCGAACCAGTCGGCCGAGCGTTCGTAGACCGGCATGTCGGCCCGGCTGCCGGACCATTCGACAAATCCCAGCTCCGGATCGAAAACGGAAATCGTCCCGTCTTCCGGGTGGATCGCGGAAAGCAGGATCCAGCCGTTGCCGACCAGTTCCCGGATCGGCGGCTGACGGCGGTAGATCGCGGCCAGGATTTCCGGCGTCTGCTCCACCACGATCTGCAACCGCATGGCTTCGTGGACCTCGGCCATCTGCCGCGGCAGGCCGGTGCGCAAATCGCTGGCCGTGCCTTCCATGATGCCGAACAGCCCGGTCACGTTGTGGGACACCTTGGAACCGCAACCGTAGCGTTCGTTGTTAACGGTGGAAAAATAGTATTCGAGATTGATGCCGGCACCCACCGGGCCCGCGGCGAGCAGAATGCCCTCCAGGATGCGCCCTTCCGGATCGTGGGTCGGGTCGTAGGAAATCAGGAACACCCGCCGGTCCAGGAACAGGCCGCGGCTGATCGAACGCCGGCCGATGAAGGCCGCGGCATGGGTGGCGTGGCCCAGTTCCGGCCGGGCCTGGCTGAAATCGGTCGAGCGCCCGGCGACATGTCGCAGCGCCCGCCCGGGCGAGGGTTGTCTGGGCGCCGAAGCGAAACGGCGGCAGCGCTCCTGCGCCGAAAGCCGGCGGGCCTCGTCCAGCTGTTGCGCGAAGGCATGCCAGCCGATTCGGTTCAAGGACGGGATGTCCTGAGCGTCGAACCAGGTGATCTCCTCGCTGCAGGTGTTGTGTTCGGCGCCGACGAACCAGGTGTCGTCCGGAACCCGCAATCCCCGCTGCGCGAGCCTGGCCCTGACTTCGGGCCGGTTCGCCATGGCCGCGAACACCCGGGCGTTGGGGCCACCGTGGCGGCCGCTGCAGGCGCCGCAATCGTAGGCGGCGAGATGTGGATTGTTCTGGCTGATCGAACCGTGCCCCATCAGGACGACGATGGGGGCGAAACCGTCGATGAGGCCGATGTTCAGCAGGAAGGCCGCCACCCGGTCTGCCTGTTCGGCATCGGTCAGGCCCTGCCGGGGCTGCGCCGGCGTAGCCGGGCGGGCGTCGTCCGCCGCGTTCAGCGCCAGCGTGGTCGGCACTTCGGGCAGCCAGGCTTCCGCGATCCGCTTCGACAGTCTCGCCGCGCAGCGGGGCAACAGGACTTTGCCGATCAATCCGACCAGCACGCCCGGCGCCAGCAGATCGACCAACAGGTGCGAACTGAGCAGGTTCCGGCGAATCTCCTGGTTGAATACCCGGCCCAGAAACCGCGCCACGCCCCGACGGTGGTCGTGCAGTTGCCGAACCGCTTCCTCGCCGGGGCGCGGAACCTCGCGTACTTCGTGGGCGGGCGTGACGACGATCGGACACAGGGCCGTGGGTTCGGCGTCGTCCAGGCCCCGCCAGTGCATGGGAATGCCGAAAAAGCCGGCGGCGCCCAGGGTCTCGACGGCCGGGTTCAGTTCTTCCAGATGGCGGCGTATGCCCTCTTCCCGGTCGTCCATGCAGAACACGATCTGCGCTTCGGGACGCTCCTTGCGGGTGGCCCAGCGTCCGCGCCCGTGGTTGTTCGCCAGCGCGTTGAACAGAGGCTCGCGGTAGTGGCGTTCATAGGCGCACAGCCAGAGATGGCCGCGCCTGCCGGGTGTCAGCTCGTCCAGGGCACCGAGCAGTCGATCGATCTCCGCGGACGACAATGCCCGGACATCATGCGCCGAAAGGCCCAGATGCTGGGCCAGCTTGAACAGCCGCCAGCCGTCTCCGTGGACGCTGCGGCGGGAGTTCCGCTCGGCCTCGGGCGCATGGTGCCAGGAGAAGATCATGTCGGCAGCGATGCGCCAGGGCTTCCTAGCGTTGCGCTCGCTGCCGGCGCGCTGAACCAGATCGGCGCACACGGCCGTCAGACATTCCGGCAGCCCGCCCCGGTACAGCGCGCGGCGCACCACGAATTCGGAAAGGTGGCGCCCGAAGTAGCGCGCGAGTTCGCCGATGTTGGCGCCGATCCCCCAGGTGTCGAAACAGATCTGCCGGAGGTAGCGGCGGTCCAGGATGAGGCGGACCGCCAGATAATCCATCAGGCTCGCGGGCGCGGTGCGGTTGGCCCGGTAGGCCGGCCGGTGGGCGCGCCAGTTCATCATCCCGGCCCAGCCCGGCAGCTCCAGCGCCAGGCGTTCCAGATACCCTTCCCAGGACGGCGTGGGAATGCCGCGCTGCTCGAGTTCTGCGACCACCGCCTCGACCGGATCGTCGGGCAGGCCGTCCAGGTCGCTCCGGTCCAGCGGCACCTCGCCGAGTCCCCGCTCGATACCATGCCGCATCGCCTGCTTCCAGGCCGCATAGAATCCCAGGTTCCGGTCAGGAGAATGCCAGGCGGCCAGTCCTTCGTCGAGGTGCGAGGCGCAATGGCGGATGAGCTGGGGCCGGACCCGGTCCAGCACGTCCTGCCCCGTCAGCTTCAGCATGAAGCCGCGCAGGGTCCGCTCCCGCCCCACCGCGTCGATCTCCCCGGCGAGCAGGGCGCGCGCCTCGTCACGCATGGCGCGGTGCAGCGCGGACAGTTCGCTGCCGGCCGAGTCGGCCTTGAATTCGGCGTACAGGGCCTCGGCCTGGGCGATGGCGTGCTCCATCAGGTCTTCCGGATGCGGCGCGGCATCTTCTCTCAGGCCGAGCCGTTCCAGGCAAGCATCCCACAGGTCCCGGACCAGGGGCGGCATGGCCGCGTTTCCGTCCTGGCCCCGCTTGGCCGAGTCCATGAGCCGGCGGCGGGCTTCGGGCGAAACTTCGGGATCGAAGCGGTCGAGCGCCTTGAGTTCGTCGACCAGCCAGGTGAAACGGGCGGGGTCCGCTGGCCTCAAGTCGACGGTCAGCAGCAGCCGATGGATTTGCCTGCGTGTGATCGGCTCATCGCCGGTGACGGCCAGGGTTTCCTCCCCTTGCGGCGCCAGGTGCCGGTCGAGCACCGCCTCGATGTCGGCGTCGGCGATGCGGCCTTTCCGGTAGAGCGCCCTGAATTCGCTCTCCGGCAGGTAGCCGTGGATGCCGGTGAGACGCTCGGCCTCCTCCAGCGCCGTTTCGAAAGGCAGATGCTGGAACCCGTGCAGGGTGTTGTGATGGACGAAATCGCGGATCGGCGCCTGACCGGGCAGCACATGCTCCATGCGTTGCACGGCTTCGGCCAGGCGGCTCTTGAGATCGGTTGGGGCGGCGCCGGTCGGGTGGCTCATGCTCGGGCTCAGAAGGACTCGCGATGCACGGCCGCCAGATAATGGCCGATCGAAACCCGGCTCAGCTCGAGCATGGCGGCCGGAGCGACGCCGAGAGAGACGATGGCGGCAGCGAGACAGGCCGCGCCCGCCAATTCCGCCGGACGCATATCTTCGAGGCCGGACGTCGCCGGCCGGACCGGCCCCGTGACCAGCGCGGAAACGCTTCGCAACGCATAGGCGCCGCCCACCAGCACGCCGAAGCTGGCGGCCAACATCCATGCGCCGAAGCGCTGGAAACCGCCGAGCATCGCGTGCAGTTCGGCGACGAAACTGGCGGAACCGGGCAGCCCCATGGAGGCCAGCAGGGCCAGTGTGGTGAACGCCGCGAAGCGGGGTGCGGTCAGGCCCAGGGCGCCGTAATCGCCGATTTCGCGGGTATGGCTGCGTTCGTACAGCAGGCCGACCAGCAGGAACAGCGCGGCCGCCACCAGGCCGTGGGCGGTCATCTGCATCACCGCTCCCGTCAGGCCTACCGGATTCAGCGTGGCGAGCCCCAGCAGAACGAAGCCCATGTGGCTGACCGAGGAATAGGCGATCATGGCTTTCAGATCGCTCTGGCGCCAAGCCAGCAGCGCGCCATAGACGATGCCGACCAAGGCGATGGCCGCCAGCCAGGGCTGCATCACGACCGCCGCTTCCGGCAGCATGCCACAGGCCCGGATCAGGCCGTAGGCGCCCATCTTGAGCAAGGCGCCGGACAACAGGATGCTGATGGGGCTGGGTGCTTCGACATGGGCCAGCGGCAGCCAGCCGTGGAGGGGAAACACCGGCATCTTCACGCCGAAGCCGATCAGGAGGCCGAGGAAGATCACGATCTGACTGGCGCGCGGCAGCTCGCGCCCCGCGGCCTGCATCGAATCCATCAGCGTCGAGTGTTCGGCCGACGAGGTATAGACCACGAGCAGCCCGATCAGCATGAAGACCGAGCCGCCCATGGTGTAGAGCACGAAGTTCAGACTGGCGCTGTGGCGACGCTTTCCGCCCCACTGGTCGATCAGGAAGAACAGCGGGATCAGCGTCAGCTCCCAGAACACGTAGAACAGCGCCCAGTCGCGGGCGATGAAGACACCCAGCAGCCCGAATTCGAGGCTCAGGAAGGCCGTGTAATACCCGCGGGGCCGGGCGCCGCTGCGGCCGGCCAGCAGGGCGATCAGGCAGAGGAATGCCGAGAGCAGCACCATGGGCAGAGAAAAGCCGTCGACGCCCAAGGCATAGAAACTGCCCATGCCGGGATTCCAGGGCAAAGCCTCGCCGAACTGGATGTCCGGCGAGGCCGTATCGAAACGGATGGCGACAGCAAGGGTCCACAGCAGGCCTAGCCCGCTGAACCCCAAGGCAACGCTGCATGCGTGCCGGTGCAGCCGCGGCGGCAGCAAGGCCAGCACCAGGGCGCCCGCCAACGGCGTCCAGAGGAGGCAGCTCAAGATTTTCACGACGGACCGGTATCCCGCGATTTTGTCGATGTATCGTTTCGGAGGGGTTGCCGGCCGATCCCCGGTCACCCGTTTTTCTTGGGACGGTGCCCGATTCACACGGCGGAGAAGGTTAACATGCTCATGAATGATGGCAAACTCCAGGAAGCCCCGCGCAGGTTGCAGGCGCTCGCTCGTTGCCGTTACTCTCTTACGTTACTTTTCGCCCACTCGTCCGTTCCGCTATCCCCCCATGCCCCCGATCAAGACGCGATTCGCACCCAGCCCGACCGGACTGATCCACCTCGGAAACGCCCGCACCGCATTGCTTAGCGCCCTGGGCGGCGATACCTTCGTGCTGCGTATCGAGGACACCGATGGGGAGCGCTGCCGCCGCGAGTTCGTCGATGAACTGATCGCCGATCTGCACTGGCTCGGCCTGGAATGGCAGGAGGGGCCGCAGTCCGCCGAGCCCGACCCGCATTGGTTCCAGTCTCAGCGCGGCTCGATCTATAAAGATTACTACCGCGCCCTGGAGGAAAAAGGCCTGGCTTACCCCTGCTTCTGCACACCGGTTGAGCTGGAGGTTTCGCGCAAGGTGCAGTTGAGCGCCGGCCGGCCGCCGCGCTACTCGGGAAAATGCGCCCATCTCTCGGTGGATGAAATCCGCCGCAAGCGGGACCAAGGACTGTCGCCGACTTTGCGCTTCCGGGTCCCGAAAAACCAAGCAGTGGAGTTCGAGGACGAGGTGCGAGGCCCGCAGCGGTTCGCCAGCGACGACATCGGCGATTTCATCATCCGCCGCGCCGACGGCACCCCCGCCTTCTTCTTCTGCAATGCCATCGACGACGCCCTGATGGGGATCACCCGGGTGCTGCGCGGCGAGGATCACCTCGCCAACACCCCGCGCCAGCTCATGATCCTGGCGGCCCTGGACCTCCCCCGGCCCCGCTACGCCCATATATCGCTCATCGTCGGCGACGACGGTGCGCCGCTGTCCAAACGCAACGGCAGCCGCAGCATCAACCAGTTGCGGGAGGAGGGCTACTTCCCCGAGGCCGTGGTCAACATGCTGGCCCGGCTCGGCCACCCTTACGACAGCGAGAGCCTGCTTGGCGTCGCCGAGCTTCGGGCCGGCTTCGACGTCAACCGGCTGGGCCGCTCGCCCGCGCGTTTCGACGTATCCCACCTTGACCACTGGCAGGGCCTGGCGGTGCGAAGAGCGGCCGACGACACGCTATGGACTTGGCTGCACGCCGAAACACGTGCCGTGGTGCCCGAAGCCCATCGCGCCGATTTCCTGGACATCGTCCGCAGCAACTGCCTGTTCCCCAGGCAGGCGGATGCCTGGGCCAAGGTCCTGTTCACCGACGAACTGGAACTGGAGGCCGACATCGCCGCCGTGGCGCAATCCGCCGGCGAGGCGTTCTACCTGGCAGCCATCGATGCCGCGACGGAATCGCCCGACGACTTTGCCGCGTTCCTGGCCGGGCTGAAACGGCGCAGCGGCGCCAAGGGCAAGCACCTGTTCCTGCCCCTGCGGGCGGCGCTGACCGGCAGCCTGGACGGGCCGGAGCTGGCGAAGATCTACCAGCTCATGGACAAACCGCGCCTGCACCGCCGGCTGGCCGAATTCACCTACGAATCGGAATGACATGCTCAAGATCTACAACAGCCTGACCCGGCGGAAGGAGGAATTCCGCCCCATCGAGCCGGGCCGTGTCCGCATGTACGTATGCGGAATGACGGTGTATGACTACTGCCATCTGGGCCATGCCCGGGTCATGGTGGTGTTCGACATGGTGGCGCGCTACCTGCGGCACTTGGGGCTGGACGTAACCTATGTCCGCAACATCACCGACATCGACGACAAGATCATCAAGCGGGCGGCGGAAAACGGCGAGAGCATCGGCGCGCTGACGGCCCGCTTCATCGAGGCGATGCACGAGGACGAGCGGGCGCTGGGCGTGCTGCCGCCCGATCACGAGCCGCGCGCGACCGAGTCCATCGCGGACATCCAGGCGATGATCGGGACACTGATCGAGCGCGGCCACGCCTATGTCGGCAGCAACGGCGACGTGTTCTACGCGGTGTCGAGCTTCGGTAGTTACGGCCGGCTGTCGGGAAAGAACCTCGAAGAGCTGCAGGCCGGCGGGCGGGTCGAAGTGGACGCCGCCAAGCGCGATCCGCTGGACTTCGTGCTTTGGAAATCGGCCAAGCCGGGCGAGCCATCCTGGGAATCCCCTTGGGGGCCGGGCCGTCCCGGTTGGCATATCGAATGCTCGGCCATGTCGACCCGCTGCCTGGGCGCCCATTTCGACATCCACGGCGGCGGCATGGACCTGCAGTTTCCCCACCACGAGAACGAGATCGCCCAGTCGGAAGGGGCGACCGGCGAGCATTTCGTCAATTACTGGATGCACAACGGCTTCGTCCGGATCAACGAGGAGAAGATGTCCAAATCGCTGGGCAATTTCTTCACCGTGCGCGAGGTGCTGGCCCGCTACCGGCCGGAGGTGGTGCGTTTCTTCATCCTCAACAGCCACTACCGCAGCCCGTTGAACTATTCGGACGAAAACCTCGACGAGGCCGCCGCGGCGCTGTCCCGCCTCTACACCGCGCTGCGCGGCTTGGCTCCAGACCTCCCTCTCCCCCTGGGAGAGGACCGGGGTGAGGGTTTCTCTTTACGTTTCGCGGACGCCATGCATGACGACTTCAACACCCCCGAAGCCATCGCCGTGCTGTTCGACCTGGCGCGGGAGATCAACCGGCACAAGGCGGCGGAACCGGCCAAGGCCGCCGCGTTGGGCGCGACATTGAAAACCTTGGGTGGTGTTCTCGGCCTTTTGCAGGACGAGCCTGATGCGTGGTTGAAAGCTGGCAGTATTCAACTTGAAGCGCATGCGCAATCCGTAGCCACGGCCACCGGGGACTCATCCTGGGGCAAACTTACGGGAGCGCAAATCGAAAGCTTGATTCAATTGCGCCTCGAGGCCCGCAAAGCCAAGAACTGGACCGAGGCCGACCGTATCCGCGACGAACTCAAGGCCCAGGGGGTGATCCTCGAGGATGCCGCCGGCGGCACCACCTGGCGGCGTGAATAAGGCCGGCCCTCAGGCCAGGGTCTTGGCCAGCGCGAAGATCTCCTCCGCGTCGAACACCTGATCGTTGCTCTCGAACAGCTTGGCGATGCACGCCCGGTGCAGCGCCAACTTGAAGGTGCCGAAACCGATCGCTCCCCATACGATCTTGCCGTACCGGTCCGCTCCTCGGTCCATCATGTCGACGCCGCCCAAGCCCAACGGCGGAGTGGCGTTGGCGTCGGCCAGCAGCTCCAGATTCGGGTTGTCGCGCCAGTGATGCAGGTCCAGTAGCTGCACCCCTGCCGCGCCGGTAGCGAACACGATCCGGGCGTCGGCAATCACCGAGCCCCGGGCATCGTCGTCGAAAGCTTCCACGGGCGTCAGATCCACGCCGAAACGCGTTTTCATCTCGGCGCAGGCATGCTCGGCGCGGGCCAGCTGCCGAGAGGTGATCACCACCTCCGAACAGCCCTCCTTCGCCAGCATCACCGCCGCGCGCTGGCCCACCGGTCCGGTGCCGGCCAGCACCACCGCCTTCTTGCCGGCCAGCACCCCGCTCGAAGCCAGCTTGGCGACCCCGGCCGCCGCGGTGGTATTGCTGCCGTTGCTGTCCAGCATCACCGACACCCGGAAATCGGCGAAGAATTTTTTGCGCACCGCCCGCAACAAGTTCTGACCCGCCACCAGATCGCTGCCGCCCACGAAAATAGCAGTGTATTTCTTGTCCTTGGGAGCACGGGTGAAGATGGTGCCCTCCACCAGCGGACCGACGTTGTCCGGGGTCAGATGCCCGTGCGCGATGACCTGGTCGGCGCCGCCGTCATAGCCGACGACGGTGTCGAAAACGGATGGATGCAGGTCGGTATCGAATTGAAACAGCAGTTTTTTCATGGTCAGGGTTCGTGCTTGGGTTGTGTTCCCGACGATCGAGGCGGATCGGACCGATATGTCATGAAGACGCCCATTTTACGCTAGCTGCAAGGCTTGCTTATAATGGCCGGCCGTTATTTTCTCAAGACTTGAGCGCGGCGCCATGATCAAAGACCAGCCTATCCAGCAGTTTCTCGACGAACTCGCCAGCAAGTCTGCGACACCCGGCGGCGGCAGCGCGGCGGCCGTGATGGGCGCGATGGGCGCGGCGCTGGTCGGCATGGTATGTCATCTGACCGTGGGCAAGAAGAACTACGAGGCCGTCGAAGCCGAGATGGCCGGCGTCCTGGCGCGGGCCGACGCCTTGCGGGCGCAATCCATGGACATGATCCGGGCGGACGTCGAAGCGTTCGACCGCGTCATGGCGGCCTACGCCCTGCCCCGCGACACGGAGGACGACAAAGCCGCGCGCGGCAGGGCCATCCAGGAAGCGCTGAAAGCCGCGACCGACGTGCCCTTGGCCTGCGCCCGGCTTTGCGTGGATATCATCGAACTGAGTGACATCGCCGCCCAAAAAGGCAACCGCAACCTCATCAGCGACGCCGGCGTGGCCGTCATGGCCGCCCATGCCGCCCTCAAAAGCGCGGCACTGAACGTCTACGTCAACGCCAAGGGCGTGAAAGACGAGGCTTTCGCCCGTGATCGGGTGGACCGGCTCGAGGCCCTGCTGAAGGAAGGCGAGGCCAAGGCCATTGCCGTTTTCGAAACGGTCAAGGCCCATCTTTAGAAGATCGAGATTGACGGGCCTATTTCGAAAATATAGAATGCGCGTCTCTTTGAGTAGCGCATTGACAAGGTTCGGCAAGCTCATCCGGGGTATAGCGCAGTCTGGTAGCGCGTCTGCTTTGGGAGCAGAATGTCGGGGGTTCGAATCCCTCTACCCCGACCAATCAAGCGCTTGTAGCTCAGCCGGATAGAGCATCGGCCTTCTAAGCCGAGGGTCGCAGGTTCGAGTCCTGCCAGGCGCGCCAATGTCAGTGGTGACCGTAGCTCAGTCGGTAGAGTCCCGGATTGTGATTCCGGTTGTCGTGGGTTCGAGCCCCATCGGTCACCCCATCCCCGTTTTACGGGCCATTAGCTCAGCTGGTAGAGCAGCGGACTCTTAATCCGTTTGTCGTAGGTTCGATCCCTACATGGCCCACCATATCCTTCAGTGACTCAGCCCCATTTCTTGGGGCTTTGTTTTGTCTGCTGTAGCAAAACTGGCACACGAGGCGGCCCCGGAAAATCGGACAGCCGCTTGAGTGAAGTTTCTGTGCTAGTCACCACCCCCTGCAGGGGAGAAAACCCGAGAACAGAAGATGAACCGAAAGAGAAGAAACCACTCTCCGAAAATAGCCGGGACGGTTCACACCTCACCGTGGAAACACGACCCTCCCTCCAGGCTCGCGTGTCATTGGACAAACCTCCCTATTGTGTCAGCTCAGCTATCTATCTACAATGTGTGGCTAGAAAAGCCGGTGTAGCTCAGTCGGTAGAGCAGCACATTCGTAATGTGCGGGTCGTAGGTTCAAATCCTATCACCGGCTCCAATAAATCAATGACCTAGGCTTAGAGTCATTGAACCTCCCCAAGTCGGCGTAGCTATTTGTAACCCTTTGCCGGGGTTCGTCCATCACGTTCCTGGCGCACTCTGCCAAGCGTTCATCACCGAGGTGAGCACAGCGATGAACCCTTTCCGCCGATCCCCGCGTTCCCCGTTCCCGAGGCACATGTAACGGTGTTCCGCGCCGCACGTACCAGGGGCCCGGGTGCCCCGTAAACCGTGCCACGGAAAATCCTTGCTGCCTCATCGCTCCCGCGCTGTCCGCCATGCTTTCGTGTTTGCCTGGGTGCCCGAGTTGCCCCGATCACTGAAAACATGGGGGTGATTCCTTCCGATTTGGCGCCAGATGATTTCGACCGCGACATCCGACAGAGCGGCACCGCGATGGCTTTCCTTATCTTTGACTTGGTCCGGGTGGATCCAGGCGACTTTGCGAACCAGATCGAGCTGGTTCCAGAGCAGGCCGGTGACGTTGGCTTGCCACAAGCCGGTTTCCAGGCGGAACCGAGCCATGTCGGCGAGGTTGCGCCGGCAATTCGGCCATGAGTCTTTCCGCTTCGTCTTGGGGCAGAAAGGGGGGCGTCGTTCCGGCTCAGGGAGCATCCGTACCTTCGCTTCGGCATCCGATCCAACCCTCCCCCTTCTTCCTGGCCGGAGCGGAAGCCGTGCCTTTCGTTGGCAGCATAGGGGACTCATACGCCCTGGCGGAGATGATCTCCGGTCTCTATCAAGACGGAGGGACTTCGCCACCGACTGACCTTGACCTCACCTCGAGGCCGTCGAACTTACCCCTGGAATGGGTGGACTGGTTCCATCATCGCCGGCTGCTGGAGCCGTTCGAGCATATGCCACCATCGGCATTGGAAGCCGTGTATTATCGCCGCCAACGCGAGTAGGCCCGCGCGGCCTGCCTCGACTCTACCGGATTCCGAAATACCCGGGGGTTCAGCATGAAGGCCCATCGTCTGTTGCCCTGTACCTTGGTTTTCCTGAGCGCATGCGCGTCGATGACCGAGACGGGGAAAATCTCGCCGTGCGCCACAGAAGCGGTTAAGCAGCCCACAACCGATCTCTGGTCGTTCTATGAGACGGGCCTGAAGAAGGCCAAGTACATCGACCTGACGCATGTGCTCACACCGACGATCCCCGTCTGGGAGGGATTCGGGCCGTCACGGTTCCTGCCGGCCATCGATCCGGCAAGCGGAAACGCGTACCGGTATGACAGCGACGGTTTCGAGGCAACCCGCTACGACCTCGCCACGGATCAGTTGGGCACGCAATTGGATCCGCCCGCGCACTGGGCGCCGGAGTTCCCGGCGATCGACGAATTGCCGCCGACTTACGCGGTACGACCGCTGGTGGTCGTATCGATTGTCGACCAAGTATCCCGAAACCCGGCCTATGCCCTGCAAATCGGCGATCTCTTGGACTGGGAGCGGCGGAACGGTCGCATTCCGGCGGGATCGGTGGTCATGGTGCGGAGTGACTGGTCGAAAGCCTGGCCCGATCCCAAATTGGCCGTCGACACGAATTTCCCGGGCGTCTCGCTCGATGCGCTGCGCTGGCTTCATGAACAGCGCAAGATACTGTTTCATGGCCACGAACCCTTGGACACCGATACCACCCCGGACCTCGCCGGCGAACGTTGGCTGATGCATCACGGCTATGCGCAGGCCGAGGGAGTCGCGCATCTGGATCGGGTTCCGGAAAAGGGCTGTCTGGTGACCATCGGATTCCCCGAGTTCCAAGGGGGTCTCGGCGGCTATGCGCGCTATGTGGCAATCTGTCCGCCCGACTGGGGACACGGCGTTGCGGTCGACGAGGTCCAGGAAGCACCGCTCCCGAGAAGCGAAAAACGTTTGCAATGGGACCCGTCACTGGGACTGCGGATCCGCAGGTGACCCCACTTGAGCTCAATGACCATCGTCGGCAACCCATGGGACGGGAGGCACGTATGACGACCGACTACAACCAGGGCCAAAACGGCGGAACAGTACAAGAAGGCCAAGGCCCAGCCCTACCGTTCGAGAATCGAGGCCTACTCGTTCATGAAACGAATCGGCGATCCGGGAGGGAAACCAGTCCTCGATCTCGCTTGTGGCGAAGGGCGCTACACCCGATTGATCCGGCAGGCCGGAGCGGCGAAGATGGTCGGGCTCGACATTTCGGAGCGAATGATCGACCTGGCGCGCGCTCAGGAAGCGAAGGAACCTTTCGGCATTGAATACTGGGTCGAGGACGCCGGGACGATCGTGCCCCAACAGGATTTCGACCTCGCAATCGCCGCTTGGCTGCTCGTTGATGCCCATGACCGCACGGAACTCGCATGCATGTGCCGGCGGGGTGGACGGCGCTTTCTGGGCGGATCTGCTGGATTATCCGCCGGCGATCCTGATCGAATGCACCCAAGGATAGCTCGTGACAACCGGCCGGGTGGTTTTGCGGCACAGCTGCAAACGATGGCAACAACAACGAATGAACCACCCTGTCACCATCGCGGAGCGGGGCCCTTAATTTTCGCCTTGCTCGCCCTACCACTCGCGACTCATGGGACCCTGCCCGTCTCGACAGCACTGGCGACCAGCCCTGTCCCTCGTGCGACAGTGCAGCTGCGGCCTCTGACCACTCACTATCCCAAACGCTGCAAAGGTTCTTCCGCCGCCAACTCCGGGCCCAGTGGCGTATGTCTCTTGGCCAGCACCAGCCCCAAGGCCAGCGGTGAGTTCCGCGTCCGGCCGGTTTCTGCGCCGGGACAAACCGCAGCCGATCAACCTTTACCCGTCAATACCATCCTGGCTCTGCCGCCCGGCAACTCTGAGATATTCAAGGCCACGGGGATCGATAACCCAAATACCGCCAAGATCACCGTGAGGGAAAACCAGGTTGAGACGGTCAAGACCATGACTTTGCGCTTCGTGAAAACCAAACCCACCGCCACCCAGGTCAATCGCGCTGCATGGCCCCGGCAACTATACCTATGTCGTGCCGTTCACTTTCCAGTACAAATTGAATCCGTCGTCAGACGACCGCCACGCGGTTGCGCCCGGTCTGCTTGGCGAGGTAGAGCGCGCGGTCGGCGTTGTGCTTGATCAGGGACAAATCGTAGGGTGGCCGGTCGATACAGGCAACGCCGATGCTTACGGTGAGCGGTATGTCTTCTTCGCCGTAGCGGAAGCCGGCGTGCATCATCGCCAGCCGCAGGCGGTCTGCGATGCGCTGTGCTTGTTCCTGCGCGGTTGACGGCAGCAGAACGCCGAACTCCTCACCGCCGTAGCGGCAAAACAGATCGCGGTGCCGCAGGCTTTCTTCCATGGTCTCCGCAACCCTGACGAGGGCGGCATCGCCCGCGGCATGGCCGTGACTATCGTTGACCTGCTTGAAATGATCGATGTCGATCATGAGCAATGAGACCGGCTCCCGCTTGGTGCGGGCTCGGAGCAGTTCCTCGGTGGCGAGGTTTTCGAAGACTCGCCGGTTGTAGATCCGTGTGAGCGAGTCGAACGATGCCAGTTGATGCAGTTCGGCGTTGAGTTCCTCGGCGACGATCAGTCCGAAACACAGGGAGCCCAAGACGTTTCCTATCAGGATGGCGGAATACGTCAATTGCTGCACCCAGTTTTCGTCCATGGGATGGACTATCGGTGAGCCCAGGATGAGCGGATTTACTGCGCGTATCGCCAAGACCACGCTGATCGTCAGAGCCAGGACACCGGTGACCCGGTAAATCGACCGGCCGGAGGGGGGCGCCGAGCGGAGAAGGGCGTAGGAGATCATGAAGAACACCGCAGCGGCCAACGCGCTGTTCGTAATGATGCGGAGTTTGTTATGACCGGCATACAGGGTGTAGGCGTTACTGACGGCGGTAAACACGAAAACGCCAAGCAGTACGAACTTGCTATAGAAGCGCTCCCGGAGTTCTTGCACGGCGACGAAGACCAGGATGGTTCCGCCGATCCCGAGCGTGACCGCCCCGCCCAGCGCTACCGATTCCGGAACCAGAGCTCTGGCGGCAAGGACGAAAAGTGCGAAATTCATCCCCATCATCAGCCCTCCCAACGCCCACGAATGCATGCCGCGGGTGATGCGGCGGGGATATTGGGGAGCCACCAACAGAATGAGACCGGCCTTGCCTACCGAAGCCAGCGTCAGGAGGGTATAGAGAGTGTAGGGATCCATATCAGCCCGGATGAGGCGCACTGGCAAACGAAACGCACCGGTCAGCCTCGTGCAGCCGGCTGGCCCCATGCGACCGCTGCGCCATGCGCGGAAACCGGCTCACCGCCTTCCAGGAAGCCTTGCCGGTCGAAAAGGACCGCCTCACGGATATTCTGTTCGACTTTCCGAAGTGTGGAGCAGGTGCCGACACGATGGGCCAGATAGGGAACATGGGCGGACAAGTTGTTGCCAGAAGGCTCGATGACGACGGCATGACGCAAGGGGAGGCAACACCGTTTTCGACGTTGGGAGGCCCCGGGCGCATCGGCCTAAGTGTAATCGGTTCGAAGTTACCGAGCGATGATGCCGCGCCCTTGAGGAGCGTTTGGTGTAGGATGAACCCCGGCCCGGTCCTGGCGACCGGCTTCGGCATTTCCTCGTCGACGGCCATTGGAGAATCCATGAAAGCCCTGATCGCTGTTTGCACGGCTTTGATGCTTTCCGGCTGCGGCGTCGTGCTGCCTGCGAAGCACAATACCGGTGATCTCGATAAGCTCAAATCTGGCATGACGGAACACCAGGTCGACCAGGTGCTCGATTCCCATTATGTCACTCTGCACGAAGGGGACACGGCGGAAGGCAGGAACACCGTGGTCCGCTCATACGACCTGTACGGAAGACATACAGCCGTTTGGAACCTGTTGCTGGGCATTCCGACCTTCACCGTCACCTGGTGGCTCGTGCCGGACACCAAGGCTTACGAGCTGGTCTTCGTCGATCATAGACTGAAGCGATGGGCTCTCGACGAGCCGGAGTGAGGAGCGGACTTTGAGGAGGTTTCCATGCCGAACGAACCGACTTTGAAGGAGCACACGAAAAAGGTTTTCAAAGAGACGGTGGACATCTACCGCAAGGATCTCATCGCTCTCTTGAACAACCCTCTGCCCATCGCCATCGCGGCGGCGGTGATCGTCTTGTTCTTGCTCGCGATCGGATCGTGAGAACCGCCCCGCCGATCGGGGGATGCGTCCGGATTCGGTGAGGCGTTCTCCCCGCCGTTCCGGCTGAACTTTGCGATCAATGACGATCCTCCCCGCGGCGTCCGGCGCGCCGAATTACTTGCATGTTGCTAGCCGCGCGGCTATAGTAACTTTCACTATGCAACGAACCAGCTTCAAGAACATGGAATGCCCGGCTGCGCGTGCCCTGGAATGTGTCGGCGAATGGTGGAGCATGCTGATTCTCCGCGATGCTTTCCAGGGGCTTACCCGATTCGACGAATTCCAGGCCAGCCTGGGAATCGCCCCCAACATCCTGACGCGGCGGCTGAAACATCTGACCATAAACGGTTTGCTGGAACGCCGCATGTACAACCCGCGTCCGCCAAGATATGAATATCTTCTGACGGCCAAAGGCCGCGATTTCTTCCCGGTACTGGCGGCGATGCTCGCCTGGGGCAACAAGCACCTGACGCCCGAAGGGATATCGGTCCAATTGGCGGACCGCCGTTCCGGCGAACTCGTTGAACCGGCTTTGGTAGACGGCCGCACCCTGGCGCCGATCACACCCGAGAGCGTGATGCTGCAGCCGGGGCCCGCGGCGAGCGCACAGGTTCGTCTTCGCGCCCGCGTGTCGCGGGCCCGATTGGCGAATGCCGCTCTGCCTGACCAAGAGCGGGGAAAGCCGGCATGAGCATGCGCCGCGTCGTCGTCACGGGCATGGGGATGGCATCTCCCCTGGGCTGCGGAGTCGAGCAGGTGTGGTCGCGCCTGATCGCCGGGCGTTCCGGATTGCGGGCGCTGCCCGAAGAACTGGTGGCCGATGTTCCGGCAAAGGTGGGCGGCGTCGTACCTACGAGAGTGGAAGACCGGGCAGCCGGCTTCGATTCCGACCAGGTGGCCTCGTCCAAGGATCAGCGCAAGATGGACCGCTTCATCCTGTTCGCGCTGGCCGCGGCCGAGGAAGCGATCGCCCAGTCGGGCTGGCTGCCGACGGACGCGAGATCGCGCGAACGCACCACAACGGTCATCGCCTCCGGCATTGGCGGCTTTCCGGCGATCACGCAGGCCGTACGCACGACGGACCGCCGCGGCGTACAGCGCCTGTCCCCGTTCACCATCCCATCCTTTCTCGTCAACATGGCGGCCGGGCATGTTTCCATCCGCTACGGCTATCAAGGCCCCATCGGCGCTCCGGTGACGGCCTGTGCGGCGGGTGTCCAGGCCATCGGCGACGCCGCCCGGCTGATCCGGCAAGGTGAAGCCGATGTGGCCGTCTGCGGCGGTACGGAGGCCTGCATCGATCGGGTGAGCCTGGGCGGGTTTGCCGCCGCGCGGGCCTTGTCGTCGCGCTTCAATGACGAACCGGAACGCGCCTCCCGCCCTTTCGACGGCGCACGCGACGGCTTCGTGATGGGAGAAGGCGCGGGGCTGCTGGTCATCGAAGCGCTGGAGCACGCCCAGGCACGGGGCGCCCAGCCCCTCGCCGAATTGGTCGGATACGGCACCAACGCGGACGCCTATCACCTCACCTCCGGCCCGGAAGATGGCGCCGGCGCCCGGCGCGCCATGCAGGCCGCCTTGGGGCAGGCCGGCCTCACTCCGGCGGACATCCAGCACCTCAACGCCCATGCCACCTCCACCCCCGTGGGGGACCGCTGCGAGTTGGAGGCCATCAAATCGCTGTTCGGCCGGAACCCAAGCGTCGCGGTCAGTTCGACCAAATCGGCGACCGGCCATCTGCTGGGCGCAGCGGGCGGCGTCGAGGCCATCTTTACCGTACTGGCGCTGCGCGACCAAATCGTGCCGGCGACGCTCAACCTGGAACATCCAGACCCTGCCAGCGAAGGCCTGGATATCGTGAGCGGTGCGGCCAGGCCCATGGCCCTCGAGCATGCGATGTCCAACGGCTTCGGTTTCGGCGGCGTGAACGCCAGCATCGTTCTGCGGCGCTGGCAGGTGTGACATGTCCGGTCCCTGGCAACAAGAGCCGGTGACGGAGTTAACACAGACGTTGGCATACTGCCAGACGGATCGAACCAGGAGGCACCAAGGATCGATTGGCCGCGATCATATCTCGGCCTCGAATGATTTCTTTTTGCTCAGCACACCCTTTCGTCACTTCAGCAGTCCCAATTCTTATCGTTACAGGAGGTTGTATGTCAGTCATGCTTAAAGGTAGCTGCCTTTGCGGCGCGGTGAAATATGAAGTCAGTGGTGATCCTCAACGCTTCTATCATTGCCATTGTTCCCGATGCCGAAAATCTTCAGGAACCGGGCATGCGACCAATCTATTCGTAGCAAATGCGGATTTGGTGTTTACGGACGGCAAATCCTTGCTGAAGCAATTCAAAGTACCCGAAGCCAAGCGGTTCACCCGGCAGTTTTGTAGTCACTGCGGAAGCCAGGTCGCCAGATACGTTCCGGAAATTGACGGCGTCGTCATACCAGCCGGCTCACTGGACGACGAAATCCCGATCAAACCGCAGGCGCGGATCTTCTGGGACTCAAGAGCCGATTGGTCTTGCGACGGGGATACCTTGCCGCGTCATGCGGAATATCCGGACTAATTGCGTTTTCGGAGCATTGATGCGACGAGTCGCAATAGAGACTTCAGCGGCAAGAGGCGACCCACTGTCGGAAAAATCCGCATGATCCAGGCATTTCATATGAAGCGACTCATATTATCAATTTCATTGGTTCTATCATGCCTTCCTCTCTCGATTCACGCCGCAGATATACCCGAAGGCTATACCCGAAGGCGCGGAAAGCCGATTTGCCCAGGTGAACGGCATTCGGACGTGTAGCCCGCCACCCACATCCCTAGGGTGGTCAATTTTCAACGCTGATCTCCCTAGATCCCTGGTTGGTTTTGCATGCTGATTAACAGGGGAACACGGATTCAGGTGAAAGCATTGCTCGATCGCTTCGTATTGGCCAAGCTCCAGTTGTAAATCCCCCCTGAACCCGGGCAAGAAAAGCATAGGCCCAGCATCACTGTTCCCGTAGGAGGTGGGCCCCGGAAATCGGGGCGACGCACCAGGCCTCTTAGGCTTCAATCTTCGTCGTGCCAGCAAAATCCATCTCGTGATAACAGCTCCGCGGAAGCCGCAGGCCCCCAGGTGCCCGCTGCATACAGCTTAGGTCCTGCCGGATCCGCCGCCCAGGTGTTAAGAATCGGTTCCACCCAACGCCAAGCCTGCTCCAACTCATCCTGCCGCACGAACAGCGACTGGTTGCCGCGGATAATATCCAGCAACAAACGTTCGTACCCTTCCGCCCTCCGCGTGTTGGTCTTGAAGGCGCCGGCAAAGTTCAGATCGAGATACACCGGTTGCAGCTCCATCGTGTCTCCGGGCTGCTTGGCATACAGGTAAAGACGTATGTATTCGTCGGGTTGCAGACGGATCACCAGCTTGGCCGGTGCCCCCGCGGCTCCCGGCGCCAAGGGGAATATCTGGTGCGGAACGTCGCGGAAATTGATCACGATTTCAGCCAGCCGGGTAGGCAGCCGCTTGCCCGTGAACAGGTAAAACGGCACCCCCGCCCAGCGCCAATTTGCAATCTCGGCCTTGATCGCCACGAAGGTTTCAGTCTTGCTGTCGGCAGGTATCCCGGCTTCTTCGACATAAGCGACCGCCGGCTTTCCACGCGACGTGCCGGCACGATACTGTCCGCGCACGGTTTTCTTGAATACATCCTCCTCGGTGAACGGTATCAGCGATTCCAGCACCTTGAGCTTTTCGTCGCGGATGGCATTGGAATCGAGACTGACGGGCGGTTCCATGGCCACGAAGCACAACAATTGCAGCAGATGGTTCTGCACCATATCGCGCAGCGCCCCCGTGCCTTCGTAAAACCCGCCACGGCTGCCGATTCCGACTTCCTCGGCGATGGTGATCTGCACATTGCTGATCCATTCCCGCCGCCACAACGGTTCGAACAGCGCGTTGCCAAACCGCAGCGCCATCAGGTTCTGCACCGATTCCTTGCCCAGATAATGGTCGATCCGGTAGATCTGGTTTTCCCGATAATGCTTGCCGACCGCCTCGGTGATCGCGTTGCTGGAGGCAAGGTCATGCCCCAGAGGCTTCTCCAGCACGACCCGGCAGTTCGCCCGGCTGAGCCCCTGCCGGGCCAGATTGTCACAGACGGTGGTAAAAAACGATGGCGCCACCGACAGGAAGAACACATTCACCTCCGCCGGATTCCGCTCCAGAACCTCCTTCAGTACCGCATACTGGGCGGGCTCTCCGGCATCCACCCGGACATACTGCAAGCGGGAGAGGAAGGCGGACCACACGCCGTCGTTCCAGTCCGCCTTCGGAATGAACTCCCGGGCTTTTTCCTCGATCTTCGCCAGATACATCTCCTGCGTCAGATCCTGCCGACCGAGGCAGTAGATGCGCCCATCCCGAACCAACTGACCGTTCCTGTCGCACTGATACATTCCCGGCAGGAGCTTGCGGGTGACCAGATCGCCGGTACCGCCAAAAAACACCAGGTTGAATGACTTGGGAAGTTGGAGCTGACTCATTGCTTGATCCTCTTCTTATATTGAGAGACCGATCATCAACCGGCCTCTTTCGGGTGACATCCGATGACCTCCCGGGAAACCGAGCTCCCTTCGACCTCAAATGCTATTCGCCCCGACTCCGGACGTCCAATCGAATCGATGCCATCGGTCTCAGCGACGGCTTGTATGAAACGGGCACAGACCGCGGCCGGGCATGCCAGGACGCGCCCCTCACGGTCGGCCGTTTCCTTTCAGACACATAGCCCCCTTGGCGGACCACGGCTCGATGCGGTCGTTACCGAGGCAGTACCAGGTCATGTCGCATATCCGCATCCTTACCCAAGCCACCCCCAAAAGCGGATTACAGCGTATGTGACATCACGCTCGAAAACCTTGGTAACGATTTCACCGCGGGTGCTTGCCCGCGAAAGCACCCCACTGGTGGCAGTCTCCGATGCCATCAGGTTCATATGCCCCACCGGCCCGATCCGGTCCAGAGTCTGCCCGTCCGTGGGCATCGATAGGAAGAACAACGTCAAAGTTTTCCAATCAGACACTTGAGCCCACCATCCAGCCCCAGGGCACCCGCTGCGGGCCTGCGCCGCCACGGTGTTTCCAGCCCCAAGCACCTTGGCATTGGTTCTGCTTGCCTAGAACAGACGACCACGACGCCGTCACCTTAGTCCCCAAGCGGGGAGCTCGCGAGGCTCCCGTTGATAGACCGACCTCCACCGAAATCCAGCGTGTCTGCGGGATGAAATCCTGAATCAGGGAAAATATGCAAAAAACCAATTCTCGGCTGCCTATACCGATATATATTTCAACACCGGCATTGAAATGGAACGCTGCTCCGATCCTCGCAACCTTGTTGTCTGGACTCCCAGCCGGGTGCGTAAGCGACGCGGAACTATTGAAAGAGAATATGAGAATCGCCATCCAGACGGCGGAACAACGCGCTGCAACGGACTTGGGATGCCCTCACCCCAAGAGCAAAATCGTAAGACCCAAAGAAGTGCCAGGAATCCCTTTGGGTGAGCTTTACAGCGAGTACGACATCCAGGTCACAGGTTGTGGAAAGCAGATTTCCTATGCCGTCGAATGCCGCGACCAAAGTGTTTGCTCGACAAAGACGAAATAGCCCGCCCGATCTCAATAGCAAGGTCACATCATGTCAATGGATACACAGAAAGTTGGAACAGGCTGCTCAGTCGTATTTCTTGCTCTGTTCCCCTATAACGGCGCCAACGCCGATATAACGACGAACGACTGGGGCAGTTGGGGACAAGTGGTAGCGGAGGGCAATCTCAGCTTTATCGATCCCAGCCTTGAAAAAGGTCGCTTATGGCTGGAAGGTCAAATGCGCTGGGACAACGACTGGCAACATTGGTACCAGGGCATGGCACGTGCTGCATTGGGATATTCTCTCAGCGACAGAGCCACACTATGGCTCGGCTACACCTACCTGCCCACTCAGAACGTGGGGCAGCCCTATGTAGCCCAGCAGGATGTATGGCCGGCATTCCGCTATGTATTGCCGACCGATTTCGGAACGGTGACTTTTCGGACGATGTTCGAGACGAATTTCTTACGAGGCGACCAACCGCGCTACCGTCCTCGGCAGATGCTTCGCTTCATGCGCCCCTTCGATTTTGAGCCAAGATTGAGCCTGATTGCCTGGGATGAAGTATTCGTGAACATAAACAGCACCTATTGGGGTGGCCAGGCAGGTTTCAATCAGAATCGCGGATTCATCGGCGGAGGATGGACGTTCGACCCCGGTTTCCGGGTTGAGCTCGGCTATATGAACCAGTATATAGACAGCTCTGACCACCAGCATCAAACCATGCATAACCTCATTATGGGGTCTTTGTTCATCGGGTTCTGAACGAGGCGTTTCGGAAATTCCGTCGGCAACCTTTGACGCCCGCCTGACAATCCTGTTGGCGTGATAGGTATCCCCCAGCGAAATCAAAGTGATCCGACCGTCAAACCCGGCGAAATAGCCCGTCCGGTCTCGATCGAAGCCGGCCGTTTCAAAACGGCACGTCGTCGTCGAATCCCTCGTCGAATTGGCTGCTTCCGGCGCCGCTTCCGCCGGTGCCGCCGCCGTATCCGCCACCCGGGCTGCGTGGCTTGGCCCCGCCGGCCGGCGGGGCGTCCCAGTCCGGTTCACCCGCGCCCATTCCTCCGCCGCCCCCCATGCCCCCGCCGGCGCGGTCGAGCATCTGCATTTCATTGCCGATGATTTCGGTGGTGTAGCGATCCTGGCCGGTGTTCTTGTCCTGCCATTTTCGGGTCCGAAGGCTCCCTTCAATGTAGACCTTGCTGCCTTTCTTCAGGTACTCGCCGGCGATTTCGGCCAGGCGGCGGTACATCACCACGCTGTGCCATTCGGTGCGCTCCTGGGTCTGACCGGTCTGCTGATCCTTCCAGGATTCGCTGGTGGCGATGCGCAGATTGGCGACCGCGCCGCCGTTCGGCATGTAACGCACTTCCGGGTCTGCGCCCAGATTGCCGATGAGTATGACTTTGTTGACGCCTCGACTGGCCATGGTTGATTCTCCGTTGTAAGTCCGGGCGGCGGCTACGCGCGCGCCGCTTCATTGAGTACTGATTCGAGCAGGCTCCGATCCAGCCGCTCCCGTTCGATCTTGAGATAGACCACGCCATCGTCGGGAACGACCACGGCATCGGCGATACCGGGGACGCCGCGCAAGCGCGCCGAGAGATCGGTCGCCGCGCTGGCACTGATTTCCCCCAGATTGACCATGAGGCTGCTCAGGTGCCGCGGCTTCTCCATGCCGAAGGCGACCGCCAGCCACAGCAAGGCCATGGCGGCGCAGAACAGGAACACTGCCGGAATGCCGTAATGCCCCTGTATCCAGCCCCCCCCGGCGCCGCCCACGAAGGCGCCGAGGAACTGGGTCGTGGAATACACGCCCATGGCCGTACCCTTGAGGTCGGGCGGAGCCACCTTGGAAACCATCGAGGGCAAGGTCGCCTCCAGCAGGTTGAAGCCGGTGAAAAACAGGTACAGCAGCACGCCGATGCCAAAAGTGGTCGGAACGAGACCGGCGAGGCCCGCGTCGACAGCGGCCGTCAGCAGAATGAAGGCCAGAAACACCGGCTTCATCTGCCGTTTCTTCTCCGCCACGATCACGAAGGGCACCATGCTGACCATCGACAGCACGAACACCGGCAGATAGATTTTCCAGTGTTCCGGCATGTCCATGTGCAATTGGTCGCGCAAAATCAGAGGCAGGGCGACGAAGGTCGCGGTCAGGATGGCATGCAGGGCGAAGATGCCGACATCCAGCCGCACCAGCTCCGGATTGGCCAGCACGCTGGCAAAGCGCGCGGGCTGCGCCTCGGTATCGCGGTGGAAGCGGAGCAGGCGCGGTGTGGGCACCGCGGTGTAAAGCACGACGATGCCGAGCAGCGCCAGCCCGGCGACGGCCCAGAAGATGCCCTTGACGCCGATCCAGCCGGCCAGCACCGGCCCCGCTACCATCGAAAAGGCGAACGAAATCCCGATACTGATGCCGATCAGCGCCATCGCCTTGGTGCGGTGTTCCTCCTGGGTGAGGTCGGCGGCCAGCGCCATGACCACACCGGCAACGGCGCCTGCGCCCTGTAGCGCCCGGCCGGCGACGATGCCGTAGATCGAATCCGTCACGGCCGCCATGACGCTACCGGCCGTGAACATCAGAAGGCCGATGACGATCAGCGGCTTGCGCCCGAAACGGTCGGACCAGATGCCGAAAGGGATCTGGAAGATCGCTTGGGTGAGCCCGTAGGCACTGATGGCCAGGCCGATCAAGGCCGGCGTCGCGTCGGGCAAGTCTCGCGCATAGATCGAGAACACCGGCAGGATCAGGAACAGACCCAGCATGCGGAACATGTAGATCGCCGCGAGCGAAATGGCAGCCCGGATTTCGGCGCGGGTCATCGGGCTGTCGATGTCGATGGTATGGCGCACGAGTGCGTCTCCTTGAAGGCGCTTCGAAACACCTTATGGTATCAGCTTCGCCGGGGTCTGGCGTGGGCGGCAGGTGGCGATTCGTAAGACGGTGCGAAATGTTGCATCGCGCCGTGCGAGCGCATCGTTCGCTCAGGTTGCTGCCAGCATTTCCGCCACGGCCCGAGGCCCGACGATGTCCACGCCGGGTTTGACGGGATGGCGCTGGTCCCCGGCTTTGCCAAAGCGCACCCAAAGCCCTTATATTCGGATGTTTGACCACGCAGCGAGCGCATGGACCTCATCAGTATCCGGGGCGCCAGAACCCACAATCTCAAGAACATCGACCTCGATCTTCCCCGCGACAAGCTGATCGTGATCACCGGATTGTCGGGCTCGGGCAAGTCCTCGCTGGCTTTCGACACGATCTACGCGGAAGGCCAGCGGCGCTACGTCGAATCGCTCTCGGCCTACGCCCGCCAGTTCCTGTCGATGATGGAAAAGCCGGACGTCGACCACATCGAGGGGCTGTCGCCGGCGATCTCCATCGAGCAGAAATCGACCTCGCATAATCCGCGCTCCACCGTCGGCACCATCACCGAAATCTACGACTATCTGCGCCTGCTGTTCGCCCGGGCCGGGATTCCCCGCTGCCCGGAGCACGGTGTGTCACTGGAGGCGCAGACCATCAGCCAGATGGTAGACCACATCCTGGCCCAGCCCGAGGGATCGCGCTGGATGCTGCTGGCGCCGGTGGTGAGCGAGCGCAAGGGCGAACATGTGCAGGTGCTGGAAGAGCTGCGGGGACGCGGCTTCATCCGTGCCCGTATCGACGGCGCGGTGTACGAGCTGGACGAGCCGCCCAAGCTCGACCTGCGCAAGAAGCACAGCATCGAGGTGATCGTCGACCGCTTCAAGGTGCGGGCCGACCTGGCCCTGCGCCTGGCCGAGTCGTTCGAGACCGCGCTCAAGCTGGCCGACGGCATCGCCATCGCCGCCTCCATGGACGACGAGGCCCTGGAGATCGTCTATTCGGACAAATACGCCTGTCCGCATTGCGGCTATTCGCTGAGCGAGCTCGAACCGCGGATTTTCTCGTTCAACAACCCGCGCGGCGCCTGCCCCGAATGCGACGGCCTGGGCGTCAAGCAGTATTTCGATCCCGCGCTGATCGTCCACAATCCGGAACTGAGCCTGGCCGGCGGCGCGGTGCGCGGCTGGGACCGGCGCAATGCCTATTACTATGGCATGATCCAGTCGCTGGCCGAGCACTACGGCTTCGATCCGGAGGAACCGTTTTCCAGCCTGCCCCTGCATGTGCGGGAGGTGATCCTCCACGGCAGCGGCAGCGAGGTGATTCCGTTCAAAGTGCTGTCGCCGCGCGGCACGGCGCTGGTCCAGCGCTACACCTTCGAGGGAGTGATCCCGGTGATGGAACGGCGCTATCGCGAGACCGATTCCACCCTGGTGCGCGAGGAGCTGGCCAAGTACCTGTCGAGCAAGCCCTGCCCGGCCTGCGAAGGCACCCGCCTCAACCGCGGCGCCCGCCACGTCTTTATAGGCGACACCAACTTGCCGGGGCTGACCCATCTGCCGGTCCGGCGCGTGTTGGAGTTCTTCGACGGGCTCGAAATGAGCGGGCGGCGCGGCGAGGTGGCGGCCAAGATCGTCAAGGAGATCCGCGCCCGGCTCCAGTTCCTCATCAACGTCGGCCTGGACTACCTCAGCCTGGACCGCAGCGCCGACACTCTCTCCGGCGGCGAGGCCCAGCGCATCCGTCTGGCCAGCCAGGTCGGCGCCGGCCTGGTCGGCGTCATGTACGTGCTGGACGAACCCTCCATCGGCCTGCACCAGCGCGACAACCAGCGGCTGCTGGACACATTGATCCGGCTGCGCGACATCGGCAACACCGTGATCGTGGTCGAGCACGACGAAGACGCGATCCGGCTGGCCGATCACGTGGTCGACATCGGCCCCGGCGCCGGCGTGCACGGCGGCCAGGTCATCGCCCAGGGCACGCCGGAAGACGTGATGGCCGCGCCGGAATCGCTCACCGGCCAGTACCTCTCCGGCCAGCGCCGCATCGCCGTGCCGACCCGGCGCAATCCGCCCGATCCCAAACGCCGGCTGACAGTGCGCGGCGCCGGGGCCAACAACCTCAAATCGCTCGACGTGTCGATCCCGGTCGGCCTCTTGGTCTGCGTGACCGGCGTATCCGGCTCCGGCAAGTCGACCCTGGTCAACGACACCCTCTACCCCGCCGCCGCCCGTGAACTCAACGGCGCCTCGCTGACCCCGGCATCCTGTAGCGGGATCGAAGGGCTGGAGCACTTCGACAAGGTGGTCGACATCGACCAGAGCCCGATCGGCCGCACGCCGCGCTCCAATCCGGCCACCTACACCGGATTGTTCACCCCCATCCGCGAGCTGTTCGCGGCGACCCCGGAAGCGCGCTCGCGCGGCTACACGCCGGGCCGCTTCAGCTTCAACGTCAAGGGCGGACGCTGCGAGGCCTGCGCCGGCGACGGCGTCATCAAAGTGGAAATGCACTTCCTGCCCGACGTGTTCGTGCATTGCGACGTCTGCAAGGGCCAGCGCTACAACCGCGAAACCCTGGAAATCCGCTTCAAGGGCAAGACCATCCACGAAGTGCTGGCGATGACGGTCGAAGAGGCCGCGGCGTTCTTCTCGGCCATCCCCGCGGTGGAACGCAAGCTCCAGATGCTGATGGAAGTCGGCCTCTCCTACGTCACCCTCGGCCAGAACGCCGTCACCCTCTCCGGCGGGGAAGCCCAGCGCGTCAAGCTGGCCCGCGAACTGTCCCGGCGGGACACCGGCAAGACCCTGTACATCCTCGACGAACCCACCACCGGCCTGCACTTCCACGACATCCAGCAGCTCCTCAACGTCCTGCACGAACTGCGCGACCGCGGCAACACCATCATCGTCATCGAACACAACCTGGACGTCATCAAGACCGCCGACTGGATCATCGACCTCGGCCCCGAAGGCGGCGAAGGCGGCGGCCGCCTGGTGGCGGAAGGCACGCCGGAACAAGTCGCGGCGAATCCGGATTCCCATACGGGGAGGTTTTTGGCTCCGTTGTTGGAGCGGGGGCGCTGAGAAGGATGGCGTGCTGTGCTATACGGAATCTGTATAGCGCTCTAATTAGCGATTCTGTCTAATAACAAGTTGAACTAAGCCGCTTCGCGGGGCTTTCTCTCGCTCTCGCGCCGTTGCTGCATCGTTTACATCGTTCAAACTCGAAATCGGTCCATGTGGGCCGTTTCTTCGAGGAGATGAGCGATGACCCCGTTACGCGCAAAGATGATTAAAGCCATGCAGGTGCGTGGCTTCTCGGTCAGAACGCATGAGAGCTACCTGTATGCCGTGACCGATCTGGCACGCTACTTCCGCCGCGCACCGGATCAACTCGGCATCGACGACCTTCGCCGTTACTTCGAGTACCTGGCCACCGAGCGGGGGCTGTCCGGGGCGAGCTGCCGGCAAGGACGGTTGCAGATCACCGGCCTGTTGGTACCACCACGCTTTGAAGGAGGCTGACGACGCCGAACTCCCCAAACCCCGAAATCCAACGCTTCATTGCCACAGGCCCCGCGGGTGCCTGCGGTGGCGCTCGGCCTACGGCCAGGATAACCGCCCGAACAACTCGAAATCGGGCGCCCCGAGCGCCTGCCTTAGCCCTGACCGAGCTCGTTTTGGATTCTCTGCCGCGCTCCGGAACGGGTGCATCACCCCGCACCGCTTCCCGTCAGCCCAGCCGTGGGAATACAATCCCCTATCAATAAAGCTCACTGCTGGCCGGCTAGCGCAGCGGTCGTCGCGGCATAGTCCAACAAACCTTTTCCGTCATGCGCCTCCGCGCCGTGCCCAACTCTGAATATCTCACCTGCGCACAACGGATAAATGCTTAGTCGTTAGAACTCATGAACGTGTATTCAGCAAAGAAGGTAGAGAGTTGAATGGCTAAGGGCTTCCTATACGTAGCATATAATTCATCCATGGCCGGTCTTCTAAAGATCGGGCACACGGAGAAAGTCCCGACCGCGCGCCTTGACGAGCTGTTTACTACCGGGGTTCCAGAGCCCTTTGAGATTGCCTACTACGCCCTGGTTCAAGATTCAAAAAAATCGGAAAAGGCGGTGCACCAGCTTCTCAGCCGCTATCGGTATAAGGCAAACCGAGAGTTTTTCGCTATAAGTGTCGGTGCTGCAGTACGTGCAATTCAAACCATTGAGACGCCTGAGCATGAATGGCATAACCCGGAAAGAAGCCCGCTTGAATCTTCGAACACCGGTCTAAATGACACTTCAAACCATTTAATTAATTTGGTTAGTCGGCATGGTGTTGCGTATGAGGAAAAAGAGTTAGAAGAATTCGCTCAAGCCATTCAACGCAATAACTTGCACCCATTTGTCTTGTCAGCGTTCTACGACAGTAATTCTTGTTGTTGTCAGTTCACGCTTGCGGAGTGCGTAGAAGAATATTCTCCCTTGGCAGAAGAAATTATGGCTGTAGCACTAGAAACCATCGGTCAATTCGAGTGGTTTGGTTACATAAAGCACGGTCGAGGCGGCAGCGAAGATGAGTTCTAACCCGCCGCTCCAGAGGGACGCTTCGCCGGCAGGCCGGCTGCGCGCCCCTGAGCTTGCACATTGGGCGACTTGACCACTCACAGGAGGAAACGTATGTCGAACTATTAGAGTTGCTTCCAATGATAACCATATGATCACAAAGACATTTCGAGATAGCTAACATGACCTCCTTTTTGTACCCGTTTTATTTCGCCTTGCCTAACACGTTCTTGCTAAATCTCCGCATAGGCATCTTCAAAGACAGGGTAGAGCTTGGCGAATTGAGCCTTGTTCATTCCGATCAGGGCTCTGACAGTACGTTCGCTGGTTTCTTCCATGAACTTTTCAAAAATCACTGACTGACACCATTCGATTGTTGTTAATGGGTATATTTATACCACAATAAATCCATTTTTATCATCGGAAGCAACCTAATGCCTGAAGAACAGAAGAAACACCCACTAGAAGAATATTCTGAAAATGAACAAATCGCTTATTTGAGTATTTTGTCTGCTGTCTGTTATGCGGATAAAGAATTTGGAGATAAAGAAAAACGCCAGTTGGATATTTTGTTAGAACAGATTAAGATTTCAGATGTAGGGAAGGCTAAAATCTATTCTTCAGTATTCAACCTCCAGCACGAAGATAAACTGGCGAATCTTGAAGTAATTAAAATTCTTAGTAATACTGAATTGAAATATACATTAATCTCAGATTTGTGTCTTTTTGCTTTGGTTGACTCGAAATTCACTGATGAAGAATATCAATATATCCTTGACATCGGAGAAGTTTTGGGGATTACCCAAGAGCAAGTTGATTCCATAAAATCTATCCAAGAGAATCTTGATAGAATCAAAGACATTCCCTCAAATTCCGAAAAATTTAGGCAGGTCATAAAAGAGAGTGTTGCAGCCCTTGCTGGGGTTGGTGTCCCTATAGGGGCAATTGCAGCAAGTGGTTCGGTCTTTGGACTTAGCGCCGCTGGAATAAGTTCTGGCTTGGCTTTTCTAGGTGCTGGGTTCGGAATGGGAATGTTGGGTGGGGCTGTTGTAGTGGTTCCTGCAATCGCAATTGGGACTGCGTTTGGTGTTAAAAAACTCTTTGATGTTGTTTGGAAAGATAATAAAAATTCAAATAGTGTAAACAACTCATAAGAAAGAACCTGAAAGGGAATATGGATAAAAAAATCGTAAGAAGTGAAATGCAGCCTACATCTGCTAAACTTGTCATTGTGCAAGGAGTTGTTCAAAATCTGCCAGAAATTATTGGAGCAATCAAAGAAATCTATGCTCTTAATGAAAAAAAACAACTATTTGGTCGAGTTCTGCAATCTCGTCTTGATGAATTGAACATCAATAAAGAGAATTTTAAGGTGTTGGTTGAAGGTTTGACGGATTTATCGAAATCAGAAAATACTGATAATGAGACAAAAGTTATGTATAGAGATATGATAAAAACGCTGTTTGAAATTTTCACAGCCAATATGCATAGTTCACAAGACATTTCCAACTATTTGAAAGAATTTTAAAGTGTACGGAATAAATTTAATGACAGTTGCCAAAATATTGGGAACCGCTACGGTTAGCAATATATTATTTAATAGATACGGGGCAATTCATTCGGTTTATCATGAAATCGTAAAATATTCTGCTCAACAAAATATTGATATGGTAAAGGTAATGATGAGAACTCTTGCACAACAAAATGAGCAGGCATATAAAGATGTTATCAATATTCTTAGAGAACATTTCACCGAAGAAGAATTGCAAGGCATTTTGGCTTGAAGAACATAAAAGCGGGCTAATCGGGTAACCGGGGGGTTCTAACCCCCGGTCCCCACACCACCACGGCATGCGGGTCCGCTACCTAAGCGGTTCACGAGAAGGGAGCACATGACGATATCAGGCATACCCATGGGCTTTCATCCACAGATCGCGGATCGAGATCAACCCCTGGGTCTTCAGCCATTGATTGGTCATCCCGGTCTGGGTCGCCAACGTCCGCGAGAGGTGCCAGTAGCTGTTGCGGACTCCATCCTTGGAGTCCGCCCTTCGGGCCAGCCTCC
Organism: Methylococcus geothermalis; assembly: GCF_012769535.1. Classification (NCBI taxonomy): domain Bacteria; kingdom Pseudomonadati; phylum Pseudomonadota; class Gammaproteobacteria; order Methylococcales; family Methylococcaceae; genus Methylococcus; species Methylococcus geothermalis. The sequence goes on from NZ_CP046565.1 coordinate 2,996,476, forward strand.
GGCTGTCCAAAATCGTTCCCGACGATTTTGTGCTGCTGATCGCCGTCAGGATCGCCTGGCGTTTGCCCGCCCCCAGCGCCAGCAGATGCTTCACCTTGGTACGCACATAGCGCCACTGTTTCCAGTAGCACATGCGCACCCGGCGTCGCAGCCAGTGGTCGAGTTCGGGGATCGGGCGATAGTAGTCCGAGATGCCAAAGTAGCCCATCCAGCCGCGGACATATTGGGCCAGCTTGTGAAACCGGTAGGCCATCGAGACGCCCCAGCTTCGTCCGGTCAGTTTCCGGAGGTGGTGCTTGAAGTCCTCGAAAGCCCGGTCGGACCAGCGCAGCTTGGTTCCTCGGAAAGTGAATCCGAGAAATTCGGCGGTATTGGTCTTGACCACCCGGCTCTTTGAACCGCCCCGGGAATCGTGGAGGCTGGTTGGTTTAAGTTACGCCAGTTGGGCAGCCCGACGGGCTAAGTCGCGATAGTAGTTTGCCTCAGCTTCTGCGGGAGGGATATACCCGATGGGTTCCAGCAGCCTTGAGTGGTTGAACCAGGAGACCCATTCCAGCGTAGCCAGTTCGACGGCTTCCCGGGTTTTCCAGGGGGCCCGCCGGTGGATCAACTCAGCCTTGTAGAGGCCGTTGATGGTTTCGGCCAACGCGTTGTCGTAGCTGTCGCCTTTGCTGCCCACCGAGGGTTCGATACCGGCCTCGGCCAGGCGCTCGCTGTAGCGGATGCTGACGTACTGCGAACCGCGGTCCGAATGATGGATCAGGGCGCCATCGCGTTCCGGCTGGCGGGCATACAGCGCTTGCTCAAGCGCATCGAGTACGAAGTCGGTGTGCATGGAAGAACTCACCCGCCAGCCGATAATGCGCCGGGCAAACACGTCGACGACAAATGCCACGTACAACCATCCCTGCCAGGTCGAGACGTAGGTGTAATCGGCCACCCACAGCTGATTGGGACGCTCGGCCTTGAAGTCCCGATTGACCCGATCCAGCGGGCACGGCGTGGTCCGGTCGCTGACCGTGGTCCGCACCACCTTGCCACGGATGACACCGCGCAGGCCAAGCCGTCGCATCAGCCGCTCGACCGTGCAGCGGGCGACGGCGATGCCTTCCCGGTTCATTTGTCGCCACACCTTGTCGGCGCCATACACCTGCAAATTGACCTGCCAGATGCGTTCCAGAGTGTATCTCATTGGCCTTGCGCAACTGCGCCGTGCAGCCCATCTTGCCTGCGATCGAGACCACGGCAGCCCATTGTGAAGGATGTTCGTTGCGGCACTCGAACACCAGGCGAACAGCACGCTCACGGACCTCAGGGGAAAACTTCGTTGACTTCTTCATGGCTCCATCTTCTCAAGAGTTGGAGCCTCCACCAAAGCCGGGGCGGTTCATACAGGAGCTGCAATTTAGCTCGAGCAGGATGCGGAGAGGAACGAAGCGCATCGGTCGTGATGGATGCACCTCTTTAACCGGCACATCCCCTGATGCGATCAGCCTTACGCCGCTCACCATAGTTGAGTGTCATCCGTCGTTGACGTACAGTATCAAATATGCTCACCCTTGCCGAAACTCCCACGTTCAAAGCGGAAGCCGACAAGCTTTGGTCCGAGGCGGAACGGTTGGAGTTTTTCACGTGGCTCGCCAGCAACCCGGACGCGGGTGATGTCATTCCTGGCAGCGGGGGTTGTCGCAAAGTTCGTTGGTCGCGTTCCGGCTCCGGGAAGCAGGGTGGCGTGCGAGTCATCTATTTCACCCGATTGTCTGCTGGAGAGATTTGGCTCTTGCTGGTCTATGCCAAGTCGGTTCGCGATTCGATTCCTGGTCACATTCTCAAGGTGGTAAGAGATGAAATCGAAAATGGCTGATCGCAAGCAATCTGCCAAGCCTGCGTCCGCAAGCGATGCATTGGGTATGAAGCTGTTGCAGTCGGTTCGTGAAATGAAGACGGCACAGGCCGCGCGCGTCACGCAAGTCGAACCTAATGAAGTGGCGCAAGCCCGGCAAAACACCGGGCTCTCGCAGGCGCAGTTTGCCCGTGCGCTCTGCATCTCAAAGCGTACGTTGCAGGAGTGGGAGCAAGGGCGTCGTTCGCCTTCGGGTGCAGCCCAGGCTCTCATCCGGATTGCCCGCCGCCATCCAGAGGTGGTCCGCGAGGCGCTGGATTGAGCCGTTGGTCCCGAGAACTGCCTTGAGCAGTGGCGCTGGTCTCAGATTTCTTTCCGTCCTATGCCCTAGGGGGTGAGTTCAACCATATTTTGTATGGCTTATTTGGGTCTTGTTAGCTGGAGACAAGCCAGGTCTCGCAACCGCCGCTTTTGATCGCATATTCAAGTGGTGTCTTTGTTTCGACTCAGCCCTGAATCCCCATTTTTTTCATAGGTGCCATCAAGGATTTTGTGCATGGATATGAATAATGTAGCTCCTGACGGGAGAAAGGACATCATTTGCCGCTGCAGCGGAACGACGGCCCAGCAAATCAGGCGGCAGTTCGATAAAGGCATGACCGAGAGCGACGGGCGCATGTTCCGGTTGCGGGGCTTGCGATGCCGATATTTTGGCGCTCTTGACCGAATACCTTTTAACCCTTTCCCCGGACTCGGCTGATGTCTGAACCGCTCTGCCTCCCTCTTGCCGGCTGAAGCGGAGAATGGCTACAATCCGCCCTCCCGCCATCCTCCATAATTTAGAAAAATGAGCTATAAAGCCAACCTTGTCAGACTCGCGATCAAGTGGGCGCCGAAATTCCTGGTTTTGTGGGTCGCAAATATTATTCTCAAGGGCATCGCAGAGTTGACTTATTTTGCCTTCGACATCGATACGCGAAAAGCATACGTCGCAATAAACCTTGCGGGCGAATCGGAAACGATCGAAGTCTGGATTGAAAACTTTTATGTCATCGGCGACGAAACATCCCTTCAATTCATCATCCAGCAGGCGCGCTCCAACAGGATCTGGCTGAATAACCTGCTCGCCCATGTGGCGGGAAAAGCCTGGAAAATTCCGGAAATACCCCAATATTCAGCTCAGCTCAAGCTTGTTGCGGAGCTGCTGGAAGCGAAAGACTGACGGGAGAATCCCTGCTCATCCATCCGCCGCCGCTGGCTGGGCAACAGCCATATCTGTAGTTGGCCGAAGTTTCTTTCGGCTCGAGCCGAAAGAAACTTACTGAGAGTTAAGAAAATAATGCCATATACCAGCTTCCCTCACCCCTGCCCTCTCCCAGAGGAAGCAATGCCGTTAAGTTGAGCCGTCATACCGGCAGGGATTGCCGGTATCCAGATCACATGGACGTGAAGGGCTTTCGCCATCCTCGGCTTCTGGGTTCCTGCGCTCCCTGCCGGAACGACAAGCCATTCTTAACTTTACGGTATTGCCTGAGGGAGAGAGGGTATATGTGACATTACTTTCTTTATCATTAGGGAACCTCTGAACAAACCCTGCTGGTAAGCTAATCCCTGCCTAGAACTCATGAACGCGGTGCCCCCATGAAACAGACCACCTTTGCCTCCTTAGCGTTTGACCGGAAGAAGAAGCAGACTCGGCGTGAGAAGTTTCTGGCCGAGATGGAGCGGGCGGTGCCGTGGCCGGAACTGCTGGCGGTGATCGAACCGCATTACCCGAAAGCGGGTCGGCGCGGTCGTCAACCGTACCCGTTGGCGACGATGCTCAGGCTTTACTTCCTCCAGCAAGGGTATGCCTTGTCCGACCCGGGCCTGGAAGATGCCCTGTACGAGATCGAATCGATGCGGCGCTTTGCGGGTCTGGAGTTGGCCGATGACGCGCTGCCGGATGAAACCACGATCCTCAACTTCCGGCGCCTGCTGGAACGTCACGAGCTGACGGCGAAGTTGATGAACGCCATCAATGACGTGTTGGAAGCGCGAGGGTTGCTGCTCAAGGGGGGGCACGATGGTGGATGCGACGATTATCCACGCCGCGCCATCGACGAAGAACAAAGCCAAGACCCGCGACCCCGAGATGCACCAGACCAAGAAGGGCCATCAGTGGTTCTTCGGCATGAAGGTGCACGTGGGAGCGGACGTTCACACCGGCGTCGCCCACACGGTCTCGGTGACACCGGCCCATGCCGCCGACATCAGCCAGTTGCCGAACCTGCTGCGCGAGGACGACCGGCTGATCCTCGGCGATGCCGGCTACGTCAACGACACCTATAAGCGCGCTGCGCGGCAGGCCGGGGTCGTGTGGGGCGTCGCCTTGAAAGCCCGTCCGAAACGGCGCTTGGGGGCTGCGCAGAAACGCCGCAATCGGCGAATGTCGTCGATCCGCAGCCGAGTCGAGCACCTTTTTCGGGTGATGAAGCGGCAGTTCGGCTACACCAAGACGCGCTACCGGGGTCTGGCTAAGAACGCCGCCCAGGTGTTTACCCTGATAGGGTTGACCAATCTCTACCTGAAGCGGTACGCATTGATGACCTGACGGGCGAGGTGCGCCCGGAATCCGCCCCGACGGGCGCATCCGGGGGGGATCGCCACGGTAAGTAAGGAATTTCGGTACCCTTCACCCATTTTCAAAGCCTGATTATCAGCGGGATGTGTTTTTACCGGCCAAATCGGGTTTGTTCAGAGGTTCCTTAGTGACTTAATGGCGTTGCCCGAGCCTGAGGCCATTCGCACCCTGACTCCGTCACGGCAATTCGCTGGCCGGTCATGTGACGCATGACTCGCAAACCAGGCTCGCGGCCTGTCAATTCCCCGCTACCGTCATGGACTCGATCAGAATCGATCCGGTGCGGATGTTGCCGCGCAGGTCGACGTCGTTGCCGACGGCGGCGATGTGGCCGAACATGTCCCGGAGATTGCCGGCGATGGTGAATTCTTCGACCGGGAACCGGATTTCGCCGTTCTCGACCCAATAGCCCGCCGCGCCGCGCGAATAGTCGCCGGTGACGATGTTGACACCCTGCCCCAGCAGTTCGGTGACGATCAGCCCGGTGCCCATGCGCCGGACCAGGGTATCGAAATCCTCGTTGCCCGGGTCGAGGATCAGGTTGTGGACGCCGCCGGCGTTGCCGGTCGTTTGCATCCCCAGCTTGCGTGCGGAATAGGTGCTCAGCACATACGATTCCAGCACGCCGTTCCGGACCAGGTCGCGCGCCCGCGTCGCCACGCCTTCGGCATCATAGGGCGCGCTGCCTAAGCCCCGAGGCAGGTGCGGCAGTTCATGGATATGGACGAATGCCGGGAAGATGCGCTGTCCCAGCGCATCGAGCAGGAACGAGGACTTGCGGTAGAGATTGCCGCCGCGGATCGCCGCGACCAGATGGCCGAGCAGGCTGGAAGCCACGTCGGCGGCAAACAGCACCGGGCATTGCCGGGTCGACAGGCCCTGCGCGCCGAGGCGGCGCACGGTGCGCTCGGCGGCCTTGCGCCCTACCGCCTCGGCGGCTTCCAGTTCGGCCGGATCGCGCGCCACGGTCCACCAGTCGTCGCGCTGCATGCCGCCCTCGCTCTCGCCGATCACGGAACACGACAGGCTGTGGCGGCTGCTGGCATAGCCGTGCAGGAAGCCCAAGCTGTTGCCCAGTACCCGCACGCCTTCGAAGGCGTTGAGGCTGGCCCCTTCCGAGTTGGTGATCGCCTCGGAATAGCTCCGCGCCGCGTTTTCGCAGGCCAGCGCCAGTTCGATGCCCTGCTCCGCGTCCAGCGCCCACGGATGATAGAGGTCGAGTTCCGGAATGTCCTTGGCCAGCAGTTCGGCTTCGGGCAGGCCGGCGCAAGGGTCTTCCGCGCCATGGCGGGCGATGCGGCAAGCCGCGCTCACGGTTTCGGCCAAGGCACGCTCGCTGAGGTCCGTGGTGCTGGCCGAGCCCTTGCGCTGGCCGTAGTACACGGTGACCCCGAGGCCCTGGCTGCGGTGATGCTCGATGGTCTCCACTTCGCCCAGCCGAACGGTGAGCGAGAGGCCCTGGTCGGCGCTGCAGCCGACTTCGGCCGCGCTCGCGCCCTGTTTCATCGCCTGGTCCAGGCAGAACCGGGTCAGGGCCTCGAGCGATTCGAGTTTGGCGCGCTGCCCGCTGTTGGTATTCGTCTCAGCTTCGCTGCTCTTCGAGTCAGACACGGGTGCCTCCCACCGTCAATCCGTCGATCTTCAGGGTCGGCTGGCCGACCCCCACGGGCACGCTCTGCCCGTCCTTGCCGCAGGTGCCCACGCCGGGATCGAGTTCCAGGTCGTTGCCCACCATGCTGACCCGGGTCAGCACGTCCGGCCCATTGCCGATCAGGGTCGCGCCGCGCACCGGGCGGGTGATGCGGCCGTCCTCGATCAGATAGGCCTCGCTGGCGGAGAACACGAACTTGCCGGAGGTGATGTCGACCTGGCCGCCGCCGAAATTGCGGGCATACAGGCCGTTTGACACGGAGGCGATGATTTCCTCCGGCGCATGCTCGCCCGGCAGCATGTAGGTGTTGGTCATGCGCGGCATGGGCAGGCACTGGTAGGATTCGCGGCGGCCGTTGCCGGTGGGCGCCACGCCCATCAGGCGGGCGTTGAGCTTGTCCTGCATGTAGCCCTTGAGGATGCCGTTTTCGATCAGCACGGTCCGGCGGGTCGGGGTGCCTTCGTCGTCGATGCTCAAGGAACCGCGGCGGTTCGCCAGGGTGCCGTCGTCCACCACGGTGCACAGGGGCGAGGCCACCCGCTCGCCAATCCGCCCGCTGAAGGCGGAGGTACCCTTGCGGTTGAAATCGCCTTCCAGGCCGTGACCGATCGCCTCGTGCAGCAGGATGCCGGGCCAGCCGGGGCCCAGCACCACGGTCAGGGTCCCGGCCGGGGCGTCGCCGGCCTCCAGGTTCACCAGGGCCTGGCGTACCGCTTCGCGCGCATAGCCCAGCGCCCGGTCCTGTTCGAAGAAGAAGCCATAGTCGGTACGTCCGCCGCCGCCGGCGCTGCCCTGTTCGCGCCGGCCGCCGCTTTCGACGATGACGCTGACGTTGAGCCGCACCATGGGCCGCACGTCGCCGTGCATCGCGCCGTCCAGCCCGAAGATCAGCACCGAGGAATAGCCGCCGGACAGGCTGACGAACACCTGCTCGACGCGGGGATCGGCGCGGCGGGCTTCGGCGTCGAGGCTGCGCAGCAGCTCGATCTTGGCTTCGGCGGACAGGGAGCCCAGCGGATCGACCGGGGCATACAGGCGCGGCGCGGCCTGGCCGCCGGGAACGGCGACGCGGGCGGCATGGCCGCCGCGGGCGATGCTGCCGGCATTGTGCGCCGCCTCCAGCAGTACCGGCAGCGCCAGTTCGTCGCTGTAGGCGAAGCCGGTCTTCTCGCCCGACACCGCGCGCAGTCCGGCGCCCTGTTCGATGCCGTAGGAGCCCTCCTTGACGATGCCGTCTTCCAGCGACCAGGACTCGTAATGGCTGGACTGAAGATAGATGTCGGCATCGTCCACCGCCTCGCCCGCCATCCGGGCGAGGACCTTTTCGATATCCTGCGGGATCAGGCCGCAGGGTTCCAGGATCGCTCGTTCAGCGATCGCTACGATTTCATTTGCCATGATTACTCAAGTCATTGCCATGGGCGCTCAGGCGCAATACAGGCGCCGGTGTTCGAGCACCGGGAAGGAAGCGCGCACTTGGGCCAGCCGCTCGCGGTCGATTTCGGCGCAGACGATGCCGGCGCCCGTGGGCAGCGACGCCAGCACCTTGCCCCAGGGATCGACCACCATGCTGTGGCCGAAGGTTTCGCGACCATTCAGATGGAAGCCACCCTGGTTGGACGCCACGGTATAGCAAAGGTTCTCCACCGCCCTCGCCCTCACCAGGATCTCCCAGTGTGCGGCGCCGGTCCGCGCGGTGAATGCCGCCGGCACCGCAAGCAGATCCAGGCCCTTCTCCGCCATGCGCCGGAACAGTTCGGGAAACCTGAGATCGTAGCAGACGGCTACCCCTAAGGCACCGAACGGCGAATCCAGCACCAGCGGCTCGGTTCCGGGTTCGATGGTCTGGGACTCGCGGTAAGTCTCTTCGGTGCCGGGCACCACGACGTCGAACAGATGAATCTTGTCGTAGCGGCCGACCCGCCGCCCGTGGTCGTCATAGATCAGGCAGGACGCCCGCACCCGGCCGTCGCCGGCGCGCATCGGCATGGTGCCGCCGACCAGCCAGACCTTGTGCCGCTCGGCCGCGCCGGCCAGGAACTCCTGGATCGGCCCGCTGCCGTCGGTTTCCGCGACGCCGACCTTGTCGGTCTCGGTCATTCCCATGATCGCGAAATTCTCCGGCAGCACCACCAGCTTGGCGCCGGCGGCCGCGGCCTGCTTGACCAGACGGCCGGCCTCCAGCAGATTTGCCCCCACCTGGGGACCGGAGGCCATCTGAACCGCTGCACAAATCATTTTTTTCATTCCTTCAATCTCTCTACCCACTGTTGACTCATTTGATCCATGACGATCCCGGCCTCAGTCCTGCGGCGTGTCGCCCGTCACCTTGGTGATGACCGGATTGTCCAGGCTGCCCTTGACCAGATAGCGCGTCTGGGTCAGGCGTTCCACCTGCCCATTCATCATCTTGTCGGCGACGAACACGCCGGCCCCTACCGCGGCCCCCACCGCCGGCCCGAGCGGACCGCCCATGAGCACGCCGGCGACGGGCAAGGCGATGCTGGTGTTGGGGATCACCGTCACGACCTGATCGACTTCCCGGGTCGCCAGTTTCACTCCACCGTTGATGACGATCTTCGCCGCCACGCCATCGATCACAAAACCCTTGGTCTCGGCCCGCCCGTCGGCGATGTCCAGCTTGCCGGCGATCCCGTCGTAGGCCATGCCGGCGCCGAACAGGTCGGAGAAATCCAGGCTCAGGCGCCGCCAAAGCGCACCGACGCTGAACAAGCCGAGAAACCGGCCTATCCCCACGTCCACCTTCAGCAGCGCGCCCTTCCCCAATTTCAAGTCGACCGTGCCGGCGAGATTGGCCGACGAGACCCCGAACGGCGTCTCCGCCCAGTTGAGCTTGTAGTCCACGTCCGCGGGCGTATCCCGGACGACTTCCGGATAGCCCAGCACCGCCGCCAGCATGCCCGAATTGTTCACCTTGAGCTTGCCGCTGATGCGGGTCCTGTCGGTGCCGCCGTGGCGCGTCCATTCGCCCTGCTCGACGACGAGCTCGTGATTGTCGGAACGCAAGCTGGCCGAACGCAGGGTAATGCCGCGCGCCTGGCTGTCCACCTCGGCCTGCAGCCGGCCAACGTCGAACCCGTGCCAGAGCACATGGCGGCCGACCAGGCTCAGCGACGGTATGCTGCCCGGATGCAGGGTGTCCAGCCAGGAATCGGTCGAAGCGACCGCTTTTTCGTCCAGCCGGGACAGTTTGACGAAATCGAGGTCGGCCTTGACGTGGGATAATCGCCCGCCGACCATGTCCGCGTCGAATCCGCCCTTGACGTAGTCCGAATCGATCACGCCCCGGAAGCCGCCCGCGCGCGAGACCGCCTGCACGGCGGCCGGGCCTTTCGCCTTGCCGTCCCACAGCAGCTGCCCGACCTGCACGTCCAGCGCCTTGATATCCATTCCGATGCCGTCGCGCCCGCCGCCTTCGGCGGCTGCGAAGACATCGGCCCAGGGCGCCAGATCCAGGCTCGGCGACCGGACCAGGATGCGCAAACCGGAAGCATCGGCGATCTTCGGCAGCGCGGTGCCAATCGCGAGCTGAACGCCTTTCAGGCGGAAATCATCCCCCGTCAGATCGAACCGCGCCGTGACGTCCGCCCCAAAGCTCAGGTCGACGCGCTTGCCCGCGCCGCCCAGGCGGGTATCGAGGCGAAACATCCGCCGTTCGCCCTGGGCCTTGCCCAAGGGTGCCGGCAAAGCCACACGAGTGCCGGCGAGGTCCGAACTCAGACTCAGCGGCACCTCGTCACCACCCTTGTCCGCATCCATTGGCAGCTTCATGGTCAAGTTCAGGGGGACGACCCCTGCCAGATACCGCCAGGACGGGCTCGGAAACCGGCTCTTGAGTGCCGCCACCGGAAGCTGGCCACTCACGGCGACATCGAGGATGTCACCGTTGCGCCTGGCCGTGGCGGACAGGGCCTGGCGCAGCCAGCTTCCCTGGAGCCGCCCGGAAACCAGCCCGTCCTCGGTGAACGCCAGCTCGCCTTTGGCATCCTCGACCGGCTCGGCGAGGCCAGCCAGCTCGATATGAGTCCGGCTCAGCCGCGCCGTACCATTCAGCCTGAACGGCGGTCCCTTGCTTTCCAGCGGAACCTTCAATGCGAGGTCGAGCATCGCATCCCCGCTTACCGCCAGCGACGCATCCAGCTTGTCCGCAACCGGCTTGAGCGGCGTCGTGCGGAAAAATTCCAGGCATTGCGGCAGGGTGGCCGATACCCGGCCCTCGATGCCGATGACGGCGTCCTTCGCCAAATCGGCGATCCTGGCTCTGGCGCCGAGTATCTCGCCGCCGCCGAGGCGCGCTCCGGTCGCGTCGATCTCCATCCCCGCTCCCGCGAAGCGAACCGTCCCGCCGGCATCGCGCAGCACCGGCCACGCCGGATCGTAGCGCAGCCGTACGCCGGAGAACCCGGCGACGGCCTCGAACACGCCCTCGCCCTTGCGAAACGGAAATGCCGCGACCGGCCCCTCGAAACGGATGCGCGCCCCGTCCAGCCGGCCCTGTTCCAGACTCTGCTCGAGCCAGCGGCCCAACTGCGGAAATGCCCTGGCCGGAAAATAGCGCTTGAGCCGATGCGCTTCGGCCGCACCCGCCTCCGCCTGCAAATCGAGCCTGAGCCCCTGGCCTTGCCCTGCGTCCCGGCCAAGCCCAAACGACGCCGAGAGCGACCAATCGTCGGTTTCCACCCGTGCCCGGCTGGCGCGCACGGCCCAGCCTTCGCCGTTACGCTGCCAGTCCAGATGCATGCCCGCCCGCTTCACCAGGAGAGGCTCGGGCAGCATCCCGGCCAGATCCAGCGCGCCATCCTGCATCCCGATCACGGCCGCGCCCCGTTCGTCGCTGCCGCAGATGCGGCCATCGAGCCCGGCGACGCCGGGCACGCCCTCGCGGGCTGGCAGAACCACCCCGGCGAACCGCGTGCACAGCCCGAATCGCGGGCGTCCTTCGTTCTCGTATCCCAAACGGGGTTCGTCGAGCACACCCGAGGGCGCGGGAACGGGCAACCCCAGCATGGGCCACAGCGGCTTGAAATCGTCCAGCGCCAGCGTGTCGGCAACGACAAAAGCCGACTTGACGGCGGCGCCTGGCCCACGGTTCACGGCCAAGGCGATCCGGGACAACGGCCATTCGTGCCCGGCGGACACCGCTTTCAGCCGTTGCGCGCTCAACCGCCAGCCCTCCGGCGTGCGGCGCCAGAAAACATCGCCCGCAACAGCGGCCAGCGCGAGTCCCGGAACGTTTCCTTCCTCGCTCGGCCGATGTTCCAACCGAAGATTGCGGCCGCCGAATCGCGCGGCGAGCGATTCGATGCGGCCTGCGGAAAGCTCTCCCCACACCCGGAGGTCGGCCAGTCCGGACCCCAGCCGGAAACTCGCCGGCAATTCATCGTCCAAGGCAGTCAGGGCGAGTTCCTGGGCGTCGGCATAGATGCGGCCGGAAAGCGTGTCGAATTCGAACAAATCCCCGCGCAGATCGAAACCGGCGCGCACGGTCCCCGCCAGCGCCGCCGGCGGGTCCAGGCTCGCGCTCAGCCGGTGGCTGTCGCCGCGGCTGACCAGCAGCAGATCGACATCGCCCAGTTCGAGCCTGGCGCCGCCCCGCTGGATATCCTGCCAGTCGATCCGGCAATCGCTGATCCGGAAAGAACCCAGGGTGCGAAGCCAGTCCGGAATCGTCTCGATCGCATGCAGGCCGACGATGCCGAAGCTGCCATCGGCAAGGCGGCGCAGGGAAAGCGGGGTGCCGCGAAGTTCCAGCCAGGCCACGCGCAGGTCGCGCGCCATCAGCGAGGCCATGCCCGCTATGCCGAGCCGTATCTCGGCGAAACGGAGGGCTTCGGCGCCCGCGTCGTCGAGGACGGAGACCTCTCGCAACACCAGTTCCAGCGTCCCGGTCCACATCGTGGCCGAAATATGGCCGATCCGGATGTTTTCGCCACCGAGCTGGCCTATCCGCCGTTCCAACTGCCCCTTGAACTCGTCGACCCCGGGTATCAGCCACAGCCGGAACGCCGCGGACCCGGCGGCGAGCCCGAGCAGCGCGGCGAGCGCTCCGTAACGGACCGCGCGGGCGGAAACGCGAAGGATTCTTTTCAAAAGACCGGTAGCCGCATGGAAATATCGACAGGGAACGTCGCCCGAAGGCGTCGGCGGATTCTCCCACGCCGGCCGGTCGCCCGCAAAACGCCGGCGGGAGGGAAACGCGGGCTAGAGAATCACGACATCATACTGTTCCTGGTTGTACTGGGACTCGGCGCGGAACTTGATCGGGACGCCGATGAAGGATTCGAGTTCGGACAGCGTGTCCGCCTCCTCGTCCAGCAGCCGCTCCACCACCTCGTTGGACGCCAGCACCAGCAGTTCCTGGACCTGGTACTGGCGCACCTCGCGGATGATCTCGCGGAAAATGTCCAGGCAGGTCGTTTCCGCCGTCTTCAGCACGCCGCGCCCGCCGCAGGCGGGGCAAGGCTCGCACAGCACCTGCTCCAGGCTCTCGCGGGTGCGTTTGCGGGTCATCTCCACCAGCCCCAGCGGCGAGACCTCGCTGATGGTGTTCTTGGCGGGATCGCGCTCCAGGTGCCGAGCCAGGGCCTGCAGGACCTGGGTCTTGTGCTCCTCGTCCCGCATGTCGATGAAGTCGATGATGATGATGCCGCCCAGGTTCCTCAGCCGGAGTTGGCGGGCGATGGCCTGGGCGGCTTCGAGATTCGTCTTGAAGATGGTTTCCTCGAGGTTGCGCCCGCCGACGAAGGCGCCGGTGTTGACGTCGACCGTGGTCATCGCCTCGGTCTGGTCGAAGATCAGGTAGCCGCCGGACTTGAGCGTCACCCGCCGCTCCAGCGCCTTCTGGATTTCTTCCTCCACGCCGTAGAGGTCGAACAGCGGCCGCTCGCCGGCGTAATGCTCGATCATCGGAGCGATCTCGGGCACGAACTCGCGGGCGAACTTCGTCAGCCGCGCGTGGGTCTCCCGCGAGTCCACCCGGATCTTGTCCACCCGGGTGCGGCGCAGGTCGCGCAGCACGCGCATGCTCAGGGGCAGGTCCTCGTGCAGCAGCATCTTGACCCGTGCGGTCTTGATCCGCTGGGCGATGGAGTTCCAGAGCTTGAGCAGGAACAGCATGTCCGCCCGCAGCATGGCCTCGTCCACGCCCTCCGCCGACGTCCGGGCGATGAAGCCGCCGGTGCCGTGCTCGCGCTGGAAGGCTTCCACGCAGGCGCGAAGGCGTATTCTTTCGGCCTCGCACTCGATCCGCTGCGACACGCCCGAGGTCTTGGCAAACGGCATGTAGACTTCGTAGACCGACGGCACCGAAATCTCGGTGCTCAGGCGCGCGCCCTTGGTGCCGATGGGGTCCTTGACGACCTGCACGGCGATCTCCTGGCCCTCCTTGAAGATGGCCTCGATCTTGTCGGTGCCGGCTTTTTCGCGCTCGGCCGCGCTCAGGTCGGAGATGTGCAAAAAGGCCGCCCGTTCCAGGCCGATGTCGACGAACACCGCCTGCATGCCGGGCAGCACCCGGCAGATCTTGCCCTTGTAGATGTTGCCGACCAGGCCGCGGCGGCGGGCCCGCTCGATCAGGACTTCCTGCACCACGCCGTTTTCGACGAGGGCGACGCGGGTTTCCGGCGGGGTGACGTTGATCAGTATCTCGTCGCTCACGGCGGGGCTCCGGCCAGCAGGCGCTCGGTCTCCAGCCCCAGGTGCCGCAGCAGGCCGGCCGTTTCCCGCAGCGGCAGGCCCATGACGCCGGAAAAGCTGCCCTGAAGCTCGGTCACGAACAGTTCGCCGCGGCCCTGGATGGCATAGGCACCCGCCTTGTCCGTCGGCTCGCCGCTGGCCCAGTAGGCGTCGATCTCCTGAGGGCGAATGTCGCGGAACCGCACCCGGCTGACGCTCAGCGCCTCCCAGTGCAGGCCGCCCCGACGCAGGGAGACCGCGCTGAGCACCTCGTGGGTCCGCCCCGACAGCCGGCCCAGCATCTCGCGAGCGTGCTCTCGCCCCTGCGGCTTGCCGAAGATGTGCCCGTCGAGCACCACCTCGGTGTCCGCCGCCAGCACCGCCACGTCAGCCGGCGCCAACGTCTGGCCTTGCGCGGACTTGGCGGACGCCACCCGGCGCACATAGTCCTCGGCGGCCTCCCCGGACCGGGGCCGCTCTTCGACCTCGACGGCGAGCACCTCGAACGGCAGGCCGAAGCGGCCCAGCAGCTCGCGGCGCCTGGGCGAAGTCGAGGCGAGGATCAGTTTGAGGTGTTTGGCCTGCATTGGGGGGGTCAGCGATGATAGGGATGGTTGTTGAGGAGGCTCCAGGCCCGGTACAGCTGCTCGGCCACGATGACCCGCACCAGCGGATGCGGAAAGGTCAGCCGGGACAGGCTCCAGCTTTCCGCGGCGCGCTGCCGGCAGGCGTCCGACAGGCCGTCCGGTCCGCCGACCAGGAGGGCGATGTCCCGCCCTTCGCGCAGCCAGCGCGCCAAGGCATCGGCCAGCTCGCGCGTGCTCCAGGCCTTGCCGCCCATGTCCAGCGCGACGACATGGGCGTTGCCGCCCACCGCGGCCAGCATCCGCTGGCCTTCGTCGGCGACGATGCGCCGGGTGTCGCAATGGCGGGTGCGCCGGCCCGGCGCGATCTCGCGCAACACCAGGGCGCATTCGCGCGGCAGGCGACGGGCGTAATCCCCGTACCCCTCGTTGACCCAGGACGGCATGCGCTCGCCCACGCAGACCAGGTTGAGTTGCATCGGGCGGGGTCAGGCCACCTGCAGCATGTTTTCCAGCGCCTCGCGGGCCTCGGCGGCGATGGCGTCGGGGACCTTGATCCGGTTGACCACATGACCTTCGACCAGATTCTCCAGCACCCAGAGCAGATGCTGCGGGTCGGTCCGGAACATGGTCGAGCACATGCACACCGTGGGCGAGAGGAAATGCACCGATTTGCCCTGCGGCTGGACCTCGTGGGCCAAGCGGTTGACCAGGTTGAGCTCTGTGCCCACCAGCCAGCGCGTGTTCGGCTCGGCCGCCCGGACGGTATGGAGGATGTATTCGGTGGAGCCGATGTACTGCGCCTTCTGGCAGACCTCGAAGCTACACTCGGGGTGCACGATCACCCGGGTGTCGGGATACTGCTCCAGGAAGCGGTCGATATGCTCGGGGCGGAACATCTGGTGCACCGAGCAGAACCCGGCCCAGAGGATCATCCGCGCCCGCCGGATCTCGTCTTCCGTCAGGCCGCCCATGGGCTTGCCGAAATCCCAGGTGACCATCTCCTCCAGCGGGATCCCCATGCGGTAGCCGGTGTTGCGGCCCAGGTGCTGGTCGGGGAAGAACAGGATCTTCTCGCGCCGGCCGAAGCTCCACTCCAGGATATTCTGCGCATTGCTGGAGGTGCAGACGATGCCGCCGTGGCGCCCGCAGAATGCCTTGAGGTCGGCCGCCGAATTGATGTAGGTGACCGGTGTCACCTCGCTTTCCGGATCGAGCACCGTCGCCAGCTCGCGCCAGCAGCGCTCCACGGCGACCAAGTTCGCCATGTCCGCCATCGAGCAGCCGGCGGCCAGGTCGGGCAGGATGGCGATCTGGTCGGGCCGCGACAGGATGTCCGCCACCTCCGCCATGAAATGCACGCCGCAGAAGACGATGTATTCCGCGTCCGACTGCGAGGCAAGGCGGGACAGCTTCAGCGAATCGCCGGTGAAATCGGCGTGCCGGAACACCTCGTCGCGCTGGTAATGATGGCCGAGGATCACGCAGCGCTTGCCCAGCGCCGCCCGCGCCGCGCGGATGCGGGTTTCGCACTCGGCATCGTCGAGCATCGCGTAATCGTGTATGGATAAAGCGGTTTCACTCATGGACTTCGTCAGCCGGTCTGGCGCAAGGAATAACCAAGTGGACTGGTATGTTATGACAAAAGCGGGCCGGCGCGGTTCATTTCGGCTTCGCCAGCTCGACCAGGATGAGCTCCGCCTCGTTTTCGCCGACGTTCTCGATGCTCATCCATTGCCCGGACTCCCAGAACACCTGCCCCGGTTCATAGGTGTTGGACTGGCCGCCCTCCTCGACCCGCACCCGCCCTCGAACCACGTAACGCGGCCCCGGCCCTTCGTGAGTGTGCAACGGCGTCTTGTAGCCCACGGGCAGCACCACCCGCGCCACCCGCACGTCGAGGCGCGGCCCGCCCGGCTCGAAGGCTTTCTCGAGCAGTTCCTGGCGGGAGAAGGACGGTTCCGCGGCCATGGCCTGGCCGCCCAGGCCGGCGGCAGCCGCCAACAAAAGCAGCAAGCGAATGCGTGATTTCATGCTCTCCCTCCGCATCAGAAACCCAGCTCTTCGACCTGCGGAACACGCGCGCGCCGCTGCAGCCACATCACCCCGAACAGGTCGACGATCCCCACCCACAGGCGGTGCCAGGTGCCGTATTTCGACACCCCGGAGAGGCGGGGCCGGTGATTGACCTCGACCGAGACGACCGGCGCGCCGGCCCGCTGGGTCAGCGCCGGCAGGAAGCGATGCATGTGGTCGAAATAGGGCAGCTCCAGGAACAGGGCGCGGGAAAACACCTTGAGGCCGCAGCCGGTATCCGGCGTATTGTCCCGCAGCAAACCGCCGCGGACGGCGTTGGCGATGCGGGAGGAGAACCGGCGCCAGCCAGTGTCCTTGCGCTTCCGCCGATACCCGGCCACCATGCCGCGGCCGGTTTCCCCGCCGAGCTGGTCCAGCGCTTCGAGCAGGCGGGGGATGTCCGCCGGGTCGTTCTGGCCGTCCCCGTCCAGGGTGGCGACCCATGCCCCCCGCGCCGCCAGAATGCCGGTGCGCAGCGCCGTGCTCTGCCCGCAGCAGCGGACATGCCGGAGCACGCGCAGCGCGGGCACCGATGCTTTCAGCGCGCGCAGCTTCTCCAGCGTCCCGTCGGTGCTGCCGTCGTCGACGTAGACGATTTCGTAATCACCCAGCGGAGACAGCGCCTGGGTGATCTCGCCGATGAGGGATTCGAGATTGTCTCTTTCGTTATGAACGGGAACGACGACCGAAAGGCGCATGGATATACCTTGGAATAAGAACGCTTAAATAGGGCTCAGGCGTATTGGACGGCGGGCTCGCCGGGGACGATTTCGCCCAGGGGAAATGCGCTCTCGCCCAGGCCGCGCAAGGTCTCCACGGTACGCGCTTCGTCCTCCGCCGCCACGCATACGATCATGCCGACGCCGCAGTTGAACGTCCTGAGCAGCTCGGAAGTCTCCACCCCCCCCTGCTGTTGCAGCCAGCGGAAAATCTCCGGCATGGCCCAGGCGGCGGTGTCGATCCGGGCCGCGGTTCCGGCGGGCAGCACGCGCGGCAGGTTCTCGGTGATGCCGCCGCCGGTGATATGGGCCAGGGCATGGACCTCCACGCATTTCAGGAGTTCGAGCAGCGGCTTGACGTAGATCCGGGTTGGCTCGAGCAGCCAGTCGCCCAAGGGGCGGCCGGCGACCGGCGCATCCAGCCCAAGGCCGGCATGATCGACGATCTTGCGGATGAGGGAATAACCGTTGGAATGCGGCCCCGAGGATGCCAGGCCGACCAGCCGGTCACCGGGCCTGACCCGGCTGCCGTCGATGATCGCATCCTTCTCCACCACACCCACGCAGAACCCGGCCAGATCGTAGTCACCGCCGGCATACATGCCCGGCATCTCCGCCGTTTCGCCGCCGACCAGGGCGCAGCCGGCCTGCTCGCAGCCCTGGGCGATGCCGGCGATCACCGAGGCCGCGACGTCCACATCCAGCTTGCCGGTCGCGTAGTAGTCGAGGAAGAACAGCGGCTCGGCGCCCTGCACCACGATGTCGTTGGCGCACATCGCCACCAGGTCGATGCCGACGCCGCCGTGCCGGCCCGACTCGATCGCCAGCCGGAGCTTGGTGCCGACGCCGTCGGTCCCGGCCACCAGCACCGGCTTGCGGTAGCGATCCGCCGGCAGCTCGAACAACGAACCGAATCCCCCCAACCCCGCCAGCACGCCGGGCCGCACCGTCTTCCGCGCCGCCGGCTTGATGCGCTCCACCAGGGCATTGCCGGCGGCGATGTCGACGCCGGCGCTCTTGTAGTCGAAAGAAGGGGGATTTTCGGTTTTCAAGGAGACTCCTGCATGAAGATCGGACCGGGCGGCCCGCCGGCCGTCTGTCTCTTGAGTCGAGACGGCGCCTTGTTCGGACTTAAAACTGACTCAATAGTTTATCACCATCACCCCCGCCGCCGTTACCGTCGGCTCCAGGCTTGACGGCCACCCCCCATCCGGAGATTATCGACGTCCGGTAAGGAGTGCGACCATGCGGCCAGAACACATCCCAAACATCATCAGCACCCTCCGGATACTCATGGTCTACCCGGTCGTCCACCTGATGCTGGCGGAGCGCTACACCGGCGCCCTGGCGCTGTTCGTGATCGCCGGCCTATCCGATGCGATCGACGGCTTCCTCGCCAAGCACTACGGCTGGCAATCCCGGCTCGGCTCCTACCTGGACCCGCTGGCGGACAAGCTGCTCCTGGTCTGCTGCTTCGTCGCCGGCGCCTGGCTCGGCCTCCTCCCCGTCTGGATGGCCGCCGCCGTCCTTCTCCGCGATGCCGTGATCGTCACCGGCGCCATCGCCTACTACCTGCTAGCACACCCCTTCGACGGCCAGCCCATCCTCGCCAGCAAGCTGAACACCCTGCTGCAACTGGCGTTCATCGTCGCCATCCTCTTCAACCGCGGCGTCTCCGAACTGCCCCCGTTGCTGCTCGATACACTCCTCGCCGCCACCCTCGCCACGACGATCGCCAGCGGAGCGATCTACGTCTACGTCTGGGGGCGGAACTACCGGCTGGAAACGGCGCGGGGGCGCAGGTGAGATTTTCGGGCTTTGCATCCGGCGGTTCTCCGGATAGGCAAGGCGGGTGCTTCGAGTGGCGCCTCGGGCCGGGAACAACCATCGAAATTCCAGCCAGAAAGGGGAGAAACGGGGTCAGACACCATCAGCTCCCTTTCCTGGCGACGGCTAACCTGATCAGCCTCATCCCGGCGTCGACTCGCCGACGAGCGACTCGTCGGTGACCTCCGCGCTGGCGGTGCTGGTATTCTTCTCCGTACACTGCTTCGGCATCCGCCAGCAGGACTTGTCCGGGCGCAGGGGCAGTGGATCCCGCAGTTTCGCAAGGCTGGGGCTTGACCCAGCAGCAACTGGCCGAGGCCTTGGGGATCGCGCAGCAGACCATCGGCTACTCGGCTGCGGATCGCGGTGGAGCCCCGCCCGTCCTGACCAAGGCGCTGAAGTATGGTCGGGGAGCTGCACCGAATGAGGCCAAGAGTAAGCGCGGGCCGGTGTCAACGCTGGAGTAGCAAACCGAGCAGATCAGTCAATTACCACGGACCAGGCAGAAGTTTGGGATGGAAATGCTGGATACCCTGATTCAAGCAAGCGTCGTGAGGAGTGATCATCATGCAAACCGTTAAGCAAATCGTCCACGATATCGCCGACCGCCTGCCGGAGCAGGCGACTTTCGACGATGCCATGTATGCCCTCTATGTGCGCCAGAAACTGGAGCGCTCACTCCAGGCGGCGGAAACAGGCAAGGTGACCTCGCAGGAGGAGATGGAAAAGCAATTCCTGAATGATGCGCGTTGAATGGTCGGATTTTGCGCGCGACGATCTCGATGATCTGGTGTGCTACATCAGCCGCGACTCGGCGTATTATGCCCGGCGCTTCGGCCAAAAGGTGGTGCTTGCCACCCGGCGGCTGAGGGAGTTTCCGGAAAGCGGGCGGATGATTCCGGAGGCCGAGGACAAATCACTGCGCGAGATCATCGTGCAAGGCTATCGCGTGATGTATCACCTGGAAATTGACCGTGTGCTCATCCTTGCCGTCATGCACGGCAGCCGTGACCTGGCAGGGCAGGAGAAGAAGCCGTGGGAGAATGATTGAGAAAGCCCCGCGGAGCGGGGTCTGATGGTTCAATAAGCTTCTTCTGATTCCGGAACCTTGATCTCATCAAGACGATGCTGAATTCAAGATAGGCCGAGACGTTGCCTTTGTCGGCGTAGACGAACAGGGCGGCGAGCATGTCGGAACGTGGGGCCTCGCCCCCATTAATCGGTAGCAAGAATTCGTCCGATTACTACGCGTGCTGGGTGGAGAATTCGCCCAGTAAAATGTCAATCCTTACAGCGTTCTTCAGCGATGCTCAGTTTCTTAACCTCAGCCGGACTTAAACGCTCTCTAATTCGGGAGTACAGCTCAGCCGCTTTCGCGTAATTCCTTTGCCTAAATGCCTCATCTGCTTGCGGCCGCAATTGGTCGGCCAAGACGTCAAGAGCGTATCCTTCAGACCAGGATCTTCGCTCACTTTCGAGCGTTGAAAAGAGTTTCGGATCACCATCAAGGGCTGACCGCCCGTAGCGTTTCATCAATGCACTTAGCTGTTCGAGACCAGCAATCACACCTTCCGGCGTGATCGCCGCATAATTGCGATAACGCTTGCCAGTATCTCGATCTGAGTGACGAATGATTGCCCCCCTTGAGTATCGAGTTCCGAACGCAGTAACAGCCGCCCCAATCTCATACGATTGCCGCCCGTGAGGCAAGAAAGGGTCAGGTTACTTTTCTCCACCACCTTTGGGTTTCCTAGGCCGCCCCCGCGGCACGATTTTGGCGCGCCGACCCGCCATGGCCTCGATTTCATCCTGAAACTTGCTTGCTCCAAGCGCGCAACCCTTGTTCAGATGTGTTCGTATCGCTTCAAGATCATCAGTTGCCAGCGGTTGCCTGAACAGTTCGCGATAAGCCAGCGCGCGCGTCTCGGGACGGGCAGCCAGCCGGCGATATTCCTCCGGCTCGGCCAACCAACCCATGACGCTTTCGCCGACATGGGGTCGGTAGCTGGACCAGCGGTAATCTCCAGG
The DNA here is from genome assembly GCF_012769535.1 of Methylococcus geothermalis. Lineage (NCBI taxonomy): Bacteria > Pseudomonadati > Pseudomonadota > Gammaproteobacteria > Methylococcales > Methylococcaceae > Methylococcus > Methylococcus geothermalis. The sequence continues at coordinate 3,017,522 of NZ_CP046565.1, forward strand.
ATTGCGCACCATACCGGCCCGCGAGGGATTGAGTTCGATATAGCGCATGCACGTCAACAGATAACGCTCGCTATCGACCAAGCTGGATTTGAAACGCCCTTCGAACAGGGTTCCCGAGCGTCGGTACGTCGCATTGACATAGCGCACGTAGCGACGGCCGACCGATTGCATCAAGCCGGAAACCCCACCCGGCGCCATGCCTAGCGTCAACAGGTGGGAGTGATTGGTCATCAGCACGAACGCATACAGCTTGCAGTCGTTCTTCTCCAAGGCTTCGCGCAGGTAGTCCAGGTAGACGCCGTAATCGTCTTCATGAAAAAAGATGGCCTGACGATTATTGCCGCGCTGCACGATGTGTTGCGGAACATTCGGCAAGTCAAGGCGGGGAAGTCGAGCCATAGCGGTTGGGGATGAGCCAGGACGGCTTCATGCTAATAAATAAAATAATGTAACCTGACCCCTTTTCTGTTGGAAAGGCGATCCGCCAAAATCAGCGTCCAGTATCGATGCCGGAACCCGATGGAGCCGGTTCCGCCCATACCTTTACACACATCTCTGCCAGACAACAAAAAATCAATGGTATGGGTTCAGCCCTACGCGAGCTATCGCACAAGCTCAAGTATCTTCTTGTTGTATTCATCATCTGAAATTACGCCTTGGTCACGAAGTGTCTTCAGCGCATCGATGGCCCGTTCTCTATTTGGTGGAGGTGTGGCCTGATTTGTAGTGACCTCGATTCTTTGAGTTGGCGCAACAGATTCCAAGTTAAGATCAAAAAAGATTTTTGGATTTCCTTCACCTTCCCATTGGCATGGATCAACAAATTTCGATTGTGATTGCCCAGCAGAATTCTTCGGTGGGTAAGCTGTCACTTTGTAATTACCGGATGAATTAGCCCATCCACCTGGCGCATTCATTAAACCAACCCATGTTTTACTACATCGAAGCGATACCACGGTCGGCGTTTCTCCCATGTTTACACCATTTACTTCAACGGGAGCTTGTGGAGGACGGCTTGTTACTTCGTACGAAATCTTTGACGCATTTGCGCAAGCCGTACACGACAAAACAATTAACAGTAACGCCACCAGTTTCATACTACCCTCGATTAGTTGGTTTGTGGTCGTCTTATTCTGTTTTTGAGCGAATGCCTATGAGAACTGAACCGTCTTTCAATACCAAATAGGAAGGAACGTTGCCTTTATCGGCATATACGAACAGGGCGCCGAGTATGTCGGAATATGGAACCTCGCCCCCGTCAATCGGTAGCAAAAATTCGTCCGATTACGCTACGCTAATCGGAGCTACGCGGGCTGGGTGGAGAATTCGCCCAGTCACATGTCAATCCTTACAGCGTTCTTCAGCGATGCTCAGTTTCTTAACCTCAGCCGGACTTAAACGCTCTCTAATTCGGGAGTACAGCTCAGCCGCTTTCGCGTAATTCCTTAGCCTTACGTTGCTTGGCAACAAGCCTATAAGAGCCCCCATAAGTTCTGCCCAACGTAAGAAACGCTATGCAGGACGCCAACGCGAACGCAACCAGCCCAACGTATTCCCATTTCACCGGAGCAGCGCATGAAAAGGGCGGAAGTGCTTTATAAAGAAGGAAGCCCCACAAGCCTGTGACATAGAGGCTGATGATCTGGTTAATCTTTGACACGGACAATGGAGATGGGCCTGTGATAATGTCGGCAACGTATTCGCTCACGCATGCAGAATCGGGGCGAGTTAGCACCGTTTTGTACAAAGGCCCAATCGTTTCATCCTCCAGCATATCAACGTGATTCTCCCAGTTCTCTTGCCAATGCTTGCTTCCACGATTCACGCAAAACCAAGCGAAGGAAAAGACAAGCCCGAGGCAGGACAGAATGACGAGCAAGTCGGTCTTAGGGAACGTGCCAGACGCCACAAATACTGCGGCATAGCCAGCGAGGGTGGCGCCGATAAAGGTCCAGAAATACGTGGCTCTCTTCCAATAGAGGTCGATCTCAAATTTGCGTATATCGAGAGCATGCTCGAAAGCTTTCGCTCGCTTCTCTCCGGCGAACGCGGACATGTATTCGGCTTGGGATATAACCTTGCTCACATGGGGCTCCTAAGACGCATAACGCTCGGGTTCAGCGGCGGGCCGCGCAGCGGACCGTCCGCTGCAACCGGTTGTTAGGCGCGCTCACCCACGCCCAAGCGTCAGTACCAGCCAGCCAAGCAAAGCCAATGTTATTAGTGATAGCCCAAAGCTCCCAAGCGCCAGATTCCGCACAGTGGTTACGAGGGCCTTGGTACCTGCCGCCTGTGCACCCAGGTTTTCCTGAACGGCCAGGACTTCCTGTCGCTGCGCTTCGTGTCGCTGTTCGAGCTCTTTCCGTAGCATGCCTTGTTCGGCGGTGATTGCTTCCAGTCCGCGCAACAGCTCAGGCGTACCGATCGACCGCAGCGTTTCCGCAAGGCCGCCAAGCTGCTCAGCGATCTTAGCGCATCGAGTCGATAGTTCGCTTACGCCCATGGCCGCTTGACCGAGCGCTTCACGGGCCGTCTTGTAAGACTCGACCTCGTCCTTGAGTCGCCGCAACTCCTCCACGAGGCGGTTCGCCTCCTCTTCGGCGCGCAAGAATAAATCCAGTCCACGCGTTGCCATGCTCATCCTCCCTCCGCGGTCACGAGTGCGGCGCACCGGCCCGCAAGTTCGTTCATCAGCCACCCGGCAGGAATCCCAGCCAGATCTATAGGCACGTGCCGCATGAACGCGCGCACGAACATGCGATCGGCGTGGATCGAGGCGGGAATCGATTCCATCAATAACTCTCCTGCACCAGCCTTGTCCCGCGCGCGGGCGATTGCCTGACCGAGGGCAGCCGCCAGCTCCGTCGCGTCGAGTCGGAACTTCTCCACTCCGAACCTCAGCGCCGCCTCGACGTTCTGCCGCACCACCTCCGGATCGGCATCGGGGCTCAGCGCCTCGGAGACGCTCCGAAGGATCAGCAGTCCCGGGACATCTGGATACGATGCCAGCGCACGGCCTGTCGCTGCACGCAGGGCAACGGCATCGTTCGGAGAGACCAGATCGTCCAGCACGGGTGCGAGGCTGTCCACGCCTCCGCGCGCCGAGGCGCGGACAGCCTCCAGACGGTCGTCCCACTCGGACTGCTCCAGGTAGTCCAGGATACGGCGCCGCAGGTCATCGCCGCTGCGCGCGCTGACCGCTGCCTGCAGCATCTCGTTGAGCGCTCGACGACGGGCGAGCTCGATGTGCTGGTAAATGAACGCGAGGAGCCGCTCGGCCACGCCCAGTATATACTCCCGGTGAGGCTCCCGTTGCAGCGCCAGCGCCTCCGCCTCGGCCTGCTCACCCAGCCGCCGCTGGTATGCGCCCGCATAGCGGCCGAATGCGGCCGCGATCTCATCCTGCGTCGCACCAACGATCCTGACGCCGAACTCCTGCGAAGCGTAGTTGACCGTGTAGTCCTCGACTACGCCGAGTACGACAAGCCGGTGGAGGGCCTTCTCCGCCCGCTCCCGAGCAGCATCCCCCTGTGACGACCAGTGCGCGGTGCGCCAGGTGACATTCACCTGTCGCCGCACCCGCACGTCGCCAAGCTGGTCAAGCATGCTGGCGACATCCTTGACCTCGGCCTCTTCGCCGCGGAATGCCCGCACATGGAACCAGAGCGCCCGCACGATGTCATCCGCCTCGTCCCATCCGGTATCGTTGACGATCCGCGCCACCTGATCGAGCGGCGTGGCCGGGCTGAGAAGGCGCTGCGACCGTCTCGGGTCGTCGTTGGACAGGACGATGGCGCACTCGGCGCGCTGACGGTCCCGTCCCGCGCGACCTGCCTCCTGGTAGAAGGACTCGATCGAGGCCGGAAGGCCGATGTGGACTGTATAGCGGATGTTGGGCTTGTCGATACCCATGCCGAACGCTTTCGTGCAGGCCAACACCGCGACCCGGTCACGCTTGAAGTCGTGGGCAACTTTCCGTTTCACGTCCTCCCAGCCCTGGTGGTCGTGGTTATGAGGTGGCGCGCCGCTGTAGATTTCGACACTGGTCCGGAGTGCCCGCTCAAGGTGCTTTTTCTGCTCCAAGACACCGTACAGGCCATTCACGTGCGGACAGAACACGAGGCCTGCGGCCGTCTGCCTCCCCGCCGGCCGAAAGAAGCGACTGCCGTCGACCGCGAAGTCGGTCGGGAGACGCTCTAAGAATCCCAGCACCCGCTGCACCTTCTCGTCGGAGCGGCTGGTTAGGATGCTGTAGCGCAGCTCGGGCCGGTCGAAGGTCCTCGGAGTGATGATGCCGTCGAATGACGTGATCCCCAGCTCGCGCTGCACATCCTTGAGCACGATTTTGCTCGCCGTGCCGGTGAGGGCGGCGAGCGGCGGCACGACACCCTGCGAAGCACAGTAGTCGCGGGTGATGCGGCCCAGGTTCAGGTAAGCGGTGCGGAAGTCATGCCCCCACTCGGAGACGCAGTGCGCCTCGTCGATGGCGATCAGCGAGACGGGCGTGTTGGTGGTGAGCGTCCGCAGTCCCTCACGGAACGGCACGGTCTGGAACCGCTCCGGCGCGACGTAGCAGAAGAGGTAGTGCCCCGACTGGAACGCTTGGAGCGCCTGTTCGCGCTCGTCAGCAGTCAGTTGGCTTGTAATCCCAATGCAGCGTTCGATGCCGACTCGCGCTAGGTTGTCGATCTGATCGTCGATCAGGGAAATGATCGGGTCCACCACGATGCACCGCCCCGGCAAAAGCAGCGCCGCCAACTGGTAGGCGATCGACTTGCCAGCACCGGTGGGCAGGAGGACGATGCAGTCGAGCCCGCGCAGGAGGCGCTCGATCGTTTCCCACTGGCCCTCCCAAAAGTCGTCTTTGCGAAACAGGTACTGGAGGAACCAACGCGCGTCTTCCCGCTGTGGTGAGCGGAGCCGCGCAGGCGACGCGGCGGTGAGCGGGGCCTGGACCTCGGCCGGAAGGTAGACGTCAGACACCAAGAACCGCGCCCGCATCTGAGGTAACAGGTCGTCAGCGCTTCCGTCGGCTGGCCCGATGAGCACGTCCAACTCGTGGTCCACATCATCGAGGTGGCCAGCGAGGACAACCCGCGGCTCTTGCGGAGGGAGCGGCTGGTCATGCAGCCGTGCGAGGCGGCCGAGCAGCTCCAACAGGCCGGTCACCGCGAGCTGAACGAGTGTAGCAGCCCGCGGGTCACCACCGAGGATGCGAGGCGGAACCACACCGACCCTCCAGGGGGCATCGAGGCGGAGCCACCCGCCGCGCAGCGCTGATACGAGCGCAAGCTGTACCTGGTGTAAGAACTTGTACCAGCGTATCGTGCGGGATAGCTCGGTCTCCGGCGGCAGTTCGACTCGCCCGCCCATTAGTCTCTGCTTCAACGCGTCGAGAGTCGGGCCGCTACCATTTCGGATGTCGTTCGCCTGGATGCGTATGACGCGCACCCCAGCCTTGGCAAGACTGCGGTCACGCTCTTCGTCCCGCTCGCGGTGGGCGCTGTGTGCTAAGCCATCGATCTCGATAAGAACTGGGTCACGCTCGGGGTGGACGAGCAAGAGATCGCCGCGTTCGGCGGTGCGCGGGTCGATCGCTGGAGTGAGGGACGCGAGTTCTACTTGGGGAATTAGTGACCAAGGGAGCCCTTGGTCTTTGACCAGTGTCAGTATCCAATCAAACGCCTTGCGCTCCTCGACGCTATCAAACGAGAGCGGGCGGAGTCGGCACGATGGCGTGGAGGCGACACGGCGTACCGCCTCGATGACCGGTTCGGCCTCGTCGGGCGGCACAGACGCCGCTCCCAGCGCACGCTCCAGGGAAGGCGAGCAGAAGGGCGTAGTGCCGCGGGTGAGGAGCGACTCGGCGACGGCAAGCAGGTTGCGATATTCGGTCGGCACGCCCTCGCCGTGTGGCCGCGGGAAGTCGAGTCGCCACTGGGCGGCCGCCCTAACGAGCGACGGCTTGGAATCCTCCATATGCAGCTGCTCGACGAACGCCGCGGGCAGTCCGCATGCCTGGAAGAAGGTGCTCTGGCCGTGACGTTCTCGCGGTGTGGCGGCCACAGGCACCGCGAACGCTCGCGTCGCAGCAGTCGGCAGACTTGTCGGTACAGGATCGTCGCCGCCGAGCGCCAACTCGACGGTCGCTCTGCAGACCGGGTAACGGCTGCAGCCCCAGAATTGACGGCCGGCGTTCCGTCCACGGCGCGCGGTCCGCAGCTGCATCGGACTGCCACATTGCGGGCAGGTTTGCGGCACGGATTTTCCTCCACTTGCTGGCACTACACTGCACCTAACGTTCAAGGTCAGGGGCGCTGCGCGGCTTTATCGCGCAGCGTCCCCTGCACCGCAGGGTTAGGGCTTGCCGCTGGCATTATTGCTTGAGTTTGTGGTGCTACCTGTGCTGCCTGTAGCTCCGGTTGATCCGGTACCTTGAGTGGTCTGCTGTGGCACTTGCTGGATGCCCGGCACCGGAGCGCCTTTTTGTACTGTCTGCGGAACCTGCTGAATGGTAGGCACGGGGGCGCCCTCTCTCAACGGTACTTGCTTCTGTTCGGCCATGATCGCTGCCCTTTCAAGATTGATTGAAACAAAAATCGTACTGCATGCGATTGCTACAACAAATGCGGTGCCAGCGATATACGCGAGCCAGTCAGTACACCGCGCAAAGAAATTGGATTCGGAGAGAGCGGAATCATCCATTCGGAGGTAATACTTCTCGTTGAGGGCCAATTGCCTTGCGATTCCGAACTGCGAAGAAATGAAGGAGATCAACGTCACCACCACGGCAACGACAAAGAGAGCCCAAGACAAGAAGAGAAGCCAGGAAGCGTCGGCACGGGTAATAGGAATGAAGTCCTTCAGGAACCCAAGGGATAAGGCAAGGCCCGCGGATGAGTAGGTAAGTATTGCTTTGTCAAAATTATCGGAGTTCGAGAGCTGACGCTTGAATAGCTCAGTCTTCAGTTCCGCGTGAACCTTCTTTCTCTCCTCAGCGACATCGACTGTCATAGCGAGCCCTAACGTAGAGCTAACCGGCGCTGCGCGGCTTTATCGCGCAGCGTCCAGCGACCAAAGGGAGCGAGGTTGAGCGCCGGGTTAGGAAATGCCGCAATCACGGGGAGTAATTGCAACTTTAGTGACGTGGCGGCCATCACTGCCGCGGTATGAGTACGAGACGGTTACGCCATTTTTGAAAAAAACCTGCATATCGGGGCTAGTACAAACGCTATTCCGAAGATGTGATGACATGGCGCGATAAAACTCTGTCGTATCTATCTCGGCTGCCCGAGCGGTAACGATCGTGTAGTGATAGGTGAAGGCCCGACCAGGCCCTGCTTGTGTTGACTCCCAACGCGTGTCGCGGTCAACGGTCATGGGAAGTTGCTTATTGATTTGATCGACAACTTTCACCAAGGCTTCATCCACGGTCATTCTTTGACCGGCAGATTTGCCAACAGCGCCGCCGATCAGCGCGCCGAAGATAGCACCGACACCACCTTTTCCGGCTTGTGCATTAAGCGCGAGAGTCATTAGCGGGACAGCAAGTAGCAATTTGTAGTTCATGGTGATTCTCCCTTGTGAAATGCCTAACGCCGCGCTTCAGCGACGGGCCGAGCGCGCAGCGCGAGGACCGTCCGCTGGAAGCGCTGGTTGGGCATCACTCCTCCACCGGCGCCAGCATATTGGCGTCGCGGGCCAGCGCCCACTTGCCGTTCTGCTTTTGGAAGATGGTCAGCGTGTGCCCCGCGCGCTTCATGGGTTTAGCACCGTCTGGTGGCGTTACAACGACGGTAAGGTTCGACCACATAAACGCCCACTCACCGAGAACCTTTATTTCCTGAACTTCGCTCGACCCTTCAAACTTCGGAGCATTCGCACCTGTTTGCGCCCTTGATGCCGCTGCGAAATCTCCTTTGCGCATGACGGGACGGCCGGGCACCAAGAAGACAACATCATCTGTCATTAGCGACAGGACTGTATCAACGTCACCGGCCTTGGTTGCGGCCATCCAGGTAGCAACAAGCCGGCGAATCTCTTGCTCGTCATTCTGCATAAGCGCCTCTCTTTCGTGATGCCCAACGCCGCGCTTCAGCGGCGGGCCGCATGGCGGACCGTCCGCTGCAACCGGTTGTTAGCCGTTGCTCTCCCCGCGAAGGTACCGAATTCCTGCCTCGCTGATTGCCCACACTCCTCGCGGGCTGTCACTTCGCAGCAGCCCCTCTTTGACCATCGAGTTGCGCGCCCATTGGGCGGCATTCTTCCAGCGCGGCATCTCTGGGTCAGAAGCGAGCGGCTCGTAGTCCACATCCTTCAGCGCCCCCTTCATGCTCTGGAGAACATGGTCAAGAACCTTCGTCATAGGCGCCGAGCCTCCCAGTGATTCAAGGGCCTCCAAGATTGGGCGATAGTATGCTTCTTCGCGGGTGCGCAGGCCACGGCGGAGACGGCCAAGATTGCGCCGTTCAGCATGTGCTTCAACACCTTCCTCCTCTTCGTCGCGGGCAAACAGATTTCCCCATTCGCGACGAAGAGCATCAGCCTTGTCCCGGAAGCTTGTAACGTGTGCCGCACGTTCAAGGGCTTCCTTCGCCTTGTCGTAGTCACGGACTTCGAAGGCGCGAGCGCCCACCCGATTCACAAAGTCGATCTCCGCTTCGATCTCTTCGAGCAACATCTCGAAGGCTGCGACAACGTTTGTCGGGTTGTTTTCGATCATGGATCCCTCCTGAAGACGGCTAACGACCGCGCTAACCGGCGCACAAACAGCAAGCGCAGCGCCGCTGTTTGTGCGTCCGGTTCAGCGCGAGGTTAGCGAGCACCTCTGACTCATGGCACATACTGAATCGGGAACCTCGATCGATGCTCGGGAAACAGGTCGTACATGAAAAAATTGGCCCGGTATCGCTCGAACGCCTTCGGCTCGTGCTTGATAAGACGCGTCCGTAACTCTTCTAGACTCGGTGGCATCGTGTCGGACAGCTCCATGAAGCGTGCTTGCATCCTCTTGGCACGGATATCGAGGGCCTCCGGGGTGCAGTAGTCTTTCCTGTAGCCGGCCCATCCTTTCTCGAATAGGCCCTGCGCTGTTGTACGCAAGAACAGCCCTGGCTCCGTTGCTGCATCCATCGCCTTGACCGCTTCCGCCGGAGACTTCGTACTTAGAAGCGTTAGATACAGCGCGCGGTAGGCTTTCTCGAGCGCTGCGGCCGTGACCGTCTTTGTTGGGCCAATGAGTCCCCAGAACGGCGCTCTATCGCTCATCCGAAGTACCTTAGCGAGTGCGCCTCCCGTACATGCGGCAACCGCAATCATCAGGTTGAGATGCGTTGCAGCATTTAGCTCGGTAATCGGTAACTTCAGTTCTTCCCAGTCAGCGAGCGAACCATCTGCGAACTGAAACCCATCCTCATCGCCATGACATTCGATGTGCAGCATGGGGACGATGCCTTGGTCGAGTACAGCCTTGCGGCAACTATGGATCTGCTCGATAAGCTCGTCGCCGGTCTCGACGCGTACGTATTTAACCGCCGGCGATGGTGAGTACGCGGCAGCGTAAGTACTAATATCGTCGATCAATCGCTTCGCTGTATTGAGCTCTCCGGCCGGGATTGAGTCAACGACTAGAATCTGGTTGAAGCGATTGGCGTCCATATGTGCTCGCTAACACCTGAATTAAGCCGAACCGCGAAGCGGTTTCGGCTTGAATGAATTGTTAGAGCTCACGCCTAGCACCTCACGTTGCCTGCATTTCGTTTGATGCCCAAGGTTGCTATGGCGGCTCTGCCGTACTTGATGTTGAAGTAACCGTGACTCCCGAAGCCGATCCGCCACGTGTACTTAGGGTCTCGCTCAATCCAGCCGACGTTGCCTCGCTCGACGAAGGAGATCACTCCTGAGGAGTCATCCGGGATGCCTTTGTTCTTGGCGTTCTGCAGATTAAGGGAAAGATTGGCGTGCATGAGCACGAACATTGGCCGAACCTGCATAGAGCCAACATTGAACCGAGACTGTGCGTAAGAAAGTGCCTGCCAAGCCAAAGCGTTGACCTCACCTAGCTTGTAACTTTTCAGGTATTTGACTTCAACGCCGATCCAATCGTTATCAAACCCTCTATCGATCAAGTGTTGCTTGGGTTTTATCAGGAAATCGATGACAACGGGCTTGCCTTCCACGAGGCTCTCACCCGGAATATCCTTGTGGATAGTGAAGTCCCCGCTGAAGTCGCGGACGAATGCATCTTTGAGAGCCGGTTCACTCATCAGTGAGCTCTAACGTGCGGCATAACCGGCTGCTAACGAAGCGCAGCGTAGTTGGCAGTCCGAGTTGATGCGATTGTTAGGCATCTTTACTCCAAACTAAAACATAATGCCATTTCTTGCAGCCCAATCCATTTGTGATTCGAGTTTTCCGCCGCATTTAGGACACCCTTTTGGTTTGCATTCATTGCATATTTTGAATTTCTCCCCACATTTCTTGCATGTTACCGATACGCTTTGTTCGGTAAATGGAAAGCATGTCGAGCCGCATTTGTCACAGCTTCCGTGATATAGATTCAGCATAAAAATTTCCTCCGCTAGCTTGGTCTCTGCTCGCCAACAATGAATAGCCCCTCTGGAATTTCGTCAATTCGCTCTCTTGTCTTGCATATGCGATCCTGATTGGCGTCATCCGCAATATTTACAGGGGCATCAAAATAGTTCTTTGAATATTGATCAAATAATTCTAGCCATTCACTATCCGCTTCGTTAATGTTGTCAATTAGTAGCACACATCCGTTGATTTGCCCCGCAAGAATGCGATTAATAGCGCTGTACATGAACGTTGCCAAAGTGCTGGACGGCATATACGAACAATCTAACTTGATTAGCTCAAAATCTTTTTCAGTTGCAAACTCTGTAACACAAGCGGTTTTGCCAATTCCTGTCAGGCCAGACAAAACCGGGATTCTCAATTTTCCCGGAGAGTGGTCTCCGATGATCACATGACCATCGCTGATGAGTTGTTTCATACGGACAACCTGAACGTTCCTATCGTAAGCATTAACGAGCGACAATTTCATTTTTTGGAAACTCATTTCGTAGCTCCTGATTAAGCCTAACTACAAATGGACACCCTAAAGGGCGTATCTTCTTGCACCTTCAAGGTGTACAATTTTGATGCAACTCTACAGAACAGCCTTTCTGATTGCAACATCGCGTATATGAGCACCCTAAAAATGAAGCTGCTCACACCTTCGGCTCCGTCGCCGCGACCGCCAAAACTTCTCGATCAGGTTCGTAACAAAATTCGGCTCAAGCATTACAGTCTGCGCACCGAACAGGCCTATGTGGACTGGGCACGGCGCTACATTTTCTTTCACGGCAAACGCCATCCGGCGGAAATGGGGGCGGCGGAAGTGGAAGCTTTTCTGACCCACTTGGCCGTGGAAGGAAGGGTTGCCGCCTCTACGCAGAATCAGGCGCGCGCGGCGTTATTGTTTCTGTATCGGGAAGTGCTGCAGCAGGAGCTGCCTTGGCTCGAAGGGGTGGAAGCAGCCAAGGAATCCCGCCGCATACCGGTGGTCTTGACCCATGGGGAAGTCAACGCTTTGCTGGATCGTTTGCAAGGGGTGCACGGCTTGATCGGCCGCCTGTTGTATGGAACGGGAATGCGGCTGATGGAGGCGATGCGGCTGCGGGTCAAGGACATCGAGTTTGAACGCAGAGAAATCATCATACGGGACGGGAAAGGATTTAAGGATCGGGTAACGATGTTGCCTGCGGTATTGATCGAACCTTTGGAAATGCATCTGCAGGCCGTCAAGCGGCAGCATGAGGACGATCTTAAGGCAGGGTTCGGCAGCGTTTATCTGCCCTTTGCGCTTGAGCGAAAATATCCGAATGCAGGGAAAGAATGGGGCTGGCAGTATGTGTTTCCGGCAACCCAGGTTTCGGTCGATCCCCGCTCGGGCGCGATGCGCCGCCATCACCTCGATGAAAAATGCATCCAGCGGGCGATGAAACAGGCGGTGCGGGATACCGGGCTGGCCAAGCCGGCGACACCGCATACCTTGCGGCATTCGTTTGCAACCCATCTGCTGCAAGCCGGCTATGACATCCGCACCGTTCAGGAATTGCTGGGGCACAAGGATGTCAGCACGACGATGATTTACACCCACGTGCTTAACCGGGGCGGGCAAGGCGTAGTGAGTCCGTTGGATCGAATCTAAGCGGATAAAATTCTTTGTACCCCGGCCCACTCCCACGAGGCGGGCGCATCATGCCAAACTACCCGGAGCGACTTTGGTAACGGGAAACCTCTTGAAACCGCCCCTCCCTAATTCGAGAACCCGCCTCAGCGCCACGGTCGACCGCCAGGCCCAGCGCCTGCGCCGGGCCGAGCGCGAGCGCCGCGGGGTGCTGGCGCAGACGGCCTATCTCGGCACGCTGGGGCTGGTGTTCGTGCTGCCGCTGGTGGCGGGGGCGTATCTGGGGCGATGGCTGGACCAGCACAGTGCGGGCTATTCGATCCGCTGGACGCTGAGCCTGTTGTTCCTCGGGCTGGTCGTCGGCGCCTGGAACGCCTGGCAGCTGATCCGGCGGCATGAGGATTGAGCGGGGATGGAGCAGATCGACTTTTTCGCCAGCGTCCTCGGCCACATCGGGCCGGTGGCGATCAGTGACAGCCTCCTCACGTCGGTGCTGGTGACGGGCTTGCTCGCGGCGGTTTCGGCGGTCCTGACCCGGCGCAGGACGGCGCTGCCAGACCGCGTTCAGGTGGTCCTGGAAGGCATCGTGTCGGCTTGCGAGAACGCGGTGCGCGACGTGATCCCGACCGCTTACCGCGAGGTGACGCCGTTCATCATGAGCCTGTGGCTGTTCCTGGCGACCGCCAACCTGATCAGCCTCATTCCCGGCTTCGATTCGCCCACGCGGGATCTGTCAGTGACTTCAGCACTGGCCGTGCTGGTATTCTTCTCCGTGCACTGGTTCGGCATCCGCCAGCAGGGGCTGTCAGCCTATCTGAAGCACTACCTGACGCCCAACCCCATCCTGCTGCCCTTCCACCTGATCGGCGAAATCACCCGCACGCTGGCGCTGGCGATCCGTCTGTTCGGTAACATGATGAGTATGGAACTGATCGGGCTGCTGCTGCTGGTCATCGGCGGACTGTTCGTGCCGGTGCCGATCTTGCTTCTGCACATCGTCGAGGGCTTGGTGCAGGCGTATATTTTCGGCATTCTGGCACTGGTTTATATCGCCGGCGGCATTCAGTCCGGCCCGCAACAGGAGAACCACTCCCCATGAACGACATGACCGGGTTCGTCAGCCTCTCCACCGTGGCCGCGGTGGCCGGCATCGCCGTGGCGGTGATGATGCCGGCGCTGGCCATGGGCCGCGCCATTGCCACGGCGCTGGAAGCCCTGGCGCGCCAACCGGAGGCGGAAAAGTCCATCATGCGCACCCTGTTCATTGGGCTGGCGATGATCGAGTCGCTGGCCATCTATGCGCTGGTGATCGTACTGATCGTGCTGTTCCGCAATCCGCTGATCGAATACCTCGGCCGCTGACCGTGGACCTGAACCCTTCCACCTTCGTTCTGGAAGTCGCCAATTTCCTGATCCTGGTGTGGCTGCTCAAGCGCTTCCTGTACCAGCCGGTGAGCGCGGCCATCGACGAACGGCGCCGGCAGATCGCCCGGACGGTGGACGAGGCCCACGAGACCCAGGCGGCGGCGGAAGCCTTGCGGATGCAGTACGAATCGCGGCTGGCCGATTGGGAAACCGAAAAACGGCAGGCGCGCGAAACCTTCAAACGGGAACTCGAAGCGGAACGGCAGCGCGCTTTGGGCGAGCTGGAGAAGGCGCTGGAGGCCGAACGGGAAAAGGCCCAAGTACTGATCGAGCGCCAGCGCCGCGACATGGAATCGGACCTTAAGCGCGAGGCCCTGCGCCTGAGCCGGCAGTTCGCTGCCCGCTTTCTCGAACGGCTGGCCGGGCCGGAGATGGAAGCCGCCCTGCTCCGGATGTTCGGCGAGGACCTCGCCGCCATGCCCCCCGAGCACTGGCTCGCGCTCACACGCGCGCTGGAGGAACCGGAACGCGCCGAAGCCGAAATCGCCAGCGCGTTCCCGCTGAAGCCCGAATCCTGCGCCGACCTCACGCGGCTGATCGAGACCCGCACCGGCCGGACCATCACCTGGCGTTTCCGCCAGGACCCCGCCCTGATCTGCGGCATCCGGCTGCGGGCGGGCCATCGGGTACTTTCAGCCAATGTCAGTGAGGAACTGAAGTTTTTCGCGAACGGGGCGGAGAACTCCCTTGGCGGCGGGTGAACCCCGGCCGCTCCAGCGTCACTGCAGGTCTTGCACGGCCTTGACGGCCGCACGGGCGTCGACGATACCTGCCCCGCACGCGCCCTGAAGGCCTGCCCTGAGCTCAGCCGAAGGGTCGGTCGCGCAGCGGGTGCCCTCCGGGAACGGCCGAGCGGTCGCCGTGAGGATGTCCCTGACCTTCTGAGGGTTCAGCCTTAGCGCAAGCGCGAAAGACGAAAACAAGAGCCCGCTTCCTTCACCGCCATGTCAGCGGCCCCAAAGAGCACTTTGAGAAAGGTGCCCTTGCCTTTCGTCGATCAATCAGCACGACGCCGCTGGACCCCGAGGCACCGGCTAAACGTACTCGCTATCTATCGATCCTGCCCCAAGTAATGGCGAAACCAGGCAATTTGCTCCTGGGCTTGATATAAGGCGTTCTTGGGCTCGCGAATGCCATGACCCTCGCCGTTGAATTCCACCATTCGAGCCGGCGTGCCTCGACCCGAGATGCCCGCATAGAAGTTCGCCGCGATGCCGACGGGCAGGAAATCCTGGCTGCCGTGGAAAACCAGCGTGGGGGTCACCACGCGGGCGGCTTGATAGATGGGGGAATCGGCGCGGTACTTTCTCAGGTTCTGATAGGGTGTTTTCCCTTCCAGAAAGGCTATGAACGCTGTATAGCCGGAGGCAAACTCGGTGGGAATATCGAGGAGGCTGCAAGCCGGATTGGCCGCAGCGTAAAGACGGGGATGCCGCGACACGCTCTGGCTCGCAAAATAGCCACCGTAGGAACACCCTGAAATGCCGACCCGCTGTTGGGAGGTATAGCCTTTGGCTATCAGCTTACGCACGAACTGGGCGGCCTCATCGATATCTATCCGGCCGAAATGGCGGCCGTTTGCCAGATCGAACCATCGTTCTTCTCCCCACCCCGGACGCATCTGTAAAGGCAGCACCAGAACGGAAATGCCGAAGTTGGGCAACAGATTGAAAGGCGACTCGGCCACGGCGCTCCAACTATTGACCATCTCGCCGCCAGGGCCTCCCTGCTGCCACAAGACCATCGGAACATTCCGAGGGGGAAATGCTGCTCCGGCAGGTTGGATGAGATAGGCCGAACGCTGCGCGCCGCTTTTGACCGCGAGCGAAATCGTATGAACCTGAACGGAATTCTGCGCCTTCGCCTGGGCGTTATCTGCCGTCAAATCGTTGGGCTGGCCGGGCGGCATGGCACCGAACGCACTTATCGCTGAGAAACCAACGAAAGCGACAAAAATGATAAGTCCTGCATAACGGGCCATGATAACTTCCTTCGATAGCCTTGCTGGCGAGAGTATGGAATTACCTTTCAAACTGTATTACCCTGCCCCTGTGGAATACCTGGCAAGCAATTTTCAATTCCGTTGGGCTCAGTTCCTTGGATAGGTATCGAATATCGCGCCAACCCGCTTGCTTTGGCCCATCTTCAATACACAGGTTGTCTTCTTACCACTACAGGCGCCACTCCAACCCTTGAAGCGGGAGCCTTCGCCCGCTGCTGCCGTCAACGTCACTCGGGCCCCTTTCTCGAAACTGGCCAAGGTGGTCCGGCAATCTTCCCGGCAGGACAATCCGGCGGGTTCGCTGTTGACGGTTCCAGTGCCCTTGCCCTTCTTGATCAGCTGAAGTGTCTTTGTGTTGGCACTGGCAGGGCGGAACGAGACGCTTACGGTCTTGTTGGCTTTCATGGTCAACATGCACGATGCCTTCGGAGGCCCTATCCACTGCCCGCAGTCACCCGACCAGCCGCCTATCACTTGGCCGGAACCCGGCTTGGCGAACAAAAAGACATAGCTGCCTTCCTCGAAGGCGGCGTTGCAGACCGTCCCGCAATCGATACCCTCCGGTGAGCTGGTGACGGTCCCCTCGCCCGACTTGGCCATGGTGATGGTGTAGGTGCGCGGCTGGGGGGCGTCGCCACCTCGTTTGCTTTGAACGATGCCGCTGTTCAACCACACCGCGGTGACGTTGCCAGCATCATCGGCGACGACCTGGGGAGACGCGCTGGCCGGTCCTGCCTCGGCAAGCCGGGTGGCGGCTCCCCAGCTTGCCGAAGCGTAACGGGCACTTTGGACGCTCACGCCGCGATCGTCGACGCGCTCCCACACGACCGTCGCCGTACCCGCGCGATCCGAAGCCACCTTTGGCGAAGGCAAACCTCGCTCTCCCCAGGTCTCGAGTTTGCCCGCGACGCCGATATCCACGGGTCTACTCCAGCCTTCATTGCCGAAGCGGGCACTCTGGATGATCAAATCGCTACCGACCTTGGCACCCCAAACCGCGGTCACGTTGCCGGTTCCGTCGACCGCGACTTGCGCCTTGCCGGCTTGGGCGCCCGCATCACTCAGATCTATCGGGGCAGTCCAGGCGCCGGCACGGAATCTGGCGCTCTGGACGATCCGATCCGCGGCGCCGGCCAGCTCCCATACCACCGTGACATTGCCGTTGGAGTCGGTTGCCACGTTCGGCCTCCTTGCGTCTTTTCCCGGAACGCTGATTTCGGCGGGAGCAGCCCAGTGTCCCTCGCTGAACCGGGCACTCTGGATGGTTACACCGCCGTCACCTCCGCGTTCCCATACCGCGGTCACATTGCCATTGGCATCCGCGGCCACTTGAGGAGACGCGGTCGCCGTACCGGCATCTCCCAGGTCGACGACTTTCTCCCAGCTCCCTCCAATGGACCGCGCGCTTTGGATAGTGCTTCCGCGCTGCCAAACGACCGTGACGTTTCCGCTCCCGTCCACGGCCACGGCGGGAGACCGCGCATCCAGGCCAGGGGCGCTGAGGCTGATCGGGCTGCTCCAGCCGCCGTTGCTGAAACGGGCGGTCCGAACCGCCCACTGCTCGCCGGTTTTCGATTCCCAGACGGCAATCACGGCGCCAGCCGGCTCCGCCACGGCACGGGGCTGCCAATTGCTGCCCGTGCCATCGATGTCGATGGCACCGCTCCAGCCGGTGCTGAAGCGGTTGCCCTGCAGGATCGTATTCTCGTTCGCATGATCGAGCCCCCAGATGACGGTCACGTTGCCGCTCGCATCCACGGCTGCCGCAGGATTGCGAGCGATCCGGCCGGCGGCGCTGAGATCGACGACCTGATCCGACCACGACCCTTCCGCCAGGGCGCGCCCTGGCGAGCAAACGAGACTTGCCAGGACTCCCCAAGCCCACAAGGGCGGAATGGAGAAGCGCCCTGTGGGGCGGACTTCGTTTGCAAGACGGAACATAGGCAAGGCACGGTCTCCGAATGTTGATGGCTCAAAGGGTGAAACTTGGTTCGTCACGCCGGATCGGAGAGGCCGAAGAGATCCCCTCCCGTCATCTCCCGCCTCTATCGGCACCACCCCGATGCCAACCGACGTACATAGACATCCGGATCATCTTTACCGTCGGCGTTTGGCGTCAGGCCCGGGGCGTCGGAAGTGAAAACCACGGCACTGCCGTCGGCGCTGATGACGGGGAAAAAACCCGCACCGCGCGCTTCCTTGCCCTTGCCGGTCATGCTGATTCGGAGGGTCTTGCGGGTCTGCCGGTCGTGGACAAACACATCTTCTTCGCCATTGCCATCGTCCGGCACCAAATTGGTGGCCTTGCTCTGGAAGGCGACGCAGCGTCCGTCCGCAGTGACGCTGGCATAATCGCTGTCGCCATCGGCTTGGCCACCATCGGTCCGGATACTGACCCGTTCGGCGATACCGGTTTCGAGGTCTCGCAGGAAAATGTCTCGTTTGCCGTTGCTGTCGCCCGCAACCAGGTTGGACGCGGAGGAAACGAACCCTACGTAGCGGCCTCCGGCGCTGAAGACAGGGCCATAGCTGGGACCGTTGGCCTGCTCGCCGGTCGAGGACTTGCTGATACGCGTGGTCTCACCGCTGGCCAAGTCACGCAGGAAGATGTCGCTGACGCCGTTGCTGTCATCGGCAACCAGGTTCGTCGCCTCGGACATGAAGACGATGCGGCTGCCATCGCCATTCAGGCTGGAGAGGGAGCTTAGGCCGTTCCCTTGCTCGCCGCTGCTCGCGATGCTGACAAGCCGGATGACGCCATCGACGCCGCGGACAAACACGTCGGGGAGACCATTGCTGTCGCCTTTCACCAGATTGCTGGCCGCCGATGCCCAGCTGACGACCCGGCCATCGGCGCTGACCGCCGGATACAGGCTGTCGCCGTCGGCGGCCGCCGCTGTGGCCGGAACAGAGAGACAGAGAGGCGGCGTTTCCCGCGCCAAGACATCCTGCCGAAAAATATTCCTGACCCCCGGAACGGCGCAAGCCGGATCGATATCCGTGGCGTCGGAAGTGAACACCACCACCGAGCCATCGCCACCGAGCGCGGGAAAAAGACTGTTACCGGCGGCCTGTTTTCCTCCCCCATTCCGGCTCATCAAACTGCGACGGGCGGCATCATCCTCCCACAGGAAAATCTGGTCGCGCTGCTGTTCGCCGTGCTTCCGAACCACGTTGGTGACGTAGGCCACACGGCTTGCGTCGGCGCTGACCGAGGGCAGGCCGCTGGTCCGTACGGGCGGACTGACGACCTTGAGGGACGGCACGGCGGCCTCGGCAACGCCTCCCGACAGCAGCGCCATCAGCACACTGAACGGCAGGACGGGATTCGAATCGACACGGCGGCGGTAGCCAAGGCGATTAATCATGCTGGATCTCCAAACGGGCCAAGTATTCAATACCAATCATCTCTGCGGCAAGGTCCGGGTTTTTTATTGGGGCAGGTCGTCGCCCGTGTCGTGATAGCGTTTTCAAGATCAGCGCCCTTCACTCCGGAAAGGTCGGCTCCATTCAAATCCGCGCCGTATAAATACGCACCGGATAAGTCCGCCTTGGACAGATTGGCCCGTGACAGATCGGCCCGGCGCAGGTCAGCTCCGCGCAAATCCGCTCTGGGCAGATTGGCAGACTCCAGGTTCCCCTTGCTCAGGTCGACATAAGCCAGGTCCGCGCCAGGCAAGTCGGCCTTCTCCAGGTCCTTTTTAACATCCATGAGGGAGGCTTCCGGGGCCCACGCAGGCCCGTCCAAACGAATCGAAATATTCCCTTGTGTCGCCAGGTCCCTGCCATTCACCCCATTCGCCACACGCCACACCCGGTCGCCTACCCAACGCAGCTCCACGACAGGGGGGAAGTCAAGGAGTTTCCATCCCCACCAGTGATAATATATCTCCAACTTCACCGTTTGCTCCTTGGAACAGCCCAATTCATTGAGGTTCAAGGTACGATATTGTTCGACCGGGATATCGCCGGCATTAAATTCTTTGTCACAGCCTTTCAGGGCAAAACTGGCAACGAACCATCCGTAGTTCGTTACTGTCACCGAAGCGGCGCGAGCCTCGGCGGCAATCGAAAGCAGCAAACACATGCCAAGTTTAATGATGCTCGCCAGAAACCGCTGCGGTAACGTGATAGTCGGGTTATTCAGCATATATCTCCTACCATATCATCTGACAAACTCGTGACAGTTTCCGGCTGCCCAACGGAAAACCCGCGGATCAGCGGCAGGGTCCATGGGCTCCATCCGGGCAGGTAGTGGTCGCGTCTTTAACTGGGTAAGAGAGGCTGGCACCCCATGCCCCGTCAGATCCGCCGCCATCAAATCGGCATCGGCGAAGTTCGCCGATCCAAGTTGCGCTCCATGCAAGTTCGTCATGCATTCGCCTGCCTACCGAACCCGGACAATCGACAGATTCCGGCCGGACAAATCGGCGCCATTGCCTTGCGCATGGGGCTCGATTCTGCCAACCGGCGGTGTCGGCATCGCGGCCTTCACCGCGGCATAGGCGTCCACGATCCCCGCTCCGCACTGTCCCTTGAGGTAGGTGGTGCAGCGCGAACCTTCCGGAAACGGCCGCGCGGTGTCCCGAAGGATGGCCATGATCCGCTGCGGATTGAGTTTTTTCTCGGTATCCGCGGCCAGCATCAGCGACACGACGCCGGAAACCACGGGCGCCGCCATGCTGGTGCCATCCATCGCCCCATAGGACATGCCCTCGGCGGAAGGCCGCTTCTGGCTGGTATTCAGGGTCGAGAGGATGCCGTCCTGCGGACGTTCACCCTTCGCGCCGATGTCTCCGCCGGGCGCCGCGACGGCGACCTCCGCCCCGAAGTTGCTGTACGAGGCCAAGTCGCCGGACGGCCCGACGGCACTGACTGCGATCACGCCGCGGCAATTCGCCGGGGCATAGTTGCGGGTGTTGTCGTTTTCGTTGCCGGCCGATACGACGACCGCGGCGTTGCGCGAGAGGGCGTAGTCGATGGCTTCCTGCATGGCGTCCGGACAGGGTCCCGTGCCGGGCGCATCGGGCCCCAGGCTCATGTTGATGACATTGGCCGGCCTGGGATTCGGCTGGGTTCCTCCCACGCCCTTCTTGCCCGCGGCCCACCCTATCCCCTGGATGATGTCTTTGACGTTGCCATCGCAAGGGCCGAGCACCCGCACGGGTTCGATCCTGGCGAGCCAGTCGACGCCGCTCACGCCGATACCGTTGTCGGTGGCGGCGCCGATGATGCCGGCGACATGGCTGCCATGCCATTCGGCAGGCTTGAACGCCGTAGGCACGGGTATTCCATCTTCTTTCCCGCACCAGCCCACCGCCTCCCAGTCGCCCTCGTCCTTCGGCTTTTTGTCGCGGGCATTGCCGTCCCGGGCAAACCTCGGATTCCGGATCATGTCCCAGCCGACGATCACGGTTTTCTCCGCATTCCGGTATTCCAGCCGGCTTTCGAGGTCGGGATGGGTCGGAGCGAACAAGACGCCGCTGTCCAGCACCGCAACCGTGACTTCGGGCGTCCCCCGGGTGAGTGACCAGGCGGCCTGCACATTGGCCGAGCCGGCAACCGC
This sequence comes from Methylococcus geothermalis, assembly GCF_012769535.1. NCBI lineage: Bacteria > Pseudomonadati > Pseudomonadota > Gammaproteobacteria > Methylococcales > Methylococcaceae > Methylococcus > Methylococcus geothermalis. Next base: position 3,038,708 of record NZ_CP046565.1, read on the forward strand.
CCCGGGACCGCTCTGAAGATGCCACTGCTGGGGGAAATATTCGTCGCTGGGCATGACCGGCTCGGCGGCGGCCTGGGCCTTCATGCGCGTTACCGGATCGGCATAGCGTACTTCCGGCAAGGCTTCGAGGCGCCGCTCGATCGCGCCCGCGTCCGCCACGCCCACCGGACGGGCGAGGCGGTACACCTGCGCCGCGCCTACGGTTTCCGACGTGGGGACCAGCCGTGCTCCGGCAGCCGCCGAGAGCTTCTCGACATCCAGCGGCAGCGAACCCGCCCCGCGTTTGAATTTGATGATGAATTCCTCGATGCCGGCAACGGCCGGAACGGCCGACCTGGCGGATGCCGTCCCCCGCCCGGCGTCGACATCGGCCCACAGCACACCGTCCATGACGCCGATCCTTCGCGCCAGGGCCGTCGCCTCATCCTGGGTCAACGTATCGAGCGTCCGCAAAATCCTGGCGTTGGTCCGGGTATTCCCCATCCATTTGAAATCGAAACCGGTCTCGGCCTGCAGACGATCGAGCTCGGCCGCATTGATCGCGCCGGGCTCATCGCGGTCGACATCGCTTTTGAACATGACGATGATCGAGACCGGCGCATTCGCCGCCATCCCCGAAGCGCTCGCAGCGGCCAGCAACAACGATGCGATGGAAACCCTTGAGAGCCTCTTCATTGCAACTCCTGTTCTCCCGTCGGCAAATGATCCGATGATCTTGCCTATGGCACTTTGGCGTTTCGTGAAATCCCATGTGTCAGCGCGTTCGAACGCCGTTATCGCGTCGAGGGCGACATCGTAGATAAAATCGGGGCGCTCGTTTTGTCTCTGCGTCCACGATTTCTTGCCGCCGTGTCCACAAAGCTCGCGGCGGAGCTGGCGGCTCGCTTTCGTATGGTCGCCACGGGGAGCCAATTCGAATGCGCATGATCCAACGGTCCGTCGCCAGCCATGAAAAAAACACGTGCACCAAGAGGGCAATGACGTGAAGGGTGAATCCGAAAGGCCTCCGGACACCGTCCCGATCGCGCGCTTCGATCTGGGCAGTCTTCCGGCGGAGGACCGCTATTCGATCTGGAAGGAGAGCATTTCCGTCATCTTCGACGTGGAACGGGAAGTCGAGGCAGGCTCTGCACCGTTTGCCGCAATGCTGACGACCTGTCATCTCGGCTCCATGCTGCTGGCGGAGACGTCCAGCGTCGGACAATATTTTCAGCGGAAATCGCCGCTGATCGCACGCGACGGGCTGGACCATTGCATCATCCAGGTTTACCAAAACGGCACGACCCGCGGCGAATGGGGGAAAAGACACAGTACCGTCCAGCCGGGCGACGTCTTCCTGCTCGACCTGACCCAGCCGCTGGATTCTTGCGCCAGCGATTTCCGCAATCTGACGCTGATGCTGCCGCGTGACTTGCTGGCACAGCATCTTGGCGCGCCCGAGCGACTGCATGGCCAGTCGCTGGCCCGTGACTCGGCCCGCGGACGCCTGTTGGGCCAGCACCTCCGCACGCTGTGGGAGGTCGCGACGACCCTGAGTTCCGACGAGGCCCACGGCATTGCCCAAGGACTGGTCCATCTAATCGGCGCCTATTTCGGCGAAGGCCGGGTCGAGGAAGACCGTCCGGAAACCGGAGCCGCCTTGCTGGAGACCCTACGCCGCCACATCGCGGATCATCTGGGCGATCCCCGGCTGACGCCGGAGTCCCTGGCGGCGTACTTCCGCGTGTCGCGGTCCTACCTGTATTCCCTGTTCCAGCCACTGGGAGGAATCACCCGCTACATCCAGCAGCAACGGCTCCGGCGCGCCTTCCTGGAGCTGACCCAACCGGCCTCCCGGCCGTGGCGTGTCAGCGAGATCGCTTACCGCGTGGGTTTCCGCAACGAGGCCCATTTCAGCAGAAGCTTCCGTCACGCCTTCGGCATGAGTCCGAGCGAAGCGCGGTCCATCGGCCTGCAGGCCGTCCGCTATACTACCGAGGGTCATGACCACCCCATCGATCGCCGCTATGAACGCTGGGTCAGAGAACTCAATGCCCCGGCTTTCTGAGCCGGCTTCCGCGCTCGCAAAAACGGTCCGCATCGGCGACTACCGGCCCCGGCTGCGCATTGGCGAATACGGCACGGTGGCCTCAATCGGGGACGGCATCGCCTGGATCACGGGCCTGCCATCGGCGGCGATGGACGACGTGCTGATGTTCGAGGACGGGAGCTGGGCGGTGGTGTTCGCCCTGACCCGGAAGCGCATCGGCGCCGTGCTGCTGCACCAGACCGAAAGCCTGACCGCCGGCACCTCGGCCCGGCTGGCCGGGAGGACACTCGACGTTCCGGTCGGCGAGGCGCTGCTCGGACGGGTGATCGACCCGATCGGGAATCCGCTGGACGGCGGGCGTCCCTTGGAATCCCGCAGCCGACGCCCGCTCGACAGCCCCTCGCCCCCCATCGTCGCGCGCGACTTCGTCCAGCAACCGCTCTACACCGGCACCCGCCTGGTCGACACCCTGGTGCCGATCGGCAAGGGCCAGCGCCAGCTCATCATCGGCGACGAGGGAACCGGGCGCAGCAGCCTGGCGATCGACGCGGTCCTGAACCAACAGGGCCGCGATGTGCGCTGTGTCTACGTGCTGATCGGCCAGAAGCGATCCGCGGTCGTCGGCACCATCGACCTGCTGCGCAACTATGGTGCGCTTGTCTATACCACGGTCGTGGTGGGCGAAGCCGGCGCGCTGCCCGGCCTCAAGTACCTGGCCCCGTTCGCCGGCTGCGCCATCGCCGAAAGCTGGATGGCGCTGGGGCACGACACCCTGGTGGTCTACGACGACCTGAGCACCCACGCCCAGACCTATCGTGAACTGTCGCTGCTGCTGCGACGCCCGCCGGGGCGGGAGGCCTACCCGGGCGACGTGTTCCACCTCCACGCCCGGCTGCTGGAGCGCGCCACGGTGCTGAATCCCGCCAACGGCGGTGGCAGCATGACGGCGCTGCCGATCGTCGAGACCCGGCTGGGCGAGATCGAGGCCTACATCCCCACCAACCTGATTTCGATCACCGACGGCCAGATCTACCTGGACCCCGACCTGTTCGCCGCGGGCTTCAAGCCGGCGATCGACGTCACCCGCTCGGTCTCCCGCATCGGCGGCAAGGCCCAGCATCCGCGCATCAAGGAAGAAGCCGGGCGGATGAAGCTGGACTATCTGCAATTCCTGGAGCTGGAGATATTCACCCGTTTCGGGGCGCGGCTGGAAAGCGGGATGGAAGCGCGGATCCGGCGGGGAAGGCTGCTGCGGGAAATCCTCCGGCAGGAGCGCCTGCAGCCGCTGCCGCCGGAGTTCCAGCTCGCCTGGATGACCGCCTACAACGAAGGGCTGCTGGACGCCGTTCCGCTCGCCGCGGTTCAGAACGCCTTGAACGTGTTGAACACGGCCGTCCGGAGCGGCTCTCCGGCGCTGGAGGCTTCGCGCGGCGAATGGGTGGAGTGGCTGAGGCAAAATCTGCCCCGGCCGGGACAGGACGATCCGTGAGCCGGCGCCACCTCCTCCGCCGGCGGATGAAAACGCTGGGCGAAATCGCCGGCATCCTCGAATCCATGCGCACGCTGGCCGTGATCGAGAGCCGCCGACTGACACGTTCCGTGGAATGCCAGCGCCATCTGGAGGCGGCGCTGCGGAGCAGCGCGGAGGAACTGCTGGGCCACTATCCCGCATTGCTGCCCGTCCAGCCGGCTGCGACCGCCTGGCTGGTGGTGGGTTCCGAACGCGGCTTCTGCGGCGATTTCAACACCCGCCTGCGCGCCATCCTGGAACAGCGGCGGTCTCCGGGTGAGCCGGTGATCGTCGTGGGCAGCCGGATCGGCGCCGAATTCGCCGCCCTGGATGTCGCCGTCCATCGGCAACTGCCCGGCCCGCTCACCGCGGATGAAACCGCCGAGCGGCTCCCCGCCCTGATCGATGCCATCAACCAGCTCATCGAAAGTCGCGGCCCGCTCCGGATCACCGCCCTCCACCATGCCGACGACGCGGAAACGGTGCTGGAAACGCGGATCGTGCCGCCGTTCGGCAAGCCGTCCGCAAGATCGAAACGCCCGTATCCGCCGCTGCTGTACCAGGCGCCGGATGACGTCTTCCGCCACCTCGTCGAACACTATCTGTTCGCCGTCTTGCACTGGCTGTTGGACCGTTCCCTCTTGAGCGAGCACCAGTACCGGATCCGCCACCTGGACGGCGCCACCCGCCGCATCGAAGACACCCTGGAAACCTTACGCTCCAGCAACAACCGCCTGCGCCAGGAGGAGATCACCGAGGAACTGCAGGTCATCCTGCTGGGCGCGGAAGCCCTGGACTCGGCTTGAAACGCATGGGCCCGTTCCGCAAACTGGCAGGCGGTTCCGATCCCCTGCCGCCGCAGACACGTTCCCCTTTTGAGGGCATGCCATGATCAAAGCGCCGGTGATCACGCTGAGGAAGCAAGCAATCGAGATCGACGGTCCCCGCTGTTCGAGCACGCTCGCAGTGACGATCAAGGCCGTCCTCTACGGCCTCGTCCTGACCGCCCTCGCGCAGGGTTTCCTGGCCGATCTGGGCTATTGGGCGGTCGGCCGTGAAGGCGCCGGTCGTGCTCGGGATCGTGCCCCCTTTCGTCACGATGATCCCGTATGGCGTCGGAATTCCCCTCCGGACGCAAAGCTTGAAATCCCTCCTTCGATGCATTACCGTGAGCGGTCTGTAAGGCTGGGGGTGCCTGGCGAATGGCCGGGCTGAGACACACCCTTCGAACCTGATCCGGCTGATACCGGCGTAGGGAAGCTGAGCTTTCGAGCTGTTCGAAGAACCCGATCGACATCCTCCCCCGCGCGCCTTATCCGTGTCCAACCAGGAGCAAGCGATGAGCGCGATCCCCCAAGAATTCCTGCACGAGGCGGTCACCGCCAAAAAAGCCTCGATCCAGCCGTTCGCGGCCTCGGAAAAGGTCTACATCCAGGGCAGCCGCCCGGACCTGCGCGTCCCCCTACGCAAGATCAGCCAGTCGGACACGCCAACGAGCCTGGGCCGGGAAAAAAATCCGCCGGTGTACGTCTACGACACGTCGGGACCCTACACCGATCCCGCCGTATCGGTCGACCTGAGACTGGGCCTGCCGCCCCTGCGCGAGCCATGGATCGAGGAACGCGGCGACACCGAACGATTGACGGGCCCCTCGTCGTCCTACGGCCTTCAGCGCCAGCGCGATCCGGCCCTGGCGTCCCTGCGCTTCGAGCATATCCGCGCCCCGCGCCGGGCCAAGGCCGGCGCCAACGTCACCCAGATGCATTATGCAAGGCAGGGCATCATCACGCCGGAGATGGAATTCATCGCCATCCGCGAAAACCAGAAGCTGGACGCCCTGGCGGAGATGTACAAGTTCCAGCATCCGGGCGAAGCCTTCGGCGCGACCATCCCCCGAGTCATCACCCCCGAATTCGTGCGCGACGAGGTCGCCCGCGGCCGCGCCATCATCCCCAACAACATCAATCACCCGGAATCCGAGCCGATGATCATCGGCCGCCATTTCCTGGTGAAGATCAACTGCAACCTCGGCAATTCCGCCGTCAGCTCTTCGATAGAAGAGGAAGTGGAAAAGATGCTGTGGGCGATCCGCTGGGGCGGCGACACGGTGATGGACCTGTCCACCGGCAAGAACATCCACGAGACCCGCGAGTGGATCATCCGCAACTCGCCCGTACCCATCGGCACCGTACCTATCTACCAGGCCCTGGAAAAGGTCGACGGCAAGGCCGAGGAGCTGACCTGGGAAATCTTCCGCGACACGCTGATCGAGCAGGCCGAGCAGGGGGTCGATTACTTCACCATCCACGCCGGCATCCGCCTGCCCTTCATCCCCCTGACCGCCAAACGCGTTACCGGCATCGTCTCGCGCGGCGGCTCGATCATGGCGAAATGGTGCCTGGCCCACCACGAGGAAAGCTTCCTCTACACCCATTTCGAGGACATCTGCGAAATCATGAAGGCCTATGACGTGGCCTTCTCCCTGGGCGACGGCCTCAGGCCCGGCTCCATCGCCGATGCCAACGACGAGGCCCAGTTCGCGGAGCTGCGCACCCTGGGCGAGCTGACTCGGATCGCCTGGAAGCACGACGTGCAGGTGATGATCGAAGGCCCGGGACATGTGCCCATGCACATGATCAAGGCCAACATGGAGGAGCAGTTGAAGCACTGTCACGAGGCGCCGTTCTATACCCTGGGGCCGCTGACCACCGACATCGCTCCCGGCTACGACCACATCACCTCCGCCATCGGCGCCGCGATGATCGGCTGGTACGGCACGGCCATGCTGTGCTACGTCACGCCCAAGGAACACCTGGGGCTGCCCAACAAGCAGGACGTGCGCGATGGCATCATCGCCTACAAGATCGCCGCCCACGCCGCCGACTTGGGCAAAGGCCATCCCGGCGCCCAGGCGCGCGACAACGCCCTGTCCAAGGCCCGCTTCGAATTCCGCTGGCAGGATCAGTTCAACCTGTCGCTGGACCCGGAAAAAGCCCTGGAATTCCACGACGAGACCCTGCCGCAGGAGGGCGCCAAGCAGGCGCATTTCTGTTCCATGTGCGGGCCGCATTTCTGCTCCATGAAGATCACCCAGGACGTGCGCGACTATGCCCGCGAGCACGGACTCGAAGAAGCCGAAGCGCTGGCCAAAGGCATGCAAGAAAAATCGGACGAATTCGTCAAGGCCGGGGCCGAGGTCTACCACCGCACCTGACCATCGTCCCAAGATGAAAAATCAAGTGTCGACCACACCGCCGGTCAAGCCGGGCGGCCTGCCCCTCCTCGGCCACATCCTGGAGTTCGGCAAGAATCCCCATGCCTTCATGATGGCCTTGCGGCGCGATTTCGGGGACGTCGCCGAGTTCCGGATGTTCCACCAGCGCATGGTGCTGCTCACCGGCAGCCGAGCCAGCGAGGCCTTCTACCGGGCCCCGGACGAGGTGCTCGACCAGGGTCCGGCCTACAAGATCATGACCCCGATCTTCGGCCGCGGCGTGGTGTTCGACGCCTGCATCGAGCGCAAGAACCAGCAGTTGCAGATGCTGATGCCGGCGCTGCGCGACAAGCCGATGCGCAGTTACTCCGAGATCATCGTCGCCGAAGTCGAGGCCATGATCCGGGACTGGGAGGATGCCGGCACCATCGATCTGCTGGAGCTCACCAAGGAACTCACGATTTACACCTCCAGCCATTGCCTGCTGGGCTCGGAGTTCCGCCACGAACTGAACGCCGAATTCGCCGAGATCTACCGCGACCTGGAAATGGGCATCCAGCCCATCGCCTATGTCTTCCCCAACCTGCCGCTGCCGGTATTCAAGCGGCGAGACCAGGCGCGCGTCCGGCTGCAGGAACTGGTGACCCAGATCATGGAGCGCCGCGCCCGATCGCAGGAACGCAGCACCAACGTGTTCCAGATGCTGATCGATGCCAGCTACGACGACGGCAGCAAGCTGACGCCCCACGAAATCACCGGCATGCTGATCGCCACCATCTTCGCCGGCCACCACACCAGTTCGGGCACCACCGCCTGGGTGCTGATCGAGCTGCTGAGGCGTCCGGAATACCTGCGGCGGGTACGGGCGGAGATCGACGCCCTGTTCGAGGCCCATGGCCGGGTGACTTTCGAATCGCTCCGGCAGATGCCGCAACTGGAAAACGTCATCAAGGAAGTGCTGCGGCTGCACCCGCCGCTGATCCTGCTGATGCGCAAGGTGATGAAGGACTTCGAGGTCCAGGGCATGCGCATCGAGGCCGGCAAATTCGTCTGCGCCGCGCCCTCCGTCACTCACCGGATTCCCGAGCTGTTCCCCGACCCCGAACTGTTCGATCCCGACCGCTACACCCCGGAACGGGCCGAGGACAAGGACCTGTACGGCTGGCAGGCCTTCGGCGGCGGCCGCCACAAATGCTCCGGCAATGCCTTCGCGATGTTCCAGATCAAGGCCATCGTCTGCGTCCTGCTGCGGAACTACGAATTCGAACTGGCGGCGGCGCCCGAAACCTACCGGGACGACTACAAGAAAATGGTCGTCGAACCGGCTTCGCCCTGCATGATCCGCTACCACAGGCGCGATCTGCCGGCCGCCAAGGATGGCAAGGCAACCGTCGCCGAGACCCCGCCCGAAACGCTGCGGGGCGCCTTCCGGGTCGCAGTGGACTGGGACCTGTGCAAAGGCCACGGCAATTGCATGGCCGAGGCGCCGGAGATTTTCCGGGTCGACGAAGACGGACGGCTGAGCCTGCTCAGCGAAACGCCCGATCCCGCCCTGGCCGAGAAAGCCCAGGCCGCAGAGAAATTCTGCCCGGCACGGGCCATCACGATCCTGCCGGTAGAAACCTGAGATGCTGCTCTCGCTCCGTTACAACTTCCTGTTCGTCCACATCGCCAAGACCGGTGGCACCAGCGTGCGCGACTCGCTGTGGCGCTACAAATGGACCGACCCGGCCCGGATTCCGCAGTTCCTGTGCAGCAAGCTCAGCGGGCTCACCGGCCACGAGATCGGCGCCAAGTTCCCGCGCCACGCCAAGGCCATCGCCGCCATGGAGATGCTGCCGCGCGAGCTGTACCAGAAGCTGTTCAAGTTCGCCTTCGTGCGCAATCCCTGGGACCTGCAGGTCAGTTCCTATCATCACATCCGGCGCGAGCGCCCGGACCTGCTGGCGGGCATCGACGGCTTCGAGGCGTTCCTGCGCTGGAAGCTCGACCCCGAACGCCCGCCGCAGTACCACGCCGACATGTCGATCGAACTCCAGACCGACTACCTCATCGACCTGCACGGCAACCTGATCGTCGACTTCGTCGGCCGCTACGAACGCCTGGCCGAAGATTTCGAGGAAGCCTGCCGGCGCATCGGCATCGCATGCCCCAAACTGCTGCACAGCCGCAAGGCCCAGGACCGAAGCAAGGACTACCGACGCTATTACGACGACGCCACCGCCGAGCTGATCGAAGCGCACTACCGTCCGGACATCGAGCGCTTCGGCTACCGTTTCGACGAGCCGTTCCTGTGACGGAGCACCCCGGATCCATCCTGATCATCCGGCTGGGGGCGATAGGCGACATCGTGTTCGCCTCCGCGCTGATCCCGGTGTTGCGGCAGGCGTTTCCCGACGCGCGGCTGGTCTGGCTGGCCGATGAGGCCTACAAGGATATGTTGATCCACAATCCCCGCCTGGACCGGGTCGCGACCTGGCCGCGCGCGCACTGGGCCAGGCTGCGGAAGGACGGCCATTACGGCATCCTGCTGAAGGCATGCCGCAACCTGGTGCGGAGCCTGCGGGACGAGCGTTTCGACTGGGTGCTCGACCTGCAGGGACTCATGAAGAGCGGCGTCTGGGCGGCGCTGGCGGGCGGGAAGACCCGCATCGGCCTCGGTTCGCGCGAAGGCAGCCAATATCTGATGAACCGCTGCATCGACCGCCGCACCGAGTCGTACGTCATCGGCAGCGAATACTTGAAGCTCGCCGGAGAACTGGGCCTGGACACCACCGCCTTCGCCATGGATTTCGTGCCGGGCGACGAGGCCATGGCAGAAGCCGGGACAGTCCTGGATTCGCTCGGCATCGCCGGCCCGTACGCGGCGATCTTCCCGTTCACGACTCGCCCGCAGAAGCATTGGATCGACGACAACTGGTCGGCCTTGGCCGATGAGATCAGCAGCCGTTACGGCTGGCCCGTCGTCATGCTGGGCGGGCCGGGCGACACCGAGCGGGCCGCGGGGATACGAAGCCGCTGCCGCTCGGATCTGAAAAACCTGGCGGGAAAAACCGGACTGGCCGTCAGCGGCGCTCTGATCCAACGCTCGGCCCTCGGCATCGGCGTGGATACCGGCCTGACCCACATGAGCATCGCCCTCGGCTGCCCCACCCTCGCTCTGTTCGGCTCCACCGCGCCTTATCTCGAAACGGGACGCAACGATGCCATCGTCCTCTACGAGGCGCTGCCATGCTCGCCCTGCGAGCGCCATCCCACATGCGACGGCGCCTTCCCTTGCATGGCGCAGCTCACCATCGAGAAGACCCTCGCCGCCGTCGATGCTCTCCTGAAACGGGCCTAGGCCTTCAAACCAGTGCCCGCCCGGTCAGCCGTTCGAGTATCTTCAGCGGCGATTTGGCCGGATCGCGCATGGCTTCGACCGGCACATAGAAGGTCTGCTCCAGCAGGTACTGGCCGGACATCACGGCATGCGAAGCCTGGTCGGTGAACACCATCCAGGTGGTCGAAGGCGGAAAATCGAAGGGCGCCTGATCCACCTCCGCCTGATAAGCCATGTCCGCCTTCATCCTGTCATGCAGTTGCAGCATGTAGTGGTCGTAGGCACTGCGGCGGCTCTTGGTCAGCCCCAGCCATTGCAGCAGCGGGCCGCTGCCCGGAAGCGGCGCCGGGATGGAGGGCAGGAACCGCCGCGCCATGGGCTCGAACGCCTCGCCCAGCCGCCAGCAGCGGGGGCGGCCTTCCGGGTTCACGTTGCTGAACACGCGCAGGAGCCTTCTCCCCTGCACGGGAGACGACGGAAAGGCGTCCACGTGCAGCCGGGTGTCATCCTTGCGCCAGGAACTCGCGCGTCCGGCGGCTTCCACCGGCCTGAAGCTGGTGCGGCCCTGCACCAGGGCGGCGCTGTATTCCGGCAGCAGTCTCGCCACCAGGCCAGCCGCCCGGGCCGCGAAGCGCGCCATCATGCCGCGCAGCGCTTCCACGTCCGCCACCGCCGGCCCGGTCCCGTGCAGATCGCCGCTGGCCGCATCGAAGCTGACGTTCTTGCTCTTGGCCACCGCCTGCGGTGACAGGAAAGCTTTTTCGTTCTCCTCGATTCCGAACCCGAGGTTCGGGAAATACAGGACCTTGCCCTGTTCGATTTCGTTCAGCGCGTCGCCACGCTTCTCCGCGGAAAAAGACACATCCCAGTCGGCGGTGTCGAACTCGAATGTTCTGCTCATACGCTGTACCTCTCTCCTGATGCCTCATTGTCGTGCGTCTTCACTCGCGGCGCGAGACGCGGTACGGTTCAGCGGGAACGATCGGCGGACGCCCGAGAATCAGGTCGGCCACGAGCCGGGCCGAGGCGGGAGCCATGGTCAGGCCGTTGCGGAAATGGCCGCAGCTCACATACAGATTCGCGGCCGAGGGAACCGCCCCGATAAAGGGTATGCCTTCCGGCGATCCCGGCCGCAGACCGGCCCAATGGCCGATGACATCGGCATCGGCCAGCGCCGGCACCTGCCGGCGGGCGAATTCCAGCAAAATCCGCCGCCCTTCGGCATCCGGAACCTTGTCGAACTGGCGATGCTCCACGGTGCTGCCGCAGAGCAAGACCCCATCCCGGCGCGGAATGAGGTAACGGTCCTCCGCCAGCACGATGTGACCGACCAGTCCGGCGGATGCCCGGAGCGCCAGCATCTGTCCCTTGACCGGAGCGACGGGCAGATCCGGAATCAGTTTCCGCAACACTTCAGCGGACCAGGCGCCGGCAGTGACGAGATAGGTTTCCGCCTCGAACGCCCCCCGCCCGGTCAGCGCCCGCACGACCTTTCCGTTCCGCGTTTCCAGCGCGGTCACCGCGGCATCCTCCTCTACGGCAATGCCGATCCGGCGAACGTCCGCCAGTATCGCCTGCAACAGGCGGGGATTGCGCACTTGGGCCACCTCGGGCAGGCGAATCGCCGGCGCGGAAACCGGCGCAAGCCGAGGCTCCAGCGATCGCAAGGCGCAGGCCTCGACCCACTCGCGGCGCATGCCGTGCGCCTCGCACCACGCATCGGCAAGCACGGCATCTTCCGGATCCAGCATCAACAGCCCGCTTTGCCGCCATTCGGGATCCAGGCCGGTCGCCTCCAGCAACTCCCCAGCCAAGGCGGGATAACGCTGCTGGCTCCAGGCACACAGTGCGGTGACCGCTTCCGGCATGCGCCAAGGATACAGCGGCGACAGAATCCCCCCCCCCGCCCACGAGGACTCGCGTCCGGCAGGCCCTTTGTCCAGAATCGTGACCGACAAGCCGGCCCCGGCCAGTTCGCGCGCCGCCAACAGGCCGCTGATTCCGCCGCCGACGACGATTACATCGCTCACGTTCGCCGCCCCTCCCATCGAGAAACGAATGACGAAACCATCCCGCTCACATGGGATGCATGCCAGGCGCCTCCCGCCTGGACGGCACCGGTGCGATTCCACGCGCCTTCTGCAAGGCAAGGAGCCGCTGCTCCAGCTTGTTCAGCGCTGCCTCCAGCGAGGTTTCCATCACCACGATGTCACCCATCGACAGAATGACGCGGGCAAGCTCCGGAATCTTGACGCTGCTGGTGGACTCGATGTAGACCGGCTGCACGTACAGCAGCGAGCGCCCGATCGGAAGGATGATGATGCGGCCGCGGGTGAGATGGGAGCCTTTCTGGTCCCAAAGGGCGAACTCCTTGGCGATTTCCGCGTCCTGGTCGATCATCGCGCTCACCTGCGCCGGGCCGTCGACCTGGACATCCTTGCTGTACTTGTAGAGCACGATCGACTTGGAGTACGGCATGCCGCAGGCTTCGGGCCGCAATGCGCCACCGATCGCCAGCACGCTCATGTTGTTGCGGCCGATCGGCGTCATCGGGTTGATCAGCACGAAGTTCTGCATGTTTTCGCAACCATCGAGCTGGGTCGTAAAGTAATAGGGCGCCACGGTTCGCATCACGGTCTGGCCATCGCGGCGCCTCACGCCGACCTTGGCGAAATCCCAGGTTTCCGCCTGCTGGTAGAACAGCTCCGGCTGAGTCTGGTGGTATTTGGCGTACATCCGCATCTGGATCTCGAAGTAGTCGCGCGGAAAACGCAATTGCTCCCGAATCAGCGGAGACATGGCGCTGGCATCCTGGAACAGTCCGGGATAGGCCCTGCTGTAGCCTTTGATGACGGGGTCGTCGTGGTCCACCACGTAGTAATCCAGCGAGCCGTCGAAAGCGTCGACCACGATCTTGACCGAGTTGCGGATGTAATTGAACTCGCGCTCTTCCTTGTCGCCATTGAACCGGTAGCGTGTCGGCTTCGAAATCGGATAGGACGCCTGCAGAGTATAGGCGTCGACCACCCAGAAAATCCGCTGCGGGGTCACCACGATATACGGATCGCTGTCCAACGCCAGGAACGGCGTGACCGTGTTGATCCGTTCGATGATGTTGCGGCGGAACAGCGCCTGACTGCTTTCGGTGATGTTGAGCGAAAAAAACAGCCGCTCGTCGCGGAAATAGATGGACAGAAGCAGTCGCCGCAGCAGCGACGAGATCGGAACGCCGCCGTTGCCGGAATAATTCTGGCTGGACCCCTGGTCGAAGCTGGCGATGTCGACGATGTTGAGGCGGTTGGGCACGATCGCGTAATCCAGGTTTTCCAGACCGAAATAGATATCGGGCTTGTCCGTGGTCAGACCGACATCCGAATGCATGCTCAGATCCCTCAGCCACCACTGCATCGGCTGATCGCCGGATTGGGCGGCTGGCGTGATCACCGCACCGTAGCCATGGGTATAGCGCAGATGAATGTTCTCCCACGTCAAGGCCTCCTTCGGCAGCTTGGTGAGATTGATTTCGCGGGCCGCCAGGTTGACCTGTTCGATCTGACCGTTGACGAGATAGCGCGCGGTATCGACCTCGGTGAAGCTGTAATAGGGACGGATGCCCTGAAGCTGCTGGTACACGTCATCCAGATATTCCGGATCCCACACAGGGATATTGTGCAAGTGCTCGCGCACGTGCGGATCGATGGTTTCGGAACCCTCGGGCACCGCAGTGATATCGATGGTCCGAATTTCGTCGAGATCGTAAGCCGCCAAGGTAGCGTCGATGTTGTTCTTCATGTATTCGTGTTCGGTCTTTACCGGATTCGGCTTGACCAGAAAACGATCGATCAGATGGGGAATGGCTTCGATCTTGCGCAGCCCCGCGGCGGAAACCCAGACCAGCGCGCAGGCGAGCGCCAGCTTGAGACCCCGGTGGCGCTGCACGAACGATAATGCGGCAACGACGCCGACGATCAGCGTAACAATCTGAACCCAGATCAGAGGCAGATGGTAACGGAGTTCGATCAGCCCCGGACCGAAATACACCGGCTCATGATCGTCCACAAAAAGCAGCTCGTCCCGCTCCAACATGTACCCCCACGCAGCCACGACGGCGACCAGCACCACCAGCAGGTTCAAATGGATGCGGGCGCCCCGGGGCCACGGCCGCCGGTGGGCCGGGGAAAACTCGTGCTCCACCCAGTAGAGCGCCGCCACCATCACCGCCAGAATGCCGACGCATACCAGCAATTCCGATTGCACCAAGAGCCAGATGGGAAAACGGAACATCTTGTATCCAACGTCTTCCCCGAACACGGGCTCGGTGACGCCGGCATCGGGCGCGAAAAAGAACAGGAGGCCGGCTTCCCACTCGTAATAGAACGGCAACGCGACCAGCACCGCCAGGAACACCGACAAGGGCAGATAGACCGGCAATGCGCCGGTCTGGAACATCCGCAGCCAGCGCCGGTAACGCGACTCCTCCGATCCAGCGGCGTAAACCGCCTGGTCGACCCCCAGATACTGAGAGGCGGCCCAGAAGTTCAGGAAGAAGATCAGGAAGAAGAACAGGGTCACACCGCCCGACAGAATGTAGCGGTACAGGAAACGCAGCCAGAAATAGGCACCGAGTTCCAGCGACTCGAACCACCACCAATCCACCAGGAAATGCGTCGCCGCCAGTATGAGCGCGAGCAACAGGCCAGCCAGAACCGCTATGACCACGGCTGCGGAAATCAGCAGTCGTTTCCAGTTTCCCATATCGTCCTCGTTCGGCGTCGTCTTACTCGTAGGGATGGGCTTGCAGGGGGATGGAACGCGGGCGGCAAGCGCATGCTCCGGCGTGATCGGCTTTGCTCGCGCTGGCGAAGCCAAACCAGTAAATGATACCCGACCGCCCTGCAATTCGATAGGCGAAAGCGGACCGGTTCTGGTCGCCCAGAGGGCCGACATGCGCCGGCCAGACAATTCGGATACACTACCGGGGGAACGCAGAAACAAGCGTTTTCGAAGTGCTTATTCCCCGGTCGACGCGCACGGAATACGGTCCGCCCCTTGATTCGATACGCCCAACTCCTCGCGCTGTGCCTCTCGGTGCTGATCCAGCTCTGGGCGCCGTTGGTCCATGCGCATACGGCCAACGGCGAAGCGGGGGGCCAGCTCCACCTACCCGGCCTCGAGTTTCTCGAACGCCTGCCGGGGGAAGGGTGGCATGCGCCGGCTTCGGAATCGTCCGTCGTCATCGCCGTGCAGAACGGGATTTTGGAGCCATCGCGCGCCTTGTGGCCTTGCCAGGCCGACAAACCCGCGCCGGATGATGTTCCATGCCGGATCGAGGCCGAAGCGCAGCCACTGGCACGAGCGAAGGCTTTCCCCCCCCATCCGGTGACCCTCCCCGTCCCCGGCTCGCCGTCGTCCCAAGCTCCTCCGGCGCGCGGTCCTCCCCGCTGATTCTTCCTTCTCGCGTGGCGGCTTTCCCGCACGCACGACGGCGCCCGCTGAAGTTCCCGACACCGCGGCGGCGCTTGGTATGCTGACACCAAGAATCTGGTACTGCCGATGATCTTCCTTCAGGGACTCCTCGGAATCCTCCTCGCCATTGCCTGCGCATCGGTTCGCGGCGAAGAGGATGCCACGGCCGAGCCGCCCGGCCTGCTTCCCTTCGACAGCCGGCTCAGTCTCCACAGCGTGGTGCAAACCACCTTCGAAAACTATCCGCAAGCGGCGATGGTCGACGCCATGCGCCAGGAAACCAGCGCCCTGCAGCAGCGCAGCGACAGTTGGATTCCGGGCTACCCCATGGTCTACGTCCAGAACAACCAGAATGTCGCGGGCGACGGCGAAGGCATGACCCAATGGGGCTATCAATTCCCCATCTGGCGCTGGGGACAGCGGGACGCGAGCCGGGCGGTCACCGACAGGGCGGCCGAAAGCACCGAACAATTCGCCCGCGGCCTCAGGCACGAAGTCGCCGGCTTGGTCCGGGAGAGCCTGTGGAATCTCAAGATGATGCAGAACCGCCATGCGTTCGCCAGGACGGTCTACGAAGTGTCGCTGAAGCTGGTCGAGACGGTCAACAGACGCGTCGAGCTCGGGGACCTCGCCCAGGCCGACCTGCTGCTGGCCCAAAGCGATTCGCTGGAAAAGAAGACCGCCCTCACCCAGGCCACCGTCGATCTGCAGCACGCTCATCAGGCTTTCGCGAACCTGAGCCGGTTGCAGGCGGCACCGGAAAAGTTCGACGAAGAGTTGTCCAAGTCGGTGGCAATCGATGAGGACCACCCTCAGTTGGCCGCCCTGAATGCCATGATCGAACGCGCCCAGGCCGACGTGGAATTCGTCCGGCAGTGGAAGCAGGGCACCCAGCCCACCGTCCTGATCGGCGCCCAGCATCGCGCCTTCAACGACAAAAACGTGCAGAACGACACCAACGTGGTTCTACAGATTCCCATCGGCGGAGATGCCTATAACGAACCCTTCGTCGCCCAGGCCAATCTGGCTCTGACCCAGAAGATCACCGAACGCGACAACCTGATCCGCCTTCTCCAACGCGCGCTCAAGCAGGCCCAACAGACGCTGGAGGCGGATCGCAAAGCCCTCGAGATAGCCAGGAATCGGCGTGAAATGGCCGAAACCTTGATCCGGATGAACCGGATCGCCCTTGAAACCGGCGAAATCCAGCTCATCGATTTTCTCAAGGTGCAGACCACCGCCCAGGCGGCCATCTGGGACGCCATGCAGAAAGAAATCCAGCTCAAACGAGACACTGCCGCTTACAATCAGGTCGTGGGGGTGACGCCATGAAACCGCATTTTTTCCTCGCTCTCGCCTGTCTTCTAGCGGCTCCCGCGCTCACGGCCGACACGCTCGTCAAGATGGATGCCCAGCAGATCGAACACCTCGACGTTCGCGTTGCCAAACCTGAAGTCGTCGATGCATTGCCCCTGGCCTGGGCGCCGGCACGCGTGGTCATTCCGCCGGACCGGGAGTTTATCGTGAGTGCGCCGCAGGCCGGCGTCATCAGCCGGATCGATGTGGCACTGGGATCGTCCGTCGTACCGGGCCAAGTCGTCGCGGAGATGCAGAGCCCCGACCTGCTTACTTTGCAACGGGACCTTCTCAATGCATCAACCGAATACGAACTCGCCCGCTCCAAGCTGAACCGCGACCAGAAGCTTCTCGACGAAGGCGTCATCTCCCGGTTGCGCTGGCAGGAAACCCGCAGCGCCTTCGACAAGGCTCAGGCCAACCTCCGCCAGGCGGAGCAAGTGCTTCAGGCCAGCGGCATGACCGCGAAGGATATAGAAGACCTCAAGCGATCCCGCAGCATAAGCCATACCCTCGCCTTGCGCACGCCGATCCGGGGCGTGTTGCTGGAACGCCTCGCCACCGTGGGCCAGCGGGTCAGCATGCTGGCACCGCTGTTCCGGATCGGCAATGTCGACCAGTTGTGGCTGGAAATCGATATGCCGCAGGAGCGTCTCAACGAAATCAGGCTCAAAGACCGGGTCGAGCTCGACTCCCCGCGGATTCGCGCGACGATCATCGAAGTCAGCCAGAATGTCAGGCCGGATAGCCAGAGCGCCTTGGTGCGTGCCATCATCGACGAGCACGACGACAGCGTCCGCGCTGGACAGAACATCAATGTGCAGGTCATGCATGCCAGCACGGACTTCATCTGTCGGGTACCGCTCGCTGCAGTCTTCAGCGAGGAAGGACAACAGTACGTCTTCGTGCGGACACCCGAAGGGTTCGCCGTGCGCCCGGTGAAGGTCGCCGCCGTGGACGGACGCAAGGCCATCATTCATGAAGGCTTGACCGCCGACGACCGGGTCGCCGTCCAAGGCGTCGCCGCCCTGAAGGCCGCCTGGACCGGTCTCGGCGGAGGCGACGAATGAGCCGCCTGATCCAGTTCGCGCTGACCCAGCGCCTGCTGGTCATCCTTCTCACCGCATTGCTGGCCGGTGCCGGTTATGTCGCCACCACCCGGATTCCCATCGACGCTTTTCCCGACGTCTCCCCGACCCAGGTCAAGATCATCGTGAAAGCACCGGGAATGACGCCGGAGGAAGTCGAAACCCGCATCACCGCGCCCATCGAGCTGGAACTGCTCGGCATCCCCAAGCAGACCATGCTGCGCTCCATCGCCAAGTACGCGCTGACAGACATCACCGTCGACTTCGAGGAAGGCACCGATATCTACTGGGCACGGCAGCAGATCGCCGAAAGGCTCAACGGCGTTTGGGGCAACCTGCCGGACGGAATCGAAGGCGGCATGGCGCCGATGACGACGCCACTGGGCGAAATGTTCATGTTCACCATCGAAGGCGGCGACCTCACCCTGATGGAGCGGCGCAACCTGCTCGACTGGGTCATTCGTCCCGCCCTTCGCACGGTGCCCGGCGTAGCCGACGTCAACACCTTGGGCGGGATGGTGCGAAGTTTCGAGGTGATCCCGAACAATGCAGGCATGTCCTCGCGCGGCATCACCATGGATGCCTTGATCAAAGCGCTCAAGTCCAACAACCGCAATGACGGCGCCGGCCGCCTGCCCGAGGGCGAAGAAGCGTTGCTCGTTCGTGCCGAAGGGCAGATCCGCGACCTGGACGATGTCCGGGCCATCGTCATCGCCAATCAGAATGGCGTCGCCATCACGATCGGGGACGTGGCCGAAGTGCGCATCGGCGCCCTGACGCGCTACGGAGCAGTCAGCCAGAACGGCCAGGACGAAGCCGTGGAGGGCTTGGTGCTGGGCCTTCGCGGAGCCAATGCGCGGGAGGTGGTCGAAGGCGTCAAGCGGAAAATCGAGGAAATCCGGCCTGCCCTCCCGGAAGGCGTCACGCTCGACGTGTTCTACGACCGCAGCGATTTGGTGAACCGGGCGACGCATACCGTCGTCCGGGCGCTGGTGGAAGCCATCGTGCTGGTTGTCATCCTGCTCCTGCTGTTCCTGGGCGACCTGCGTGCCGCATTTACCGTCGCCTGCATCCTGCCGCTGTCCGCGCTGTTCACCTTCCTGCTGATGCACCAGTTCGGCCTCTCGGCCAACCTGATGAGCCTCGGCGGCCTCGCAATCGCCATCGGCAAGCTGGTCGACCCCGCGGTCGTGGTCGTGGAAAACATCACGACGCACCTGGCCGATCCCCGCATGCAGGGCAAACTTCCCCGCCTACACCTCATCTACCGCGCCATGCGCGAGGTGACCGCGCCGGTGGTGTCCGGCGCCCTCATCATCGCCATCGTCTTCGTGCCTCTGCTGTCACTGCAAGGGCTTGAAGGGAAGCTGTTCAGGCCTGTGGCCTTCACCAACGTGTTCGCCATGGGCGGTTCGTTGTTTATGTCGCTGCTGGTCATCCCGGTCCTGGCCTCCTGGCTGATGCGCAAGGTCAAGCACGAAGAACCCTGGCTTGCCCGGAAACTCCACGAATTCTATGAACCGGTATTGCTGTGGGCGCTCGACCATGGCCGATGGGTAGTCGCCGTCGCCGGAATCCTGCTCGCCTTGACCGCGCTTATTTACGCGCAGATCGGCAAGACCTTCATGCCCACGCTGGATGAAGGCAGCATCATCGTCCAGGTGGAAAAACTGCCGTCCATCAATCTGGAACAATCGGTTCGTCTCGACGAGCAGCTTCAGAAGGCGTTGCTCGACCACGTTCCCGCAGTGGAGCGGGTCGTGTCGCGGGTGGGTTCGGATGAAATCGGGCTCGACCCCATGGGGCTCAATGAAACGGACAACTTCGTGGTCTTGAAACCAGCCGATCAATGGGATGGCAAAACCCGCGAAGAACTGGTCGAAGACATCCGGAAAGTCCTGGAAACCATGCCTGGAATCGCCTTCGGCTTCACCCAGCCGATCCAGATGCGGGTGACGGAGATGCTGACCGGGGTTCGCGGCGATGTCGCCGTCAAGCTCTACGGCCCGGATATCGCGGTGCTCAATGAAAAGGCCGAAGCCATCGCCGAGGTCATTCGCTCGGTGGACGGCGCTTCCGATGTATTCACGATGCGCAACGCCGGTATGCAGTACCTCCAGGTCCGGATCGACCGGCTGGCCACGGGGCGCCTGGGGCTGGACGGCGACACCCTGGAACGGATGCTGCGCGCGCAGATCGAAGGGCTCAAGCTGGGCATCGTGCAGGAAGGCATCAAGCGGACGCCGTTGCTGCTCAGGGCGGCTGCCGATCCCGAACAGCTCGCATTGCTGCAGGTGACCCTGCCCGACGGCCGCCGCGTGCCGCTTTCCGCCGTTGCCCACGTCGAACGCACGGAAGGCCTGGTCGCCATCAATCGCGAGCGCGGCCAGCGGTTCTCCGTCGTCCGGACCAACGTACAGGGCCGCGACCTGGTCGGTTTCGTCGAAGAAGCACGCAAGGCGGTTGCCGAGCGTGTCGCTCTGCCCGGCGGCTATTACCTGACCTGGGGAGGACAATTTGAAAACCAGCAGCGCGCGGCGCAACGCCTTTCCATCGTCATCCCGATTTCCATCGGCTTGATCTTTCTGCTGCTGTTCACCACCTTCGGCTCGGTCCGGCAGGCAATACTGGTGCTTACGAATGTCCCCTTCTCCTTGGTGGGAGGAGTCACCAGCCTGTGGCTTTCCGGCGAATATCTGTCCGTCTCCGCCTCCGTAGGGTTCATTTCTCTGCTAGGGATCGCGGTGCTGAACGGCGTCGTGATGGTCACTTATTTCAACCAGTTGCGAGCCTTGGGACTTTCCATGGATGAAGTCGTCCGGGTCGGCGCATCGCGCCGGCTGCGTCCGGTGCTCATGACCGCAAGCATCGCCGCATTCGGGCTCATTCCTCTTTTGTTTGCTATGGGTCCTGGCTCGGAAATCCAGCGCCCCCTGGCCATCGTGGGTGTCGGGGGGCTGGTCACCTCGACCCTCCTGACCCTCATACTCCTGCCTATCCTCTACCGCCGTTATGGCGAGGGAAAATGAAAGATGTCCGATCTCGTACTGTTGACCCTCATGGTGCCGCCGCAGCTCGAGGATGCCCTGGTAGACTGGATGCTGAGCGCTTCAGACATACAGGGATTTAGCAGCCAAGCGGCGTCGGGCCATTCGAGCCGGGCGGAGGAAATGAGCCTGAACGAGCAGGTCGCCGGGCGCACCCGGCGCGTTCGGTTTGAAGTTCAGCTGCCCGGTGAAGTATTGGCGGAGACCTTGATGGCGTTGCAAACGGATTTTCGGAATAGTGGCATCCATTACTGGGCGATGCCCGTGCTGGACGCCGGCGCCCTCTGAGGCAGCCGAGACGACGGAGTTCGACCGGGCAAGGTCAATCACCGGTCGCACAAAAACCCCGATATCCTGATGAGGATATCGGGGTTGAAGGTTGTTGCTGAGATTAAGAGCCTGGCAGTTCCCTACTTTCGCACAGGTATCTGCACTATCATCGGCGCTAAGCGGTTTCACTTCCGAGGTCGGGATGGGATCGGGTGGTTCCCGCTCGCTCTGGCCGCCAGGCAAAACTGGTTGTCGAGCTCGAGCTCTCGAGGCATTTGGTCAACGTACACTGTGTTCGCGGTTTGTGTCGCACACACCCAAACGTCTTGGGTGTTATATGGTCAAGCCTCACGGGCCATTAGTATCGGTTAGCTTCATGCATTACTGCACTTCCACACCCGACCTATCAACCTGGTGGTCTTCCAGGGCCCTTCAGGGGACTCGAGGTCCCAGGGAGATCTCATCTTGGGAGGGGCTTCCCGCTTAGATGCTTTCAGCGGTTATCCTGTCCGAACATAGCTACCCGGCAATGCCATTGGCATGACAACCGGAACACCAGCGGTTCGTTCACTCCGGTCCTCTCGTACTAGGAGCAACTTCCCTCAAATCTCCAACGCCCACGGCAGATAGGGACCGAACTGTCTCACGACGTTCTAAACCCAGCTCGCGTACCACTTTAAATGGCGAACAGCCATACCCTTGGGACCGGCTACAGCCCCAGGATGTGATGAGCCGACATCGAGGTGCCAAACACCGCCGTCGATATGAACTCTTGGGCGGTATCAGCCTGTTATCCCCGGAGTACCTTTTATCCGTTGAGCGATGGCCCTTCCATACAGAACCACCGGATCACTAGGACCTACTTTCGTACCTGCTCGACTTGTTCGTCTCGCAGTCAAGCGCGCTTTTGCCCTTACACTCTCTGCGTGATTTCCGACCACGCTGAGCGCACCTTCGTGCTCCTCCGTTACTCTTTGGGAGGAGACCGCCCCAGTCAAACTACCCACCATGCACGGTCCCCGATCCGGATCACGGACCTGGGTTAGAACTCCAAATTCACCAGGGTGGTATTTCAAGGTCGGCTCCACCCGAACTGGCGTCCGAGCTTCTCAGCCTCCCACCTATCCTACACAAGTCAATTCAAAGTCCAGTGCAAAGCTATAGTAAAGGTTCACGGGGTCTTTCCGTCTAGCCGCGGGTACACTGCATCTTCACAGCAAGTTCAATTTCACTGAGTCTCGGGTGGAGACAGTGTGGCCATCGTTACGCCATTCGTGCAGGTCGGAACTTACCCGACAAGGAATTTCGCTACCTTAGGACCGTTATAGTTACGGCCGCCGTTTACCGGGGCTTCGATCAAGAGCTTCGCTTGCGCTGACCCCATCAATTAACCTTCCGGCACCGGGCAGGCGTCACACCCTATACGTCGACTTTCGTCTTTGCAGAGTGCTGTGTTTTTAATAAACAGTCGCAGCCACCGTTTCACTGCAACCCCCTTCGGCTCCATGAGCACGTCACTTCACCTACCAGGGGCGTACCTTCTCCCGAAGTTACGGTACCATTTTGCCTAGTTCCTTCACCCGAGTTCTCTCAAGCGCCTGAGAATTTTCATCCTGCCCACCTGTGTCGGTTTTGGTACGGCCGCTTGCAACCTGAAGCTTAGAGGTTTTTCTTGGAAGCCTGGCATCAATCACTTCGGCTGAAGTCGCCTTCAGCACCGTCATCACGCCTCGGAATTGATCCCCCGGATTTGCCTAAGAGACCTTCCTACACGCTTAAACCGGGACGTCCAACACCCGGCTGACCTAGCCTTCTCCGTCACCCCATCGCAGTTGCAACCGGTACAGGACTATTAACCTGTTTTCCATCGACTACGCCTTTCGGCCTCGCCTTAGGTGCCGACTAACCCTGCGCCGATTAGCGTTGCGCAGGAAACCTTGGGCTTTCGGCGAACGGGTTTTTCACCCGTTTTGTCGTTACTTATGTCAGCATTCGCACTTCCGATACCTCCAGCCAACTTCTCAATTGACCTTCACAGGCCTACGGAACGCTCCTCTACCACTCACCTCAAAGGTGAATCCGCAGCTTCGGTACATGGCTTAGCCCCGTTGAATCTTCCGCGCAGGCCGACTCGACCAGTGAGCTATTACGCTTTCTTTAAAGGATGGCTGCTTCTAAGCCAACCTCCTGGCTGTCTGTGCCTTCCCACATCGTTTTCCACTGAGCCATGATTTGGGGACCTTAGCTGGCGGTCTGGGCTCTTTCCCTTTTCACGACGGACCTTATCACCCGCCGTGTGTCTCCCGTGATTGCACTTCCCGGTATTCGGAGTTTGCATCGGTTTGGTAAATCTAGACGACCCCCTAGCCGAAACAGTGCTCTACCCCCGAGAGTGAGACACGAGGCGCTACCTAAATAGCTTTCGAGGAGAACCAGCTATCTCCGAGCTTGTTTAGCCTTTCACTCCTATCCACAGCTCATCCGAATCTTT